>DATHZQ010000133.1:0-24375 GCA_035458525.1 Acidimicrobiia bacterium
CTTCCTATCGCGGCGTGAAAGTCCAGCCCTGTCCAGCGGGATGCGGGACGTTGGTGTTTACTGGATTGATGGAGTGTGTTTTACCCATTGAATCGACAACAATTAGTAGATCACCGTCTACAACGTCCTCTACTAAGCCGATACCAAAGAAATCCTGCTCGCGGCGTTCCAGGCGTTGGAGTTCGACGCCGTTGTCGTCTTGCTGCAGCGATTCCTCGCAGTGCTGCCGTTGATCTTCATTGCGTTCATCGTGGTGGTACTGGCAGCAGCCGTCGGCAAGTTCGTGGCCGACCTCGTGGCTCCATGGGCCAACACCAACGGCGTCACGTGGCTGCCGTGGCTGACTCGGGTCGGCTTCATCCTGTTCGGCCTCGTGACGGCGATGGAAATCCTCGAAATCGGCTTCTTCGTCAATGCTTTGACGACGGCCATCTTCGGCGGCATCGGTATCGCATTCGCCATCGCTTTCGGCGTTGGTGGCATCGACACGGCCAAGAGGTGGTGGGCGAAGTACCTGAGCCCGAGCGACAGCGGCGGACCAGGTGGCGGTGCGGGGCCAACGGCCTAGCTGACACCACGAAAACATCGACAGTTTGGGGGCGCCCACCGGGCGCCCCCAAACGCGTGTCCACCTTGACGGAGCCACACGGCAGAGTCATACTCGGCGGCCATGACGACGACCGACCGGCTCTCCGGCATCATCATTACGTAGCGGCGCACGGCTGCCGACAGGCGTGTGCGCCCCGACCCTCCGACTTCCGGGGGGTTTTTCATTTCCCCACCATCGAGGACACCATGAAGAGCGTCGAGATCTACGACACCACGCTCCGCGACGGAACCCAACAAGAAGGTATCTCGCTCACCGCCGGCGACAAGCTGCGCATCGCCGCTTTGCTCGACGACCTCGGCGTCGCGTTTGTGGAGGGTGGATGGCCCGGCGCCAATCCGAAGGACGACGAGTTCTTCGCACGCGCCAAGTCCGAGCTCGACCTCCAGCTCGCCGAGCTCGTCGCCTTCGGCTCGACACGGCGAGCGAAGGTCCGTCCTGAGGAGGACGAGCAACTCGCCGCCCTGCTTGCGGCCGACACCGGCGTGATCTGCCTCGTGGGCAAGGCGTGGGACTATCACGTCGAGCATGCTCTGCGAACGAGCCACGACGAGGCGATCGCCATGGTGCAGGACTCGATCGCCTACCTCCGCAGCCAGGGACGGCGAGTGTTCTTCGACGCCGAGCACTTCTTCGATGGCTACCGCAGTAACCCGGACTTCGCCGTCGCCGTGCTGCGCGGCGCCCATGAGGCGGGTGCGGAGCGCCTCGTGCTGTGCGATACCAACGGAGGCTTCCTCGCCCACGAAGTCCAGCGCATCGTCGGCGAGGTGGGCGAGGCTGTGTCCGACGCGACGCTCGGCTGCCACTTCCACAATGACTCCGGCATGGCGGTGGGCAACTCACTGGCTGCGGTCCTCGAGGGCGTGTATCAGGTCCAAGGTTGCGTCAACGGCTACGGAGAACGCACCGGCAACGCCGATCTGTGCTCGTTGATCCCCAACTTGTCGGTGAAGATGGATATCGACACCATTCCCCGCGAGCGGCTGACCCGGCTGACGTCCGTGTCGCACCACATCGCCGATGTCATCAACCTCACGCTCGACCCCCATCTGCCATACGTCGGGGCATCGGCCTTCACGCACAAGGCCGGGCTCCACACCTCGGCGCTGGCGCGGCGGCCCGACGCCTACGAGCACCTCTCCCCCGAGGTCGTCGGCAACGCAACGAGGGTGGTCGTGTCCGAGCTGGCGGGTCGTTCGACCGTCCTCGCCAAGGCGAAAGCCCAGGGCCTCGACCTCAGCAACGAGGCGGCGCAGCAGGTCGTCGACCGCATCAAGGAGCTGGAGCACCGGGGCTACCAATTCGAAGCCGCCGACGGATCGTTCGAGCTGCTGTTGCGAGAGGCGCAAGGCTGGAAGCAGGACTTCTTCCGGGTCGAGTCCTACCGGGTGTTCGTCGAGCACCGCGATCACGAGGTCGTGGCCGAGGCCACGGTCAAGGTCCATGTCGGCGACGAGCGCGTGGTGACGACCCGCGAAGGCGACGGACCGGTCAGCGCCCTCGACCGGGCCTTGCGGGCGGCCCTCACTGGGCGTTATCCGAACATCGATCGCATTCGCCTGACCGACTTCCGGGTCCGCGACCTCGACTCGTCGGACGGTTCGTCGGCGCGGGTACGGGTGCTCGTCGAGAACAGCGACGGTGACGAGGTGTGGGGCAGCGTCGGCGTGAGCGAGAACATCATCGACGCCAGCTGGAAGGCGGTCGTCGAAGGCCTCGTCGTCGGGTTGCTGCGGCTGGCGGAGAGCTGAGACGACCGCGATCGTCGGCCGCCGCGCCGGGTCGAGGGGTGCGACTCGTGGCAAGCTCGCGAGACCTGCCATCATTGCGCACGTGAACAGCGCTCCCTCAGACCTCGACGCCTCTCGAGCCGCAATCGGGGCACGGGAGCTCACCGCCGATGCGTCCAACTTCATCACCTACGAGGTGGCAATGCATCTGCCGTTCGAGTCGCTGGGGCGGTTCAAGACGATGCTCAAGCAGTTCTTCTCGGCAGCCCCGTGGACGGATGCCGATGCGCGATCGCTCAGCGCCCTCGTGACGCCCCACGTCACCAAGGGTTGGTGGCAGCACGAGCTGGGTGACGGAATGCGCATCGCCCACGGAATCAGGGACGGCGCCTACGTGCTGTGGACCTCGGGTGCGGCCGCGACCGTAAAATCGATCTTCGAGCGGGTCTTCGATGGTCCCGTCGTACCCGAGCCGACACCGCATCCCCGCAAGGTCAAGTTCACGACCGGGGGCGTCCCCGAACCTGGGGTTTGGTATCGGCGCACCGACGGCACGCCGCGCGACGAGCGAGCTGCACGCCTGCTTTCCGAAGGTGACGTCACCGACGTCATGGTGGCAGGCGACTTCGTCACCATTGGTCTCGAGCGGTCGGCGTCGTGGGAGGAGCGGCTGGATCCGCTCCTCGGTTTGGTGACGCGGCTCTTCGCAACCGGTGAGCCGGTGACGGAGGCGCCGCGCACGCGGGAACAGATGATGCGCGAGGCCGGCCACGTTCACCTCGATGTGCGCCCCTCCGAGCTCCACCTGCTCGACCCTGACGCACCGCAGGAGCGGGCCCGTCTCGTGGAGGCGCTCAACGCCGATGACGCCAAGCTGCGCCGGGTGGCGGTAGCGATCCTCGCTGAGTCCGACGACGACGAGGTGCGTCGCAAGGCCGTGCGCCGCGGGGCAGCGGATGACGCTCGTATCGTGCGCCGGGCCGCGATAGACGCCGCCGCCGACTCCGAAGACGAGGCCTTGCGGGAGCTCTTCGAGGCCGCGCTCGACAGCGACGACGCCTGGATTCGCTGGAAGGCCGTCCGCACGCTGGCCGAGCTCGGGGTCGACGCGAGTCGGGAGGCCATAGCCCGTCTCGAAGGGGATCCGGACTTCCAAGTCCGCTTCGAGGTCGCACGCGCTCTCCGGCTCTGAGCCGATGACCAAGCTGCACATGGATAGCCGCAAGTGGCCCGATCGACGTCACTGGCAGTACACGATGACCCGACTCGGGGAGGACGAGCACGGCGTCTGGCTGCATGCCCCACCGGAAACCGTCGCCCAGCGCGGCGACGAGCCGCCTCGCCAGCTGTGCACGGGTTTCGTGAGCCTGGTGCCGGTCGACCAGTGGTGGATCACTGAGTTCTACTGGCGCCACCACTTCCACGAGCTCTACGTGAACATCGGCACACCGCCCACCTGGTACGGCGACGCGGTGCATCAGATCGACCTCGATCGGACGTCGTGCGCACCGTCGGCGGTGCCATCGAGGTTCTCGATGAGGACGAGTTCGCAGCCCACCAGCGTACCCTCCGCTACCCGCAGCACCTGGTCGACAGCGCCCGATCGGCAGTCGACGAGGCGGTGGACCTGCTCACTCAGCGGATCGAGCCATTCGACACCGCCGCCCGCCGATGGATCGAGACGGCTCAAACGTCCCGCTAGGCGAAGTCCCGGCCGATGCCGAGCGGAACCCTATCGCTCTGCCACGCGTCCCGAACCAACTCGACAGACCGAGCGGATCATGATGAGGGGCTGGTGAGAGTTCTCCCGCGGGACCTCCGCCTCAGACCACAGGCGGCCGAGACAGGAGCTACCGGATCATCTCGCCGAGTGCCGCGAATCTCAGCATGTGGACTTGGCCCGCATGGATGGCGTACTCGTCGACCATCTTCACCAGGGTGGCTCGCAACGGGCGGCCATGCCCCGATCCAACAGCGTCGAGCGACTCCATCTCGGCGATCGCCCCATCCGACAGGGCGAGCTCCTCGAAGTACCAGCGAAGGTCATCCTCGATGGTTTCGACGGTGCCGCCGGTTAGTCATCCTCCCCGTATCGAAGGGCTTGTTCGCGCCCACCCAGTCCCCAAGACAGGTAGACATGCTCCATCTGAGTCATGTGCCGCACCAGTCCGAGCACAGACAGTTCGACGGGAGGGACAGCCCATGCTGCCAACTGGTCAGATGAGAGGTTCCCCAGCTTACGAATGAACTCGTGACGCTGGTACCGCAGCCAGAACTCCAGCAGCTCCCGAGGTTCCCGGTCCGGGTCTGGCTGCTCCCACGACGAGAAGTCCACGCCGGCCAGCATGCCAATCGTCATGCACCAACAATACGCATTCCGAGGGGAGCGAGGTCAGGAGGAACAGGTTCCGGATCGGCTGGCCAATGCCCCTCTCCTGGGCGTCGGCAAGTGACTGGTCGATCATTGCGAACGGCGCCCGGTTCGCCCAGGACCATCCATGGGAAAGCTTCTCGAACCCGTCGACGAAGAATCTGCGAGGGTGACACCATGCATTTGGTCTTCGTAGGGCTCGAGAAGTGTTGCGACACGCCCGCTGGGATGCGGTTCGTGCCCAAACCCGACGCTCCCGCGCCGAGTCGCGTCGGTGACCGCGTTCATCGACACCAATGTCCTCATTCGACATCTGACCAGTGATCACCCGGACCTGGCCGCACCGGCTACGGCGTCCTGGCGACCATGGACGAACTGCTCCTCGCCGACCTCATCGTTGCCGGGACGATCTCCGTGCTCGAGTCCTTCTCCGAAGCGCCGAGCGAAGACGTGGCGCGGACGGTTCGATCCATTGTGGCGTTTGCGCCGATCCGGACCCTGGATCCCGCATTGTTGTTGAGGTCCCTCGAGCTCTACGAAACGCACCGCATCGACTACGCCGAGGCGTACCTCGTCGCCTCTGCCCAACGGGCCGGCGCGACCGATGTCGCCCCCTTCGGTCAACGCATCGACCGGGTCACAACCGTCACTCGAGTCGAGCCTGGACAACGTCGCTCACGACGTGTCGATCGGCGCTGTCTGGCGCGGCAGGCGTTCATGGTCGGTATCTGGCGATCGGTGACGGTGCGTAGCCTCGTCAGCCCGCACCAGAGCTTGGTATCCGGCACACGTGCGCACGTAGCGGATTGCACTGAGCGGCTCCCACCAGACTCCAAAGGCCACGCGACGGCAACAGCCCCGAAGGGAAGACCAATCACGAGCCGAGCGCGACGAACAGTCGCTCGGCGGCGAAGGCACCGATGCCGACGGCCTCGCCATTCACCGCCGCGGTGACCGCCCCGTGGGGATCGCGCTGGCGCAGCTCCACCTCGGCTCCGGGGCGCAATCCGGTGCGATCGAGGTAGCCCATCATCTCGGCGTCCAGCTCCAGCTCTTCCGAGATCCGTTCGAGGCGCAGCGTCTCCCCGGCTTCCATGGCGCTGATCGGCTTCATCTTGGGCGGCTTGTATCCGGCGCCGGGGATGGGGTTGCCATGCGGGCACGTCTTGGGGTCGTCCATGACGGCCCACATGGCGCGCTCGACGTCGTCCGAGATGGTCGTCTCCCAGATTTCGGCCTCGGCGTGCACCTTGTCCCATGGCAACTTGAGGACCTCGGAGAGGAATCGCTCGGAGAGGCGGTGTCTACGCACGATGACCTCGGCCAGATGCCTACCCTCCTTTGTCAACCGGATGCCGCCATCGAGACTGACCAGGCCCTCGGCGTGCATGCGTTTCATCATCTCGGATACCGACGCACGGGACACGCCGAGCCAATCGGCAATGCGCGCCTGGATGACCTCGATGCCCTCCTCTTCGATCTCCCAGATCGCTTCGGCATACTCCCGAAACTTCACGCTGTAGGTGGTCTCCGCCATCGCCGCACCATACCCGACGCTCCTTGTTAGGTAGGGCTGACAGAATCCGTTAGGCCGATTTGCCCTATGCTTGTAGTGCTAAATAGCGTCCCATCCGTCCGAATTGGGGGAAGTGCCGCACATGGTGAAGACACTGCTGCTGATGGCCGTAGCCGTCGCCGTACTGGCCACCGCGTGTGGCGGTGACGACGCCACCCTCACCATCTACTCCGGACGCAGCGAGGACCTGGTTGCGCCGCTGATCGCGGACTTCGAGGAGGCGTCGGGCCTCGACGTCGAAGTGCGGTACGGCGACAGCGCGGAACTGGCAGCCACCATCCTCGAAGAGGGCGACAACTCTCCGGCCGACGTCTTCTTTGCGCAGGATCCGGCGTCGCTCGGCGCCGTTGCGCTCGACGGCCTGTTCTCCCCCTTGAGCGATTCGATCACCGGCCATGTGCCGGCAGCCTTCTCCGACGACAACGGGCTGTGGGTCGGTGTTTCGGGTAGGGCCCGCGTCGTGGTGTATGACACCACCAAGGTCGATCCGGCCGAGTTTCCCCCGACGGAGAAGGGCTTCACGGACCCGATCTGGGAGGGGCGGCTGGCGGTCGCCCCCACCAACGGCTCCTTCCTGGCCTTCGTGGCCGCCAAGATCCTCATCGACGGTGAGGCGGCAACGCTCGCCTGGCTCCAGGGCATCGCCGCCAACAACGCCCCGACGTATCCAAGGAACTCGGTCATCGTGGCTGCCGTGGACGACGGCGAGGTAGAGACGGGCTTGGTCAATCACTACTACTTGTTCCGGCGGATCGCCGAGGAGGGGGAGGGCGTTGTGGCCGCCAACCACTTCCTCAGTGGCGGCGGTGCCGGCTCGCTCGTCATGCCCGCCGGCGTTGGCATCCTCGATTCGAGCGCTAGCCGAGAAAGCGCTGAGCGATTCGTCGAGTTTCTCCTCGGCGAGGAGGCCCAGCGATACTTTGCGGAGGAGACGTTCGAGTACCCGCTGGCCGCCGGCGTGACTCCTGATCCCGACCTGCCTCCGCTGACCACCCTCAACCCACCGCCGATCTCACTCTCGGACCTGGCGACCGTGCTCGATCGCGCCACCGATCTCGTAGCGGAGGCCGGCCTGTTGTGAGCGAGGCGGTCGTCGCCGACCCGGCTGCGGCCGCACCGGAAACCGTCGTCCCTGCGCCGCTCCCCACACGGCGCGGTTTGCGCGCGCCGCGCTGGATGTGGGTACTCGGTGTGGCGATCGTCCTGCCGGTCACCATTCCCGTGCTCTTCCTGGTAGGCCGGGTGGCCACCGCTCCGGCAACGGTATGGGACACGCTCGCGACCGGCCGTACCGGAGCGCTGCTGCTCCGCTCGATCGTCTTCACCGCATCGGTGACTGCAGCGGCCGCCGCCATCGGTGTCGCCGCTGCATGGCTGCTGGTCCGATCCGACATTGGCGCAAAGCGCACGTGGACGGTGCTCGTCTCGCTACCGCTGGTGATCCCGTCCTACGTCCTCGCGCTGGCCCTGCTCTCTTTCTCGGGAGCACGGGGACTGTTCGCCGACCTGACCGGCATCACCATCCCCTCGATCTCGGGTGGCTTCGGCGCCTGGCTGGCGCTGACCCTGTCCACGTACCCCTACGTGTTCCTCGTAGCCAGGGCCGCCCTGCGCAACGTCGATCCCGCGTTCGAGGAGGCGGCGCGTTCCCTCGGCGCCGGGCCATGGCGTGCGTTCCGCACGGTGGTGCTCCCGCAAGTCCGCCCTGCAGTGGCCGCCGGATCGCTCCTGGTCGCGCTGTACACCCTGTCGGACTTTGGCGCCGTCTCGTTGATGGGCTTCGACGTCTTCACTCGGGTGATCTACGCGCAGTATCAGGGCCGGCTCGACCGCACCCCCGCAGCCGTGCTCGCGCTGGTATTGATCCTGCTGGCGCTCGTGATCGTCTGGGCCGAACAGCGGACTCGGGGCCGCGCCGCCTATTTCGGTACCAAACCGCGACGCACCGCCCCGACCGTCCAACTCGCGGGAAGCTCCCGCAACGCAGCTCATGCATTCCTCACCGGCCTCACCTTTCTCGCCCTGGCACTGCCGATCGGGGTGCTGGTGATCTGGCTCATCAGAGGACTCACCGGTGGTCAGGAGATCGACATGCAGTGGGGTGCGGTCGCCGGCTCGCTCACCGGCTCGCTGGTTGCGGCGGGCCTGGCGATGGCCGCCGCCATACCCGTCGTCGTGCTCGCGGTGCGCTATCACAGCCGCGGCAGCCGGTGGCTCCATCGCACCGTCTATGTGATGTTCTCACTCCCCCACATCACGGTGGCGCTCGCCGTCGTGTTTTTCGCCTCGAACTACCTCGGCGGTCTGTACCAGTCGTTCACACTCCTCGTTGTCGTCTACGGAGCGTTGTTCCTCGCCCAGGCCACGAGTGCAGGCGAGGCCACGCTGCTCCAGGTGAACCCAAACCTCGAAAACGCCTCACGCGGTCTGGGCAAGGGGGCCATGGAGACGCTGCGGCGAGTCACCCTGCCGCTGATGTGGAAAGGCTTGCTCGCCGGCGGGGTCCTGGTGTTCCTCACGACGATGAAGGAGCTGCCGGCGACCCTGCTGCTCAGGCCGACTGGATTCGATACCCTTGCCGTCCGCATCTGGAGCACGACCAGCGATCTGTTCTATGCGAGGGCTGCCGCCCCTGCCTTGCTACTCCTCGCGGTGTCGGCGATCCCGATGTACTTGCTCGTCGTCCGACCCCGCCGTATCCAATGAGCGACCGAACTGCCATCCACTGCCACGGGATCTCAAAACGCTTCAACGGCGCGAGCGCCCTCGACGGGCTGGAGCTCGAAGTCCCGGCCGGGGCGATCCTGGCCTTGCTCGGCCCGTCAGGATGTGGCAAGACGACTGCGCTTCGGGTGATAGCCGGCTTCGAGCATCCCGACTCGGGCCGTGTCGACATCGCCGGGTTGCGAGTTGTCGATGCAGACCTCGACATGCCGCCGGAGCGGCGGCGCGTCGGGATGGTGTTTCAGGAGTACGCCTTGTTCCCCCACATGACGGTGGCCGACAACGTTGCGTACGGCCTGGACCGCTCGGCCACCGGCCGGGTTCTGGAGGTCTTGGAGCTGGTGGGACTGGCCGAGCACGGCAAGCGAATGCCGCACGAGCTGTCGGGAGGCGAGCAACAGCGAGTGGCCTTGGCCAGGGCGCTGGCACCCAAGCCGGCGGTGATCCTGATGGACGAGCCGTTCTCCAATCTCGATGCCGGGCTACGCGACCGGATGCGGCGCGACGTCCGCGCCATACTCAAAGAAGCCGAAACGACGACGGTCTTCGTGACCCACGATCAAGAGGAGGCCCTGGCCATCGCCGACATCGTGGCGGTGATGCGGGCAGGGCGCGTGGTGCAGGTGGGCCCGCCCCAGCACGTGTACCGGCGCCCCGCCTCACCGTGGATCGCCCGGTTCGTCGGCGAGAGCGAGTTCCTCGACGGGGTGGCTGCGGTCGGCCAGGTCGAAACGCCGCTCGGTACGTTCCCGCAGTTCGGCGATCTACGTGGCCCGGTGCAAGTGATGATCCGGCCCGAATGGGTCCATCCGATCCGTTCGGACGACGGCGTTGCCCGCGTCGTCGATCGGGAGTTCTACGGACACGACCAGCTGCTCGTCCTCGAGCTCGAAGACGGCCACCGGCTCGCCGCCCGCACTGGGAGCAACACCGTTGTGGCGCCCGGGGATCGGGTCGACATCGGAATCGACGAGGTCGTCGTCTTCCCACCGGCGGCCGGGTAGACCGGCGGGTCAGTCAGTCGACGCCAAAGCCGGGCGGGGCGTATCCGACGTTCGACTGCAGCTTCCGCATGCCGCTCAGCCACCGGTCATAGTCCTCTCCCTTGCGGGCGAAGAACGCCGCCACATCCGGATGCGGCAGGATCAGGAACGTCTCCGCCCGGATGCCGTCGACGACCGTTTGCGCCACATCTTCGGCGCTGATCGCAACGGAGCGCACCCAGCCGCCCATTTCGCCGCCGGCATCGAACAGGTCGAGCATCGGCGTGTCGACGAACTGCGGGCACAAGCATGACACCCGAATCCCCTGGTCTCCATACGTGACGGACAGCCACTCGGCCAGCGAGACGACACCGTGCTTCGTGACCGAGTACGGTGCGGCACCGATGTTCGTGAGCAGTCCGGCGGCGGACGCCGTGTGGAGCAGGTAGCCCTCGCCCCTCGACAGCATCGACGGCAGCACCGCACGTGCCCCGTAGACGTGCGACATGAGATTCACTTCCCACGTCCGCTGCCAGGCGTCGTTTGTCGCTTCAACGCCGCCACCCGTTGCGATGCCGGCGTTGAAGCAGAACAAGTCGATGGGACCGAGGCTTTCCTCGATCTTCCGCACCACCGCTCGAGTGGCCGGCTCATCGGCGACGTCGAGCTGCCACGCCGAACCGCCGATCTTCCTCGCCACCGACGACACCGCATCCCCGTCGATGTCGAGGACGGCCACGTCCGCACCCTCGGCAGCAAACCGTTCCGCCATTGCCTTGCCGATGCCGCTGGCCGCCCCCGTCACGACCGCAACCCTGCCCTCGAGCTCCACGATGCCTCCCAACGAGCCGGTAGAACCGAGGATGACCTTAGAGTCAGTCGCTCACCGGCTGCTCGCCGCGGGAAGCTGCCGGCCGGGCGCACTCCTAAGGTCACCGCATGTTTACCTCCTATCACATGTCTCCGGATGAGTTCCGGACCCACGGTCACGCCCTCGTCGAATGGGTTGCCGGATACATGGAGGGTGTCGAGGACCTCCCGATCCAGCCAAACATCACACCCGGAGCGATCCGCGCCATGCTGCCGGCAACCGCCCCGGAGGCGCCGGAGGACTTCACCGCAGTGCTCGGCGACCTGAATCGCATCGTGATGCCCGGGGTCACCCACTGGCAATCGCCCGGCTGGTTCGGCTACTTCCCGGCCAACGCCTCACCACCGGCGATCCTCGGCGAACTGGCAGCAGCAGGCCTCGGGGTGCAGGGGATGCTGTGGTCCACGAGCCCGGCCTGCACCGAGATCGAGATGGTGATGATGGACTGGCTCGTCGATCTGCTCGGATTGCCCGAGACTTGGAAGATGGACGGCCCGGGAGGCGGCGTCATCCAGATGAGTGCCTCCGATGCCACCCACACCGCACTCGTGGTGGCGCGCCGTATCGCCTCGACCAAAGGCACTGCGTCGCACGCAGTGGCGTACGCGTCCTCACAGGCGAACTCGTCGATCGAGAAGGGTGCCAAGATCGCGGGCTTCGAGCACGTGAGGCTCATCGACGTCGACGGCGATTATGCAATGTCCCCGGCTGCGCTGGAGGCTGCCGTCACCACCGATCTTGCCGCCGGCCTGACACCTGCATTCGTGTGTAGCGCGGTGGGAACCACGGGTACTACCGCCGTCGATCCGGTCCGCCGCGTCGGCGAGATCGCCCGGGCCCGGGGCATGTGGCATCACGTCGACGCCGCATATGCGGGATCGGCAATGATCTGTCCCGAGTTTCGCCACCATCAAGACGGGCTCGAACTGGTCGACAGCTACACCTTCAATCCCCACAAGTGGATGTTCACGAACTTCGACTGCAACGTGTTCTACGTCGCCGACCGCACCGCTTTGGTGGACACCCTCAGCATCACCCCGCCCTACTTGAGGAACGCCGCGACCGAATCCGGAGCGGTCGTCGACTACCGCGACTGGCACGTGCCGATGGGCAGACGCTTTCGTGCGCTCAAGCTGTGGTTCGTGTTGCGCTCGTATGGCGCCGAAGGGATCCGGCACCACATCCGTCACCACGTGCGGATGGCCCAGGATCTCGCGGCTCGCCTCGATGCCGATCCGCGCTTCGACGTGATCGCTCCGACGCCGTTCGGCCTGGTCAGCTTTCGGCTCGTTGCCGGCGACGCGGCGACCGATGCGCTCGCCGAGCGCATCAACGCCTCTGGCACGAGCTACGTCACGCCGTCTGCGATCAACGGCATGCGGTTCATCCGGGTCTCAGTTGGGCAGACCTTCACCGAGCAGCGGCACGTCGACACGCTGTGGGATCTCATCGATACGGTCCGGGGCTAGCAGGGTGCGGAAAAAGCACCGGTGCCGGTTCTGCAAACAACGTCAAGTCGTGCGTGGCATTGCCGCATCCTCGGTCACTAACCGGCGGACCCCTTTTCCGCACCCTGCTAGATGCGCCGAACGGTCTAGCCGCGGACCAGCGCCAGGAGGCTGCGAACCATGAACGCCGTCGCTCCCCACACCGTGCCCTCGGGGAACTCGTAGAACCAGAGCCGGTGGCCCATCCAGTCCGACTGCGCCCACCGCGACTCGTCGAGCAGGTCGGCGAGGGTCGGCTCCAGGATCACATCGACCTCGTTCGGGTCGGCCACGAACTGATTGGGTCGCTCGATCCGTGCCACGACGGGAACGATCCAGTTCGTCCGAACCCGCGTGGTCACCGGGGGCAAGCCGCCGATGACCTCGACGAACTCCGGCGGGAGCGCCACCTCCTCCCACGCCTCCCGGACTGCCGCTTCGATGGGACTCTCCCCCGGTTCGATGCGGCCTCCCGGAAACACGACGTCACCCGGATGGGTCCGCATCGAGTCTGGCCGCTTGGTCAGCACCATGCGCACCTGTCCGACCGCATCCTGATAGAGCGGCACGAGCACTGCAGAGCGGGCGTCGGTGTCCATGTCCACGTCCGGCAATGAGCGCAGCCGTGACCAAATATCGAGCATTCCACGACAATAAGCGCGATAGTCTCTCCCCATGCCGGGACCCGCCCCCGCCGAGCTGTACACCCCGCGTTTCACGCTGCGACCATTTCGCAGACGTGACGTCGGGCCGGTGCACGATGCGGTGCTCGCCTCGCTCGCGGAGCTCTCCGCATACTTGCCTTGGGCGCGAGACCGGTACAACCGCAGCGTGACACAGCAGTTCATTCGTGAGTCGGCGTCAGCGTGGCACGAGGCCCGCGCCTTCGACTTCGCCATCCGGCGAGATGGCGACCCGGGCCGCCATCTCGGCAACGTGTCCATCTGGCACGTGTCCCGCCCCAACGCCATCGCAGAAGTCGGCTACTGGGTGCGCACCGACGAGACCAGCCGCGGTGTTTGCACGGAGGTCGTCGCCCGCGTCCTGCGTTTCGGCTTCGAGGACTTGGGGTGCCACCGCATCATCGTCCGGATCGGCGTCGGCAACATCGGCTCGGAGCGCGTCGCGGTGAAGCTCGGCTTCCGGCGGGAAGGAACGCTGCGCGACGAGGTTCGTGTGGGCAACGAGTGGATCGACCACACGATCTGGGGGTTGCTCGACCACGAGTGGCGCAACGAGCAGGCGCGCTACCGCACCGAGGCCTGGATCTGATCCCTTTCGGAAACCGGGCCTGCCCGCTCGACGTTGAATGGGCGACATCCCCAAAACCGCCGCCTATCGTCCCGAGGTCATGACCGCACAGATTCTTCGCATCGTGGTGAACATCCTGATCACCGCCCTCGTCTTCGTGGTGGCCATGGGTGTGTGGTTCATGTTCCGTCGCGTCATCAACCCACCGGATGCGGCCGTGGTGGCCATCAACCAGGCTGAGCGCGAAGCCGCGACGTCGGTCGTGCCGTTCCCGGGAGCGCCGCAGCAGGGCCCGGCGCAACCCGAGGTGGTGGGCAACGGAGCGGCCACGACCACGGCGACGCCGCCCGAATGCGCTGAGCCGGCGCCTGCCGGGGGCGTGGGAATGGTGCTCACCGTGTACTACACGTGCGGCCAGTCGGCGGCGCCGATGGCCGACCGGTTCGTATACCGGGAGGTTCCGCCGTCCGACCTCGTGCTGACCAGGACCATGGAAGAACTGGTCAAAGGCCCGGACGTGTTCGAGCGAGCGGCGGGGTTCGTCTCCTTCTTCTCCGAAGAGACGGTCGATGCCTTCGCAGGAGTCACGCTGAACGCAGGTCGCGCCACGATCGAATTTCGCGGCCTCGAGTCGATCGACAACATCTCGACGGCCTCCGGGTCGGAGTTCTTCCTCGCCAACCTCAACGCCAATGTCTTCCAGTTCGACACCATCGACGCGGTCGAGTACCGGCTCAACGGCACGTGCGACGACTTCTGGAACCTGCTGCAGCGGGATTGCCAGTTGGTGACCAAGGCAGAATGGGAACGGCAACTCGCCGCCTACCGCGACCAAGGCTGACCGCCGGACGCGGGACCTCCGCCGCTGGCAGCGCCAAACGAATTGCGGTTCGCTGTTCAGATGGACACGCCACAACCGCTCATCATCGATCGCCTGATGCCGCACTACGACGCCACCCGAGTCGACGTCCTGCTCGTCGATGCACCGACCGACGTCGTGTACGACGTGGCCAGGGATCTGGATTTCCTCGAGATCTCCTCACCGTTCGTCGACGCCGCAATGTGGTTGCGCAGCGCACCGACCGCGGTCGCAGCCAGGCTCCGCGGGGACGAACCACCCCCGCCGCCACCTTCGATGCGGCTCGGGGACATGTTCGACCATCCCGACGACGCCGGGCTCGAAGGGTGGATCGCACTGGCAGAGCAACCGGGCCGCGAGATCGTGTTTGGCGCCGTGGGCGCCTTCTGGAAAGCGGACATCCCGTGGCAGACGATCGCTCCTGCCGAGTTTGGCGGCTTCGCCGAGCCGGGCATGGCCAAGATCGCCGCATCGTTGACCACGGTCCCCTACGGCGAGGGGCGAACCCTCCTCGCGTATGAGGCACGGACCGTTGGAACCGACGCAGCGGCAACGAGGAAGTTCCTGCGCTACTGGCGTCTGGTCAACCGATTCGTCGGCGTCATCATGCGAGCGGCGTTGCGGACGATCGGCGAGACGGCCGTCCACCGCACGCCCTCTCGCGTCTAGCAGGGTGCGGAAGAAGCACCGGTGCCGGTTCGGCAAACAACGTCAAATCGTGCGTGGCATTGCCGCGTCCTCGGTCACCAAACCGGCGGACCCCTTCTTCCGCACCCTGCTAGAGCTCCTGTCGGACCAGTTCCTGCGGCAAGGCTGCCAGCAACCGTTCCGGCTCGTCGGTCCCGATGCGAAACCTCTGACCTGAGGTGAGCGCAAGCTCGACGGCATCGCGGCCCCACACGTTGTACATCCAACCGCCGGGAATCCAGCGACTCCCCCAGCCGTAGATGCACGCGTTGCGGACCTGCCGGATACCGGCGATCTCGACGAAGGCATGGCTGCGCTTGGGCCAGCCCCAACCGAACTTCGCGGTGATGGCTCCGTAGGCCACGATCACCGTCAGTCGATTGAAGACGATGACGGTGAACAGGACGACCACGATCGCGGCGAGAAGAATGAGGGCCGAGACCTGATCCTCGTCGTAGATCGCCGGCAAGGAGACCGCACCGATGATGATCAGGAATACCGCAACCAGGAGCGTCGTCCGGCCTGCCTGGGTGTGTTCGTACTGCACGTTGCGATGGTGGCGGCAGACGACCACCAAAGCGAGATGCAGCCGTCGGAATCGTCCCCCCGCTGGCCAGCATGCCACCCCCTTCCCCCGCCTGCGGCGGCGGAACCCAAACGTCGCAAACAGCTCGGGCCCGGCGTACGCCGGGCCCGAGGCTCGCTTCCTTTCGTCACCTGCTCGGCGACGACGGTCGCTCGTTCGTGTATGGGGCTGCGGCAAGCGCCGCCCCATACACAGTCTGTTACATCATGCCTTCCATGCCGCCGCCGTGACCGTGGCCGGCCGGCTCATCTTCCTTCTCCTCGGCGACGAGCGCCTCGGTGGTGATGAGCAGAGCGGCAACGGAGGCAGCGTTCTGCAAGGTCGAGCGGGTGACCTTGGCCGGGTCGATGATCCCGGCGCCGATCAGGTCGAGGTACTCACCCGTGGCCGCGTTGAAACCCTCGCTGCCTTCCGAGTGGAGAACCTTGTCGACGACCACGCCGCCCTCGAAGCCTGCGTTCACGGCAATCTGGCGCAGCGGGGCCTCGAGCGAGCGCTTGACGAGCTGACGACCCGCCTTCACGTCATCGGAGCCGCCGCGGGCCTTGTCGATGGCGCCCTGGGCACGGAGCAGCGCAACGCCGCCACCGGGCACGATGCCCTCTTCGACCGCCGCACGCGTCGCCTGGATGGCGTCCTCGATGCGGTGCTTCTTCTCCTTCAGCTCCACCTCGGTGGCGGCGCCGACCTTGATGACGGCCACACCACCGGCGAGCTTGGCGAGCCGCTCGGAGAGCTTCTCACGGTCCCAGTCCGAGTCGGAGTTCTCGATCTCACGCCGAATCTGCGTCGTGCGAGCCTGGACGTCGGCGTGCGTGCCGCCGCCCTCGACGATCGTGGTGTCGTCTTTCGACACCACGATCTTGCGGGCCTTGCCAAGCAGATCGATCGTCACACCATCGAGCTTGAGGCCGACCTCCTCGGAGATGACCTGTGCACCCGTCAGGATGGCGATGTCCTGCAGCATGGCCTTGCGGCGCTCACCAAAGCCCGGGGCCTTCACGGCCACCGAGGCGAAAGTGCCGCGGATCTTGTTGACCACGAGCGTGGCGAGCGCCTCGCCCTCGATGTCCTCGGCGATGATCAGCAGCGGCTTGCCGGTCTGCATGATCTTCTCGAGCACCGGAAGCAGGTCCTGCACCGAAGTGATCTTCGAATTGACGATCAGGAGATACGGGTCCTCGAGCACTGCTTCCTGGCGGTCCGGATCGGTGATGAAGTACGGGGAGATGTAGCCCTTGTCGAACTGCATGCCCTCGGTGAACTCCAACTCGACGCCGAACGTCTGTGAGTCCTCCACCGTGATGACACCCTCGTTGCCGACCTTCTGCAGCGCATCGGCGATGCGCTCACCGATCGTGGTGTCGGCAGCCGAGTTGGCCGCCACATAGGCGATCTGATCGTGGGCGTTCGAGTCGACCGGAGTCGCCATCTCGCCAAT
Source organism: Acidimicrobiia bacterium (assembly GCA_035458525.1). Lineage (GTDB taxonomy): Bacteria > Actinomycetota > Acidimicrobiia > Spongiisociales > UBA5794 > DATHZQ01. Next base: position 17,177 of record DATHZQ010000133.1, read on the forward strand.
GGCGTCGACAACGCGCTCCACCGCTTCCTCGATACCGTGCTTCATCTCCATCGGGTTGGCACCGGCGGCAACGAGGCGGAGGCCGTCAGCGACCATCGCCTGGGCCAGCACCGTGGCCGTCGTCGTTCCGTCACCGGCGACCGTGTTCGTCTTGTCGGCGACCTCACGGGCCAGCTGGGCGCCCATGTTCTCCCACGGGTCGTCCAGCTCGATCTCCTTGGCGATCGTCACGCCGTCGTTGGTGATCGTGGGAGCGCCCCACTTCTTCTCGAGCACGACGTTGCGGCCTTTGGGGCCGAGCGTGACCTTCACCGTATTGGCGAGCTTGTCGACGCCGGCCTGCAGGCTGCGACGTGCTTCCTCGTTGAATCTGAGTTCCTTGGCAGCCATGTTCTCGATCTCCTAACCCAGGACGGCGAGCACGTCGCGGGCCGACAGGACCAGGTAGTCCTCGCCCTCGTACTTGACCTCGGTGCCGCCGTACTTCGAGTAGAAGACGAGATCACCGACGGAGACGTCGAGCGGGATGCGCTCGTCGCCGTCTTCGTTCCAGTTGCCGGGGCCTACCGCGAGTACTTCACCGAGCTGCGGCTTTTCCTTGGCAGTGTCCGGGATCACGAGGCCGCTTGCGGTGCGAGCCTCGTCGTCCTCCTTGGGCTGGACCACGATGCGGTCGCCCAGGGGCTTCAGCTTCATACGACTCCTCCTTGGAGTGGGGGGTCCGTCTGTGGGCTCGACCGAGCCCTGTTAGCAGTCGATACCTGCGAGTGCCAGATTGTAGCACTCTTCGAGAGTGAGTGCTAAACGACTTCCGAGCCGAGTGCCAACCACTCCAAAGCGCACTGCATCGGACCTCAGCGAGGCGTCGCAATCAGCGGCAGCCGCACGATCACCCGCGCCCCGCCGAGGTCGGGACTCTTGTCGAAAACCACCGAGCCGTTGGCGCCTTCCGCGGATCGTCGCACGATGTCGAGCCCCAATCCCGTCGAGGTCCCGCCGGAGATTCCTCGCTCTACAACCGAGTCGTCGGGAAAGCCCGATCCCCCGTCCTCGACCGAGAGTGCCACCGACGAGCCATTGGTCACGAGCGCAACCGCAATCGGCGCCGCGGGGGGCACGTGGGTGAAGACGTTGTCGAAGAGCACGTCGATCACGGCCTCGGCGTCCGCCTGAGACCAGCCAACCAGGGCACGTTCGTCGGCCAGATCAGCCGTGAAGCTGCGCTGCTGCTCTTCTGCCAGCGCCGCCCAGAAAGCAACGCGCTCTGCCACGACCTGGCGCAAATCGGTGGTAGCCAGCTCGTCGACCGGTCGCAGCGCTTGGCGGATGATGAAGTCGATCGTCCGCTCGACGTTGTCGAGGTCGTCCAGGACTCGTTGCCGCTCAGGTCCGTCGGGCAAGCCGTCGACGTTGAGCCGCAGCGACGTGAGCGGCGTCCGCAGCCGGTGGGACAGGTCTGCCGCGGTATCCCGCTCCTGTTGGAGCAGTCTGCCAAACCGACCGGCGAGCCGATTGAACTCGACGCCGACGTCGTGGATCTCCTCGGGCCCGGCCGGCTCGACGCGAACCCCCATGTCGCCCTCCCCCAGCTTCTCTGCGGTGTCCGCCAGGTCTTTCACCGGCTTGACGATGGAGCGACCGAGGAGGTCGGCGGCGATTGCCCCAAAGACGACAAGCGCTGCGCCGACGATTGCGAGCACCGCCCAGCTGCTGGCGACGCCCTGGCGGATTTGGCCATCCGGCACCAGCACCCTCACCACGAGCGTCGAGCCGTCGGGCTGTATCACCGGCGTGTAGATGACGTCACCGCCGGCGACGTCGGTGCGGAAGGCGGTTCCCGCCAGCGCGAGATCCGGCACCTCCCCTTCGACGAGCGGCGCTCCGATCACGGTGCCGTCGGGCATCACCAGCGACGCCTCGAGACCGTCGCTCTCCCCGAGCAGCACGGCCTGGCTCGCAACCTCGACGCCCCGCTCGGGTGCCAGCGCAGCGATGATGCGAGCGACGTCTTGGGCGCGGCGCTCCCCTGCAGCAATCGCTCGGTCGGCGGCCAGATCGCGGACCAAGAACGCCAGCGGAACGACGAAAGCCAGCGCAACCATCAACGTGACGGCCGCCGCCAGCAGAATGAGGCGGCGTCTCATGCGTCAGGATCGACGATGCGAACCCCCACGCCGCGCTCGGTGCGGATGTAGCGCGGTTCTGCGGCCGTCTCCCCGAGTTTCTTGCGCAGCCACGACAAGTGGACATCGATGGTCTTGTCCGGGCCGCCGTACGGCTGCCTCCACACCGCGGCGAGCAACTCTCGCTTGCGAACCATCTGGCCAGGGCGCTCGGCCAGGTAGGCGAGCAAATCGAACTCTTTGCCCTTCACGTCGAGCGGCTCACCATCCAGGGTGGCTTCCCGGGTGTCCACGTTCACGACGAGCCCGCCAACGCTGAACTCGCGTACGTCGTCGCTCCCTCCGACGCGCCGCAGCAGCGCCCGCAAGCGCGCCTCCAGGTGTTCTGCCGAGTAGGGCTTGACAACGTAGTCGTCGGCACCTGCATCGAACAGCTTGACGATCTCACGCTCGTCGTTGCGGGCGGTCGCCACGACGATGGGGACGGTGCTGAGCGCACGAATCATCTGCAAAGCCTGAGCGCCGTCGAGATCTGGGAGGCCGAGATCGAGCACGACGACATCGAACTCCCCCGAAACCGCACGCTCTACGCCCGGCATGGCAGCCCGAACCGTCTCGACTCCAAAGCCGCGGTCGGACAAACGGAGGGCCAGCGACTCGCGTATCCGCTGGTCGTCCTCGATGATGAGCACGTCGGGCATCAGCCGCACGGTACCCCTTTGCAACGCCCGTCCGGACGATTCAAACCCTGTTTGGGTCTCGGTTAGCCGCCGGTTAACCAAGTGTCCACGGTGTTGCGGCATCATGTACCCATGCGAAATCGAATCGGCCTGATCGCCGCGTGGACACTCGTCACGCTCATCGGGATATCAGTCACCTCCGCCGCCGTCGGAAGTGTCCGCAACAACGTCACCGACACCGTCGCACCTCGCTTCGCGATCGAGGACGAGGTGGCGGCGGCGGACGCGTCGACGACGGCGCTTCTCGAGGCGGCCGCTACGACGACGACCTCGAATGCTGCGAGCACCACCGTCGACGCTGCCGCAACCGAGGGCGATCTGGAAGATCCCGTCCCCGACGGCTCGGTGGTGCCGAGCACCACGAGTGCCTCGGCGAGCACGACTGCACCGCCCACCAGCGCGGCGGCGCCGACCACCACCACGCCTCCCTCCACCTCCCCGACCACGACCACGACCACGACCACGACACCACCTGCGACGACGACCACCACGACGGTGGCCCCGGCTGTGGTGAAGACCTACATCTCCATCGGTGGCTCGGTGACCGTCGAAGTCTCCGGCAACACGGTGACCTTGCTGGGAGCCGTGCCAAATGCCGGCTTCAGTGCGCAAGAGAAGTCGGCGAGCGATCCGGACAAGGTCGTCGTGGAGTTCGAGAGCGAGAACCACCAGTCGACCATCACGGTCGAGGTCGAAGACGGCGTCATCGAGGTCGATATCGACGAGGAGCCGGGCGACGACTGAGCACCGCCGCCCGGCGCACGCCGGCAGCGCTACGCTCCTTCGGTGAGCATCCTCCGGGCCCCGCGACGTACGACGCCCATCCGGCGCCTGACGCCCGCCGAACGTGATCGGCTCGGATGGTCCGGCGCTCACCAGATCGCCCGGGTTGAATACCGGAGCCTGATCGGCATCTGGCGCCCATCGAAGTGGTTCTCGGTCGAGACCTCGCAGCGAGACGCCCTGATGGTGGCCACCGCAGGCGAGCTGGCCCGATACGACGTGCGCCCCTGACGCAGCGGCCAAACGAGGCGTGCCGCGGCGCGGCATGTTGGCAGCTTCCCTCGGAAGCTAGGCGAGACGCAGTCCGGGGTCGACATCGCTCCGCCATGGCGTGTCCCGGCCGGATGCCATCCAGAAATTCGCCGCAGCCGCGATCATCGCTCCGTTGTCCGTGCAGAGGGGCGGCGACGGCAAGTACAGCTCGACACCGTGGGCATCCGCTTCCGCAGCGAGACGCTCCCGCAGCCTCCGGTTGGCGAGCACACCCCCGCCGCCGGCGACGACACCGACTCCGGTTTCGCGCACCGCATTGAACGTCTTGTCGACGAGCACGTCGACGATCGCCTCCTGGATCGACGCAGCCACGTCCGGAAGCGGCGGCACCTCGTCCGCCGCCTTCGCCTTCTCGAGATACGTCGTCACCGATGTCTTGAGCCCGGAGAACGAGAACCGGAAAGGCTGGTCTCGCAACGCTCGGGGGAAGACGATGGCCGCCGGATCGCCGCCGGATGATGCCTCGTCGATCGCCGGACCACCGGGATAGCCCAGCCCCATGAAGCGCGCCAGCTTGTCGAACGCCTCACCGGCGGCGTCGTCGATGGTGCCGCCCAGCATCTCGTAATCACCCCAGCCACGCACGTGAATGATCTGGGAGTGGCCGCCGGAGGCCAGCAACACCACCGCCGGGGGCCGGTACCCGCCGTGTTCCAGGCGCGGAGCGAACAGATGGCCCTCCATGTGATCCACGCCGATGAATGGCGTACCGAGGCTCCACGCGAGCGACTTGGCGAAGGCGTATCCCACGACCAGCGAGCCGACCAGGCCGGGCCCCTGGGTGGCAGCGACGGCATCCACGTCATCGGGGTGGATGCCCGCTTGGCGGAGCGCCTGATGAACCAGCGGCCGGATCGCCTCGACATGGGCACGCGCCGCAACTTCGGGCACGACGCCTCCGAACCGGGCGTGTGCGTCTGCTTGCGTCGCCAGCACCGACGACAGGACCTGCAGTCCTGAGACGACGGCGACGCCGGTCTCGTCGCAGCTCGTCTCGATCCCAAGGATCACCCGATCTTCACTCACCGAGCTGCTCCTTGATCTCTTCAATGCGCCGCACGTAGTCGTCGGCGTCGATATCGGTCGCCCACATGATGAGCGCGTCCTCGTCCCGGTAGTAGTCCTTGCGCACGCCAACCGGCGCCATGCCGAACCTGGAGTACAGGCGCTGCGCCCCGATGTTGGACATGCGTACTTCGAGGGTCAGGTGCCGCGCCCCGCGGGCGAGCCCCGCCTCCACGAGCTCCAACATCAGTCGCGTGCCGAGCCGGTGCCGGCGTGCGGAGGGATCGACGGCCAGCGTGGTGACGTGAGCGTCGTCGACCACCACCATCATCCCTCCATAGCCCACGACTGCTCCGTCGACCGTGGCGACTCGGTAGATCCTGCCGTCCTGGCGTAGTTCGTCTTGAAAGACCCCGATCGACCACGGCTGCGGGTAGATGGCGACCTCGAGCTCCGCGACGGCGGAGATGTCCTCGGGCGTCATGGGCCGGATCGTCATCTCTCTTGCCGACGCGGTCCTGCTCACGACGCCGCCCCTGGCCACATGCCCTCCTCGCGAAAATCGCTCCAGTTGATGCGTGCATCAGGCTCGCGCAGGTAGAGGGGTCGGAGCTCCTCGGCGCCGGCGTAATTGCCATTCGCCGCCCTCATCTCGGCGATCTCCAGCAGCACATCCGCCGTGGGATACCGCGGCCGGCCCTTCTTGGTGCGGTGCAGGCCGCGCAGCACCTCACCCGGCAACACATGCCAATCTCCCACCAGCAGCGTTTCGCCAGAATCCGCTTCGAGCAAGCCGTGCAGATCCTTGGCCGAGCACAGCTCGCGGGGACCGTCTGGGACGACCCCGCCGGGGACCGGTCGATACGGAGCGGTGGCGATCTGGCCGCGCCGCACGTCGACGACCGGCCAGATGGTGCGACGTCCGGTGGCGGCGCGCAACGCCAGGACCGTCAGCGAGCTCGCAGTGACGACGGGTACCCCGACCGCGGCGGCAACGGCCTGTGCGGTGGCAATGCCGGCGCGCAGGCCGGTGTAGGGCCCCGGACCCACATCGACGGCCACCAGGTCGAGATCATCCGGCCTCCAGCCGGCTCGTTCGAAGCAGAAGTCGATCGCCGGGACCAGGAACTCCACATGACCCCTGGGGTCAACGTGGACCGAGAGGGCCACGATCGCGCCGTTTTCACCCAGGGCGACAGAGCTTGCCGGCGTTGCCGTGTCGATCGCAAGGATTCTCATTGCATCAAGCCTTCCAGCGAGCGCGTCGACCAGTCACCGTGGGGCGTGATGAGCAGTCGACGCTGCTCATCGCCTTCGACGATCATCTCGACGACGAGGTGGTCGTCAGGAACCTCGTTCACGACCGCGTTGCCCCACTCGATCAGCACGACACCGTCGAGGGGCTCGGCAAACAGGTCGAGATCGTCGAACTCGCCGGTGGAGCTCAACCGGTAGACGTCGACGTGGTGCACCGGAATGAGCCCGTCGTAGCTGCGCTTCAGCACGAACGTGGGGCTCGTGATCTGCTCCTGCACCCCACACCCCTCGGCGATACCCGACGCAAGCAGCGTCTTTCCCGCCCCCAACCGCCCGACGAGCAACACGACGTCACCTGGCCGCATGAGCGCAGCGAGTCGCCTGCCCACGGCGAGCGTCTCAGAAGGCGAGCCGCTCGGGATCTCGAAGGTCGGCCCTGAGGCTGGTGCTGAATGTTTCATTGGAACAAGTCGAGTTGCTCTGGATCGGGGGCATCGGTGGAAGCCGCCGGTGGCGCTGATTGGTGCTCTGATGCGGCGTCCTGCAATCCGGGAAGATTACCGTCGATGATGTTGCGCACAGTCAGGAAGTCGTATCGCATCTCTTCCAGCACCCTGGCACTCCCTCGCAGCGCAGCGGCCGGGTGGAAGGTGGGTACGAGATACCTGCCCCACCATTGATAGGCCTTGCCGCGCAAACGGGTGATTCCCGTTTCCGTCCTCAGCAGCAGCTTCGACGAGAAGTTCCCAACGGTGAGCACGACCTGCGGGTCGATCAACGTCAGCTGTTGCCGCAAATAGCCCTTGCAGGCCTCGATCTCGTCAGGCCGCGGATCCCGGTTCTGCGGCGGCCGGCACTTCACGACGTTGGCAATGTAGACCTGATCGCGGGTGAACCCGATCTCGCCGAGAAGTTGCTCGAGGAGGTCGCCGGAACGACCGACGAATGGCAGGCCTTGTTCGTCCTCGTGTTTGCCCGGACCCTCGCCGACGATCACCAGGGCGGCATCTTCGGCGCC
>DATHZQ010000134.1:0-12658 GCA_035458525.1 Acidimicrobiia bacterium
AGACGGAGAAGGCGCCCCTCCGTGTGGGGCGCCTTCTTGTCGGTCTCACTGATCGGCAGCTCTCCCCGCAAGTATGACCGTCGACTCAACGCCATGACGAGGGCAAGGATGAGCCGGCCCAGGAAGGGGAACAGCAAGAGGAAGAGCCAACCGGGGCTCGGCCCGTCGATCTCGGTGGACATGACGAGACGATCCGTCGTCGGCCGGCCGCTCACGGCGCAAACGTCCGGAACCCGGCCGCCGAGGTAATCGTCCACGAACACCGTCGCAGAAGTGTGTTTCATGGCGCGGAGCATTTGGATTCTGCACCCGTTGTACAGACACAATTCGCCGCGCATCGACCCGACCTCAGGTGTCAGCGCCGGAGGGTCTCAGCGGCCGCCTGCGCTGCGCAACGAAGCCGGTCTGGCGGTGGGCATCTGGATCTAGTGTCCCCCGGTGACCTCCGCTGCCGCTCCCGATTCGAAGCGCCTACTGCCCTTGATCCTTGCGATCAGTGGGGCGGGTGTGCTGACCTTCTCGCTCATCAGTCCGGCGCTGCCCGACCTCGCAGAAGAGCTGGACGTCTCCCGCGGTGTGATCGGCATGGTGCAGGGTGCGGTGGCGATCCCGGGCATATTCATCGCCATCTTCGTTGGCTACCTCGCGGATCTGCGGGGGCGGCGCTTCGTGGCCATCCTCAGCCTGCTGTTGTTCGGCATCGGTGGCACACTCGGCTTCTTCGCCCGCTCGTTCTGGCCGTTGGTGGCAGTAAGGGCGCTCCAGGGCATCGGCACCTCGGGAATCCTCAGCTTGGGCGTTGTCGTCATTGGCGACCTCTGGCCACCCGGACCAGAACGGCGCCGGATGCTGGGCATCAACAGCGCCGCGATCACGGTCACGGGACTCTTCGCCCCGGCGCTCGGAGGTGCGCTGGCCGCCGGAGGCGTATTCCGGCCATTCCTCGTCTACCTGCTTGCGTTCCCCCTCGCCGTGTGGGCTCGCTTGCTCCCGGGCAAACCGGACGGGCCGGCACCGCCCCGACCGTTGCAGCACGTCCGCAGCATGTTCGACGGCCTGCGGGAGTCGGGTCGGTTCGCCGACTACGTGGGGCTACTTCCGTTCTCGTTCGTCATCATGGTCGTGTTCATCGGCTTTGCCTTCACGACGACACCTCTGTATCTCGAAGAAGTCTTCGATGTCGACTCGACGGGTCGGGGCTTCATCGTGGCGCTGGCATCTGTCGGAGCAAGTTCGGGTTCGCTGTTGTCGCTTCGGGCGACGAACCGCATCGGCAGCGCTGCCGTGCTCACCGGGTCGTTCTTGTGCGTCGCTGCAGGATTCCTCGCCTTCGCCTTTGCCCCGTCACTCCTCGTCGTAGCGGCTGCGCTCGTCGTCATCGGGCTCGGCATTGGGCTCATCTTCCCGATCGTGCAGAACTTCGTGACCTCTGCGGTGCCCGATCGTGAACGGGGCGCCGCGGTCGGAACGTGGATCTCATCGATCCGCACCGGCCAGGCGGTTGGGCCGGTCATCGCGACGTCGATACTCGCGACTTTGGGCGATCGGCAGGCGTACTTCGTGGCCGCGATCGTCGTCGTTCTGCTGGCCGGGGCGTGGCGTCCGCTCCGTGCGTTGGCGCAGTCGAGGCTGTCCGACCGGGTCTATCTCGACCCGCGGTTGCGTCAGTGAGGGCACGAGTGGTTGAAACGAGCAACCACAGATCGCTACCTTCATAGGCGCCGACGGCAACTGTCGTCGCATAAGGAGGTCATTCTCTATGAAGCGATTGTTCGCACTCATCGCCGTGCTGGCGCTCGTTGTAGCCGCCTGCGGTGGCGACGATGACAGCGGCGGGGGTCTGCTCGAAACGGTCCAGGACCGCGGTGAAGTCATATGCGGTGTCAACGAGACCCTGCCTGGCTTCGGTGTTGTTGACGACGCCGGCAACTTCAGTGGCTTCGACATCGACTTCTGCCGAGTCGTAGCGGCGGGTGTCCTTGGTGATGCCGATGCGGTCCAGTACGTGCCGCTGACGGCAGAGGCCCGATTCACGGCACTCCAGTCCGGTGAGATCGACATGCTGATCCGGAATACGACCTGGACCGCGACTCGTGATGGGCAGGAAGGCGCCAACTTCCTGTACACGACGTTCTACGATGGCCAGGGCCTGATGGTTCCGGCGGCGACCGGATTCACAACGCTCGAGGAATTGGCGGACGGCAACATCTGCGTGCTCACCGGCACGACCACAGAGTTGAACCTGACTGCCGTGTTCAATGCCCGGGGCATTCCGTTCAACCCCGTGCAATTCGAGGACAACACGCAGCTGCGCCCTGCCTACGAGCAAGGTCAGTGTGACGCCTGGACGTCGGACGCTTCGCAGCTGGCGGCCTTCAAGGCCACCATCGAAAGCGAGGGTGGCGCCGAGCAGTTCATCATGGCTGAGGTGATCTCCAAGGAGCCCCTCGGCCCGGTGGTCGCCGATGGCGACACCGCCTGGGCGCAGGCCGTGAATTGGTCGGTCATGGCACCGGTGCAGGCGTGGGAGTTCGGTCTCGACTCGGGAAGCATTGGGAGCTACTCGGGTGACAACCCGAACATCCTCAACTTCGTAGGCGACGGCGACTTCAACCCGACGCTTGGGTTGCCGAGCGACTTCGCAGTTCAGATCGTCTCGCAGGTCGGGAACTACGAAGAGATCTACAACCGGCACATCGTCCCCATTGGCCTGCAGCTCGCTGGCAGCCCCAACGATCTGTGGACGAATGGCGGCCTGATGTACGTCCCGCCCTACCGGTAGGACAGAGACGTTGGCCTGATGAGCGACACGGGCGACCGGCACTTGCTGCCGGTCGCCCGTTCGCATACCGAGGTTGGAGAGCCGTGACGCAGACAACGATCGAACCGCCCCCCGAAGTCGATCCGAACGAATCGGTGGTCTGGTACCGCAACGTCCGTGTGTTGCGCGTTGTCGGGCAGGTGGTCGCCGTGGCCACGGTGGTCGGTCTGATTGCCTGGTTGTTCAACAACCTGCTCACCAACCTCGACCGCCAGAACATCAACACCGATTTCGGCTTCCTCGACCGGCCGACCAACTTCGAGATCTCATTCGATCAGGGATTCGACCCACGGAGTCCTGTGTGGCAGATGGTCCTGGTCGGACTCAAGAACACGTTCCTCGCCGGAATCGTCGGCATCGTGATCGCCAGCATCGTCGGGCTCATCGTCGGGATATCCCGTCTCTCGTCCAACTGGCTGGTCGCCAGAGCGGCAACGTTGTACGTCGAGACCTTCCGCAACATCCCGCCGCTGGTAATCATCATCTTCTTCGGTTTTGCGATCTTCACGTTCGGGCCGTTTCCGCTGCTGTCGGAGGCGACCCAAATCAACTTCTTGGGTACCGACGACAACTTGCTGATTCTGTCCAACACGATCTGGGGCATCCCCGGCTTCGTGGCGGAGGACAACGTCGGCGTCTTCTGGATCACGTTCGGTGTCGCTGTTCTCGCCGCCATCGGGGTTGCGATCTGGCGCACACAGCTGAGCGATCGAACTGGTGTGCACCACCATCGAGTTCGGTGGGCACTGGGCACGTTCCTCGTCATTGCCATCATCGGCCACTTCCTCGCCGGTGGGGCCTGGTCGATGTCCTGGCCCGTTGTCTCAGAGAACGGGCGCCGGATCGACGGTGGCTTCATCATGAACTTCGGGTTCATCGCAACGGCGCTGGCGCTTGGCCTGTACACGGCCAGCCATATCGCCGAGATCATTCGCGGCTCGATCCTGGCCGTCCCCAAGGGTCAGAGTGAGGCGGCCAACGCGATCGCCCTGACCGGCTTCCAGCGCTACCGCTACATCATTCTGCCGCAGGCGCTCCGGATCGCATTGCCGCCGACAATCAACCAGTACCTCAATCTGGTGAAGAACACGTCGCTCGGGATCGCGGTCTCGTATGCCGAGATCACGCTGCTCACCAAGACATCGATTGGCAACGGCCGGCCTGCGCCGCAATCGATCGCGATCCTCATGGGCGTGTATCTCGTGTTCTCGCTCGTCATCTCGCTGTTACTGAATGCCTACAACCGCCGGATCCAACTGGTGGAGCGTTGAGTCATGACTGATCCGCAATTCCCCATGACCCAGACGGAGCTCGGCGCTGAGGAGCCGATTGCGATTCCTGTCGCTGAATCGGGCCCTCGTCAGAAGCTGCCGCCAGGCAAGTGGCTCCGCAGGAACCTGTTCAACAACTGGTACAACTCGCTTCTGACGATCGTGATTGGAGCGCTGCTGCTCTTCGTCGCAGTTCGGGCGTTCAGCTTCGTCTTCATCACCGGACGATGGGAGCCGGTCAGGGCCAACCTGACCTTGTTCCAGATCGGGACCTTCCCACGCGACGAAGAGTGGCGGGTGGTCGCTCAAGTTCTGATCTGGACGGCGGCCCTGGGCCTTGGGGTGGGTGCTGCGGTGGCGGGCGCCAAGTTCCGCGCGTTGCAAGCCGGCGTGGAGTACGTGACCGACCCTGCGTTGGATCGTCTCAAGCGCTATTGGGCGCTGGTGCTGCTCCTCCTGGTGTGGTTGTTCTTCGCAGACACGATCGGGCCGCTGCTGCTGACGGTTGCGTCCCTTGCGCTTGCCTGGGGCGGCTACGCCGCTGCTTCGAGAGTGTCCGGACCCAACGTCGGGCTGTTGTGGTCGGTTGTTGGCGTGCTCGGAGTGCTGGGCTTCCAGATCGTGAGCGGATTCTTCGGCCTCGGCTGGCTGTGGATGGGTCTCCCCATCGCCGTTGCCGTGTACGCACTGCTCGGGAGGCCCGACACAGACGACGTCAAACGGCAACGTCGCATCCAGCTCATCGGTGTGCTCGTCACGTTCGCGGTGCTCTTCGGCGTGTACACGGCCGTCGATTCGGTCGGCGTCGAGTGGGACGACTGGGAGGGTCTCCAGCTCAACCTCCTCGCGGCGGCGATCGCGATTGCACTGTCGTTCCCGCTCGGCCTTCTGCTGGCGCTGGCGAGGCGAAGTAGCTTCCCGGCGTTGCGGGTGATGGCTACGACGTATATCGAGATCATCCGCGGCGTGCCGTTGATCTCGTTGCTCTTGATGGCGCAGTTCTTCATCGGCTTCTTCCTCAACACGGACACCCCGCTTTCATTGTTCACGAGGGCGATCGCCGCCATGACGCTGTTCACTGCCGCCTACGTCGCAGAGATCGTGCGCGGCGGATTGCAGGCGGTGCCGAAAGGGCAGATGGAGGCCGGGAACTCGATCGGCCTCCCGGCATGGAAGGTCACGCAGCTGATCGTGCTGCCGCAGGCATTGCGTGCGGTGATCCCGGCGATGGTCGGGCAGTTCATCTCCTTGTTCAAGGACACGTCGCTGCTGCTGATCATCGGCAAGTTGGAGCTTCTCGGTGTGCGTGAGATCGTTCACGGACAGCCGGACTTCCGAGGGTTCGGCATTGCTGAGTCGCTTGTCTACGTCGCATTCGTGTTCTGGGCGATCTCGTTCACGATGTCACGTGAAAGTCAAAGGTTGGAACGCAAGCTCGGGGTTGGAGAACGATGACAGACAACGTGCAGGGCAACGGCGCCGAGGTCTTCTCCGACGCCACACAAGTCGCCGGTACCGGCGAGGTGATGATCGAGCTGACGGCGGTCGATAAGTTCTTCGGTGACTTCCAGGCGCTGGCGAACATCAACATGCGAGTCGGCAAGCAGGAAGTGGTCGTCGTGATCGGGCCATCAGGCTCCGGCAAGTCGACCATGATCCGATGTATCAACCGGCTCGAGGAGCACGACGCGGGGCGCATCGTCGTGGACGGAACGGAGCTGTCGGATGACATCCGCAACATCCAGGAGGTTCGCCGGGAGACCGGGATGGTGTTCCAGCAGTTCAACCTGTTCCCGCATCTGACGGTGATGGACAACATCACGCTTGGCCCGCGCCAGGTCCGCAACCTGCCGAAGAAGGAGGCGGAGGATCTGGCGATGGATCTGTTGACGAAAGTCAAGATTCCGGAGCAGGCGCGCAAGTTCCCCGGCCAGCTCTCGGGCGGCCAGCAGCAGCGCGTGGCAATCGCCCGTTCGCTCGCGATGAACCCGAAGGTGATGCTCTTCGACGAGCCCACGTCGGCGCTCGACCCCGAGATGATCAAGGAAGTCCTCGACACGATGAAGGAGCTGGCCGAGAGCGGCATGACCATGATCGTGGTCACGCATGAGATGGGCTTCGCCAGGGAGGTGGCCGACAGGGTGGTCTTCATGGCCGACGGCGAGATCGTCGAGGTCGGCACGCCACAGCACTTCTTCGAGAGTCCGACGGAAGACCGCACGAAGCTGTTCCTCAGCCAGATCCTCTAGGGCAGGAGCACCTCGACACCGACGCCGCCCCTTGCCCACCGGGTAATCTCGGCGAATGCCTCTCGTCGATGATCTCCGCGGTGTTCTCGGGCCGGACAGGGTGAAGGACTCACCGCTCGATCTGCGCCTCTACAACCGCGACGCCGGCGTGACGCCTGGGGTCGTGCTGGCCGTAGCGTTCCCCGAGACGACCCAGGAAGTCGCCGCGATCGTGCGCGTGGCCGCCAGGTGGGGCGTGCCCGTGGTACCCCGAGGCGCCGGAACCGGGCTCGCCGGTGGGGCAGTGTCGGAGGCGCCTGGGTTGATCGTCTCGATGATGCGCATGAACCGGATCTGGGACGTCGACCGAGCCGGTCATACGGCATGGGTCGGACCCGGAGTCATCAACCTCGACCTGAGCACCCACACCAACCCGATGGGGCTGCACTACGCCCCCGATCCGTCGTCGCAATCGGTGTGCACCATTGGCGGCAACGTGGGCACGAACGCCGGCGGGCCCCATTGCCTGGCCGAGGGAACGACCGTGGCCCACATTCTCGGCGTTGAATTCGTCACCGCAGACGGCGAGGTCGTGGTCCTCGGCGGTGCGGCCCCCGATCCGCTGGGCTTCGATCTGCGAGCCGTCGTTGTCGGCTCCGAAGGGACGCTGGGCCTGGTGACGAAGGTGCTGGTGAAGCTCACCGAGAACCCGCCCGATGTGCGCACCTTGCTGCTGGCGTTTCCGGACGTGATGGGGGCAGCGCACACCGTCTCGAACACGATCGCCGCCGGCATCATCCCGGCCGCGCTCGAGATGATGGACAAGCCGATGGTTGAAGCGGTGGAGAACTTCGTCCACGCCGGGTACCCGACCGATGCGGCTGCAGTGCTGCTGGCCGAGGTCGCCGGGCACCCGTCTGCGGTTGCTGCCGAGAGCGAGATCATCGCCCAGATCGCACGTGATGCCGGTGCGACCGAAGTTCGAATCGCCGTAGACGATGCGGAGCGCAACCGGCTCTGGCTGGGACGCAAGTCCGCGTTCGGTGCCGTGGCGCAGGCGGCTCCGGACTACTACCTGCACGACACGGTGGTTCCGCGCACCCGTCTCCCAGAGGTCATGGAGCGGCTGTACGGGATCGCCGAGGAGTACGACATCCTCATGCTCAACGTGTTCCATGCCGGCGACGGAAATCTCCACCCGCTGATGGCGTTCGATGGTCGCGAGCCGGGCGTGATGGAGCGCGTGATCCAGGCGGGCGATGAGATCGTGCGCCTGTCGATTGCGGTGGGCGGGAGCCTCTCCGGCGAGCACGGCATCGGGTTGGAGAAGCGCAAGTTCATGGGAGAGGTCTTCGATGCGGTGAGCCTGGATGCGCAGGCCCGATTGCGGGATGCGTTCGACCCGGCAGGGACGATGAATCCGGGCAAGGTGCTGCCCGAGGGCTCGCGTTGTTTCGACTTCGACTTTCCGGTCGCGGTCGAGGCGGTCTGAATGGCACCCATCCCCTCCGCCATCGCGGCTTCGCTGGGTCCGGACATGCGCGACCAGGTCCCCGGGGCGCCCGTGGCCGAGTTCGTCGTGGCCCCCGACACGTCCGAAGCCGCTGCGGAGGCCCTGCGTGCCGCCTCGGCGCACGGTCTCCGCACCGTGGTGTGGGGCGGCGGATCGAAGCAGGCGATGGGGTATCCGATCGAGGTCGATCTCATCGTGTCGACCCACCGCATGAACCGCATCCTGGACTGGCAGGCCGAAGATCTGACCATCGTCGCCGAAGCCGGCGTTTCGGTGGCCGAGTTGGAAGCGCACGTCGCGGAGCGCAGCCAGACGGCGGTGCTTCCCGAAATGCCGGGAGCGGCCACGGTGGGCGGCGTGGTGGCAGCCGGTGCCTCGGCATGGCGCCGACTTCGCTACGGGCCAACGCGGGACCGGGTGCTCGAGGTGGTGATGGTCACGGGTGACGGTCGTACGGTGACCGGCGGCGGACGCGTCGTCAAGAACGTCACGGGCTACGACGTGCCGCGTCTGGCTACCGGATCGTTCGGCTCGTTGGGGATGATCACCCAGATCTGCTTCAAGCTCTGGCCCGTCGCCCGCCACGCCGGGACGATCGCAGTCGATGACGCTGTGGCCGCACGCAACGTGGCATATCGTCCATTCGCCATGATCGAGACCGAGGTGGGGACCAATGTCTACGTGGCCGGGACCGCCGAGGAGGTGGCGGGGCAAGCCGCCGATCTGGAAGGGACCGTCACCCCGGGGCTGCAGTGGCCGCAACCGCTGACCGCCGCATGGCAGCTCGACATCCGAGTTCCCGCCGCCGAGGTCGCTGAGGCGGTGGTCAGGACCCGCCGCGCCTTCCCCGACGCCAGCTTCCAAGCCGCTCACGGCGTCGGTCACGTCAAGGTCGGCGTCGACGATCTCGATCTCTCCGCCTTCGGAGCGTTGCGCAGCTGGACGGAATCAGTGACCGGATCACTCGTCGTGACTGCACGACCCGACCATGCCGGTGACATCGAACCTTGGGGGACGCCCCCGCCGTCGCTCGAACTGCAGCGCCGGGTCAAAGCAGCCTTCGACCCGGCTGGAGTGATGGCTCCCGGTCGGCTCCCCGGGGGGCTGTGATGGGCTGGGTCACCGCCGACGCCCCGACCCGCCAGGAGCTCGACGCCTGCATCAGCTGCGGACTGTGCCTCCCCGTCTGCCCGACCTTCCGTCTGACGGGCGATGAAGCCGCTTCACCGCGGGGGAGGCTGGCCGCGATGTCGGCCGTGAGCGAGGACGAGCTCGCCGTCGACGAGGTCTTCGCCGAGGCGATGGGGTTTTGCCTGCAGTGCCGCGCATGCGAGGTCGTGTGCCCCTCGATGGTGCCGTTTGGGCGCGCCATGGAGGGCGCTCGCATCGAGATCGCCGCGCAACTGCCCACTCGTGGCCGTGCGGTGCGGCGCACGCTGGTGGGGAAGACGCTGGCCTCCCGAGGTTCTGTGCGGTCGGCAACGGTTGGTGCGGCGATCGCCCAGCGTCTGCGGCTCGACGGGGCGCTGCCCGGTCCGCTGGCCAGGATGAAGGGCATGCGTCCGGTTGGGCTCGGAGGGGCCAGCTCGGTCGGCATCGTTGCGGAACCGGATGGTGAGGTGGTTGGGAGCGTTGGGCTGCTCGCCGGCTGCGTCATGGACGCCTGGTTCAACCCGGTGCATGTCGCCACGATCGAACTGCTGCGCCGTGCCGGCTATCGGGTCGAGGTGCCCAAGGCGCAGACGTGTTGCGGGGCGCTGGCTGCCCACGACGGTGCCGCAGACGAAGCGCGGTCGCTCGCCCGTCGCAACACTGCCGCATTCGCCGACTACGACCTCGTCGTGTCCGACGCCGCCGGGTGCACTGCGCATCTCAAGGAGCTCCAGCATTGGGCGGCGGACGGCAGCGCCCTCGGCGAGCGGGTGCGCGACGCAACGGAGCTGATCGCATCGCTGATCGAGGAGGGCCGTCTGCCCATGCTGGAGGCAGATCGCGGCGAGGTAGCCGTACAGGACCCGTGTCACCTCCGCCATGCCCAGCGCATCGTCGCCGAGCCACGGCGCATCCTGCGGGCCGCCGGATACACCCCGGTCGAGATCGACCCCATCGGCATGTGCTGTGGCGCTGCCGGGGTCTACATGGTGCTCCATCCCGAGACCTCGGACGTCCTGGGCATGCAGAAGGCCGACCAGGTCCGTGCTGCAGGGCCGGCGCTCGTTGCCTCGGCGAATCCGGGGTGTGAGATGCAACTCCGTTCCCACCTGGGACCCGATTTCCGGATCGCCCACCCCGTTGAGCTGTATCACGAGGCGCTGCTCGACGCATGAGCCAGCGGCGTGCGGTGCTCGGCGCCATCGTCGTGGGATTGGTGGTGAGCGGGGTGTATCACCTGTTCGAGGCCGTCGATCCCCGTCAGGATGTCTGGTTTGCGGGTCTGGCCGCCGGGATCGGGCTCGTCACGGTGCCGGCCTTCATCGACCTCGCCGTTGTCGACCTCACGGGGCGTTTCCTGCACCGGGAACGCCACCTTCCCCGCATCCGAATGGCGCTTGTCTTCGTATCGGGTGTCCTCGGTGTCGTGCTCGTCGCATGGGCGTCGGCTCGGGCCGCCACCGACCCTTTCGCCGGCACGGGGTTCGTGTTGCTGCCGCTGCTCGTGTTTGCGTTGGGCCTGGTGGCGCTGATCCTCGTGGTCGTAGCCGGGAGGGACGACCCACCTCCGGCGCAGTAGCCTCCCGGGCATGACTGACCGACCTGTGAACCTGACACCCTCTGGGCCGCCCGAGACCGTGCTGCCGCCCGAACCCGACGATGCGACTGCTGGCCTCGCCGCCGCCCTCGAGTTGCCGGAGGACCAACGCAAGCCGGCCGTTGCCAAGATCGTGGCAACGCACCCTCGCTTCCTGGACGGCTGGGCGAGGCTGGGTGAGCTCGCCGACGATCCCGTCGAGTCGTACGCCTACTTCCGCATCGGCTATCACCGCGGACTCGACAAGCTCCGGGGATCGGGCTGGCGTGGCAGCGGCTACGTCCGCTGGGAGCACGAAGCAAACCGGGGGTTCCTGCGTTCGCTACGCGGCCTCGGCGAGGCGGCTGCCAGCATCGGTGAGCAGGACGAAGTCGAGCGCATCGCACAGTTCCTGAATCAGCTCGACCCCTGAGGGCGGCCCGTTTCAGACCCAGTCGGCCTTGCGCATCGCCCACTGCCACTCGATGCCGGTCTCAGCGGGTGCCGTTGGCTCGCGAGGCTGCTTGCGGACGAGGGTGAACCCGAGCTTGCGGGGCACACCGGCACTCGCCGTGTTCGCCTCGTCGTGGTGGATTCCTACGCACGCGATTCCGGGGTATCCGAACGCCGCGGTGGTCAGGCCCCGGGTCAGCTCGGTCGCGTAGCCCTGTCGGAGGTGATCGACGTGGATCCAGTAGCCGATCTCGAGCGTCCTGGGCCCCAGACGGCGATGCAGCCCGGTGCCCCCGATCGGCGTGCCGTCGAGAAAGACCCCGTAGACGACGTCGTCGCCGGAAGACGATTCTGCGTGCCAGCCGTCGATCAACGCGGTTCGCTCGTTGCGCTGGAGCGGTTCGAGCGCGGCCCAGGCCATGAAGGGTCGCAAGTGGTCGAGGCTCTCGTTGACGGCACGTGCGAGGGCATCGACGTCGTCGAGCGCCCATTCCCGCATTGTCAGGCGCTCGGTCGTGACCTCGGCCGGCAAGCGCCCCGCCGATGTCACAGGGGGCGCTCGTAGATCCGGATCTCCCCGGTGTCGAAGCCTGTGCGATCGAGCTCGCTCGTCAGCCATGGCAGCGCCGGTGCCTTCAGCGACAGTCTGGCTGCACCGAGCTCGCCGGCCAGGTCCAGGGCCGACTTCAGCAGCTCACCGACGTCGTCAGGTCCTGTCTCGAGCCACCCGAGCTCCAGCACGTCATTGTGCGGTGCAGCGAGCACCCAGCCCGCCGGGCACATCCACAGCGCACCCCCCTTCGCCCCGCGTGTGAGGTCGTCGACCGACAGCCTGCGCCATGTCCAGCCGATGGCCAGCAGGCCGCGGGCTCGCCGGCCAAGGGGACCAGCAGACCACGCCATGAAGGCGGGCTGGGCCTCAGCCGAAGGGGCGCGAACCAGCCGATCCTGTGGCGGGCGACGCCGGCCGCCGTTGCCGGAGGCGACCGGGGCCTCCGTGCGCACGTCGCGCCGTGCGTGGATCCAGGTGGAGACGGCACGCAAGCCGATCTTTTCAACCTGCTTCTGCGCCGGGGCGTTCCAATCCTCGATCGCCAGTCGGCTGATGCGTCCGCCTCGTTGCCGGGCCCAGTCCTCCATCTCGTGGTCGAGCGCCGATGCAATGCCCCTCCGGCGCCAATCGGGATGCACCCGAGCGCCCTGGAGCCACAGCTCGGTGGGGGACAACATGGTGCCGCGGCCGAGCGCGATGGCGTCGTCTTCGTCGTCGACGGCAACCAGCAGGATGCCGGCCGGGTCGATGAGCCACTTGTCGAATGCGTCGATCACGTAGTCGCCCCAGGAGAACGTGTCCTGGGTGAAACCGGCGATCGCCGGCTTGTCCTCCGCTCTCGCCGGTCGGATCCGGTATTCCATGGCCCCAGAGATTACGGGACTTGCCACCACGGAGGAGCAATGGGAAGAGTCCCCCACGATATGTACGTCGTGGGTAGCTTCGGTGACCCCCTACCCCAGACTCCGCTGCGCTCCGTCTGCGGTACCTTCCCCCGCAAGCGGGGGACTATTCGCCTGGGGGAGCTTCGGTGACCCCCTACCCCAGACTCCGCTGCGCTCCGTCTGCGGTACCTTCCCCCGCAAGCGGGG
>DATHZQ010000135.1:0-101962 GCA_035458525.1 Acidimicrobiia bacterium
CCTCGTCCACTCCGCAGCCTCGTCGCAGCGTCAAAGGCGTGGAGCCCGCTCGCGTCCACCAGATCGTGGCCGTACTCGAGCGACACGCCGGGGTGTCGTGTGCGGAACACGACATCTACGTGAACGTCGTCGGCGGGCTGACGTTGCGCGACCCCGCGGCCGATCTTCCCGTGGCGCTTGCGATCGCTTCGTCGCGCCTTGGGCTTCCGGTGGGCGCCGTGGCCGCCTTCGGCGAGATCGGTCTCGCCGGTGAGGTACGAGCCGTTCCGCACGAGGAGCGACGTCGTCGCGAGGCCGAGCGTTTTTCGGTTGGCCGGCTGGTTACGGGCGGCGGCGCCCGGCGGATCGACGCAGCGTTGGCCACTGCGGGGCTGCACACGCAACGCGTCACAGGCAACGGCCCGTCGCAACGCAAACCGGTCCTGGAAGGCGCAACATGAGTAGTGGTTCGAGTAGCCTCCAGGAGCGTGAACGCGCCTCGGTCCGCGGACCCCCTCAACATCCTTCGTCGTTTTGCGCCGGGCACTCCGCTCCGTACGGCTGCCGAGCTCGTCGTGCGCCAAGGAACCGGGGCCCTCGTGCTGCTGGCCTCCGGCCGGAAGGCCGATGCCGTCTCGAGCGGCGGCTTCATCTTGCGGGACGCCAAGTTCACCGCACAACGTCTCGCCGAACTGGCCAAGATGGATGCGGGCATCGTGGTCACCGAGGATGCGAGCGAGATCCTGCGGGCGAACGTCCACTTCATTCCCGATTCCTCAATCGCCACGTCGGAGACGGGCACACGGTTTCGCACGGCCGAGCGGCTCGCAAAGCAGACGGGCTTCCCCGTGCTTGCCATCAGTGAGGAAGGCGTGAGGGTCGCCGTCGTGTTCACCGGCGACTCTCGCTACGCACTCCGCAGCCCAACGGTCCTGCACGCCGAGGGCAATCAGAGCCTGAGCTCGCTCGAGCGGCTGCGCCGCAGGTTGCAGCATGCCGAGGACCGGCTGACCCGACTGGAGGTCGACGACACGGTCACGATCCGCGACGTCGCTCACGTGCTGCAGCGCGCCGAATTGGTCAACCGGCTCGGCAAGGATCTCGAACGGACGCTCGTCGAATTGGGTGGAGACGGCCACCTCATCTCGGTGCAGGCGGCCGACCTGCTCGACGGCGTCGACGAACTCGCTGAATTGACCTACCAGGACTACGTCAAGCGTCGCTCCCGAACCGCGGCGGTCACGCCACGCCTTGCGAAGATCCGAACCGAGGATCTGCACGACGTCGATGTCGTGGCGGACGCCCTCGGGCTGGGCCCCGTTGACGATGCGTGCCGCGCCCGCGGAGTGCGCGCGCTGGCTGCGGTGCCTCGACTCCCGGAGTCCGTGCAAGCCGCCCTGATTGGGCATTTCAAGACGCTGAACAAGATGCTGTCGGCGACCACGGCTGAGTTGGCTCAGGTCGACGGCGTCGGCCCGGCGCGGGCACAACATCTGCGCAACTATCTCGACAGGCTGCAACAACACGGAACACCGTTTGTCCTGCCGGATTAGCTGCGGCGCCCTTCCGCCTACAATGCTCCCCTCCCAACGACCCCGGACGTCCTGTGGCTGAGAAGAAAAGCACGACCAAGAAGACTTCGGCAGCAACGGCGAAGAAGCCGGCGGCCAAGAAGACGCCTGCGAAGACGCCTGCGAAGACGCCTGCGGCGAAGAAGGCACCTGCCAAGAAGAGCACCGCCAAGGCGAGCGCAGCTGACAAAGCCGACGCACCGGCGAAGCCGCGCTCCAAGAAGGCCAAGGCGCCGTTCAAGACTGGCGACAAGGTCGTCTACCCGCACCACGGTGCGGCGACGATCGTCAAGACCGAGAAGATCGAGTTCGCCGGCGAGCGCCAGGACTACTACGTGCTCGAGGTGGCGACCGATCAGTTGATCGTGCGCGTCCCGGTGGACAAGGCACTCGAACTCGGGGTTCGGCCCGTGATCTCCACGACGGTGGCGAAGAAGGTGTTCGCCACGTTCCGTGACGAGCCGCAAGAAGCCGGCTCCAACTGGTCCCGCTGGTACAAGCTCCTCACCGAGAAGATCAACAGCGGAGACATCTTCCAGGTGGCCGAGGTGGTGCGGGATCTCACCTACGCACAGCAGGTGAAGGGCATCTCACCGGCGCTCAAACGCATGCTCGCCAAGGCCCGCCTGATCATCGTCAGCGAATTGGGCTTTGCGCTCAAGCTCGACGAGGAAGAGGCAGTCCGCCGGCTCGACAAGGCATTGCCGAAGGTTGACGAGCCCGTCGAGTCCTGAGACGGCACCGATGAGAGTCGGACAAGGGATCGACGTTCACGCCTTCACCCCGACCGGACGGGTGGTGCTCGCCGGCGTCGTGGCCGCCGAGGACCGCGGAGTCGCAGCGACGTCGGACGGCGACGTGATCGCCCACGCCGTGGCCGATGCGTTGGTGGGGGCGGCTGCGCTGGGTGACCTGGGGGAATTCTTCCCCTCGAGCGATCCGCAGTGGAAGGACGCCGACTCGATGGGTCTCCTCGCAACGATCGTCAGTCGTCTGGACGGTCTTGGCATGCACGCCGCCAATGTTGATGTCACGGTGCTCGCACAAACCGTGCGGGTTTCCCCACTGCGCAACCAGATGCGTGCCAACCTCGCCGCGGTCCTCCGGGTGCCGAGCGAGGCAGTATCCGTGAAGGCGACGACCACGGACCATCTTGGCTTCCTGGGTCGCGACGAAGGTATCGCTGCGATTGCGGTGGTGATGCTGACGACCCGCACCTGACGTGCGCTAGCGGGCCAGCGTGTCGTGAGCGAGCGCCGGATCGTTGGTGATGATGCCATCGATGTTGGCCGCCGCGAGCTCGACCATGCGCTCCGGGTCGTCGACGGTCCACACCATCACTCGGAGACCCTGAGCGTGGGCGATGGCGATCTGCTCGGCCGGGTTCGTGCCCAGCATTGGGTTGGCCGGCAGGATCCACTCGTGCCCCCTGGCCGCCACGGCCGCAACCTGCCCCTCCATCGTCCCGAGACCTGCGATGAGCTGGCCCGTGGGTATCAGCGGGTCGAGCAGGCGCACTCGAGCGACGGTGTCCCAGTTGAACGAGGACACGATCGAGCGGGCGTGCAGCTCGTGCGTTTGGATCCACGCCACGACCTGGTCGGCGAGGCGATGGTTTGGATCGAAGTCGGGGTCGCGCTCGGAGTTCTTGATCTCGACATCGAGCAGCAGATCTCCGGTGACTGCCAGCATCTCGTCGAGCGTTGGCACCTCTGGCGCGGACGCGCGAATCTCGTCGAACGTGAGGTCGACAAAACGGCCCGGCGGATCCGCCGCCGCGTCGTGGTGCAGGATCATCGCATGGTCGGCCGTCCGGCGAACGTCCAGCTCGATGCCGTCGGCGTTGGCGGCCACGGCAAGGGAATACGCCTGCAGGGAGTTGTCCGGAGCCGACACCGATGCACCACGGTGGCCCAAGATCAGCGGATGAAGGTCGCTCGACACGACCCGGACCCTACCTTCAACCGGCAGTCTCGCAATCACCGGTAGCATCTCCCGCCATGCAGGTGTTCAACACGCTCGGTCGCGCCCTCCAGCCGTTCCAGCCACGCGACAACGGCAAGGTCGGAATCTACGTGTGTGGACCCACCGTGCAGGCTCGACCGCATCTCGGGCACGGCCGCGCCGCTGTCGCATTCGACGTCATTCGCCGCTATCTCTCCTGGCGTGGCTTCGACGTGACGTACGTGCAGAACGTCACCGACGTCGAGGACAAGATCATCGCTGCGGCGAAGGAGGAGGGCGTGCCGGCCGCCGAGCTCGCCGATCAGTTTGCTCGGGCGTTCTCCGGTGCCTACCGAACACTGGGTGTCCAACCCCCCGACATCGAACCTCGAGCCACAGAGCACATCCCCGAGATGATCGCCATGATCACCACGCTCATCGAGCGCGGCCACGCCTACGAGGCGAACGGTGACGTCTACTTCGCGGTGCGCACGCTCGAGGGCTACGGAAAGTTGTCGGGCCGGAACATCGATGACTTGGTCTCGGGTGCCCGTATCGAACCCGGCGAGCACAAGCGTGACCCGCTCGACTTCGCCGTGTGGAAGGCGGCCAAACCTGATGAGCCGTGCTGGGCCTCGCCGTGGGGGGAGGGTCGTCCCGGCTGGCACATCGAATGTTCAGCGATGGCGAACAAGTACCTCGGGCTCGATTTCGACATTCATGCGGGCGGCACCGATCTGATCTTTCCTCACCATGAGAACGAGATCGCCCAAGCTGAAGGAGCGCTCGGTGAGCGATTCGCTCGGTACTGGCTGCACAACGGCCTGGTGAACCTCAAGGGCGAGAAGATGTCCAAGTCGACCGGTCACGTCGTCGACCTCATCGAGGCCCTGGACCTCTACCCGCCCCAGGCCGTTCGGCTGTTCTACCTCCGAACGCACTATCGCAAGCCACTCGACTTCAGCGAGGAGGCCATCCAGGACGCCATAGCCTCCTTGGAGCGGCTGTGGTCGTTCCGCCGCCGCCGCCCGGGGCCCGTCGCCGCATCGCCCGACCCCGAAGCAATGGGGCGCGTCATGGCGCTGATGGACGACGACTTCGACACCGCGGGTTCGCTCGGTGTCGTGTTCGAGGCCGTCCGGGAAGGAAATCGAAGGCTTGATGCGGGCGAGGATGCCGATGCCCTCGTAGCGGCGTTCGACCAGGTCCTCGGTCTTTTCGGGCTCCTCGAAGAGCTGCAGTCATTGGACGATCTCGCAGCGCCGATTCAGGCGTTGGGCGAGCAGTTTGGCGCCGCAGCCGATGCTCCCGATGCCGTTGTCGACGAGCTGATTGCGCTACGGTCGTTGGCGCGACAGGAGCGAGATTGGGATACCGCCGATGCGATCCGCAGCGGCCTCGCCGAGATCGGCATCACGATCGAGGACGTGCGTGACGGCGCCCGCTGGCATCGGCGATAGGGTCGAGGGGCTCCATGCCGTGGCGGCGGCAGCTGCCGCCGGACGCGTCACGCACCTCATCGTCGAGCGGCAACGGCTTCGTCACGACAACTACCGATCCTTGACGGCGCTGGCCGAACAGCGGGGAGCGACGGTTCAGCAGGTCGAGGACGCCCGCGAGGATGCGATCACGGAAGCGCCGCAAGGTGTCATTGCCACCTGTCGTCCGATCCGGTCGGTGTCCCTCGACGATGCGATGCGAGCAGCCGACCCCGCGGCGCTCGTCGTCCTCGACCGGATTCAGGACCCGAGGAACGTCGGCGCCATGGCCCGTACGGCGCTCGCCGCCGGCATCCCTGCGCTGGTCGTGCCGGAGCGGCGCGCTGCGCCCGTCGGGGCGACTGCGTTCAAAGCGGCGGCTGGTGCGCTCGAGGTGGTGAAGGTCGCCGTCGTTGGGTCGGTGGCGGACGCGCTGCGACGGCTGCGCAAGGCGGGCGTGTGGCTGGTGGGCCTCGACGGTGCGGCGGAGACTTCGTTGCTGGGGTTGCCATTGCTGACTGAGCCAGTCGCGCTCGTCATCGGTGCCGAGGGGACCGGTGTCTCCCGGCTCGCCGGGGATTTGCTGGACCAGACCGTGCGAATCCCAATGGTCGGTGACATCGAGAGCCTCAACGCCTCCGTGGCGGCATCCCTTGCGATGTTTGAGATTGCGCGCGTCCGCGGTTGGATAAGCTGAGACCTTCGCTGGCGTAGCTCAGATGGCCAGAGCAGCTGATTTGTAATCAGCAGGTCGCGGGTTCGAGTCCCGCCGCCAGCTCCTCGAGATCTGGTGCATGTACGGCACCGAATCGTCTCGCCGGGCGGGACCAGGAAAGGGCGGACGTGCAGGGTTCCGAACTTGCGCTTGAAGAACTGAAAATGGTCCACGAGGTCATCGCTCGACAGGAGCGCACGCGCACGCTGGTGCGGAACTGGCTGGTAACGCTCCAGGCGGGCCTGGCCATCGCCTATCTGTCCGATCAGATCGCTTTCAGCGGCCTTGCCTACGGCTTCATCGCATCGCTTTCGGGTCTGATGTTCTTGCTGCTCGAAGCGGTCTACTCGGCTGCGGAACGCCAGGCGAGACAGCGGGGATTCGAGGTCGAGGACTACCTGCGGTCGCTTTCGGGCTACGACGGGCCCCGGGTCATCGACACACTGGTTCCGGCAGCACGTGCGGCCGACTCGAACGTCTGGACGGGAGTCCGGACGATGCTGAGCCAGATGGCGACGCCGCGGATTCTGGTCGGCTATGCGGTCCTTGCGGTCCTGGTGATCGTCGTAGCGCTCGCCGGAAGCTGAATCGTCTCGGGCAACCCACGGTCACGGCGCATGGCGATGGCGCAGGGCGGGCCAATGTCCTGCACCATCGCCCGGTGACATCAGTGGGCTCGCCGGCGGGGCCGGCTCCTCTGAACCAATGCCGCGCCGGATGCGACCATCAGACCCCCCCCGAGCGCAAACCACTCGAGGTCCGCTTCCGGTCAGCGGCAATTCCTCCTGTACGAGCGGTTTAGCGGCCGGACCCGCTTGAGTCGGCGCTGCAACGGATCCGACAGGTGGAGTCGGTGCGACCGATTGCCTCGCCGTCTCGGGTACCGGCTCGGGAGAAGTGATCCCGCCAATGGGTGGGACGATTCCTCCAACCCCTTCTGCCGTTGGCGCCTTTACGGCTGGGGCCACCACCGGAACCTCGTCCGTTGTAGGCGCGGGCTCAACCGGGTGTGGGGCCTCGGGAGCATCGACTTCGCCAACCGGGTGTTCATCGATCGGTTGCGGCTGGATGACCTCGGTTTGCTCTGGAGCGTCCTCCTCGCTGCAGCGTGTGCCGACCGGAGGCGATGTCCACACGGGGGCGCGGTGCAGTTCCACGGTCCACGTGATGGTTTCGGCGAGTCCGAGCGCCACAGCATCGACCATGCACTCGATCTGGACGGTCGGCGGACGGTCGGCGCTCGAACGGACCGTGCAGCTTTCATCGCTGACGTCGACTACAACTCCGGCGGCGTCGCGCACGATCACCGCCACGGTCTCGACAGGTGCACCGTCGGACGAGGTGAACCGTCCGCTGGCCCCGCGCAGCCGTCGTGATGCGCTTCGCAGCGGAGCCAAACCCTCGGCTCATCCGCTCCGGCGAAGGCCGGGGCCCACGACAGTACGGTCCCGACCCTGTGCGCGGAAGCGTATCTCGCCTTGCCGTCGCTCGCAGCACGTATCGGAATCCTGCCGTGGTGTCAGCCGGCGACCTGCATCCGATCGCCACCGGAACCAGTCGTATCCACCCAGTGGTGACGCGCCCAGAGAGAGCCCGGTTGCGCCGGGTTGCGGGCACCAACCCAAGTGATTGCGATCGAGGTCGAGAGCACGACGCAAAGCGCCGATGTGGCGCGCGCTACGTCCCCTGAGTGACGGTCGATGCCTGCAACGATGGCCGCCACGGCGAGGTGGCCGCTCACCGTCACACCGATGAGACCGCCCAGTGCGTAGCCCCATCGCCGCTTTTGGCAACACACGACGGTCCCTACGAGCGTCGTGCCTGCGAGGGCCGTGATGATGATCAGCAGTACGACCATGGCTGACCGGCGGTTGCGGGCTCGTGTCCCGCCAGCTTCTCGCGATCCGAGTCGACGTGTCCAGGGTTTCTCGATCTTTCTGGACCCGAGTAGTCAGCCCGTGACCGAGTAGGCGGCGAGAACCGCCAGCGAGTTGATGCCGACATGGGCGAGCAACGGCGCCAGCAAGCTCCGGCTGCGGAGCCGCAGGAGGCAGAACAAGCAGCCAGCAGCCGCCGTCAACCCGATCGCGCCGATCATGAGGCCAAGGCGGCTTGCACCCCCACTCCCCAGGCCGTTGGCGTCGAGCAGGTCGAGCGCCGGTCGAATGTGCCACAGCCCAAAGACCACGCTGTTGGCCAGTGCCGCCGTCACGGGGGATGCCAAGCGCAACGAGGCTCCCAACAACGCGCCGCGGAAGGCAACCTCTTCGAAGAGCGCAGTGCCGAGCGGAATCCGTACCAGGGTGCGGTACGCCACGAGGCCCGGACCGATTCCGGCCATGCGCTCATCGTCGAGGAGAGGACGCAGCGGCGAGATGGCAACGGCCATGGCGAGCACGAGGGCGGCGAGGACGACGATCACCAGCCCCCAAACTGCACCGGTGCGGACGTGTTGTCGGGCGAGACCCATCTCGCCGGTCGACAGCCCGAAATGCAGCCCGATGAAGAGCACGCCACCCGTTGCGAGCAAGTTCATCGGCACGTATGCGGCGTTGTAGCCAGGGACGAGCTGGGCGGTGCTGTTGTAGACGAGAAGCGCACCGGCCAGCGCGGCAACGAACCAGGCAGTCTCCCGTCTGCTCCGCTCCCGGGTCGGTGCCGAAGTCATGACGGTTCCATTGTCCCATCGCCACGGCGCGGCCGCGCCTCGCGATGGAGGCGCCGGATCGCGAAATCCGCGTTTCTGTCACACCCTTGGAATACCGTGGGGCCATGCTGACTGAGAGAGACCGCAGCGTGCTCGACTTCGAAGGTTCGTGGTGGCTGTACCCCAGCCCGAAGGACCGTGCGGTGCGTGAATACCTCGACATGAGCGCAACCCGGTACTACCAGTCGTTGCGGCGCTTGATGGATGACGACGAGGCAGCGCGCTACTCGCCGCTCGTGGTGCACCGCTTGCGAAAGATGCGCAAGGAGCGCCTGGACTCGATGGCTCGCCGTGTCGGCGGCGACGGCGCCGGCTGAGTTGCTGGGCGCGACCTCGATCTGCGCCTAACGTCGGGCTGCAGTGCTAGACCCGGATCCACAACCAGACGCTTCGAGGCGGCGGGCGCCGGCCGAGACTCGCCTCGGCGATGTCGCCGTGCGGACCGGTCGCGTGGCGTGGAGCATCGTCGGCGTGGCCGTGGTCCTGTACATCTTCATCTGGCTGCTGTTGCAGACGCGTGTGTTGCTGGCGCCCGTCGTCGTCTCCACGGCGCTGATCTACCTTCTCAATCCCATCGTGACGCGGATGGCGCGACACAAGATCCCCCGCATCGCCGGGACATTCATCGGATTCCTCCTGCTCATCGGGGGGCTCACCCTGCTTGGCTTCCTCGTTTTCCCGAGCATCAGCGCTCAGGCAGCCGAGCTCACGGAGAACTTCCCTGAGATCTACGCGGACTCGGCTGCGCAGATCGAAGACATCATCGACTCCTTTGGCTTCAACGCCGAGCTGTGGACGTACGAGGAGCTCGAAGCGTTCTTCAACGATCCGGAGAATCAGGACCAGATCTTCAATGCCGCCTTCGACCGGCTCGGGGCGTTCACTTCGGGCGTTCTCGAGGCGATCCTGGTGTTCTTCCTGGCTCCAGTGATCGCTTTCTACATTCTCATCGACCTACCCAGCGTGCGAGAGCAGGCAGAGGGGCTGATCCCCATCAGCCAGCGCGATGAGGTGGTGCACGTATCGCGTCAGTTGGGAACGGCGGTCGGCGGGTTCTTGCGCGGCCAGTTGCTCGTGGCGTTGATCGTGGGGGTGTTGACCAGCTTCGGCTTCTGGATCATCGGTCTTGATTTCTGGCTCATCATCGGGATGATCGCCGGGTTCCTGAACATCATCCCGTTCGTTGGTCCCTGGGTAGGTGGTGCGTTGGGCGTGATGGTCGGCCTCGTCACCGGCTCGGTGACCACGGCGGCGTGGGCGGCGTTTGTTGCGTTCGGCGTTCAGCAGATCGACAACAACTTCGTGAGTCCCACGGTGCTGCGGGCCACGGTCCGGCTCCATCCTGCGGTCGTGATCCTCGTCCTGATCTTGGGTGGCGCATTGGGCGGCCTCTGGGGCGTCTTGCTGGCCGTGCCGGTCACCGCATCGATCAAGATCATCGCCGGCCACCTGTGGCGTACTCGAGTGCTCGCACAATCCTGGGAGGAGGCGAGCGAGGCCCTCATCGCCGAGGGTCCGTACGAGCCCATGGTGCCGCGGCGCCGCAAGGCCGCAGGAACCGTCGGTGGCGTGGCGGGTGCCGCGGCGACACCCTCCCAAGGCGGTGACACGGCGACGAGGCCGGAACCACCATCGGCGAGCGTTGCGCCGCCGCCGATCAGAGATACGCCGCCAGCGACGCCGGATGCCGCCCCGGAACCCGGCACGAGTGAGGACCGGCCGGTCAGCGGATGAGGCCGTCGCCGTCGCTGGTGGTGTCCTGCGTATCGAAGACGTCCTTCGGCGGTGCCGGCTGAGCGGTGGATTCGACGGCCGACACGGAGGAGCGGTTGCGGCGCTGTGACAGCCAGATCAGCCCGCCAATGACGAGCACCGCACCGGCGATTCCGCCGATCAGTCCCCACGGAACTCCACCGCCTGCGGATTCGGTCTCGGCTTGCACCACGACGGTTCCGCCGCTCAGGGGAATGTCCCACCTGAGTCGGCCATCCGCCAGGATCTCGTCTGCGTTGGTTTCGACCAGCTCGCCGGGAAGCGACACCACCAGGCTCGACGTGAAGAAGTCGCCGGCGAGATCGAAGCCGCCGAGCGCATCGCCGCCGAGACCCTCCAGTGCTTCCGTGGCGTTGGGCGTCTCGATGATGGCGTTGAGCGTCGCAGCACCGTCGTCGACGGCAACCTCGAACTCCTCGAACGACGCATCGGCGTCCTCAACGACGCCGGCGGCCTCTTCCAGCCCCTCGGGATCGGAAAACGCCTCGGAGGTGAAGAAGTAGGTCATGTCGCCTTCGGTACGGGTTTCGAGGTCTTGCCCGTCCGGGACCTGGGCAAACAGATCCTCCGTGCCACCGCCGAAGCCTTCGAGGAGCTCCTGGAGCTCATCGTCGAGGCCGAATTCAACCGTTACCGTCCCCGAGCCGTCTTCGGCGACGTCGACCAGGAAGTTGGCTTCGGCGCGGCACGCCGTCGTGAGCAGCATCATCACGGCGGCGACCAGCAGAGTTTTGCGCATGCGAACCCTCTTGTTTGCGGTGTGAGACCCGACTCTACGTTCGTCGTGGGCCAAGGCGATCGTATGCTCGTGCGATGGACGCTGTGAACTACGCCGCACGATGCCGCCAGGTGGCCGCGGCTTTCGTGGCGGCATTTCCCGAGTATGTCGCCGTCCGGCTTGGCCCGTTCGTTGGCAACCACCACGAGCTGGCGATCTCGATCGAGGCTTCACGACGAGACCTCGAGGCTGGGTTCGGCCGGTGGGCGGAGACCGCCGCTCGACAGCAGTCGGCTTTGCCACTCGAGCTGTTTCGCGAGGCGTTGCTCGGCCCGACGCAACGCACCCTTGCGCTCGGCGGTGTCCCGGAAGCGCGGTCCGGGATGGAGCGCGATGCGCTGCCCGGAGACGTGTTCGGTATCGCACCGGCCACCTCACGCGACCTGGGAGACGATGCGTGGAAGGCTCACGTGGCGTGGGGCCTGGCGCGGGCGGAAACGATCGCGGGCATGGTGCCTCGCCCAGGACCGGCACCGGCGGGCGTCCGTGTCGCACTGTTCGGAAGCAACCTCATGGACCGAGCCAGGATCGAAGCGGCTGCCGGCGCGGCAGGCTATGAGATCGCGCTCTGGCGCAATCCGGCGGCGCTGGCCGGCGGCGTGGCCGCGGGACCGCCGGCGATCGTGCTCGTCGACCTGCAGCATCCCGCTGCCTTGGACGCCATTCGCACACTGTCCACTCTTCCGGCCCGCGTGATCGCGTTCGGCCCACACGTCGACGACCACGCCCAGGCCGCTGCGGGTGCACTCGGCGCGGATGACGTCCTCACTCGCTCCCAGTTCTTCCGCCGACTCCCCGGCCTGTTCCCGACGGCCACGTGACGGTTGGTCTGGTCTTCGTCGACGAGGTGGCCCGATCCGTCGCTCCGCTTCGTTCCGGGCCACCCGCCGCACTTCGTGGGTGAGGACCGCTCTCGTCTCCCCTCGACGAAGTCGGGAGTTTCCGAAGGGCGGTGAACCCGCACGGTCCTCATCCGGCCCGGACCATCTCCCGCTGTGTGTTTACGGCGGCCAGGCCGACGACGACGAGGGCGACCCCGACGGCTTGCGTCGACGAGAGGCGCTCGTCGAGGAAGATCCAGCCCCACACGACCGCCAGCATCGGCTGGCCGAGGATGATGACGGAGACCGTGAGGGCAGGCAGCCGGGGGAGGGCGTAGGTGATCGACGCCCAGCCTGCGATCTGTATCAGGAGTGCCAGCGCAATGAGCCAGCCGTGTGCGGGCCAGCTCGGTGCAATCTCCAACGTGTTGGTGAGGAGCCCGATGGCTCCGGTCACCGCAAGCGTGCCCCACGACGCATCGGCCAGTACCCTTGCCGCCGGCCCCGCGCCACGGGGATTGGCAGCCTGGATCGTGATCAAGAAGGCGGCGTACGTGACCCCGGCTGCCAGCCCCATGAGCACGCCCGTGACCGGATCGTCGCCAAACGCATCCGACCGGCCGAGGCCCGAGAGCAGGGCGACGCCGAGGAAGATCACACCGCCGAACGTGAGGGTGCGCTGCGTCGGCACATGGCGATACAAGAGCCAGCTCAGCAGCCCGACGAAGATCACCTGGGTGTGAACCGCAACGGTCGCCAAGCCGGCGCCGATGCGGTCGATGGCGCTGTGGAAGAAGAACAGATCGATACCGAGAAACACTCCAGCGGCAAACGCGCCCCAGCGCTGCCGCGTGCTGCGGGGGTCGTCGCGGCGGAAGTACCAGCCGATCGCCAGCAGGAGTGGCATTGCGTAAGCGATCCGAAAGAACGCAGACGTGACGGGAGAAACCCCGGAGAGGGCGACGAAGATCCCGGAGAACGAGATGCAGACGGTCCCGCCGATCGCCACCCACCGGGCCGGGGGGATGCGCATCGCGGGAGCTTAGGTCGGGAGGGCCGCCAACTGCGGCGAACCTCGAGCGCGGCTTGGGCGCCCGCGGCACGATTCGAACGTGCGACCTACTGCTTAGGAGGCAGTTGCTCTATCCCCTGAGCTACGCGGGCTGGCGCCGAATCGTACTTGTCTCAGGGCCCAGTGGCCGATTCGATGAAGGCGGTGATGTCGTCCCGCATCGCTGCGAGCGAATCGAGATGCACGTACATCATGTGCCCTGCGTCGTAGTACGCCATGGTGACGTTCTCACGGAGTTCCTCGTCGAGACCCAGATGAGCGAAGGTGTACTCCGTGGCGAAATGGGGGGTCGCCAGGTCGAAGTAGCCGTTGCCGACGTAGACCTTCATGAACGGGTTGCGCGACATGGTCTCCCGCAGCGTCTCGGAGACGTCCACGTAGGCGTTCTTGAAGTCCTCGTAGTCCCACGGGTGGACGCGGTCCGTGAGGATCTCGTAGGGGAGGTCGCTCTCGTACGCCAGGTCGCCGCGCACGTAGTCGTTGAGCGCCGACGTGTACACCCCCATGGTGGCATCGATGCTCGGGTCGCTCTCGATCATGTGGCCTGTGCGCAGGCGGTCGATGCCCGTGTAGCGGCTGTCGATGCGCCCGACGGTTCGCCCCTCGTCTCGGAGGAGCTCCTTGCAGAACCTGAGGATCTCGATGCGGAGATCGGACTGCTCGACGTACCTCTCGCTCAGTCCGGTGTAGTCCGCCAGCCGTTCGATGAGCTCAGTCCGTTGCGCTGCGGTGAGGCGGTTCCCAGCGAAGAGCGCCAGCGTGTATTCGTTGGCGGCGAACTGCTCCACCTCACGTACGAAATCGGCCAGCGGCATGGTGCGGTAGCGCTCTGCGACCCTGCCGTGGTACCAGGCGGTAGCCGCGTATGTGGGAAGGAAGACGGCGTAGGGGAGGTCGTTGCCTCGCCGGAACGTCCACGTGTCGCGGTCGAATCCGGTCGTCTGGAAGTTGAGGATCGACGAGACGAGGATCAACCCGTTGAAGTACAGGCCGTGGCGTTTGAGCAGATGACCGGCGAGACCGGCGGAGCGTGTGGTGCCGTAGGACTCGCCGGCGAGGAACTTGGGCGAGGCCCAGCGGTGATTGCGAGCGAGCCACAGGCGGATGAACTCGCCAACGGACTCGAGATCCTTCGTGAAGTGGTGGAAGTTCTTCGCTTCCTCCTCGGGAATGGCCCTGCTGTAGCCGGTGCTCACCGGGTCGATGAAGACCAAGTCGGCCACATCGAGAATCCCGTAGACGTTGTCGATCAAGCGTCCCGGTGGGCGCACCGGCATGCCGTCATTCTCGAGGACCACACGACGGGGGCCGAACGCACCGAGGTGGAGCCACACCGATGAGGAACCCGGTCCGCCGTTGAAGGAGAAGATCACCGGTCGGTTGCGGCGATCTTCAACGTCGTTGCGAACGTAGGAGACCGAGAAGAACGAAGCCTGCTTCTTGCCTTCTTCTTCCTTGACGACCATGTGACCCGCGGTCGCCGTGTAGTCGATCGTCTGGCCGGCGATGGTGACCGTGTGCGTCGTCTCGCTGAACGTGTCCTCGTGGTGCGGAGGCGGCTCCGGCTTCTTGCCATTCTTCTCGGCTGCGGTGTCCTCTGCCATCGATGCTCCATGCCTGCGTCGGACGCCGCACCCTACTCAGCACGCGAGAGGAGGCGGTCCAACGGACCGCCTCCAGCTCGTGCGACGGTGGGTCAGGTCGCTGCGCCCGACATGTCGGGCTTCCTGGCGGGCTTCGCCGGCTGCTCACTGTCGGACTTGCGGGCGACGAGCACCCACAGGCCGAAGAGCGCCATCACCAGGCCCCCGATGGTGATCGTCCACGCAACGGGTGTGAGCGCTGTGTTTTTGATGGTGTCGTAGTTGCCGAGTTGCTCGTCGAACGCGGTCACCATGCCGGTGAATCGCTCCATGGCGGCCGGCATCTCCTGCAACACGGCCGAAGTCGCGGGGAACGTGTCGGCCATGAACCCTTGCATCTGCTCAATCGTCATGCCTTGCTGCTCGGCAAGCGCCGGCACCATGACGGTTTGCATCTCCGTGCCCATCGCACCCATGACCACCAGGGCCGCCTGGCTCTGGGTGACGAGCTCCTCGGTGTAGGCCGGCTTGAAGGCTTCGTTCATGTCGTCTGCCGCGTTCGACTTGTCGACAAGCGAGAACACAACCGTGCCGCCGACGGCCAGCAGGCCAACCACGAGCGCGGTGATCGCTGCGCTGCGCGATCCGACAAGCATGAACCCGCCGATCACGATGGCGATGACGCCCAGGATGGCGATGGCCCACGGCACCGTCGTGGCCGGAAGGCTGTCGGTCGGGATCTCGTCGGCCTTGTTGAAGTTGTCGATCTCGCTCTCGATCAGATTCATGACGTCGGAGAATTGGGCGGTGATTGCCGGCAGCGCGTCTGCTCCGGCAGCGACGGCCGGAAACTCCGACTGCATGAACCCGGCAAAGGTTGCAGCATCCATCTCCAACGCGCCCGCCAGCGTCGGTGCCACGACCGTCTCGAACTCGACCGAAACCGCTTCGAGCCCAGCGAGATCCGCACGCGCCTGATCGACCGACTCCTGCGTCATGACCGTATCCCGAAATCCATCGGTGAGATCCTCGAATGCCGGGGCCACCGTGAAGAGGTCGGCGGTGAACACCGAGATGATCATCACGGCGCCAACGACGATCACGCCGATCGAGGCGATGCGTTTCTGCATGTTGCACTCCTTGGGGAGGATGCGGCGGTCACAACGCAGCCGGGCGCGCTTCATCTCGCAGAGGGCAGCGTCAGGCCTGATCTTTCTCCCACGCATTGGATCAAAGGCGACGAACGGCAACGTAGAGGCTTCCGAACCAGCGGGCTGATGCAGATTCACGACGGCGCATATGCCGGCGTGTCGGGTTCAGGCCTCGAGCTCGGTCAGCTCGTCGAGCAGTCGCAACAGGTCGGCCGCACTGATGCCGCCGAGCTGGACGTGGACCACCTCGCCGGCGGCGTTGTAGATGACGTTGGTCGGCGAACCACGGGCGCCGAAGGTCTGGACCGAGAGCGAGCTGCCGTTGCCGTTGCCGATGTCGCGGGCCAGGGGCCACTCGCCGGCTATGCCCCATTTCTCGGCATCGCCCAAACCCTGGCCGTTGTCCTGGCTGTTGATGCCGACGAAGTCGACGGCGTCGCCGAGCTGCTGGGAGAGCGCAAGCAACTCGGGAACCTCCTGTTCACAAACGGTGCACCATGAGGCGAAGAAGGCGGCGACGGTCGGCGTGCCTTCGAAGTCGGCCAGCGCGACCCGACCCTCTCCATCGAGCTGTGGCAGATCCCACGCTTCGCGGGACGTGTCGCCCGTGGACGGCTCGGGCCAGAGCGCCACCAGCGCGAGCACGATGCCGACAACGATGGCGGCTCCAATCCCGATCGCCTTGGCGCGCTGTTGACGCTCTTCCCTGCGGCGGCGCTCTTCCGCCTCTTGGCGTTTGCGCTCTCGATCTCGTGCGCTGCTCTTCCTGGCCATCGCCGACCCAACGGCGCAGCAAGCCGAAGCTATCCCGGAATGTCGCCGAACCGATAGTCACCGCCGCCCGTTGCCTGCCCGGTGAGCGAGCGGAGAGGATGTCGCGATACGGTGCCGGCATGCAGAGGAGAGGGTGCGGAGACGCTCTTGGCGGGGCGTCGCTCAGTGTTGTGGCCATGATGTTGTTGCTGGCCGTGCCCAGTATGGCGCCCGCGGACCCCGGGATTCCGCCTCAGATCTTGTCCATCCTGAGCCAGGATCAGACGATCGATCCAGGCGAATCTCGGACCTATGACGTGTCCGTCTCAGGCGTTGACGATCCGGCTGCTGTGACGTTCTCGGGTGACGGCGTTACGGCAACGGTGCTCTCGAATCGGAGGAGTCGGCTCCGTCTTTCGGTCACCGCCGAACTGTCGGCCCCGGCGGGGCTGAGGAACCTCACGATCGTCAATCCGGACGGGCTGTTTGACACCTATGCCGACGCCATTCTGGTGACTGGGGATGAACCGGTGCATGCTGGTGACCTTGCCGGACTCGTGTTCGCCGACGCCGATAGTGACGGCGAAATGGGATCCGACGAGGTTGGCCTGGCGGACGTGGCGGTGGCGCTGACGGATGCCATGGGTGGCGAGTGGTACGCGGCAACCGACGAGAACGGCGAGTTCCTGATCACGGATGTGCCTGTGGGGGATGCGACCGTGACCGTCGCCGCACCTGCAGGTCATGCGGTCACTACATCGAACGACGTCCAAACACTCCTGGTGACTGAGGGCGCCACGGTGCTCGCTGACCCCGTGGGCTATGAACCGGTTCCGGTGGCGACCGGCGGAGTCGCCGGTTTCGTGTTCGCCGACGGTGACGCTGACGGGGTGCTCGATGTAGGGGAGCTCGGATTGGGCGGCGTGGAGGTATCAATGACGGATGCGCTGAGTGGTGAGTGGTCCGTGGCAACCAACGGGAACGGTGAGTTCACGTTTACGGATGTACCGGTCGGCGACGCTGCGTTGGCGGTGATTGCCCCTCCAGGCCATGTGCTGACCACGATGAACGGCGCCCAGGTGGTGACGGTTGCGGAGGCGACCACGACCAGCGTCGATCACGTTGGCGTTGCGGCCTTCGAGCTGCTGCTGCCAGGCGTCTACGCCGTGGACGATGTGCACTTCCTGTTCGATGCTCGCTCGTTGAATATGGGCGACGGGGACGCGGTCGAGTCGTGGCCTGACGAGGTTGCCGGGATCGAGCTGGTCGCCGACGTGTCGTTGGACGCGCCGACATATTCGGCCGGAGCAGGCTTCGACGGCGTTCCGTCGGTCGAGTTCGATGGAATCGACGACACGCTCGAGGCGGCGTTCGGGGAGTTGAATACCAATGACGTGGTCTTTCACTTCGTGCTCGAGACCATCGCCTATGGACATCGGACCGTTGTGATGAGCAGACACTCGACCGGTACTGCTGAGAGCAAACACGTTCTCGGCTACGACGACTATGACGAGGACCGCACGCTGAGCAACGAGCCGGCTTGGGTTGTGATGTCCGGTCCGAATGGCACACAGGCCGAGCACTACCACCCCATTCTCAGCACGACGGCCGGCCACGCCCGCAACAGTCCCACGGATGACGTCGCTGCGGACGCACACCGGGTCGTCGTCACGTACGTCGTGCGAGAGACCGGCCAGATCAGGTTCTGGGATCGGCTCGACGACTTGCTCGACGAGACCATGGCGGCCGCTGGGAACAACCTGGACGCCGGTATACGGCTCGGAAGCCGTGAAGACGCCAATCCGTCCTCGTTTGGGAACTTCCGGCTCGCGTTTCTGATGGCCGTCGATGAGACCGGGTACTCCGAAGCCGATCTTCTCGATGCGGCGAGTGAGCTGGGGGCATGGTTCAACGTGCCGGGCTTCGATACACCATGACTGTCGGTTGACGCAGCTCCACGTCGTTGCGCCGCGAGGCACAGCCACCGGATATGGTCGCATCATGAACTTCGCCAGCATCACCTACGAGACGTCGGGCCGGATCGCCACCATCACCCTGAACCGCCCAGACCGGCTTAACGCGATCGACGCCGCCATGCCTGGCGAGATCCGCCGAGCCGTCGAGCGTGCGCAGGCAGACGCCGCTATCCACGTGATCGTGGTCACGGGTGCGGGCCGGGCATTCTGCGCCGGGTACGACCTCAAGGCCTACGCCGAAGCGCCGGGGACCAACCCCGGGGTGCAGGAGATGCCGTGGGATCCAACCATCGACATGCGGTTCATGGGCCAGAACACGGCAGACTTCATGTCGCTCTGGCATTCGGCGAAACCCACCATCGCCAAGGTGCGCGGTTTCGCCGTGGCCGGCGGGTCGGACATCGCGCTGGCGTGCGATCTCGTCGTCATGGCCGACGACGCGCGGATCGGCTATCCCCCGGCGCGGGTGTGGGGGTGTCCCACGACCGCGATGTGGGTGTACCGGGTTGGCGCTGAGCGGGCGAAGCGCATGCTGCTGACGGGGGACCTCGTGGATGGTGCCGAGGCTGCGGCGATGGGGCTGGTGCTGGAGTCTGTCCCAGAGGAGCACCTCGACGCACGGGTTGATGAGCTGGCACAACGCATGGCGGGTGTCCCGCGCAACCAGCTCATGCTGCAGAAGCTGATGGTGAATCAGGCCTACGAGAACATGGGCCTGCGCACCACGCAGCTGATCGCCACGATCTTCGATGGCATCACCCGTCACACGCCGGAAGGCATGTGGTTCAAGGACCGAGCGGAAGCAGTCGGATTTGCCGCGGCCGTTGCCGAGCGAGATTCGGGTGATCCCATCGCTCCCGGGGTGAGTCGGGACGACCCCGGTGTCGACTGAATCAGCTGTGCTCGCGGTCGCGCTCCAGCGGGAACTCTTCGTCGGGGTCGAACCAGTCGATCTCGCCGAGGGGTGAGTCGGCTTCGACGCCGGAAGGTGACGGTGGCGCTCGGTTCGGATCGCTGGTCGAGCGGGGCTCAGGCACGATTCCGGCGAGATCTTGTACCTTGGCGGAGAACCGCCGCCACAGTCGTGACTCTGCGGGCGGGTGCTCGCGCAGGAGGTCGGGCACCTGTTTCGCCCAGCCCAGCCCGCGCAACGCTCCGATCATGGCGGCACCAGTGATCGCGACGATTCCCAGTGCCGCCAGGAGCACCACAGGCCGCGGCAGGTTCAGCTCGAAGAAGTCGTGGGACACCGGGCTGACCATGAACAGCAGCAGCAGGCCGGCCATTGCCGCGATCAGCCACTTCTTCCACGGGAGTAGCGGACGGCTGACCATCCCGAGCGCAAACAACCCGATGGCCGTGAGCACGAGGGTGGCGGTCGTGCGGGCCTCCGTCAGTTGAACCTCTTCGGAGATTGCGAGCTGGTAGGCACCGAACGTGGCGATGGCTGCAGCAAGCCCGGTGGGAACGGCGAAGCGCAGCACCCGCCCCACGAATCCGCTGCGTGCCCGGCGTGTTGAGGGAGCGAGGGCAAGGAAGAACGCCGGGATGCCGATCGTCACCATGCCGACCAGGGTGAGATGCCGGGGAAGGAATGGGAAGGGGAGAGCGACGAGTCCGATTGCGATTGCGATGCCGATCGCATAGACCGTCTTCGTCACGAACAGGTTGGCGACCCGTTCGATGTTGGAGATGACGCGGCGACCTTCGCCTACGACGCCCGGCAGGGTGTCGAATCTCCCGTCGATCAGCACCAGCTGCGCCACCGCACGCGACGCCGGCGCGCCAGCTCCGATGGCGATGCCGATGTCGCTGTCCTTCAGTGCGAGCACATCGTTCACGCCGTCGCCGGTCATGGCCACCACGTGGCCCCGCGACTGCAGCGCACCGACCATTGCGCGCTTTTGGTGTGGCGACACGCGGCCGAACACCGTGTTCTGTTCCATGACCTCGGCGAGGCGCTCGGGATTCTCCGGGAGCTCCCGGGCGTCGACGACCTCGTTCGATCCGACGACTCCGACCTCACGGGCAATGGCGGCAACCGTACGCGGGTGATCTCCGGAGATCACCTTGACGGTCACTCCCTGTTGCGCAAAGTACTGCAGCGTTTGTGCGGCATCGGTTCTCACCCGATCGCCCAGCATCAGCATCGCCACGGCCTGGATGTCCGCCGGCAGCTCCTCGCCCGTGAGTGCACCCGCGGCGGAAGCCAGCACGAGCACCCTGATGCCCTCGGCGGCGCGACGATCCGCGTCGGCGAGCAGGGCCGTGTTGCCGGGGACGAGTACGTCGGGGGCGCCGAGCAGCCAGGAGCCGCGGCCGCCGAAGGTCACCCCACTCCACTTCCGCGCCGACGAGAAGGGCACCGTGTGTGCGACCGACCACTCGGGTGGGTTGGGATACGCCCGTCCGATGGCGCTGAGCGTGGCGTTGGGGTGTGGTTCGGCATTCGCCAGCGCTGCGAGCACGTCGCTCGGGTCGCCACCGTCGAGAGCAACGACTTCTTGCACGGCGAGCTTCCCTTCTGTCAGCGTCCCCGTCTTGTCGAAGCAGACGGTGTCGACGCGGGCGAGACCCTCGATCGCAGGGAGCTCCTTGACCAGCACCTGCTGACGACCAAGTCGAATGACCCCCACGGCAAACGCGATCGACGTCAGCAGGACCAAGCCCTGGGGGATCATGCCGACGGCGCCCGCCACCGCACCCCGCAACGCTTCGGTGAAGCTCTCGTCGGCGCGCATCTGGCTCCACACCAGCAGTGCGATCACCGGTCCGACCGCCCAGCTCACGCCTGCGATGATCCAGTCGATACCGTCGCGCAGCTCCGAGCGCACCAGCGTGAATCGCTTGGCTTCTTGGGCGAGCTTGACGGCGTAGGCGTCTGCGCCGATCGCCGTTGCGCGATACCTGCCCCTTCCCGCGGCGACGAAGCTTCCCGAGAGGCACTGATCGCCGGGCTCCTTGTGCACGGTGTCGGCCTCGCCCGTGAGCAGGGACTCGTCCACTTCGAGACCGGACGCCCGGATCACGGTCCCGTCCACCGCAAGCTGGTCGCCGGGTCGCAACTCGACGACGTCGTCGAGGACGATCTGGTCGACCATGATCTCCACCACTGCGCCGGAGCGGACCACGCGGGCCCGGGGTGCCGTCACGAGCTCCAGCTGATCCAGGGTGCGTTTGGCTCGCAGCTCTTGGACGATCCCAATCGCCGCGTTGGTCACGAGCACGATGCCGAACAGGGCATCGCGGGGCTCGCGTACGACGACGAGGACCACGACGAGCAGGACGGCGAGAAGGATGTTGAATCGCGTGATCAGGTTGGCTTTGACGATCTCTGCGGTCGTGCGGCTCGGCCCTTGAGGCACCACGTTCACGTGTCCCGCAGCGGTGCGCTGCCTCACTTCGGCTGCGTTCAGCCCGGCCTCGCTGAGCGCAACCGCTGGATCCACGACGGCCATGGTCCGAGCCTACTGCGCCGGCGTAGCGGGGCATGAGGTGCGTAACGACCTTGCTATACCGCCGATCAGCCCACAACCACGGCGAGCAAACTACACTGTTGTAATCCACGTGGAGGGTGTATGGCGGTAGCGGTTCAAGCGGAAGTCACGGCGGTGGCTGAGGTCGTCCGGGCCTCAGTGGCGCATTACGGCAAGCGACACGAAGCCGTGGTCGAGTCGTGGCTGGCGGAGATGGCGGGCGCCCCCGTCACGGACGCCCTCGGTTTCCTGTCTTGCGTGGTGGCTTTCGATCGGCGGATCATCGAGATCGTGGTCCCGTCCGCTGCCGAAGCGTCGGGTCTCAGCGCCGTGGTCTGGTCGCTCGCCGCAAGCGGCTGGCACGTCACCGTACTGGCACCGGCGGCCGGGATGGGCTCGGCGCACGTCGCGCTTCGTGGCACGCCCTGCCGATTGCAGTCGTGGTGGCACGAAGACGGCGAGGTCGTGTTCGGCCGCTACGAACGGCCCTGAGGCGCAGCGCGACAGGCCGACTGGTCGGCTCCGTATCATGACGGGCCACAGCCCTCTATGAATCCCTAGGTCAGCATGCCCGAGCCGCTTCTCACTCAATCCGTCATCGCCTTCGTGTGGGACTTCGACCGCACGCTGATCGCCGGTGACATGCAGGCCCCCATCTTCGAGGCGTTCGACTTGGACGAAGGCGAGTTCTGGGCCGAGGTCGATGCGCTGGTCGGCTATCACGCGGCCCGCGGCGAGATGGTCGATCGGGACATGGCACATCTGATCCACCTCCTCACGTACGTGCGCACTGGAAAACTGCCCGGACTGAGCAACGACATGCTTCGGGAGCTGGGGGCTCGGCTGCGACCAGTGTCCGGTATGCCGGATTTCATGGCGGCAACCCGGAGTCGTGTGAGCGAGATACCCGAATTCCGCCGCGAGGGAATCACAGTCGAGCACTATGTGGTGTCGACCGGCATCCGTCCCATGATCGAGGGCACCGTGTTCCGCCAGCACCTGGATGGCATCTGGGCCAACACCTTCATCGAAGCGGCCGCACCTCCGGGCTTCCTCGACACCTCGCCAACATCGGGAGCCGCCGCGGGCATCACGCAGATCGGAATGCCGATGGGCGACACGGCGAAGACACGAGCGATCTTCGAGATCAACAAGGGTGTGAACGTCGATCCGTCGCTGGACGTGCATGCGCCGATGGCCGAATCCCGCCGCCGCGTTCCGCTGCGCAACATGATCTACGTCGCAGATGGTGCCAGCGACGTCCCTGCCTTCTCGATCCTCAACGCCGGCGGCGGCAAGACGTTCGGGGTGGCCGTCGAAGGCGCCGACGACGCGGCTCGCGTCGAGCAACTGGCGGCACAGGGCCGGATTCAAGGTATGGCCGTCGGCGACTTCCGCCCGGGCAGCCCGGCGTACGTATGGCTGATGGACGGCTTGGAGCAGATCGGCTACGAAATCGTCGAGGAACGCCGTCAGGCACTGGCCCAGGTGCCTCCGGCAGCCGACTGAGTCTGGCGCCCGCCAAACATCCCAGCCCGTCGGCCACGTCTACGCTGACCGCAATCGTCCCCTCGGAGGAGAGCACATGGGCATCGAACGAGTCGGCATCGTCGGCGGCGGCCAAATGGGCGCCGGGATCGCCGAAGTGTGCGCCAAGGCCGGCATCGACGTGGTCGTCCACGAGATCAGCGACGTCGCCGCTGCCGCCTCGCGCGCTCGCATCGAGAAGTCGCTCTCGAAGGCCGTAGAGCGGGGCAAGCTGGACGCATCGGGGCAGGAGGATGCGTTGGCGCGTCTCGCATTCGGCACCGACCTCGCCGCCATGCATGATCGCCAGCTCGTGGTCGAGGCCGTGGTCGAGAACGAGGAGCTGAAGCAGGGCATCTTTCGCCAGCTCGACGACATCGTCGGAGATGACGACGCCATCCTGGCGTCCAACACGTCATCGATTCCGATCGTCCGTATCGCCCAAGCCACGGATCGGCCGGAGTCGGTGGTCGGTATGCACTTCTTCAATCCGGCAACCGTGATGCCGCTCGTGGAGATCGTCCGCAGCGTCGTCAGCGACGACAGTACGGTCGAACGGGCTGCGGCGTTTGCGGCCGACACTCTGGGCAAGACCGTCGTCCATGCGAAGGATCGAGCCGGCTTCATCGTCAACCTGTTGCTGTGTCCATACATCATCGATGCAATTCGCATGTACGAAGAGGGCTTCGCCTCCAAAGAGGACATCGATGCGGCCATGGTCAACGGCGCCAACTACCCGATGGGCCCACTGGCCTTGAGTGATCTCATCGGAAACGACACCATGCTTGCGGTGATGGAATCGCTGTTCGAAGAGTTCCGCCAGTCCCGGTTTGCCCCGCCGCCCCTGCTGAAGCGCATGGTCGAAGCCGGCCATCTCGGCCGCAAGACCGGCCGTGGCTTCTACGACTATTGAGATTTCGGTCTGCGAGGCGAACGACTGCGAAGTGGTCGGAGACGAACAGTCCCCCGCGCAGTGAAGGATCCGGAATAGTCCCCCACGCAGTGAAGGAGCCGGAATAGTCCCCCACGCAGTGGGGGAAGGTACCGCCGCCGAAGGCGGGGGTAGGGGGTAGCCGTGAC
The DNA here is from genome assembly GCA_035458525.1 of Acidimicrobiia bacterium. Lineage (GTDB taxonomy): Bacteria > Actinomycetota > Acidimicrobiia > Spongiisociales > UBA5794 > DATHZQ01. Next base: position 24,385 of record DATHZQ010000135.1, read on the forward strand.
GTGTGTAGGTACCGCGGCCGAAGGCGGGGGTAGGGGATCTACTCCGTCTCGTCGACGGTGCGCAACTTGGGTGGTGCGGGAGCGCCGAAGAGGTCCAGCACCAGGTTGCGGATCTCGCCGGCGACATCGTCGGCAGTGCGGTCGTAGCCGTCGAGTTCGATCACGCGTTCGCCGCGACGTACCAAGTGGCCGATCGCACGGTCATAGAAGGCGTCGGCGAGGTGCGGCATGGCCCCTTCGTCGTAGCGTTCGCGGTGCCAGCGTGTTCGCCTGCTGCGGGCGGCGCAGACGGCGGGAGGCACTCGCAGGAATACGGTGAGGTCGGGAACGCGGGCGAATCGGTTGAGCTCCAACACCCACGCCAGCTCGCGGTCGGCGGCCTCCCAATCGATGGCACCCGGGTCTGTTGCGTGCGGTGCTGCGAGCTTGGCCCCCTGGTATGCCATCGTCGACAGGTAGTAGCGGTCGCAGAGCACCCAGATTCCGCGGGTCAGCTGCGGTTCGATCTCCTCGGCGAGATGGTCGAGGCGGTCTCCCGAGAACGTGAGCGCCATGGCTCGCTCGTCGAGCGTGAGCTTGCCGCTCACGTGAAGGCTCGCGATGGCGCCGAGCGCTCCCTGTGACGGTTCCCGGGTCTTGTAGGCCTCGATGCCGTCTGCAGCGAGCAGCTGTTGCACCAACTCGACCTGCGTGGTGGTGCCGGCCCCGTCGAGCCCTTCGATGACGATGAAGCGTGCCTGGCCCATGAGCCCTTCCGGTGCGGTGGCGCGGCGTCGACCCTATCAGGCTACGGGTGTGGCGCCATGACCCTCGAGAGCACGGGCGAGCTGGTCTTTCTTGACGAGGCCGCTCGAGCGCCAGCGCTGGGCCATCTTTCCCGGTTCGGGTGCGGCCTCGTTGGCCCGCCGCTGCTTCTTGTTCTGCTTCTTCTGCGGGCGTCCCAGCAGGACGAACGTTGGTGTCGAGCGAACGTTGAACACCTGGGCGGCGCCGGCCACCTTCGCCACGTCCACCTTCACGATGTGCGCAGACTCACCGTATTCGCGAGCGAGTTCGTTCACGATGCCGTCCATGACCTGGCATGGTGCACAACCCACTTGGAAGAAGTCGAGCAGCACCGGCTGACCCGACTCGATCATGGGCTCCAGTTCTTGGAGCGAGTGGATCTTGGTTGCCTTCGGCTTACGGTTGAACAGTGCCACGTCGTACTTCCTCGTGTTGCCTACCCGCAGCCTCAACGCGGAACGGGCCGGGATTATTCACCATGCCCTGCCGCGTTCGAATGTGACGCGGACGGCCACGGGATACAGCTCCGCAAATCGATCAGGGCTCCACTCGTTCCGCTCCATGGCAGCTTCGTACTTCGCGACGTACGTCGCGTTCGCCGACGCCGGCCGCTCGCCGGGCACGATACGTGCGGTGCCCTCGAGCGTGACGATGTCCCCGCCGCGACCATTGCCGTCGAGATTCATCGCGACGTGAGGGTTCCCTGCGATGTTGCGCAGTCGAGCGGTCTCTGCCGAGTAGACGAGGATCTCGTCTCCCTCCACCAAGAACCACACGGGTGATGTCTGCGGGCGCCCGTCCGGGCGAACGGTCGTCATCCATGCAACCAGTTCGTCGGCGAGGCGTTGTCGGGCGCGGGCGTGGTCGTCGAACATCGCCGCGGAGCGTAGTGGGCGTCGGGAGTACGCTGACCGGCCATGAGCCTGACCAATGTCGAAATCCATCAGATCGACGAGCAGCTTGCGCCGCAGATGGTTCGAGCGGCGGGCGTGCCGTTCAGCTTCGAGGTGGACGACGACCAGATGGCGGGGATCGTCGAGTCGTTCGATTTCGAGCGCTTCGTCGTGCCCATGGATGGCGACCAGGCCATCGGCAGCGGCGGCTCCTATCTGTACCAGGCAACCGTGCCGGGCGGATCGCGGCTACCGACGGCCGGGGTCACATTCGTCACGGTGTGGCCAACGCATCGCCGGCGCGGCGTGTTGCGGAAGATGATGCGTACCCTCCTCGACGAGGCGAGGGCGAGGGGCGAGCCGCTGGCGTCGTTGTGGGCATCGGAGGCGACGATCTACGGCCGGTTTGGCTTCGGCCAGGCAATCAACCACGTGGACTGGACGCTCGACAGCAATCGAGCGGTGTGGCGCACGGAGCGTCCGGACGGCGTGGCACGCTTGATCAGCCACGAGGTCGCCGCGGAGCTGATCCCGCCGATCCACGCTGCCGCCTGTGCCCATCACGGCATGCTCGGCCGCAGCGAGCACCTGTGGCGAACCTACGAGTTGGGGGACGAGCCATGGCGACGAGGGGATCACAGCGCTCGCCGGATCGTCGTGTGGCACGGAGATGCCGGCATCGAGGGCTACGGGTTCTTTCGCACCAAGACCTCTGGAGCGGGCAGCGTTCGGGTGGAGGAGTTCCATGCCCTCACCTCGGCCGCCTACCGCGGCCTTGCCCAGTTCTTCGCCGACGTCGACCTCACGGATCAGGTTGTCTTCCGCCGCCGTCCTGAGATCGAGTCGCTGCAGTGGTTGCTGCAGGACAGCCGGGCGCTGAAGCCGACGGATTCCGAGTACATGTGGTTCCGGGTGCTCGACGTCAAGACCGCACTCGAGGCCAGGACCTATGCGCGCTCTGGTTCACTCGTCCTGGAAGTCATCGATGCGATGTACGAGGACAACGAAGCTCGCTGGCGGCTCGATGTCGAAGGAGGGTCGGCGACGTGCACGGTGACTGCGGAGGAGCCCGACGTCGTCCTCGACGTGAGCGAGTTGGGCGCCATCTACATGGGTGGACGCTCGGCGTTTCCCCTTGCGGCGGCGGAGCGTATTCACGGCGACGACGCTGCGATTGCAGCCCTCGATGCGATGTTTCGCACGGCGCTGCCGCCGTGGAGCGGTGAGGACTACTGAACGGCGAGGACGATCAGCGACAGGACGCCGAAGCCGACGCAATACCAACCGAAGGGTACGAGGCCTGTCCGGCGGATGAGTCCGACGAGTGCGGCGATCGCCCCGTACCCGACGAAGGCGGCGACCACCATCCCGACCAGTAGCTCGACGGTGATCCCGGAGCCACCGTCGCCGGCCAGGTCGATGAAGTTGATCAAACCTGCTCCGGCGATGGCCGGGATTCCGAGCAGAAAAGCCAGGTTGGCGCTGTCCCGCGGTTCGAATTCCTCGACCATCGCACTCGTGATGGTGGCGCCCGACCGGGAGACTCCAGGGATGAGCGCAAACGCCTGGCCGACGCCCATGACCACGGCGTCTCGGTCGCGGACCTCCGAGGCGCGGCGCTGCCCTCGATGCAGGAATCGCGTTCCGACCATGACGACCCCCATCAAGATCATCGCAATCGCCACGAGCCGTGGCTCCTCGTTGAGTTGATCGAACCAGTCCCGCAACAACAAGCCGGCGGCGCCTGCCGGAATCGTGCCGACGAGCATGAACCGGAGCAGACGCCTTCCGGCTTCGGTCCACCGCAACACCTCTGTCAGTTCCTGGCGGTAGTAGACGAGTACGGCGGCGAGCGTGCCCATGTGGAGCACGGCGGACGTGGCGAGATCGGGCCCCTCCCTACCGAACAACGCCGGGACGAGCACCAGGTGGCCACTCGATGAAATCGGAAGAAACTCGGTCAAGCCCTGGATGAGACCCCAGAAGGCGGCTTCGAGCATCGGCGGCAGACTACTGCATGTGGTCCGGCACGCTACCCCTCGAGCTCACGTGCCGAGGAGAACAATCAACCGGCCTGCCGCCCCTGCGGCGGCGACGTCGGCTGCCACGTCGGGTGCGACGGCGACGAGGCCCATTGACGGTGTTGCGAACGCACCGGTGGTGGCAGATTCTGTGACGAATCCGGTCACGTCGAGCGCGGCTTCTTGGGCGACGAGTCGTACCGGCGTCCCCGGGGCGGCGGTGACGGGTAGCGCAACGGGAACCGACCACCACCCGGCTGGGATACCGTCGTCGGGTCGAGCGGCGGTTCCCGTGAGCGGCTCGCCGGCGGCGATTTGCCGTGCTGCGTGATCCTCCAATGCGGCTGAAGGCGGCAGCAGACCGGCGGGGACATCGCGCCATTCGACACCTTCCGCGAGCGGCTCGCCGGACTCGATGGATCTCGCCGCAAACGGATATGGCTCGGTCGGTGGTGCGGCAAAGTCGAGATACGCGGCCCCGCCAAACACCAGCGCCGCGGCGAGCCAGCGCACATAGGGAGGCGGAATCAGCCAGAACACGCGGGCAACGTAACCCAACGGAGGGGCGGGGAGAAGGCCTTTACAACCTCCCCGTCCCTCCCTCCCGAAGGAGGGAGGGTGCCTCACGCAAGCAGGGGGAATGGTGGGGGGACTTGCGTTCAGCTACGGGGAGGAACCTGGAAACCCATGACGCGGGGCGGTACAGATCTGCGATGGCTACTCATGTTGGTGCCTTCACGCTCCCGTACCAAACCGTCGAGGTGTCACGCCTGCTCCTCGGAGAGTGCACTCTACGCAGGAGAGGGGGCAAATGTCCACGTCCCGACAAGAGGATGCTGAAAAAGCATGGAAGCGGTTCGACAGCTGCCTTCGCACACTCTGCACCTTCGATGCGTTCTCTTGGGCGAACCGGCAGAACCCAGTCCTCGAGCGCCTCCGGTCCGTCGCCGAGGGGGACCCGTCCCCACGACTCCTAGACTCGCACTCCGTGGCCGCTGCCATCGCAATCGTGATCGGGTATCTGCTCGGAAGTGTCGACTTCGGAGTCATCGTGCCGCGTGCCCTGGGCATCGACATCTACGTGGAAGGCAGCGGCAACCCGGGTACGTCGAACGTGCTCCGCTCGGTGGGCAAGGGCCCGGCGGCGATCGTCATGGTCGGCGATGGCCTCAAGGGTCTCATCGCTGCTGCGATCGGATCGACCATGGTCGACCCGACGGTCGGCTTCGCCGCAGCTCTCGCAGCCGTGCTCGGGCACGTGTTTCCTGTCTGGCATCGGTTCCGCGGAGGTCGGGGAGTCGCCACCGCAATCGGAGCAGCCATATGGCTGGCACCGGGCTGGGGGTTGGCGCTCGCGGTCGGCTGGGTTGTGGCGGTCGCCCTGACCAAGACCGCATCAATTGCCTCACTGCTTGCAATGGCGGCCTACGTACCGGTGATGGCCCTTGCCGGGCATCGCGGGGTGCGGCTACTCCTTTCGGCTGCAATCGCACTGATCGTCGTGTTGCGACACAGCGGGAACATCTCCCGCCTGCTCTCACGTAGCGAGCGGACGGTGGACACCGCATGAGGCCGCTTGCCGAGGCCCAAGCCGAGGTCCTGGATGCGATGCAGCTGCTGCCTGTTGTCGAGACGCCGCTGCGGGAATGTCTCGGCCTGGTGCTCGCCGAGGCAGTTGTCGCACCGCACGACCTGCCGCCCTTCGCCAACTCGGCGATGGATGGTTTCGCCGTTCGGGCCGCCGACGTGGCCGGGGCACCGGTGACGCTGCGGGTGCTCGAAGACGTCCCGGCCGGTTCGGTGCCCACGCAATCGGTCACCGAAGGCACCGCAATCAAGATCATGACCGGTGCGCCGCTGCCCGACGGCGCCGACGCAGTGGTCAAGGTCGAGGACACGTCCCAAGACGGCGACGTGGTCTCGATCGCTGCGGCAGCCCCCGCCGGCACGGCGGTCCGCCCCGCCGGCGGCGACATCGCGGCTGGCGACCCGGTGCTCTCCACCGGCCAGCGGCTGGGGCCGGCGCACCTTGGACTGTTGGCTTCGCTGGGCGTGGCGTGGCCGCAGGTTCGACGGCGGCCCACCGTTGCAATCATGTCGACCGGCGATGAGATCATGCCTCCCGAGACCGTCACGTTGGGTCCCGGCAAGATTCGGGACGCCAATCGCTTCATGCTGCGCGGGCTGCTCGACGAACTCGGTGCGATCGTCATCGACCACGGCATCGTCGGTGATGACCCCGTCACGTTGAACCGTGTGCTCGGCCATGCGGCACAGAACGCGGACATCGTTGTGACATCCGGCGGCGTGTCGATGGGCGACTACGACCTGGTGAAGGAGGAGCTCGGCAAGCTCGGCACGGTCGACTTCTGGAAGGTTGCAATGCAGCCCGCCAAGCCGTTTGCGTTCGGGTCGCTGGCGGGGACGCCCCTCTTCGGTCTTCCCGGCAACCCGGTGTCGGTGGTCGTTGCCTTCGAACAGTTCGTGCGTCCGTCGCTCTTGCTCATGATGGGGTCCGAGGCCCTCTTCCGCCCGCGCTACACCGGAGTGCTGGAGCACGGGCTCGGCACCGATCCCGCCAAGACCGTCTTCGTCCGGTCGATTGCGGATCCGCAACCGGGCAGTCCGTGGCGGGTGCGATCGGCCGGCGGACAATCGTCGAACGTCCTCTCCGCCTTGGGCGCCGCCAACGCCTTCGCCGTCATCCCGGTTGGCACGGGCGACGTCGCCGCCGGCGCCACGGTTGATCTCGAGATGTTCCGCCTTCCCAGCACGCGAACACGCCGGGAGGTGCTCGGTGGTTGAAGGGTTCACCCATCTCAACGAAGACGGGGATGCCCGCATGGTCGACGTCGGGGCCAAGGCCGTGACGCTGCGCACGGCCATCGCCGAGGCCGTGGTGACGATGGCGCCCAGGGTCAAGGAAGCGCTGTTTGCCGGTGCGCTGCCCAAGGGGGATGCTCTGGCGGTGGTGCGGGTGGCCGCCATCATGGGCGCCAAGCGCACGCCGGATCTCGTGCCGTTGTGTCACCCCATCGGCCTTGATGCAGTCGACGTCGCCGTCGAGGAGATCGAGGCGGGGGCTCGCATCGAGGTGACCACGAGGGTTGCAGCCCGGACCGGCGTGGAGATGGAGGCGATGACGGCGGCAGCCGTCGCAGCCGTGGCGCTGTACGACATGATCAAGGGGCTGGACCGCGGAGCAGAGATCGCCTCGGTGCGGTTGCTCGAGAAGTCGGGTGGAAAGTCAGGAGATTGGCGACGATGAAGGCGGCAGTGGTGACGGTGTCCGACCGCGTCAGCAGGGGAGAGGCCGAGGACATCTCCGGCCCGGCCGTGGCCCGCATGCTGGACGAGCTCGGTTACGACGTGGAGGCGAGCGTCGTCGAAGACGGCGTCGAGTCTGTTGCGGCAGAGCTCCGCCGCCTCGTGGGATCGGTTCGCCTCATCGTCACCACCGGTGGCACCGGTTTCACGGCGCGCGATCTCACTCCCGAGGCGACGCGCACGGTCATCGAACGTGAAGCTCCCGGCCTGGCAGAGGCGATGCGGGCCGTCACGTTCGGCGTCAACCCCCACGGCATGCTTTCGCGTGGAGTGTGCGGGATCGCCGGAAACACCCTGATCCTCAACCTTCCGGGCTCGCGGCGAGGCGCCATGGAGTCCATCGAAGTGGTCGCTCCGGCCCTCAAGCACGGTTTGGAGTTGCTCAACGCAACCGATTCCGACCACAATGCCCGCTAGCCAGTCAGGGGAAGCCAAATCCTTGGTCATACGCGACCGCGGCTTTACCCTTGCGAGAGCGGAGTAAGGGACATACATGCACCTCTTTGCGTTCATCCTCATCGGTGGAATCTGGGCCGCATTCCTGTTGCCGTCTGTGCTGGACGGTCGGCGGACAGCCCCGATGTCGAGTACCCGTAGTTTTGCCCGATCACAGAATCTGTTGGCGTCCGTTGCGACGTCCAACGCCCGCGTGGCCATGCAGCGCCGCCGCAGCAGCGTGCGGCGCCGTCGTGTGCTGGCCGGCCTCGCCGCCGGTGCGGTGACGTCGCTCACCCTCGCCGTCATGTCCGGCAGCACCATGTGGCTCGCCGTGACGATCGGCTTCGATCTGGCGTTCGCCGGCTACGTCACGTTGTTGCTCATGGCACAGCAGCAGACGCCGGCCCAGGCACATGCGCCGGTGGTGCCGCTGCGCGTCGTCGAGGATGTCGTTGGCGACGTGGCTCCGGCCACCGTCCGCGTCGTCGCCGGCTGAACCTCTCACACTTCGTGGACGCTGCCAACCTCGCTGCGATCGAGGACGCCGTGCGCGGCGAGCTCGACAGCAAATACGAAGCCCGCGAGCTGGCACTCAAGAACTGCCGCCGCATCATTCGTTCTTCGGCCAACGCCATCCGTGCCCTGCACCGGGACGAGGCCGACACCGCTGAGTCCCTGCTCGAAGAGGTCAAGGCGCTGGTCGCCGAGACGGAAGCGCCGCTGGCAGAGCATCGCGACATCTATTACGCCGGCTTTTACTACGACGCCGTCAAGGAGTACGCCGAGGCCGAGTTGACCCGTGCGCTCCTGGCCGGCGATTCGATGCCGCTGCCCGGCGACCTGCGGCTCGATGCAGTCCCTTACCTGAAGGGGCTCGGTGAAGCCGTCGGCGAGTTGCGTCGCCGCCTGCTCGATGAGTTGCGTCAGGGCCACATCGAGGCTGCGGAGCGCACGTTCGAGAGGATGGAGCTGATCATCGGCCTGCTGACGGCGCTCGACTATCCGGACGGCATGACCAGCGGTCTGCGCCGTACGACCGACGTCGCCCGGTCGCTGATTGAACGCTCCCGGGCCGATCTCACGATGACAGCGGTCCAAGAGCGAGTGCGGCGGAGCATCGATGAAGCGACCAACGGCTCGGCGGCCCCCTGATCCTCGCCGTCCGGAGGCCGGTCTAAACTCCGGGCTCCATCCGGGGGTGTAGCTCAGCCCGGCAGAGCGCTACGTTCGCAACGTAGAAGTCACGGGTTCAAATCCCGTCACCTCCACCCTTCTTCTCTCGGTTGTCCCGCGGCTGTCGGCATCCGGCACAGCTTGGGCATCACGTGCGGCTGCGAGCCGACTCGAATCAGATTCAGCCGCAGCGAGATTGACCCCTTGCGGAATTGCGACGCTTGCTTGATACTCCGCGCTTCGAAGGGGAGTAGCCCCACGGGTCCGGTCCGTCAGAACGGCAGTACGCTGCCCGGCCCCCCGACCGCTGGCAGCAGCGGGAGCAAGACCTTCGGCGCAAGAGATGACGGACCAAGAAGGGACCCGAGGTGCTCCTCGTCGCTGAGACATCCAACGCTGCTCTTGTCGATCTCGACGTCCCGGGCTGGGCATGGATCGGCCTTCTTCTCGCCATCGTTCTGCTTCTCGCCGTTGACCTCTACCGCCATCGTGACGCCCATGCGCCGACCACACGCGAGGCGGCGATCGAGTCGGCCATCTGGGTCGCCTGCGGGCTCGGCTTCGCCGCCGTGGTGGGCACCGCGTTCGGTGGCCAAGCGTTCGGCGAGTACATCAGCGGCTACCTGATCGAGAAATCGCTCAGCGTCGACAACGTCTTCGTGTGGGCAATGCTGTTTTCGACGCTTGCGATCCCGGTTGCGTATCAACACCGCGTCCTGTTCTGGGGCATCTTCGGTGCGCTGGCATTGCGGGCCGGTTTCATCTTCGCCGGAACGGCGCTCGTGAGTCGCTTTTGGTGGTTGCTGCTCGTGTTCGGCGTCTTTCTCGTATTCACCGGGATCAAGGTCGTTCGGCACAAGCCCGACGAGGGATCCCGAGAGGCACGCCGCGGGATTGGTCTCCTCCGCAAGATCATGCCTGTATCCGACGAGCTGCACGGCCAGCGTTTCCTCACCAGGATCGACGGTCGGTTGGTCGCGACGCCGCTGTTTGCTGCAGTCATCGTCATCGAGATGACCGACGTGATCTTCGCCGTCGACTCGGTGCCGGCGATCCTCGCGGTCTCCCGAGCGCCGTTCCTGGTGTTTGCTTCGAACGCTTTCGCCATCCTGGGTTTGCGTGCGATGTATTTCCTGCTGGCGAACGCCAAACAGCGCTTCCACTACCTGTCACACGGCCTCGGAGCCATCCTCGTCTTCGTTGGACTCAAGATGGCGGTGTCGCACTGGTACCACCTGAATACGTACGTATCGCTCGGTGTGATCGTGGCGATGCTCGCTGCTGCCATCGTGTTGAGCGAGCGCCGCACCCGGGCGCTCCGGCGGTTCGACACGGAAGCGGCGGCGTCGGACGACGATGCAGGCTCGCCATCGAGCGGGCGGGATCGGGATACACCGACGGCCGGGGGCCGCAGCGAAGGGGAGCTGTCGCGGCTCACTCGCTCGTGAGCAACCCGGCTGCGTAGGGTGGTCGCATGGTCGACGGGTCGAAGGTTGTGCTGATCGGCGGTGCTCCCGGGTCGGGTAAGACCACCTTGGCCGAAGCGGTTGCGAAGGACCTCGGCTGGCGGTGGCTACCGGGTGACGCGCTCGTCACTGCGATGCGTGGCGTGGCGAGTCCGGAAACGCACCCCGACCTGCATCTCTCGCCCGGCGGAACTCATGTCGAGTACTTCACCAATGGACCGCCTGCAAAGCTCGTTGCTGACGCGATCGCGCTCCAGGCCGCTGCATGGCAGGGTTTCGAGCACGTCATCCGATTCCACGCCCGATATGGACCGTCGGTGGTCATCGACTCTTGGACGTTTTCGCCTGGCAACGTTGCCGCCCTCGGGCTCAGCAACGTGATCGGGTTCTGGATCATCATCGACCCGGCAGCATTGGACGAGCGCGAGAAGCCGCCGCCGGGCTACGTCGACCCGTCGACCAACCCTGCGCGGCGGCGTGCCAACTTCCGGCACCGCAGCCTGTGGTGCAATGACTTCGTGCAGAGGGAGGCCACCAGGCTGGGCATGGCACTCCTGTACCAAGACGGTGCAACGCCGCTCGACGTCCACGTTGCCACCATTGGGAGCAGGGTCGGCCCGCAGCGGCGGTGATCCGTCGCGGCGGGGCGTCCAGGTGCCTGCCGCTGCCGCGATTCCCGCCGCATGATCTTCGGCGGCGTTCGGCTCGACGGACGCGCCGGAGACGCGCAGGCGAGAGTGACCTCCGCCGCGTTCCGTGGCCGCTCCGAGGCGGCATGCTCGGGGCAAGTCGGTTGGATGGAGGTGCGGGAATGGAGAGCGTCGCTGCTCGAAGGTGGGCATCTGGGCTGATCGCCGTTGGGGTCGCCGTGCTGGCGGTGGTGTTCGTCGCCGCGTTTGCCATCGTGCGAGATCCGGGTGGCTACTACGACGAGTGGGTGCCGAGCGATGGCCCGGAGGGTCCCGAGGCATCCTTCGACTGGTCGTCCTCGGGTCTGCTGGTTTCGTTCGTAGATACGTCGGCGATCGGTGACAGTGTCCTCGAGCGATGGGTGTGGGACTTCGGTGACGGCACGGAGAGTGCAGATGCCGCACCGTCGCACCGGTTCGAGGAGGAGGGCGAATACTCGGTCACGCTGGATGTCGTTGATGCCAGTGGTGAGTCGAGCCAAGCCGAGGCGACCGTCGGGATCGAAACCGGCGGCACTGCGAGCGGGGAAGGAACGCTTGGTCTCAACGACCTAGCCGACAACGTGACCGACGTGGTCGAACAGTCGGCCAAAGGCGGTGTCGTGGTCGTTCTGGTCATTGGCATGTTCGTGGTGCTGACCATGATCGGCGGCAGGTTGTTGCGGCAAGGTGTGCGTGCGTTGCGTCCGATTCCGGACAAGATCAGCGTCAAGCTGCGACCGAAGGAACTCGAGCTTGCAGCAGGCGAACGCCACTCCGGGGTTACGCCGGTTCCCGAGGCCGCTGACGAGGCTCGCCCTGAGGCGACGAGCGACGAAGAGGGACGACGAGTGCGCGCAGGCGTTTGAGGATGCGGCCGGCTCACCCCACCGGCTCGGGTTCGGGCTCGGCCGGGTGCTGCCAGATCACACGTTGCGGGAACGGGATGACGATGCCTTCAGCGTCGAAGGCTCGCTTGATGCGTTCGCGGATCTCGCGGCTGGCCGCCCACTGCTCACCGGGTTCGGTCTTCACGACGAGGCGTATCGCGATGGCGCTTTCGCCGAAACGCTCAATACCCCAGATCTCGGGCTCTTCGAGAATCGTGGCGTGCTCGTGGTGCTCCTCCCACACCTCGGCAGCCGCTTCCTGGATGACGCGGCGAGCCAAGTCGATGTCGGTGTCGTAGGCGACCTCGATATCGAGCACGGACCTGGCGTAGAGCTGTGACTTGTTGGCGACCCGTTTGATCTCACCGTTCGGGAAGTGCCACACCGAGCCCTCGACATCCCGGATGCTGGTGGTGCGCAGGCTGATCTGTTCCACGACACCGGTTGCTTCGCCCAGGTTCACCACGTCACCAACGCCGTATTGGTCCTCGATGATCATGAACATGCCCGCGAGGAAGTCCTGCACGATGGTCTGGGAACCGAAGCCGAGGGCAATGCCGACGATGCCGGCGCCTGCGATCAGCGGTCCGAGATTCACCTCGAACTCGCTGAGCGCAATGAGGGTCGCCAGCGTGTAGACCGCAACCGAAGCCGTACTCGCCAGAACGCTTCCCAGGGTTTGCGCACGCTGCTTGGACCGCTCGGCCCGCGCCAGGATGTTCCGTGTCTTTTCCATCGCTTTCTGTTGCAGGTCATCGAATCGGCCGTCTTCGACCTCGAGCGCCTCGCGTTGCTCACGCTTTGCTTCGCGGTCGGCGACCATCCTGTCCACCGAGCGGGCGATGGCGCGTCGCACCAGCCGGTTGGCGACGAAAGCGATGAGGAATACGAACGCCACCTTGATCGGCCGCTCCATGAACCAGTCGACGAACCGAGCGAGCTGCTCGTTACCGGTTGCTTCCAGCACCCAGTCGCAAATGATGTCGATTCCCGTGTCGCAGACGTCGGTCTGCTCGGCTTGGGCGAGGATCTCGGTCGCCATTCGCACCTCCCGTGTGAGCGCAGGGCCCATTGTCGGCGCGCATGCCGTCCCGGTGCCAGCGGCCACGCGCGGCGCAGGGATGCGAGGCACCGTTCGGGCACCGCCGGGACCGTGTCCGAGAACTCGCGCCTACCTCAGGGTTCGCCGGTGATGGGGGGTGACGTGGGCGATGCCGTCCCACGCCCGGTGCCGGCCGTCGGCATCACGACCCCGTTCGGGGGAAGTCCGGATTCTGGGCCTCAGGTCGGTGGCGTGAACCTGTCGATGATGACCGCGGATCCGTTGGCGGTGTTGTCGATTCTCCCGGCGAGGATCGCCTGGTAGTCAGGATCGGCGTACCAGGCCCGGGCGGCATCGACCGTGGGGAACTCGAGCACGATGGTCACGTGGCGCCCCTCACCCTCGACGCCGGCGCCTGGCCTGAGCCGCAACGACAAGGACGAGAGCATGGACATCGGCGAGCCAGAACGGATCATCGAAGTCAAACCGGAGCCGCTCGAGGTTCCGGAGCCGGTCCCCGCCGGGAGCTGACGGGCCGCGCTAGCGAGGAGCCAGGTCGGGCGACTGGACCGCTGCCGCCGCCGCGTGTGCACCGCGTTCCAGCGCTGCCCCCAGCGACGGCGTGCCGAGCCATGCCGTCGCAAACCCGGCGAAGAACGCATCTCCGGCGCCGTTCGTATCGACCACGTCGACCGGCAGGGCGGGCACATCGATCCAACCATCGGCGGCGGTGAGCCCGCTCGCCCCAGCCGCGCCGTGGGTACACACGGCGGCGCGGATTCCCGCAGCGATGCGTTGGTCGAGAAACCCCCGCCAGTCGTTGTGAGCGACGGAGTTCATGAACAGGTAGTCGGCGGCTTCGATGAAGTCGGAGTGATACGGGTCGGTCCCGTCGTAGTCGTGGATGTCGACCCACACCGGCGCACCGATCTCTCTCAGGAGGGGGAGGAACTGCCGGCAGTGGTGGAGGATCGTGACTGCCACCAGATCCGCGGTCTCGGCGACAGCGCCAACCAGGTCGACATCCACGTCGATCTCGTGCGACCCCGGGTTGACGAATATCGAGATGCGGTCCCCGGCGGCGTCCATGACGTTCACGTGGCGCATCGTGCCGTTGGGGTCGTCCTGTGTGACGAGGTCGATGCCGCGTGACTCGATGCCGGTGCGAACTCGAGTTCCTTCGTCGTCACGGCCGAGCAGACCCCACAGCGTGACGTCGGCACCGAGGTTCCGCAGATTGAGCGCCTTGCCTGCCCCGCTCGACCCGATGGTGTCGTGGCTGTGACGGGGAAAGACCGTCTGGGGCATAGGGGCCGGGAACGCATCGACGTACACCATGGTGTTCCACGAGATGCCGCCGAGGATCAGCGCCTGCATCAGTCGATCGCACCGGCTGCGGCCACTGCCGCGGCGAGGATCTCGCCGGAGCGCACCAGGCTCGCCGACGTTTCCAGCTCGGGCGAGACAAACCGGTCGGGGCCGGGTCCGGCTACGTCTTGCCGAAGCCGTGCGATGACCGCACCGGTGGCGGCTGCGGGCGGATGGTCGCGAAGCTCGACGGCCCGTGCCGCCGCCACGAGCTCGACGGCTTGGATGCGCGCCAGGTTGTCGATGATCCGACGCAGTTTGCGTGCCGCACTCCACGCCATCGAGACGTGATCCTCCTGCATCCCCGAGGTCGGGTACGAGTCGACGCTTGCCGGCGTCGCAAGGCGGCGATTCTCCTCGCAGAGCGCCGCCGCCGTGTAGTGCCCGATCATCAGCCCCGAATCGACTCCGGGATCGTTGGCCAGGAACGGCGGCAGTCCGTGGCTTCGGGTCTTGTCGAGCATTCGGTCGATGCGGCGTTCGGCCATCATTCCGACGTCGGCCAGAGCGATGCCCAGGAAGTCGGCGGCGTAACCGAGGGGAGCCCCGTGGAAGTTGCCGCACGATTCCACCCGGCCGTCTGGCAGGACCATGGGGTTGTCGATGGCGGCCGCCAGCTCGTGCTCGACCGTCCGGGTGACGTAGCCGAGCGCGTCGCGCGCAGCCCCGTGAACCTGAGGAGCGCAGCGGATGGAGTACGCATCCTGGACGCGGGGATCGTCGTGCCGGTGGCTGGCCACCAGCGGTGAGTCCGCCAGCATGCGGCGCAGGTTGTGCGCCGAGATGGCCTGGCCCGGTTGGGGACGCAATTCCTGCAGCTCGGCGGCGAAGGGACGATCCGTCGCCAGCATGCCCTCCACCGTCAGCGCCGCGATGACGTCGCCCGTCGCCAGCAGCGTTTGGGAGTCGGCCACGCCGAGGCACAGCATGCCGAGAATGCCGTCCGTGCCATTGGTCAGGGCCAGGCCCTCCTTCTCCGCCAGGCGCAGCGGCGTCAATCCGGCGGCCTGCAGCGCCTCTCCGGCCGGCACGGTATCTCCGCTGACCTCCACCTCGCCTTCGCCGATCAGCGCAAGCGACACGTGCGCGAGCGGGGCGAGGTCGCCACTGGCGCCGAGTGATCCGTGTTCAGGGACGACCGGGTGGATCTCGTGGTTGAGCAGGTCGACGAGCCGTTGTGCCGTGTCGGGGCGGGCGCCGCTGTAGCCGAGCGCCAGCGTGCGGGCCCGCAAGAAGGTCATGGCGCGCACGACCTCGGTTTCCACGGCGGGCCCCATCCCGGCGGCGTGGGAGCGGACGAGAGCCAGTTGCAGCTCGGCGCGTCGCTCGGGGGGAATCGAGACCGTCGCCAGCGCTCCGAAACCCGTCGAGATGCCGTAGGTCGGCTCTCCTGACGCCAGCCCCTCCACCACGCTGCGCGACGCTGCCATCCGCTCGACCGCCTCAGCAGTGAGCTGCACCCGGGCGCGGTTGCGAGCGACGGCGACAACGTCGCTGATCGTTGCCCCCGGCCCCGCCAGCTGGACCGTCATCCCGCGACCTCCGGTTTATGTGTCGTCATGTGTCGCGGAGCGTACCGTGCGCGACAATGGCCTCGCTTGCCCCGGCCGCAGCCTGCTGCTGCCAGAGAGGAGTCTGCATGAGCGGCCGCCGTCCTATGAGAGCGCCAACCGGAACCGACCTCACGTGCCTCGGATGGCCCCAAGAAGCGGCGTACCGGATGCTGCAGAACAACCTCGATCCCGATGTGGCCGAGCGACCGGATGACCTCGTTGTCTACGGCGGCACAGGCCGCGCCGCCCGGAGCTGGCAGGCCCTCGACGCCATGCTCCGTACGCTCACGGCGTTGCGATCCGACGAGACGATGCTCGTGCAGTCCGGCAAGCCGGTTGGTGTGGTGCGCACGCACGAATGGGCGCCACGGGTGCTGATCGCCAACTCGAACCTCGTCCCCGAATGGGCGAACTGGGACGAGTTTCGCCGCCTCGAGCACCTGGGCCTGACGATGTACGGGCAGATGACGGCCGGCTCGTGGATCTATATCGGCACGCAAGGGATTCTCCAGGGCACCTATGAGTGCTTTGCAGAAATCGCCCGCACCCGGTTCGGCGGCTCGCTCGCCGGCACGATCACCGTGACCGCCGGTCTCGGCGGCATGGGTGGAGCGCAGCCCCTGGCGGTCACGATGAACGACGGCGTCGCCCTCTGCGTCGAAGTCGATCCATGGCGGGCGGAACGGCGGGTCGAGACGCGCTATCTCGACACCCTCACGAGCGAGTACGGCGAAGCCGTTGCTCTCTGCCGGCAGGCGAAGCAGGAACGACGGCCGCTGTCGGTCGGGCTCGTCGGCAACGCCGCTGATGTGCTGCCCCGCCTGCTGGCCGACGGATTCGACGCCGACATCGTCACGGATCAGACATCGGCGCACGACCCTCTCACGTATGTACCCGTCGATCTCACGCCGGAGGCGGCGGCCAAACTGGCCGTAGACGACCCAGACGGCTACGTGCGCCGCTCGCGCGCCTCGATGGTGCGCCACGTCGAGGCAATGGTGGGGTTCCTCGACCGCGGCGCCGAGGTGTTCGACTACGGCAATTCGCTACGCGCCGAAGCCCAACTCGGCGGATACGACCGCGCTTTCGACTACCCCGGATTCCTCCCGGCGTACATCCGCCCCTTGTTCTGTGAGGGCAAAGGTCCGTTCCGCTGGGTCGCGCTGTCCGGCGACCCCGCCGACATCGCGGCGACCGACCGCGCCGTGCTGGAGGAGTTCCCCGAGGACGAGGCGCTGCACCGTTGGATCCACATGGCCGGAGCGCGCGTGGCCTTCCAGGGGTTGCCTGCCCGCATCTGCTGGCTCGGATACGGGGAGCGGCACCGGCTCGGTCTCCGCTTCAACGAGATGGTGCGAAGCGGTGAGCTCCGGGCCCCGATCGTCATCGGTCGCGACCACCTCGATTCGGGCTCGGTTGCGTCACCGTATCGAGAAACCGAGGCCATGGCGGACGGTAGCGACGCCATTGCCGATTGGCCGCTGCTCAACGGCTTGGTGAATGCATCGTCGGGCGCCACCTGGGTGAGCATTCACCACGGAGGCGGCGTCGGCATCGGCAGGTCGATCCACGCCGGCCAGGTCAGCGTTGCCGACGGTTCGCGCCTTGCCGCCGAGAAGCTGGAGCGGGTGCTCACCAACGACCCCGCGACCGGCGTCATGCGCCACGTGGACGCAGGCTACGAGCGCGCTACTGAGGTGGCCGAGACGCGTGGCGTCCACATCCCGCTGCCCCGCGACCGATGAGCCAAACCCTCGTCGTCGACAACATCGGGCTGCTGGTCACCAACGATGAACATGCAGGCGACGGCGCCCTCGGGATTCGGCAGGACGCGGCCATCGTCATTGCGGGCGACCGCATCGAGGCAGTGACGGCTGCCGGCGCCGTGGGCGACGAGCGACTCGATGTTGGCGGGCGCTGTGTGATTCCCGGTTTCGTCGATTCCCACACGCATCTCGTCTTCGCCGGTGACCGCAGCGCCGAGTTCGTCGCCCGGATGGCCGGAACGGAGTACGCGGCGGGCGGGATCAACGTCACAACCGCCGCCACTCGTGCCGCCGACGACGCCGAGCTCCGTGACGGGGTGCGGCGCCGGCTCGGCGAGTCCTACGCCGCAGGCATCACAACGACTGAGATCAAGTCGGGCTACGGCTTGTCCGTTCGCGACGAGCTGAGGGCGTTGCAGATCGCCCGGGAGGTCACGCCGGACACAACCTTCCTGGGTGCCCACGTCGTTCCGCCGGAGTACGCCGGCCGTGCGGACGACTACGTCGAGTTGGTGGCGGGTGAAATGCTCGAGGCGGTGCGTCCTCACGCTCGCTTCGTCGATGCGTTCTGCGAGCGAGGTGCCTTCGATGCGGATCAGGCGCGCAGGGTCCTGGAGGCCGGCCGTGCGGCGGGACTCATCCCCAAGCTCCACGCCAATCAGCTCGGACAGGGACCTGGGGTCAGGCTCGCCGTCGAACTCGAAGCGGCTTCGGCGGACCACTGCACCTATTTGAGCGACGACGACGTCGAGGCGCTCGCCGGCTCGGCCACGGTGGCGACGTTCTTGCCGGCCGCCGACTTCTCCACTCGCCAGCCGTATCCCGACGCCCGCCGCGTCCTGGACGCCGGTGCGACGGTGGCGCTGGCGACGAACTGTAACCCGGGATCGAGCTACACCACCTCGATGAGCTTCTGCATCGCCCTGGCGGTTCGCGACATGCGGATGACCATCGACGAGGCGCTGTGGGCGGCGACGGCGGGCGGGGCGGCTGCGCTTCGCCGCAGCGACGTGGGGAAGATCGCCCCGGGGATGCGCGCCGATCTCGCCGTACTCGATGCCCCGTCCCATCATCACCTGGTCTACCGACCAGGGGTGCCGCTCGTTCACGCGACGCTGCGGGCTGGCAAGGTGGTCTGGGCGTCGGCTCAGTCGTCGCTGCTCCACGGCGAGTAGTCGCCGAAGCTCCACACGTGGCCTTCGGGGTCACGAGCCGCATAGTTGCTGCCGCCGTAGTCCTGCGCCTCCGGCTCCATCACGATCTCGGCGCCGGCCGCTCGCGCTCGCTCAGCATGGGCGGCGACGTCGCTCACGATCACATAGATGCTGACTGACGACGTACCGCCGGCCGGCACCAGCTTCCCGACTCGTCCTCACGGGCGCTGCCGAGCATCGCCATGCCGGTGTCGTGGACCAGCTGAGCGTGCTCGACGGTCCCGTCGTCACCGTCGACGACGAGCTGTGCCTCGAATCCGAAGACGTTGACCAGGAAGTCGATGGCGGCGGGCGCATCTGCGTAGCGAAGCGCCGGGATGACTGTGGATGACATGGCTACCTCCATGGCCGGGCTGGTGCCCGCGACATAGGCCGGGTGCGCGCCGGGCGTCTTGGAAGAATCGGACCCCGTCCCGAACCTACGGCTCGGCTATACCGCATGGGGAGGGCAGAGCCTCAGGCTGCGGACCGATCGGGAACCTACGGCTCGGCTGTACCGCAGGGGTAGGGCAGAGCCTTAGGTTGCACGGACAGGCGCCGATCCTGTTCGACCAATCCCTACAGCTAGCGTGCCCGCGATGTCGGACCGACCCAACTTCGTGTTCATCATGTCGGACGACCATGCGGCGCACGCCATCTCGGCGTACGGAAGTCGGATCAACCAGACGCCGAACATCGATCGCATCGCTGCGGATGGCATGCGGTTCGACAGCTGCTTTTGCACGAACTCGATCTGCACGCCCAGCCGGGCGTCGATCCTCACCGGCACGTACAACCACGTGAACGGGGTCACGACGCTCGATACGCCCATGGACAACCGGCTCCAGACCTACCCGAAGCTTCTGCAGGCGGCGGGCTATCAGACTGCGGTGTTTGGAAAGTGGCACCTCGGGCACGGACCGGAGCACGACCCCACCGGCTTCGACGACTGGATCGTGCTTCCCGATCAGGGGGAGTATCACAACCCCGAGTTCCTCACTCCCGATGGGTCCATCGTGATGGATGGATATGTCACGGACCTGATCACCGACATGGCGCTCGGTTGGCTCGAGCAATGTGATGCGGGCCGGCCCTTCGCCCTCATGGTCCACCACAAAGCGCCGCACCGGCATTGGGAGCCGGATGCAAGGCACCTTTCGATGTACGAAGGCGAAACCATCCCCGAACCTGAGACGCTGCGGGACGACTACGCCACGCGTTCCCCAGCCGCAGCCGCAGCCAGGTGCCGGATGCGCGACCTCGACGAGCTCGACCTCAAAGCCACGGTTCCGCCTGGGCTCACGGCTGAGGAGGAGACGTCGTGGCGCTACCAGCGGTACATCAAGGACTACCTCCGCTGCGTTGCGTCAATCGACGACAATGTCGGTCGCTTGCTCGACGCCCTCGACAACGCCGGGCTGGTCGACGACACGGTGGTCGTCTACACGTCCGATCAAGGGTTCTTCCTCGGCGACCACGGCTGGTTCGACAAACGCTTCATGTACGAGGAGTCCTTGGGAATGCCGCTCCTGGTCCGCTACCCGCGGCTGGTGAAGGCGGGCACCCGCTGCGACGCGATCGCCCTCAACGTCGATTTCGCGCCTACGTTTCTCGAGCTGGCCGGGGTCGCGATCCCGGCAGACATGCAGGGTGCGTCCCTCGTGCCGCTGCTCGGCGGCGCGACGCCCGATGACTGGCAGGCATCGATGTACTACCGGTATTGGATGCACCGTGACGAGGCACACAACATCTGGGCCCATTACGGCGTGCGCACGTTGCGGCACAAGCTGATCTGTTTCTACAACGACCCTCTCGCGCAGCCGGGCGCTCGCGGCCCCGTTGACCCACCCGCGTGGGAATTGTTCGACTTGCAGGTCGACCCCGGCGAGCTGAACAACGTCTACCACGATCCGGCGTTTGCGGGGGTGCGCCATGAGCTCGAACGCGAGCTGACGCGCCTGCAGGAGGCCGTGGGAGACACGCCGCACCCGGCCGGGTCGCCGTATTGAGTCAGCCACTTCTCGCGACCCACGACGGCGGTCGCCGCCCGACGTTCGCCATGGTTCACGGGCGCACCGGATCTCATCCGAGGACTTCAGCGAGTTGGCGCCGCAGCTCGCTCATCCCAGCGGATTTCTGATTGCCGTTCGCCGTCACGTGGAGGTCGTTGACAGAGCTGAGGGATGAGCCGGCTTGTGCGAGTGCGGCGGTACCCTGGCCCGCTATGGCCGCTCTCCGCCGCGCCGTGGTGCCGCTCGCTCTCGTCCTCGTTGTCGCCGCCTGCACGGCAGCCGACCCGGGGACGGCGACGACGACGGCGTCACCGACGACGACCACGATTGCCGTGGCCATTCGCAGCACGGCGCCAAGCCCCGTTGTCGTCGGCGAGGGTGTGGACGACGGCGCCGCCGCCGCACTGGCCGCTGAAATCGAGCGGCTCCGTCCGGTCGCCGAATCGTTGCGCGGTCTCGGGTTCATCGGCGCCCCCCAAATCGCCATTCTGACGCCAGAGGCTTTTTCCGGGCGATGGGCGATGTCGTTGGACGCATCGCTCGACGCTCCGGCCCTGGCCGTGGAGTCCCGACTGATGCGGCTCATGGGTCTGGTGGGGCCGGGGGATGATCTCCGGGCCATCATCATCCGCAACGTCCCTGAGCCGCTAGCCGCGTTCTACGACGCCGGCGCTGGAGAGCTGGTCGTCTCCGCCTCGGGCCCAGGGCTCGACGGCGCCCGGCAGGCCGAGATCGTGCGCCACCTCGTGCTCATGCTGACGGACCAGTATCACGATCACGCCCGGCGTGTGGCCGAGCTCCGTGAGCGAGGAGAGACCGACCAGGCGAATGCTCTCGCCGCGCTTGCGGTCGCGGACGCGCTGTATGCAGAGCTTCGTTTCATCGACACCCTGAGCGGCGAGGAGCAGCACGCTGTGGCGAGCGCGGGCGTTCCCGTCGTCAGCGGTCCACGATTCGTCGTGCACGAGTTGGCATTCGCCGGTGATGCGGGCGTGCCGTTCGTTGCGCGTCTACTGGAAACCGGCGGTACCGCAGAGCTGGATCGAGCCTATGGAGTCGGCCTGACCACCGAGTCGATTCTCCATCCCATGCGATTCATGGCAGGCGAGGGCGTGCTCGAGCTCGGAACGACGGACGTCGCGGTCGACGGCTACACGCTGCAGCACGCCGGGTCGCGCGGCGAGCTGGGTCTGCGCAGCTTGCTGGGGTCCGCAACCATCCCCGGTGTGCTCACCCAGACCGCGGACGGGTGGGGGGCGGATCACGAAGTGCTGCTCAGCAGCGTCGATGATGTCGCGTTCGGCTACGTGTTCCGCGGCGACAGCGCCGACGACGCGGTGGAGGTGGCGCAGGCGTTCCTCGACCATGCCACCTTCGTCATGGGCATGAACGAAGGCCTGGCGTCAGGCGGCGGTGTCGAGTTCGTTGGAGTGTCGGCAGGCGAAGACGGCGACGATGGCGCCACTGAGGAGGCGCCCGTTGCCGGTCCCTATGTCTTCGTCGATCGAGCCGGCGATGTGCTGGTCGTCGTCATCGCCAGCGACATCACGGCCGGCCGCGAGCTGCGGTCGCAGCTCGGACGCTGAAGCCCCCAATTCCGAGGCTCGCCAGGCGTGACCGCAAGCCGATGTACCGCCATGGGCGTGAGCGTTCTGCTCAGATTCGCGCATTGTGGGCCCATCGGCGACGATCGCCAAAGGGGGCACTATCCGTTCGGTTCGCCATCGCTGAATTGACGGGTGCCGTCGCTGCAGAACGTCGTCGTATCTCCGGGGGTTGGCAGCGACGTGGTCCCCTGGCTTGCGTCCTACTGTCCAGATTGGATTCCACCTCTCAGAGCGGACGCCTGCATCGCCGCCTCGCGCTCGACCGAGGCTCGATGCACGGTGATTGGCTCGCCGCCGCTGTCGTGGAGCGGCTTGCGAGAGGTGAGGATCTCGAACCCCGCTTCCAGCGACTCTCGATCGTTGGGATACGTCCGTCCGATCACCGACGGATCCTCCATGAGGCCCCAGGCGATCACATTCGCAGCGTGCTCACGACCCCGCTCCGCCCATCCGTCGTTCCGGTCCGCCCATGAGGTGACGCCGATCCTCGTCTCCATGAATCGTCGTTGCTGGTCGGAGGAGACTGACCGGACTTCCCAGACGTGCGCCAACTCGTGGAGCAGCACAAAGGGTGACCCCCAGCACACGGACACCAGAGCCGGGTCTACATCCCGGTGAGCCCTCGCCCGTGCCCCACCGCAGGGATCCAGCGACGGCCCGACGAACTCGACGACGATCGACGGAAGGTCGAGGCCGGCTTCGCCGAACCGGGCGACGGCCCATTCGGCTGACGCCCGGTCGTCCTCCGAGCCGGCCACGATGCTGAGCGCAGGAGGGGTCTCGATCTCACGGGGTACGACGCCCACCTCGTTTCGCATCACTTTCGCCGCCGGTGCATCCCAGAGCATGCTGCCGGTGATAGCCAGAACCGCCAGAACCACTGCCATCCGTTGTGTCGTGTCCATGACACGACGGTCCGAACGTGCGGCAAGGGGCCGGTCAGATGCCGGTAAGCAGCGGGAAGGCGCCCAAGCGCAGGGCCGGTTTCACCGACAACCACGCGAGCGGATCGTTAGGTTTGCCGCATGGAGATCCGATGCCTTGGACCACTCTCCGTAGACGTCGACGGTGAGCCGGTTGCCCTCGGGGGAACCCAACAACGACACGTCCTCGCCCTTCTGGTGAGCCGCATCCCCGACCGCATCAGCACCGACGCTCTCCTGCTCGACATCTGGGGTGACGATCTGCCGGCGACGGCGCGCAAGACAGTCCAGGGCTATGTCTCGGCACTGCGCAAGGTGCTACCGGATGGAACGATCGAGTCTGACACCGTCGGGTACACCCTTGCAGTAGATCCCGCGTCGATCGATGTGGTTCGCTTCGCGCAGGAAACGCAGCGTGCCGCGGGCCTTGCGGTGGGCGAGCGAACCGATGTCCTGGCGGCCGCGCTCGCGATGTGGAAAGGCGAGCCGTACGAGGAGTTCGATTCCGACCTGCTCCGACCCGACAAGACCCGGCTCATCGATCTCCGGCTCTCGGCGATTGCGTCCCTCGCCGAGGCTCGCATCGCCGTTGGGGACGAGGCGGCGGTGGCGGCCGAGCTCGCCGACCTCACCAGTCGCTATCCCCTGAACGAACGCCTCTGGATCCTTCGCGCCCTCGCCCTCTACCGCTCTGCTCGCCAGATGGAGGCGCTGCGCGCCATCGACGAGGCGAGGCGAATTCTTGCAACCGAGGGTGGGCTCGAACCCTCGCACGAACTGCGAACGCTCGAACAACGAGTCCTCGAGCAGGACCCCGTCTTGACGGGAGATCGGCCACTCGAAGCGACGCTCACCCGAGAGGCACAACCCCTCAAGAACCCATACCGGGGCCTGCGGGCCTTCGACGTCGGGGACGCTTCCGAATTCCACGGCCGCGAGGCATTGGTCAGGCGCCTGGTCGAGACCGTCACGGCCAGAGGTAACCGGCTGACGGTAGTGGCCGGAGCCTCCGGCAGCGGCAAGTCGAGCGTGGCTCGGGCCGGCCTCACTCCGGCGCTGACCGCCGAGGGCCTCAACGTGAACGTCGCGTTCCCCGACGATGCCATCGAGTTCCTGGAGATAGGTGATCCTGCAACCGTTGTGCTGATCGATCAGCTCGAAGAGGTCTTCGGCGGGATGGATCCGCAGCACGGAACCCACGTCCTCGACGCCATCAGCGAAGCCGTCGAACGGTCCGGCGGACCGAAAGTCATTGCGACCGTCCGCGCAGATGTCCTCGATCGCCTCCTGGAGCATCCTCGGATCTCGGGCCACCTGGAACGATCGACGGTCTTCATCACCCCGCTCAGAGATGACGAGGTCCGGGCGATCGTGACCGCACCCGCCAAGTCGGTGGGGCTAGACGTTCAGCCCGAGCTGGTGGCCACGTTCGTCGCGCACGCCGAAGGTCGTGCTTCGAGCCTGCCGATGATCCAATACGCCCTCACCGAGCTCTTCGACCGCACCGGTGATGGCACCTTGACTCTCCAGGGCCTCGAAGCTGCTGGCGGGATCGGGGGCACCCTCGCCGTGAGAGCCGACGAGATCCTCAGCGGCCTTTCAACGGAGCTGCAAGGAGTGGCGCGGCAGGTGTTTCTGCGTCTGGTGCACGTCGAGGCCGACGGCACGACATTCGGGCGCCGGGCACCAATGCACGAGATGGAAGCCATCGACGTGAACCTGGAGGCGATCGACGCCTTCCTCCGTGCCCGGCTCCTCACGCTCGATCGAGCCAAAGACGGCGGCCGAACCATCGGGATCGCCCACGAAGCAATTCTGCGGGAATGGCCCGCCCTTCGACATTGGGTCGACGAGGCCGCCGATGCCATCAGACGCCATCAACAGCTCGCTGAGGCCGCGTCCGAATGGGAAGCCGCTCGACGTCCCGAGTCGATGCTGTTGACCGGAGGAAGGCTTGCTCGGTTCGCCGACCGTTCGGACGCCGACCTCGATCTCGCTCCGGTCGCGCAGGAATTCCTTACGACGAGCATCGATCGCAACGACGCCCAGATCCGGACCCGCCGGCGTCGCCGCATCGCGGTTATGGCCGCATTCGGAGCTGCCGCTTTGGTGGCGACGGTGCTGGCGGCGACGGCGTTGGTGCTGTGGAACGATGCTCGAGACAGCGCGGCCGAGGCAGAAGCAAGCGCGGCCGAGGCAGAGGCAAGTGCACAGGCTGCGCGACACAACGAACGACTGGCGCGCAGCAACGAGATGTCGGCGGCGGCTCGGGTCGTCACAGAGGAGGATCCCGAGTTGGGGATCCTTCTCGCGGCGCAGGCGATCATCGAGAGACCGGATGAGCCCACGATCGAGCAGCGCTTTGCGCTGCGGGAGGCAATGAACGCCGACCGTCTGGCGAACACGATCCCAATCGCCGGTCCCGGTGAGATCATTGGCATCGACTTGGCACCCGGCGGCGGCTCGCTCGCCCTCCTCACCACCAGCGGCCTGCGCCTCGTCGACACCTCGACCTGGACGGACCGGTGGAGCACACCGTCCGGGGTCTCACACCAGACGATCGGTTCGCCCACGTTTTCCCCCGACGGACGCCTCGTGGCCGTCGGGAGTGCGCCAGGTGCCGAGGCGCTCCTCACCGTCTACGACGCCGGCACGGGCGAGGTAGCCACACAAGTCACGCTGCCCGAGGTCGATTGCGGGCCGACAACCTGGTCACGGGGCTGGTCCGGTGACGGCCTCCTCCTCGCGATCGGGGCGCGGAGTACCTGTGAGGACGCGTCCAGCGGGTTCGTGCGGGTCCTCGACACGTCGTCATGGGACGGCGTCGCCGAGTTGCCCGGAGACTCCATGCCGGCCTTCTCCGAGGAATCGGGACGCCTCGCGCTCTTCGATTTCCCTGTGGAAGACACCACCGAATCCCTGGCGACCGTGTACGAGTCAGGTACGTTCGTACCGATCCGTGAAGTTGAGGGGACGACCGGTGACGTCAGCCCCGATGGCAACGCCCTCGCTGCTGCAGAGGAGGGGTCCACTTCGACGCACGTGTTCCTCATCGACGGAGAAGCACATCAGCTGGACCGCTTGTCGGAGCTCGACTATCTCCCCGCGGTCGGCGCAACCGACATTGCCTGGTACGTTCCATCGGGCGACCCAGAGGTGACGCCGCCGCTGCCCATCCTCATTGTCGGAACCCGGGGACAGTCGACAGGGATATGGACGCTGGCGTCCGGGGCTCTCCTCTGGGAGTTGCCGACCGGCGGGGTGGTGGGGCTCGAGTTCGACCCTGCTGCGCTCGTGCTCTACACGGCGGGGATTGACGGAGGTCTCAGGGTGTGGGACTTGTCGATCGGTGGACTGTCGGCCACTCGCGAGCATTACCCCTACTGGTTCGAGGCCAACGGCTTCACGTCGAACCCGGCGTCGCAAGTGGCGACGGCCATGCACTACCACCTGCTCACCGGAGTCTCGACGTACGCCCAGTTCGACACGACGACCGGGGCCCTGACCGCCACCGAGATCGACGAAGTGGGCCGCACGATGTACCAGGTCGCAACGCTCCCCGACGGGCAGGCCGCCTTCGTGACCGGTGAGGCCGCCGCCGAACAACAAGGACCGTTCGTGGCTCGCCCGAGGTCGGGTGAACGATCGACGATCCACGGCTGCGCGTTACACCTGAGCGAGTGGTACGAACCCGAAGTCTCCGACCAGAGCTGCGATGACAACGGCGAGCCGTTCCGTCCTGCAGATGCTCCCGTCACCAACGTGGGCGGAACCGAGATCGGAGCCATCGACGGAACAACCTTCCTGACATGGGACGCCCGGACCCTCGACCTGCTCGAGACGACGGACCTCGGAACCGGACTCGCCGACGCACCGTTCGACCTGGTGGGTGCCGTCGTCCGTGCCTTCGATGACGGCTGGGTCCTGGTCCAGGGCGTCGACGGCGGCCGCTATCTCGTGTTCAATCGAGCTACGTCGGCCGTGATCGCACATCTCGATCTCGACGCTGCGCCGTTCGGCACGGAAGTAGCCGCCGACGGTTCGTTCCTCCTCCTGGCGACCAACGGCGGAGCGGTGTATCGGGTCGACACCGCATCTTGGCAGCCACGGCTCATCGTCGAGCCAAGTCAACTGATGCGCGGTGTCGCCATCTCAAACGACGGGGAGCACGTGATGCTCGGAGGCACCGACGGCTTGGTCCATGTACACGAGATCGCAACCGGGGGGTTGCTCGACCGGATCCCAGAGGCCGACGTGTCCGACGGATTCTGGATCGATGAAGAACGCATCGCAGTGGGAACGCGTGTCGGGGCGTGGGCGATTCTCGACCTCAACATCATCCGAGTTGCCGAACAAGCGCTTGGACAGGTGACCCGGGGGTTTACTCAGGAGGAGTGCAAACGCTACGACCTCGATCCGTGTCCGGCGGTCGACCAGATGCTGGATGCCCTGCGACGCTGAGCGTCGAGTAGTGCAAGGATTTGCTTCACGAGCACTGGAATGTTCATCAAGATACCGGTGAGTTTCAGATAGCGACGCCGACGCCTCTCTATCTGAACAGCCCGCGATCGGGCATCGTGGATCCGTGAGCACGAGTGCGTGCAGGCGCGGCGCGGCGCCCCACAGGAGAACAGATCAGGAAGCCGAAGGGGTGGTGGCGCGACTCAGCCGCGGCCGGCGTTGGGCCTGCGGCCGTGATTGGCCTTCTTGCGACGGGCGCGCAACTTGCGCCGCTTTGCTTTCGCCATGAGCGGGAGGATACCAGGTCCGTCGTACGGGGAACCCGTCGTGTGGCTCGGCGTTGAGGCGGGTGGCTGGCGCTCGCCGCCGACGTTCGTTGCGACACGGCTGCGGATCCGCCTCCGGGGGTTGCGACCGGCACCATTCGGGTGGTGCTTGCTCTTGGGCGGGGCCACCGTCCATGGCCGCGGCCTCGCCGCACCCATCCTGGTGGTGGGCGTGTCCCGCGGCGGCTGCGTCGGGTCTGCAGTTGAACTCGCTCCGGGCGGCGTGGTGCGGATTCCGGGAGCGTCCGCCGTTCTCGAGCTGCCGCGAGACGTGGAGCCGCCTCCTCCAGGATCGTCATTGTGCTGCCTCCCTATGCTCGGCTCGTGCCCGGACGATTGATCATCTGTGCGACGCCGATCGGCAACCTCGACGATGCGACGCCGCGGCTGCGCGAAGCGCTTGCCGCAGCCGACGTCGTGTTCGCCGAGGACACGCGACGTACGGCCAAACTGCTGCGGC
Organism: Acidimicrobiia bacterium; assembly: GCA_035458525.1. Classification (GTDB taxonomy): domain Bacteria; phylum Actinomycetota; class Acidimicrobiia; order Spongiisociales; family UBA5794; genus DATHZQ01. Next base: position 52,758 of record DATHZQ010000135.1, read on the forward strand.
ACCTCGGCGTGGACGTCCCCCAGCGGTCCTTCTTCGTTGGCAACGAGGACGAGCGTCTACCCGAGCTCGAGATGCGCCTGGCGGCGGGGGAGACCGTGGCGTTGACGACCGACGCCGGGACACCCGCGGTGTCCGACCCGGGCGTCACGGCAGTCCAGGCCGCGGTGCGCACGGGCGCTGCCGTGGAAGTCATCCCGGGCCCCAGCGCCGTGACCACGGCCCTGGCCGTGTCCGGCTTCTCGGCGGATCGTTTCGTATTCGAAGGCTTCCTGCCCCGCAGAGGCACGAGTCGTCAGCAGCGGCTCGGCTCGATCGCGGCGGAGGAGCGCACGGTGGTGCTCTTCGTCGCCACTCGTCGGGTTGCCGGGGATCTTGCCGACCTCGCTGCGGCGTGTGGGCCGCAACGGCGCGTGCTCGTAGCGCGGGAACTGACGAAGCTCCACGAGGAGCTGGCGTGGAGCACGCTCGGCGAGGCTGCGGCACGCTGGCAGTCCGATACTCCACGTGGAGAGTACACGGTCGTCCTGGAGCCGGCACCTCCACGGGAACCCGACTTCCCCGCCGCCCTCGAGCAGATCATGCGGGCGCGTGCAACCGGCATATCCCTCTCTGAAGCGGTGCGCGAGGCAGCCCAGGCGTACCAGATTCGCCGGCGCGCGCTCTATGAAGCCGCTCTCGATCTCGAGAGGAAGGAGGAAGGCCAGGGTGACGAATCGCGGTGAGCCGTCAGTCTCCCAAGTCCGCCCTGCATTTAACGCACACACCGCGGCTGCGGAAAGACGACACGTCTTTCCCTGAGCCGCAGAACACGCAGACTGCTTCGAGCTTGCGGATCACGATCGCATCGTTCTCGACCGAGATCGCCAGCTCGTCCCCTTCGTGGATGTTGAACAATCGCCGCGTTTCCGCGGGTACGACGACCCGTCCCAAGTCGTCGATCTTCCGTACCATTCCTATGTTCACTGCGCCTCTACCTACTCTCCCCAGCTGGTTTCGTGCGCTCGGCCGGCGTCCCCTCCTCGACCGATAACCGCTGTTCACTCTAGGTGTAGATCGCGCAACGTGAAGCCGCGGCGTCCGAGCCAACCGCCATTTTCCAGAAGGCACCATCGTGGTGATTCCGGCGGCGCCGGCAAGTCGGCTTTCCGGCAATATGTTGAATCCGCGACCGAGGCCTATTCCGACGCCGCGTCGGGTCGTGTGTCCCGTCGTGGTCTCAGCTGCGGCGTCGTGCGGTACCATCGCCGTTCCCTCCGAGCCGACTGGGATGTCGTCGTGTCTGATGCTGACCAACCCCGCAAGATCCTCGTTGCCGTGGCGTGGCCGTATGCCAGCGGGTCCCGCCACTTGGGCCACCTGGCGGGGGCGTATCTCCCGCCGGACATCTTCGCTCGCTTTCAGCGCGCCGCCGGCAACGACGTGCTGATGGTCTCCGGGTCGGACGTGCATGGGACGCCCATCACCGTCCGAGCCGACGCCGAAGGAGTGACGCCGGCTGAGATCGTCGACCGTTACCACGCCGAGATCCTCGACAACTGGGCGCAACTCGGCATCTCATATGACCTCTACACGACGACCGGAACCGACAACCACAGGCGGGTAGCCCAGGAGTTCTTCCTCAGGTTGCTCGAGAACGGGTACTTGTACCGAAAGAAGACCAATCAGTTCTACGACGAGCAGGAGCGGCGTTTTCTGCCTGATCGCTACATCGAGGGAACGTGCCCTCATTGCGGATACGAGCACGCCCGTGGCGACCAGTGCGACAATTGCGGACGGACGCTCGATCCGGAAGACCTGATCGCACCGCGCAGCAAGCTGTCCGGCGGGCAGCCGATCCTGCGGGCCACCGAGCACTACTACTGGAAACTGAGCGAGTTTCAGGAGCCACTGCTGGAGTGGTTGAAGAGCCGGCAGGGCTGGCGTCCCCACGTGCTCAACTTCGCCGTCGGCATGGTGCAGGACGGGCTGCACGATCGCTCCTTCACCCGCGACCTCGACTGGGGCATCCCGCTGCCCGTTGATGATCTCGGGCCCGGCAAGTCCATCTACGTGTGGTGGGAGGCCGTGATGGGCTACTTCTCCGCACCCCAAGAGTGGGCCCAGCTGCGCGGCGAGCCGGATGCCTGGAAGGCATGGTGGGAGGACCCCACAGCCGAGAGCTACTACTTCATCGGCAAGGACAACGTACCCTTCCACGCCGTGTACTGGCCTGCGCTGCTCATGGGCTACGGCGGCCTCAACCTGCCCACCGACGTACCGGCCAACCAGTACCTGACGTTCGGCGGTGAGAAGAGCTCCGCAAGCAGAGGAGTAGGTCGATCGATCGCTTGGTACACGGATCGGCTCGAGCCTGACGCGCTGCGGTATGCCGTTGCGTCCCACTTCCCCGAGACCAACGACACCGATCTCTCCGACAAAGAGATCGAGCGGTCCATCAACGAAGAGCTCGTGGCCAACTGGGGCAACCTCGTCAACCGAGTCGTGTCGATGACGCACCGATATTTCGACGGCGTGGTTCCCGAGCCGGGTCCGCTCGGCGACTCGGATCAAGCGCTGCTCGACCGCATCGAATCCGGCTATGACGAGGTTGGCGGCCTCATCGGTGCAGTGAAGTTGCGCAGTGGTCTGGCCGCGGCGATGTCGCTGTCGCAAGCTGCGAATGGTTACCTCTCGGAGATGGAGCCGTGGAAGACGGCGAAGAGCGACATGGAGCGCACCGCAACGACCCTCTACGTCGCGGCCAACGCGGTCGCCGGGATCGCCACGGTGATCGCTCCGTATCTGCCGTTCACGTCGCGGACGGTGCTGGAGGGCCTGGGCTTCGAGGTTCTCGCAGAGGGGCCGAGATGGGAGGCGGTCACCGTGCCGGCCGGTACGCAACTCGCACCCCCGTCGCCCTTGTTCACCAAGGTCGAGCTGGCGGACGCCGAGGACTCATGACGCCCCTGTGGGTGGATTCCCACTGTCACCTCTTCATGGCATCGGAGTCGCCCGGTGCGTTGTTGGATCGTGCAGCCGCCGCGGGAGTCGGCTGGGCGATGTGCCCGGGGACGGGCCTCGCCGAATCCCTGGCAGCCCGCAAAGTGGCCGAGGAGCACCCGGATCGGGTCCGGTGGTCCGCCGGGCTCCATCCTCACGAAGCTTCGGAGTGGTCCGAAGTGTCCGGCCGGATCGAGGCACTGGCGGCGGACGCCGACGCGATCGGGGAATGCGGGCTCGATTACTACCGGAACCTGTCGCCTCGGGAGGACCAGCAGCGAGCATTCGCCGCACAGCTCGAGCTGGCCGTGGCGCTCGACAAACCGGTGATCGTCCATTGCCGTGATGCGTTCGGCGACGTGTACGCCGCGCTGGAGCAGGCGGCGTTGGCAGAGAAGGCCGTCCTGCATTGCTGGACGGGAGGACCGAAATGGACGAAACGGTTCGCTCAGCTCGGGGTGACCTTCTCGTTTGCCGGCCCCGTCGCCTTTTCGGCCGGGGATACGGTGCGCCTCGCCGCAGCGGTGGCGCCGCCGGAACGCACCATGGTCGAGACCGACACTCCGTACCTCACTCCGCCGCCGCATCGTGACGAAGGGAAGACCAACGAGCCGGCGTTTGTGCCGCTGATCGGCGCAGCGCTGGCGAAGGTCTGGTCGGTGGACGTCGCCGAGGTGGCGCGGCTCACCACCGCCACGGCTGAGCGCCTCTTCGGCCGCCCCGGAACATGATCGGCGGCGGCCAGGGCAAGGGCGAGCTACGGGCACTGCTGCAACGCCATGGGCACCGTCCCAACAAGGCGCTCGGCCAGCACTTCCTCGCCGACCCCAACGTCGTGGATCGCATCGTGCGCGCTGCGGAGGTCGGTCCGGGTGACCGGGTGGTGGAAGTGGGGGCCGGTACGGGCACGCTGACGGCGGCGCTGGCGGCAACGGGTGCCGCGGTCGTGGCGTTCGAGATCGACCGGCATCTCGAGACCCTGCTCATGGAGGCGGTCGGGTCGCTCGCGGTCGAGCTTCGATTCGAGTCCGCCACCCCGCACGCAATCTCCGGGCTCGGTGCCGGACCCTGGACGATGGTCGCAAATCTGCCCTACAACGTCGGTACGCCGCTGGTGCTCGACCTGCTGCAGTCGAATGCCGACGTCGTTCGATATGTGGTGATGGTCCAGACTGAGGTCGCCGACCGGCTGGCGGCCGGACCCGGCTCCCGCCGCTACGGCGTGCCGAGCGTCATTGCCGGGCTCTACGGCGAGGTGCGCACGCTGTTCCCAGTCGCTCCAACCGTGTTCTTCCCGCCTCCGGACGTTGACTCGGCGGTGGTCGAGATCGTCCGCAGGCGTGACGTGCCGGACCTCGCGGCGGCTGCGGTGCGGCTCGCCTCGATCGCCTTCGGGCAGCGCCGCAAGATGCTGCGCGGCTCGCTTGCGTCGGAGTTCGACGATCCGATCGCGGTACTCGAATCTGCCGGTATCGACCCGACCGCACGTCCCGAGACGCTCGAGCCCGAGCGGTTTCTCCGGCTGGCGGATGTCGCAGGTGCGGCGTGATCCGGGCAACGGCCAACGCCAAGGTCAACCTGGGACTTCGGGTTGGCAGGGTGCGCCCCGACGGGTTCCATCCCCTCAGCTCGTTGTTCCAATCGATCGACTGGGCCGATCGCCTCGAGCTGCGGCTTGCGTCGGAGGAGGAGAACGACGACGGCATCGCGAGCTGGTCAGGTGGCCACGTGGTCGACGGGTTCGACAACCTCGCCTGGCGTGCCGTTGCCGCAGTGCGTGCTGCCACCGAGACCGAACGGCGGCTGCGGCTCCGGCTCGACAAGCAGATCCCGGTGGCGGCGGGTCTGGGTGGCGGCAGCGCCGATGCGGCGGCAGCGCTGCATCTGGCAGTTCGTCTGCTGCGGGCCCCTGGCGAGCTGGTGGACGAGCTGGCGCCGACGCTCGGCTCCGACGTCCCCTTCTGTGCGATCGGTGGCACGGCGCTGGTCACCGGGCGAGGGGATGTCGTCGAGCCCCTTGATCCGATCGGCGGGTACGCCCTGGGTCTCGTCGTCCCGCCGGTGGAGCTGAGCACACCGCGAGTCTTTGCCAAGTGGGATGAACTGGGCGGGCCCGCTGGCGTGCCGTTGCCGCACCTCACGCTCCCGCCGGTCCTGCGTCCGCACGCTCCCGTCGTGAACGACCTGTATCCCGCCGCCGTCGCCGTCGCTCCGCCGCTCGACGATTGGCGCAGCGAGCTGCAGGCCGCCTGGGGCCGGCCGGTCCTCATGTCGGGTAGCGGGCCGACGCTTCTCGCCTTCTTCCTCGACCACAACGAGGCAGACGCGGCGATGGGCGAGGTGCCTGCCGGGGCCCGGGCCGCACACGCCACAGTGCCGGTGCGGCGCGGGTGGACGGTCTTCGACGCGGACGAGAAGATGTGACCCCCGGCACGGGCTTTCAGGACCTCCGTTACACTTGCGGCCGGACACCTCCTTGGGGGGTGGTGTAACTGGCAGCACAACGGGTTTTGGTCCCGTCAGTACGGGTTCGAGTCCTGTCCCCCCAGCCACTCGACCACGGTCACGTGGGTGCTGTGTTGGAAGCAGACGAACTCGACGCGAGGTGAGCGGATGAGCGTGAAAGCCGTGGTGCTGGGGGCTGGCAAGGGCACCCGGATGAAGTCCGACAAGGCCAAGGTGCTCCACGAGGTCGCCGGCCGTCCCCTGATTCTCTGGATGCTGCAACTCCTCGATGACATCCACGTCGACGAGACCGTCGTGGTGGTCGGGCATCAAGCCGACTCGGTCGCCGAGATCCTGCCCGACGGCACCGGCACGGCGCTGCAGGCCGATCAGCTCGGCACCGGCCATGCCACCCAGATCGGACTGGGCGAGCTCGTCACCGAGCCGGGGGACACCGTCATCGTGCTTCCCGGCGACATGCCGCTCATCCGGACCGAATCGCTGGCCGGGCTCGTTGCCGCACACCGCAACGAGGAGGCGGCCGCCACCATCCTCACCATCCAGGACGGCCCCCGCGATTTCGGCCGCATCGTGCGCGAGGACGGTGCGGTCGTCGGCATCGTCGAAGCCCGCGATTGCACTCCCGAGCAGTATGAGATCGGCGAAGTGAACACGTCGGTCTACGTCTTCGAAGCAGATGCACTGCGCAGCGCCCTGACGGAGCTCACCCCCGAAAACGACCAGGGTGAGCTGTACCTGACCGATGTGATCGGCATCCTCGTTGGCCGCGGCGCGTCGGTTGCCGCCTACTCGGCCGACGCCGAGGAGGCGACCGGCGTCAACTCGCATGATCAGCTGTCGATGGCCGCGTCGGTCCTGCGGGGCCGCATCAATCTCCGACTCATGCAGAGCGGCGTAGCGATGCAGGACCCCGACCGCACCTACATCGACGCGGGCTCCGTCGTCGAGCCGGGAGCGCGTCTATACGCAGATGTCCACGTGGAGGGCGACTCGCACATCGCCGCAGGCGCTGAAGTCGGTCCCGGTGTATTCATGAGGGACAGCACGGTCGGTCCCAATTCCCGGGTGTGGTATTCGGTGCTCCGCCAGGCCGATGTCGGCGAGGACGCCGAGGTGGGGCCCTACGTGAGTCTCCGTCCCGGCGCCAGCTTGGCGACCGGGGCCAAGGCCGGGACCTTCGTCGAGATCAAGAACTCGGTCGTCGGCGAGGGCTCGAAAGTGCCGCACCTCGCCTACCTGGGAGACGCCACCATCGGGAAGGGCAGCAACATCGGCGCCGGGACGATCACGGCAAATCACGACGGCTACAAGAAGCATCGCACCGTGATCGGCGATGGCGTGAAGATCGGGTCCGACAACGTGCTCGTGGCGCCGGTGGCGGTCGGCGACGATGCGTGGACCGGTGCCGGATCGGTGATCACGAAAGACGTTGAATCAGGAGCGCTGGCGGTGACGCGTTCGCCCCAGAAGGAGGTCCCGGGCTACGCTGCGCGTAGAAGAGCTCGGGCTGAGCAGGAGCAGTAGCGATGGAGATCCGGGGCCGCAAGCGCCTCATGGTTTTCTCTGGATCGGCGAACGTGGGCCTGGCCCGCGAGGTGGCGAGCATTCTGGGGACCGAGCTCGGCGGCGTCGAGCGATCCGTCTTCGCCAACGGCGAGATCTACGTGCACTACACGGAGAGCGTGCGTGGCGCAGATTGCTTCGTGGTCCAGAGCCACACCTACCCGATCAACTTCCACATCATGGAGCAGCTGATCATGATCGACGCCCTCAAACGGGCGTCGGCGAAACGGATCACTGCAGTCGTGCCGTTCTACGGTTACGCACGGCAGGACAAGAAGGGTCGGCCCCGCGAGCCGATCAGCGCCAGGTTGATGGCCGACCTCTTCGGCTCCGCGGGCGCCGATCGGATCGTGTCCGTCGATCTCCACACCGGTCAGATCCAGGGCTTCGTAGACACGCCGTTCGATCACCTCACCGCCACACCGGTCTTCGTCGACTACCTGCGCGAATCCCTCGACGGCCCGACGACCATCGTCTCGCCGGACACCGGGCGGGTGAAGGTCGCCGCGAAGTTTGCCAGGCACCTCGACAGCTCCGTGGCGTTCGTTCACAAGCGGCGCCGCACCGACACCCGCAACGAGGTGGCGGCGATGGAGATCATCGGCGAGGTGGAAGAGCGTCATTGCATCGTGGTCGACGACATGATCGACACTGCGGGAACCGCCGTCGCCGCCGCCGAGCTGCTGATGCAACGTGGGGCGCTCGACGTGCGGCTCGTAGCCACCCATGGGGTGCTGTCGCCGCCTGCCGTCGACCGTCTGAAGAACGCTCCGATCCGCGAAGTCGTGATCTCGAACACCTTGCCCGTCCCGGAGGACGCGTCGAACCTCGACAAGCTCACGGTGCTGTCGATCGGATCGCTGCTGGCCGGGACCATCAACGCGATCTTCACCGATGCCTCCGTGAGTGAGATCTTCGCCGGCGAGAACATTTGACCGACACGGCCGCCGCGGTCGCTGGTGTGGTGTTGCGCCACTTCAGGTCGTACGGCGAAGCCTTGGAGGCGATCAACACGGCGGCGATCCGGTCGTTCGCGTCACGCGACTGGGATGGTCTTGCGGTCCTGACCAGTGAGCGCCTCGATGCGTATGCCGACGCCGTCGGCGGCTCGGTGGCGGAGCTGCGGCGGACCCTCGACAAGCCCGCGGGGGACGCCGCGACCTGGGCTGCGGCTCAAAGCGCATATGCGGCACTCACTGCCGAGCGCCCCGATGTCGAGATCGCCGAGACGTTCTACAACTCGATCACGCGGCGCTTTCTGACGACGGTGGGTGTCGATCCGCGGGTCGAGTTCCTCGAACGCCACCCGCTGCCTGCGCCTGACGAGGTCGAAGTGCGCCGGCATCCTGCGGGCGAAGACGTCGAGGCCGCGCTGGAGGCGGCGGTGACCGCTCCGCAGCTCGCCTCGCAATGGCGCAACCTGGGACGGGATGTTCGCCTCGCCGCCGAGGAGATCCGCCGCAGCTTGGGGCTGCACGGGATGGGCAACACGGTGACCGAGATCGAAGTGCTGTGCACGCCGTTGTATCGCGGGCATGGCGCGTATCTCGTCGGGAGATTGTGGGCCGGAGACGTTGCGTTGCCGCTCGGTATTGCAATCCATCACACCAATCGGGGGCTTGCGATCGGTGCGGTGCTCACCGAGGCCGAAGACGTCTCGGTGCTGTTCAGCTACACGCGGGCCGCGTTCTTCGTGGACACGAACCGGCCCGCAGCCATCGTCGCCTATCTCGGTGCGCTGCTGCCGGATCGCACCCGGGACGAGCTGTACACCGCCGTCGGATATCGCAAGCACGGCAAAACGGAGCTCTTTCGCGATCTGTCGCTCCACATCGCCACCAGCGGTGACCGCTTCGAGTTCGCACGAGGCATCCGCGGCATGGTCATGATCGTGTTCACTGCTCCCGGATTTGGCGTGGTTTTCAAGATCATTCGAGACCGATTCCCGTATCCGAAGCAGACCACGCGGCGCCGGATCATGTCGAAATACCGCCTCGTGTCGCGGCACGATCGGGCCGGTCGATTGGTCGACGCCCACGAGTTCGAGCACCTGCGGTTCGAGCGGTCCCGCTTCGCGCCAGAGCTGCTCGAAGAGCTGGCCATGCAAGCCACGCGCAGCGTCAGCATCGACGCCGAACATGTGACCCTCCACCACGTCTACGTCGAGCGCAGGCTCGCCCCGCTCGATCTGTACGTCCGTGAAGCGAATCCCATCAAGGCGAGGGCGGCGATCGTCGACTACGGACGGGCCATCAAGAACCTGGCCGCAGCCAACATCTTTCCCGGCGACATGCTGCTCAAGAACTTCGGGGTTACCAGTGGCGGCCGAGTGGTCTTCTACGACTACGACGAGATCGTGCCGCTCACGCAATGCAAGTTCCGCGAGATGCCGGATTCGGACCGGGCTGACGAGGAGATGTCAGCCGAGCCGTGGTTCGGCGTGGGTGACGACGACGTCTTTCCTGAGGAGTTCACCCGGTTCCTCGGGATACGAGGGGACCTGCGCCAAGCCTTCGATGAGCACCATGCGGACTTGTTCGGCGTCCGTTTCTGGACCCGCATGCAGGAGCGCCTCGACGCCGGCGAGGTCATCGAGATCTTCCCGTACAAGCGCAGCCGGCGCCTGGGCGCCGTGCTCCGCCGTTGAGTCGACTCAGCTCTTGAGACGTTCGTTGGTGGGATCGAGCAACGGTGATGTGACGATCGTTGCCGGATGACGCCGGCCGGTCCGCTGCACCTCGACCTCCGTCCCGGGACGGGCGCGGTCGGCGTCGATGAAGGCGTGGGCCAGGAACGCGCCGACGCTGTAGCCGTACTCGCCCGCAGCGATGAAACCGACGACGTCATCCCCGGCGAACACGGGCTCCCATCCGTAGACGACTGCGGCATCGCCGGCGAACCGGAGCGTGACCACGCGGCGCCGGACGGGAGCGGCGAGGGCGGCGTCCTTCCCGCGGAAGCCCTTCGAGGGCTGCATCGCCCACGCCACGCCGCTTTCCGATGGCGTGTACTCGGGCGTCATGTCGGAGCCCCACAGCCGATATCCCTTCTCGAGGCGGGCGGAGAAGACCGACTTGGCTCCAACCGCCGGCATGTCGACGGCCCGGCCCGCCTCCCACAGCGTGTCCCACACATGCAGCGCCATCGCCGGGGTCACGTAGAACTCCCAGCCCAGCTCACCGACGTAGGAGAGACGGACTGCCGTGACGGGTGCCATTCCCACGTCGATTGCCCGCCAGGTGTACCAGGGGAAGCTGTCATTGGAGACGTCATCTCCGGTCACAGACTCGAGCACCGTTCGTGCGTTCGGTCCCCACAATCCGATGCCGACCAGCCCTGCGCTGCGGTCTACGTAGCGCACGGAGCCGTCGTCAGGCGCCAGTGACGAGAACAGGGCAAGCTCAGCGGGCAGGTTCCCCCGCCCGGTCAGGATCCACCACGTGTCCTCACTCATCCGGGCGACGGTGAGGTCGCGGGCAATGCCTCCCGAGGGCGTCAGGACCAGTGAATACGTGACGCCACCGACCGGAAGATCGACGTCAGCCGTGCAGAGGTACTGCAGGTGGGCGAGCGCCCCCGGGCCCGACACCTCCAGAGGTGCGATCGCGGCCGACCAGTCGACGAGGGCCACGTTCGCCCGCATCTCCAGATGCTCGGCACCCATGATCGGTGACCAACCGATGGCGTCGTACCCCGTGCGCATCGGAATCGCATCCCGGTGCTTGTCGACGAGTCGGGCGTTGGCTGCGTAGAACAGCGGCGCCTCTTGACCGGCGAACGGTACGAACTCGGCACCCAGCGATTCGAAACGTTGGTGGTATGGCGCATGCCGCACATGGCGCACCGAGCTGGCCACCGCGGTGGGGTGCAAGTCCTCGAATCCGATCTCGTAGAAATACTTGGCCTGTCGGGACAGGAACTGCCGGTTGGATTGGTGGGCATGGAACCGGTTGACGTCGGCAACGGTCACGTCCATTCCCGGATCCCCCGTCGTCATCCACCGAGCCATGACCCGGCCCACTTCGCTGGCGAACGACAGCCATGCGCCAACGGCCGACCACAGCCCGGCAACGGGGGTCTCGCCCAGCATCGGATGGCCGTCGACCGTGAAGGAGAACATGCCGTTGAAGCCCTCGGCGATTTCGGTCTCTCGCAGCGCAGGCATGTGTTGCCGCATGGCCTCCCAGGCATCGGTGAAGTCGTCGGGCGTGAACGGAAGCACGGCGGTGGCCGGAAGGTCGTGAGGGTCCACGAGTCGGGCTTCGTGGGCGTAGCTGCCGATTCCGATTCGATCACCATGCTGGCGGAAGTAGACCGAAAGGTCGTCGAACGCCGTGACCGGCATGGTCACCTCGACGTCGGAGCGGCCGGCGAGCGCCGGGACCGCCTCGGTGTAGATGTACTGATGTTCGCCGGGGAAGAGCGGCATCGGGATGCCTGCCTGCTCTGCGAGCAGCGGCGCCCAGATGTTGGTGCACACCACGGCCTGCTCGCACCGAATCGTGCCGAGCTCGCCCTGGGTGACGACGCCGACGAGACGCCCGTCGACGATCTCGAGATCCGTGACCTCCGTTTCGCCGTAGAAGCGGGCCCTGCCGGTGGTCTCCGCCACCCTCCGCATCGATGTGGCGAGGAGGCTGGTGTTGACGACACCGGATGACGGGATGTGGATGCCGCCGACCACGGTGCCGGGGTCGACGATCGGCAGCAGCGCGGCCACGTCGGCCGGTGACAGGAGGTGCGATTCGATGCCATGGCTCAGACCCTTCTCGTGGAGACGTTTGTGGCTGTCGAAGCGCTCCCGAGTGCTGGCGATCTGGGCGTTGCCGGTCCGGTAGAACTGCTCGACGCCATCGATGGCCAAGGGAAGCCGGTCGTACACCTCTCGACTGGCGATCCCCAGCGTGGTGAAGAAGTGCGACGCCGTCAGCGTGCGCAGCCCTCCTGGAGCATGCGACGTAGAGCCGTCGTTGTGGTCGAGGTCGCCCTTGTCGACGACAACGACGCCCTCGACGCCCATGTCGACGAGGTGATAGGCGACGCTCGTTCCGACGATGCCGGCTCCGATCACGACAACGTTGGCGTCGGTGTGCACGGGATCTCCCTTCGGCGCTCTGCGGTCCTGCGCCCGCAACGGTCTGGACACTACGGTCTAGGGCCGAATGGTGACGGTGCGTACCCTTCACGGTCCAGGCGCGGTCGGGAGATGACGCGCCGGCGCCGGACTCGACCCGGCCGCCGGCGGGCAGCCGCATCGACGGGGCACCACCGGCATCTGGAGAATCCGTTCGAACCGCTGCGCGTGCTCGCAGACGACCACGTCGTCCACATCCATGAAACGGCGGTCCGCTACCTGGCCGATCACGGATTGCGGGTGCTGTTCGACGAAGCTCGCCAACTGCTCGTCGCCGGTGGTGCCGCTTCGAGCCACGCCAACGAGCTGGTCCGATTCGACCCCGACGCAGTGGCCGCCGCGATGTCTTCGGCGCCGTCACATTTCGAACTCCGTGCGCCCAACCCCGAACGCAACATCGCCGTTGGGGGCCGGTCCGTGGCGTTGCTGCCGGTGGCGGGGCCGCCCTTCGTGTCCGACCGCCGCCGCGGGCGGCGCGCCGGGACGCTCGCCGATCAGGAGAACTTCCTCCGTCTCGCCCAATCGTTCGACGTCATGGCCGCCGGATCCCCATCGGTTGAACCGACCGACGTCCCGCTGCCGATCCGGCACCTCCGCAGCGTATTCGCTGCGCTCACGCTGACCGACAAGACGCTCTTCTTCTATGCCAGGGGGCGCCGGCGGATGCGGGACGGGTTCGAGATCGTCAAGCTGCGCCACGGCCTGCGCAGCGACGAGGAGCTGGCGACGAGCCCTCGCTGCTGGACGGTCATCAACACCAACTCGCCCCGCCAGCTCGACACCCCCATGGCGATGGGCATCATCGACTTCGCACGAATGGGGCAGATGACCATCATCACCCCGTTCACGCTCGCCGGGGCGATGGCTCCGGTGACGCTCGCCGGGGCACTGGTGCTGCAGCACATGGAGTTCCTCGCCGGTTTGACCCTGTCTCAGGTCGTGCGTCCGGGCGCTCCGGTGGTGTACGGGGGGTTCACGTCCAACGTCGACATGCGCTCCGGCGCCCCGGCCTTCGGGACGCCCGAGGCGTTCAAAGCGGCCCTGGCGAGCGGCCAGCTGGCGCGGCACGTCGGCGTGCCGTGGCGGTCATCGGGTTCGAGCGCGTCCAACGCGGTTGACGCCCAGGCCGGTTACGAAACCATGATGAACACCTACGGAGCGGTGCTTGGCGGCGCCAACTGGATCCAGCATGCCGCCGGATGGCAGGAGGGCGGCCTCACCGCCGACTACGAGAAGTTCATCGTCGACGTCGAGATGTGTCAGATGCTTGCCGAGGCGCTACAGCCGCTCGTCGTGGACGAAAGCTCACTGGCGCTGGATGCGATCAGTGACGTCGGGCCCGGTGGCCACTTCTTCGGGACCCAGCACACGCTGGATCGATTCGCCACCGCCTTCTACGAGCCTCTCGTGTTTTCACGGGCCAACTTCGAGCAATGGACCGACGCTGGCAGCAAGCGAACGGACGAACGCGCCACCACGGTGTGGGAAGACGTGCTGGCTCGCTACGCCCCGCCGCCGCTCGACGACGGCGTGCGGGCTGCCCTCACGGACTTCGTCGAACGTCGGATCGCCGAGGGAGGGGCAGATCCGGATTGAGATCGGTTGCTGCTGTGCCACGACGAGCCGAGCTCCGTTGCGATCGTCCGGATAGTCTGCGGTTCATGGATACCCAGGTGCTCAACGTGACGACGGGGCGACGCAGAGCGGTGGTGGATCTGACCGGCGAGGTCGAGCGTTTCGTTGCGGCGCGGGGCGACGGCCTGGTGTCGGTCTTCGTTCCGCATGCCACGGCCGGCCTGGCGATCATCGAAACCGGTGCGGGGAGTGACGCCGACCTGCTCGATCGCATCGATGCGTTGCTCCCGCGTGACGATGGGCTGTATCGGCACCAGCACGGCAGTCCGGGGCATGGCGCCGATCACGTCATGCCGGGATTCATCTCGCCGTCCGTCACTGTTCCGGTCATCCGAGGTCGCATGGCGCTCGGTACCTGGCAGTCGATCGTCCTGATCGATCCCAACGAGGACAACCCGGACCGGAGCGTTCGGTTGAGTTTCGTGGCGGGTTGACCCATCGCCCGCCCCGCGCCAACGGAGAGCGCCCTCGTCATCCCCGTTCCCGAGGCCGAGTCCGCCGTCGCAGATCTGCGGTATCGCCTCGATCCTGCTGCTCGTTTGGGTGTTCCGGCCCACATCACCGTGATGTATCCCTTCGTCGACCCGGCGACTCCACAGGACTCGCCCATTCGCAGGCTGCGGACGATCCTCAGGTCGGTGCGCCGGTTCCCCTACCGATTGGGCCGGGTCGGGTGGTTCGCGGACGATGTGGTATGGCTGGCGCCGGAGCCCGCTGAGCGATTCTCCGAGCTGACCCACCTCGTCCACAACGCGTGGCCGCACTTACAGCCGTACGGTGGTGTGCACGAGTCCATCACACCGCACCTGACCGTCGGGGACAGTGGCTCGATCGAGGAGCTGCGGCGGGCGGCCGAGGAAGTTGAACAGCAACTCCCGATCCGCGCCGTGGCCCGCGAGGTGTGGCTGATCGACGGTTGCCACGCTCCGGGCTCGTGGAGGCTGCAGAAACGGTTCACGCTCTCCGAGTGATCCGTGGGCCGCTAGGCCCTCGCACAGGCGAGCGACCATGAGTTTGGTCCCCGCCCGGAGGACCAACGGTCCTAACACCCATGCCGGTGCTGGGCCACCATCCCCGGAGAATGAGCATCCACACCACACCACGCATCGTCGTCGACGGCAACGAGGCGGCGGCGAAAGTTGCGTTCGCCCTGTCCGAGGTCATGGCGATCTATCCAATCACTCCTGCCTCGCCGATGGGTGAGCTCGCCGACGCCTGGGCACAGGCGAACCAAACCAACCTCTGGGGGAGTGTGCCGGACGTCATCGAGATGCAAAGCGAGGCCGGCGCAGCCGGTGCGCTCCATGGAGCGCTGCAGGCCGGGGCCCTCGGGGCGACATTCACGGCCTCGCAGGGATTGCTGCTCATGATCCCGAACATGTACAAGATCGCCGGCGAGCTGACACCGACGGTGATCCACGTGGCGGCCCGCACGGTCGCCACCCATGCGCTGAGCATCTTCTGCGATCACGGTGATGTGATGGCGGCGCGGCAAACGGGCACCGCGATGTTGTGCGCCAACTCGGTGCAGGAGGCCCACGACATGGCACTGGTGGCCCATGCCGCAACGCTGCGCAGCAGGGTGCCGTTCGTTCACTTCTTCGACGGCTTCCGCACCTCGCACGAAGTGGCCACGATCGAGCCCATCGATCACCACACGATGCGGCAGTTCATCGACGACGACCTCATCGCCGCACACCGGCTGCGCTCGCTCGACCCGAATCGCCCAGCCTTGCGCGGGACGGCGCAGAACCCGGACGTGTTCTTCCAAGCCCGGGAAGCGGCAGAGCCGTACTACGCAGCGACGCCGGGCATCGTCGCGGCTGTACTCGACCAACTCGCCGAAGCAACCGGCCGCCGCTACGAGTTGTTCGACTACCGAGGCGCATCGGATGCCGAGCGCGTCATCGTCGTGATGGGCAGCGCCACCGGCACCGTCACCGAGGCGGTCGACCGCATGGTGGCCGCAGGCGAGAAGGTCGGGGTACTCGGAGTTCGGCTGTTCCGGCCGTTCTCCCTCGAGCACTTCGCCGCAGCGCTCCCGGACACGGTGACCTCGATCGCGGTGTTGGATCGGACCAAGGAGCCCGGCGCAGTGGGTGACCCGCTGTACCTCGACGTGGCCGCAGCGTTGCGCGAGGTGGGACGCAGCGATACCGAGGTCATCGGGGTGCGCTACGGGTTGTCCTCCAAGGAGTTCACGCCGGTCATGGCCGAGCGGATCTTCGCCGAGCTGGCTGCGCCGGTGCCACGCCGGCACTCGACGATCGGCATCGTCGACGACGTCTCGGGCTCGTCGCTCGACGTGACGGGTGCGTGGAAGGAGCCCGACAGCATCGTGCGGGCTATCTTCTACGGGCTTGGCAGCGACGGCACCGTCGGTGCCAACAAGAACTCGGTGAAGATCATCGGTACCAATACCGACCGGTACGTCCAGGGCTACTTCGTGTACGACTCGAAGAAGTCGGGGGCCATGACGGTCTCGCACCTCCGTTTCGGCCCGGACGAGATCCGGTCGGCGTATCTGATCGACGAAGCCGACTTCGTCGCTTGTCACCAGTTCGGCTTTCTCGAGAAGCTCGACATGCTTCAGCATGCGGCCCACGGCGCCACCTTCCTGCTGAACAGCCCGTACGGCCCCGATGACGTCTGGGACCGACTGCCCGCAGAAACGCAGCGCCACATCATCGACAAGTCCATCGATTTCTACGTGGTCGACGGGCATCGGATCGCCGCCGAAGCCGGGCTGAAGGGTCGTATCAACACGGTGCTCCAGACCTGCTTCTTCGGGTTGAGTGGAGTGCTGCCGCGAGAGGAGGCGATCGACGCCATCAAGAGCGCCATCGCCAAGGCGTACGGCAAGCTGGGCGACGTGGTTCTGGAACGCAACTACGCCGCCGTCGACGGGGCGCTGGCCGGGCTCCGCCAAGTGACGGTGCCGGCTGCAGTCACGTCGGCCACGTCCATCCGGCCTCCGGTGCCGGCCCACGTGCCCGATTTCGTCGAACGCGTCACGGGCGTGTTGCTCGCCGGCGAGGGCGACCGCTTGCCGGTGAGTGCCTTTCCCGTGGACGGGACGTTCCCGACGGCCACGTCGATGTTCGAGAAGCGCAGCATCGCCCAGGAGATCCCCATCTGGGATCCCGAGATCTGCATCGACTGCGCCCGCTGCGCGCTGGTGTGCCCCCACGCCGCCATCCGCATGAAGGTCTACGACCCGTCCATCGTCGAAGACGCACCGGACGGGTTCCTGACGAAAGCCTGGAAGGGCAAGGACTTCGATGGGATGAACGTGACCATTCAGGTCGCCCCCGACGATTGCACCGGGTGTGCCGTGTGCGTCGACGTATGTCCGGCGAAGAGCAAGGAAGTCGTCAAACACAAGGCGATCAACATGCAGCCGAAGGACGATCACCTCGCAGTCGAGCGGGCCTCGTTCGACTACTTCCTCGAGATTCCCGAATACGACCGCCGGCTGATCAACATCGGCAACGTCAAGGGCTCCCAGGCGCTCCAACCGCTCTTCGAGTTCTCGGGAGCGTGCTCCGGCTGTGGCGAGACGCCGTATGTGAAGCTGATGAGCCAGCTCTTCGGAGATCGGACGATCATCGCCAACGCCACGGGCTGTTCCTCGATCTACGGCGGCAACCTGCCGACCACACCGTATGCGGTCGACGCCAGTGGCCGGGGTCCCGCGTGGTCCAACTCACTCTTCGAGGACAACGCCGAGTTCGGCTTCGGCATGCGCCTGGCGCTGGATCAGAAGACCGAGACGGCGCTCCAATTGGTGGCCGACCTGTCGCCGCAGCTCGGTGCGCTCGCCGATGAGCTGATGGCTGCAGACCAGGCCGACGAAGCCGGGATCGCCAAGCAGCGCGATCGTGTCGAGCAGCTCGAGACGACGCTCGCCGGGATCGACGATCCCAAGGCACGCCGTCTCGAGACCCTGGCAGACGCGCTGGTGAAGACCGACGTCTGGATCGTCGGTGGCGATGGCTGGGCCTACGACATCGGATTCGGCGGCCTCGACCACGTCCTGGCGTCGGGTCGCAATCTCAACATCCTCGTGCTGGACACCGAGGTCTACTCGAATACCGGAGGCCAGGCGTCGAAGGCGACACCGCGTGCTGCGGTCGCCAAGTTCGCTGCGGGAGGCAAGCCGACCAGCAAGAAGGACCTCGGCATGATCGCGCAAGCGTACGGAGACGTGTACGTGGCGCAGGTGGCGATGGGGGCCAACATGACCCAGGTGGTCAAGGCGTTCACCGAGGCAGAGGCCTACCCGGGCGTCTCGCTGATCATCGCCTTCAGCCCGTGCATCGCCCACGGCATCGACATGGCCACGCAGATGCAGCATCAGAAGGCGGCGGCGGAGTCCGGCTACTGGCCGCTCTATCGCTACGACCCGTCGGCCGTGACCGAAGGGAAGCCGGCGCTGCATCTGGATAGCCGCAAACCCAAGATCACGTTCAAGGAATTCGCCGCCACAGAGGCGCGGTTCGCCATGCTGGCGCGCTCGAATCCCGAGCACGCCGAGGAGCTGCTGGCCCAGGCGCAGCAGGACATCGACAACCGCTGGCATCTCTACGAGCAGATGGTGCACGTCGAGCGAAGCGCGGTGTATGCGGAGGTGGAGGAATGACCGTTGATCTCAGTACCAACTACCTGGGTCTCCAGCTCGCCAACCCGATCGTCCCGTCGGCGTCGCCGCTCACCGGCAACATCGACACGTTGCTCGAGCTCGCCGAGGCCGGTGCGTCCGCCGTCGTCCTGCCCTCGCTGTTCGAGGAGCAGATCGTCCACGATGCGCTGGCGGTTGCAGATCTGGCCGACTTCGGTGCCGACCTGTCGCCTGAGTTCTTCGGTGGGCAGTTGCCCGAGATGGATTCGTACAACACGGGCTCCGAGGCCTACCTGCGCACGCTGGTGCGGGCCAAGGAGGAGCTGTCGATCCCGGTGATCGGCAGCCTCAACGGCGATTCCCCTGGGGGCTGGGTGTCCTACGGAAGGAAGATCGAGGAAGCCGGTGCAGATGCGCTCGAGCTGAACATCTACATCGTGGCCGCCGACATGGACAGGACCGGCGCCGAGGTCGTCGACGACTACCTCCGCCTCGTCGAGCAGATGCGGGGTACGATCTCGATCCCGCTGGCGGTGAAGGTGGGACCGTTCTTCAGCTCGATGGCCAACATGGCGCGAAGGCTCGTTGACGCAGGTGCCGATGGGCTGGTGCTGTTCAACCGCTTCTACCAGCCCGACATCGACCTCGATGCGCTCGACGTCACGCCGAACCTCGTTCTGTCGACGCCGTTTGCGATGCGGCTGCCACTCACCTGGATCGGCATTCTGTACGGCCGGCTCGACGTGTCGCTCGCTGCGACCTCGGGCGTGCACAGCGCGGAGGACGTCGTCAAGCTCGTTCTGGCCGGAGCCGACGTGACCATGTCGGCGTCGGCGCTGTTGCGACACGGTCCCGCACATCTCGGGGTGATGCTGCAGGGATTGGAGGATTGGCTGACCGAGCGCGACTATGTCTCCGTAGAGCAGGCCAAAGGCAGCCTCAGTCAGCAATCCAGCCCCGACCCGACGGCGTTCGAGCGTGCCAATTACATGCGCTCGCTGGTGACGTACGCGTCGAGCCGGTCCTGAAAAGTTTCATCGTTCCCATGACGAAAGTGAATCGAAATGTCTGAGACGTGGGTCTACCGCTTCAACCAGGTTGCCGATGCCGAGAAGGCCGTAGGCGGTGATTGGGAGGAGGTCCGCGGCTTGCTCGGTGGCAAGGGCGCCAACCTCGGCGAGATGTCGCGCCTTGGAGTTCCGGTGCCGCCCGGCTTCACCATCACCACGCGCGCCTGCAACGAATACATCGCCAACGGAGGCAAGTTCCCCGAGGGTCTCAGCGACCAGATCACCGAAGCCCGGCATGCGATCGAGACCGACACCGGTAAGAAGTTCGGCGACCCCAACAATCCGCTGCTGATGTCGTGCCGATCCGGTGCCAAGTTCTCGATGCCGGGGATGATGGACACGGTGCTCAACATCGGGCTGAACGACGACGTGGTGGAAGGCCTCGCCGCACTCAGCGGAGACCCCCGCTTCGCCTACGACTCGTACCGGCGGCTTGTTCAGATGTTCGGCTCCGTGGTGTTGGGCTACAAGGACGAGCTCTTCGAGCAGGTCTTGACCGAGTATCGGGTCAAGCGCGGCGTGACCAACGACGCAGAGCTGTCGGTCGACGACCTCAAGGAGATCGTCGCCCGTTTCCGCCGGATCGCCAAAGGTTTTCCGGACGATCCCAAGGAGCAGCTCCGGCTGGCGGTCGAGGCCGTGTTCCGGTCGTGGAACGGCAAGCGGGCCATCGACTATCGCAATGCAGCCGGCATCGCGCACGATCTCGGCACCGCCGTCAACATCCAGGTGATGGTGTTCGGCAACCTCGGTGCTGACTCTGCGACCGGCGTGGCGATGAGCCGCGACGGGGCCACCGGCGAGCCGCACATCGAGGGCGATTACCTCATGAACGCGCAGGGCGAGGACGTGGTCGCCGGCACTCGTGCCACCAACGACTTGCCCGAGCTCGGAAACGAGCTACCGAAGGCCTTCGATGAGCTGAAGGACATCTCCAACAAGCTCGAGCAGCACTATCGCGACATGCAGGACATGGAGTTCACGGTGGAGCAGGGCCGGTTGTGGCTGCTGCAGACCCGTGACGGCAAGCGCACGGCCCAGGCGGCGGTGCGCATCGCGGTAGACATGGCCGAGGAGGGACTCATCACTCGTCAAGAGGCGGTGCGGCGAGTCGCGCCTGAGCAGGTCGACTTCTTCTTGCACCCCCAGCTCACGGGGGATTCGCGGCAAGACGCAGTGGCGCAGGGCCGCTTGCTGGGAACCGGGCTCAACGTATCCCCGGGCGCTGCGGTCGGTGTGGTTGCGTTCGATCCCGACTTGGCCGAGCGATGGCGTGAAGAGGGCAAGGACGTGCTCCTGGTCCGCCCCGAGACGAAGCCGGATGACGTCCACGGCATGATCGCAGCCGAAGGCATCTTGACCAGCCGCGGCGGTCGAACCAGCCACGCCGCGCTCGTGGCGCGCCAGTTCGGCAAGCCTGCGGTCGTGGGGATGGACGGCCTCGAGATCGAGCCGGACAACCACGTCATGCGTGTCGGCATCCTCGAGATCTCGGAGGGCGACTGGGTGTCCATCGACGGCAACACCGGCGAGGTGTTCCACGGCAAGCTGGACACGTTCGTGCCCGACCTCTCGGATCCGTCGCTCGTGAAGCTCCTGGGTTGGGCCGACGAGTTCCGCGATCTCGGAGTGCGGGCCAACGCCGACTACCCGGTCGATGCCAAGCGCGCCCGTGACTACGGCGCCGAAGGCATCGGCCTGTGCCGCACCGAGCACATGTTCTTCGAGGAAGAGCGACTGCCGATCGTGCAGGCGATGATCATGGCCTCGCGGCCTTCGGAGCGCCGGGACGCCCTCGACGAGCTGCTGCCGCTGCAGCGAGCCGACTTCCTTGGTCTGTTCGAGGCGATGGACGGTTTGCCGGTGATCATCCGGCTGATGGATCCGCCCCTCCACGAGTTCCTTCCGGCGTGGGAGAAACTCGTCGACGAGGTGGCTGATCGCAAGATTCGGCTGCGGGCCGCCGACTCGCTCGAAGCGCTGAACGAGAGCCTGTCGGAGCTGGAACATGCAGAGAAGTTGGTCCACGCGGTGGAGCGGCTCCGCGAGTCGAACCCCATGCTCGGCTTGCGCGGTGTGCGGCTCAGCGTCATCTATCCCGAGATCACGCGCATGCAGGTGCGGGCGATCATCGAGGCGGCGTGCGACGCTGTGGACAACGGTGTAACGGTGAAGCCGGAGATCATGATCCCGCTCTCGGTCGACGCCGGCGAGCTGGCATGGGTTGCCGACATCCTGCGTGAGGAAGCCGCTCAAGTGCTGGCTGAGCGCGGGAGGGATCTCGACTACCGGATCGGGACCATGATCGAGACGCCGCGGGCCGCCATCACCGCAGGTGCTCTGGCGGAAACGGCCGAGTTCTTCTCCTTCGGTACCAACGACCTGACGCAAACCACGTTTGCGATCAGCCGCGACGACGCTGAAGCCAGTTTCCTCACGAACTACATCAGCCTCGGTGTGCTCGCCGAGAACCCGTTTGCGACGCTCGACGATGCCGGCGTCGGCACGCTCATCAAGATGGCGGTGAACGCCGGCCGCAGTGCCCGCGAGGGCATCGAGGTCGGGATCTGCGGCGAGCACGGCGGCGAGCCGAAGTCGATCGCGCTGTGCCATTCGTACGGACTCGACTATGTGAGCTGCTCGCCCTTCCGAGTTCCGGTGGCGCGGCTGGCGGCGGCCCACGCCGCACTCGCGGACTGACCCCCTGGAAGCCTGACGGCGGGTCTCGTAACGTGGGCGGGGTTCCCCGGCCCCGCCCACGTCACCGCTTCTGTGTGGCGGCAAGTCCTCTTCGGCAATGCCGCTGGTCCCGATCCCGCGGGATGTCGCTACTGGCCCTGTCGAGCGTGCCTTCGTAAGCTGAGGAAGTCAGCTCGTCGCAGCAGAGATGAGGCGAGGTGCCGGGTCAGACCAACAGGACGATGAGGGGCGTCGGTTTGTCACGGATCTTTGTCAGCTATCGACGGGACGACGCACCTGACACGGTGGGTCGGATGGTCGATCGCCTCGATGCGCGCTTCGGTGGCGAGGCGGTGTTCCGCGACGTCGATGACATCGACTACGGCGCCAACTTTCGCGACCGGATTCATCAGGGCCTCGAGGCGACCAGCGTCATGCTGGTAGTGATCGGACCCCGGTGGCTCGACGCCACCGATGACGCCGGGCGCCGCCTCGACAACCAGGACGATCCGTTGCGGATCGAGGTGAGCACCGGACTGCGTTCCGACGTGACGGTCATACCTGTGCTGGTTCGAGGCGCACGTATGCCGCGGCGCAGCGACCTGCCAGAGGAGCTTGCGGGCCTCGCCAACCTGAACGCCATCCAGGTCCGGCGCGATCCGGATTTCGGTCCCGACATGGACAGGCTCATCGCGGCCGTCGAGAAGGCCGCACCCGAGCTGGTCCCTTCCAGTTTCCCCACGGCTCTCTTGAAGCAACCCATCCAAGTCGCCAAGGGGGGCAAGCCGCACTCGCAGCCGATGCGCTTGTTGCTGATGGCGGCGGCGCTCGCTGCTGTGATTGCGATCGTGTGGGGGGCCGTAGTGCTCGTAACGGGTGGTCCCCGGCTGGTTCCCGACGTGGTCGGTCTGGAGGAGGCTGCCGCAAGAGCACAGATCGTCGGCGCCGGTCTGACCGCCACGAGCGAGACGACGCCCGCCCTCGTCGCCGAGGGCCTCGTCATCTCGTCCAGCCCCGCCGTCGACACCGAGCTGGAGGAGGGCGCGCAAGTGACGCTCCTGGTATCCGGCGGTCCAATCGTCGTACCCGACGTTCGCAACCGGTCTCAGGTTCGAGCCTCGGACCGGATACGCGACGCCGGATTGACGGTCAGGGTCGAACGAGAGGGCTCCAACGATGTCTCCGAGGGTTTCGTCATACGGCACGAGCCTCCGGAAGGCGCCGCGGTGGCTCCCGAGGCTGTCGTCACCATCTTCATCTCGATGGGACCGGTGGTGCCCGACGTCTCCCTGGTCGGTTCCGACATCGCGCGGGCGCGCGTGGCGGGGGTCGTGGGCAACGATGACGTCAACACGATCCGGATAGCGGACGAGTCGGTCGCCAGCGATCTCGTCATTCGGACGGAGCCGCCTGCGGGGGCGCGCGCCATTGGCAGCGTGACCTTGTTCGTCTCGTCCGGGCCACCGCCACCGCCGACTGTGCCCGACCTGGCCGGCAAGCCTGAAGCCGAGGCGGTGGAGGTCCTCCGGGGAGCGACGTACGGCTACGACGTGGCGATTGTGGCGACCAGCTCACGCTCCTCGCCAGGCCTGGTCGTCGCAACGGATCCTGAAGCAGGTGAACCGTTGGCGGTGGGAGGATCGGTCAGTCTGCTCGTCTCCTCGGGTTGGACGCCCATCGTGCCCGATCTCGCCGGAAAGCCTCTCGATGAAGCGACTGCCTCGCTGCGTGCGGCCGAGGTGATGTGGGAACTGCGGGACGAGGCGTCCGGGTCCGTACCCGCCCAATCGATCATTCGAACGGAGCCGCCAGGGGGGACAGTGATCAGCGGATCGACGACGGTCGTTGTCGTCGTGGCGAATGGTCCGCCAACGAACAACGCACCGCGCGCCGTCATCACGCCAACGGAGGTGGAGGGCGTCGAGGGCGAGCCGGTCGTGCTCGACGCATCGGCGTCCAGCGATGGTGACGGTGAGTTGGTTCGGTTCTTGTGGGACTTCGGTGACGGCGTTGTCGGCACCGGCGTGCAGGCGCGCCACACCTACACCTCAGTGGGTTCATTCGCCGTGACGTTGACGGTGGAGGACGACGACGGCAGTACCTCGGTCGCAACCGCAACAGTGACGATCATCCCTGCCCCAAGGTCGCTAGGGGGCGCGTTCACGGTGCAGGAGACGTTCCTGGCCGATCTCGAGACGGGCACGACCGAGAACGTGGAGATGGATGCCGATTTCTGGTTCCAGGCAGTGACAGCGGAGGAGCGGTTCATCACTCCGGTGAACGGCGCCACGATGGCGCTGGTCGGGCCCGCCGGCGAGTTTCCGAGCCGCGAGTTCTGCGAGTCGGTCGAGTTCAGCGAGGATGCCATCGCCGTTGGTGGACTGGCGCCCGGTGTCCACGTGTGCATGCAGACCAACGAAGGCCGAGTTGCCGCCTTCCGGGTGGAGGCCGACGTCGGTCCATCGCCGGGAGAGCTCGTCATCCGGTTTGTCGTGTGGGAGCTTTGACGGTTCAGAAGATCACGCGGTGCCGAATGCGCCGTCCAACGCCACGATCGGGGCGCGATTCACCAGGTCGACTGATCGACGCGTGCTCGCCACCAGCCGCTGCGCCTGCGGGGCGGTCAAGCGGTCACACACCCAATTCCAGTGCAGCGCAACACGATCTCCCGGCTGCAATCCGCCGGCGAGCTCGTAGCCGTTGACGCCGGTCTCGAATTGCCCGGTGACTCGGGGTCCTGGGGAGAGGCGAATGCCGTCCCAGGTCATACGATCGGTCTCGACCAAGGCGGAGCCCGATGTGACCGACTGCACGGTGCCGAGGCGAATCCGGCATCGGTCGATCGTGTCGAGCGGCTGGTCGACAAAGCCGGCCCGCAGCAAGCCGATCCACGGTGAAACGGCGAGCACGTGAAACGAATGGTGTGGCACGCCCCCCGAGGCCGCCAGCCCGCCGAGCAGCGATCGGTTCGTACCCAAACGGACGGCGAAACGCTCATCGAGCGAGGCCGCCAGCCACGCCGGTCGCACCGCCGTGAGCAGGCCGTTGCCTATCCAATACGCCTCGACGACCTCGGGGTCGAGCGGATCGCGATGCGAGGCGCCCGCGATGAGCTCCAGATACGGCCAAGCCCCGGCAAACCCGCGAGCAAGGCCCAGCAGGCCGTCGTCGGTGAAGTCCGCCGCGACGTATTCGAGCAAAGCGCTGTGATCGGAGGGCCCGCAGTAGCCGAGCCGGTTCGGTGGGTAGGCGTACTTGGCGAACCGGACGGGTCCGGCGACGCCATGGCCGTCGCTCACACGGACAGCTCCCCCGAGCCCCGGCCGTGGCGCAGCGCGGCGCCGGCGGCCACCGCGGCGCCCGCACCGACGAGCCCCAGCCCGACGGCAGACGGCAAGGCAGCGTGGTCGATGCCGTAGCGCAGCAGGGCGGTGATCACGCCGCCGAACACGAGGACGGCCGTCACATCGACCGCCTGCGCTCTGGCGAGTGCGGCGTACCAGGTCGCCACGTAGGCGGTCAGCGAGCCGCCGGTGATGACGATCCAACCCCATTCCGAGCCGCTCAACGCTGCCATCCCGGCGAACCCGCCGGACACGACCAGCCAGCCGAACAGGACGATCACGCCGATTCCCATGCGGGCTACCCCCACCGTCGCAGCGGGAACAGTCGCAAGCACACGCTTGGCCACGGCCACCTCCACCGACCACAACACGGCGGCAGCGAGGATCATGAGTTCTCCCCGCCCCAGCGCCAGGTCGGTGATGCCTCCGGCCATCTCGATCTGCCCGGCGACCAAGAGCCCGAGTGCGGCGACGTGCCATCCGTTGATGCGCTCGCCGAGGAGGGGAATTGCCAGCAACGCCACCCAGATCAGCAGTGTCTTGTGGAGCAGTGCCGCCTGGCCCGAAGACGCAACTGCGAGCCCCTCGAAGAACAGGACGAACGGGATGGCGCCGCCGATGATCCCGATGATGCCGAGGCGAAGCCAGGTGTCTCGCGGTGGAATGAGCGCGGCCCGTGCGCCCGCGCGGCGGCGGCGCACCGCAACGGCGGCGAGCCCGAGCAGCGCAAGTGCGGCGACCAGGTTCTTCGCCGTCGTGTACGCAGTCGTCGATACGCCGGCACCAACCCAGGCGCGGACGCCAAAGCCGTTCAGGTAGATGGCACATCCGCTGACGACTGCGGTGACCGCAGCCAATGCGATGCCCGCCCGCCGGGTGCGAGGTACCGTCTCGAGCGCCATTGCTCCTCCGCGTGGGTCGTGTCGCACCAGTGTCTTCCCCGTGCAACCGGCAATCCACGTCTGTTGGTCCTACGCCGTTCTGTACAACGGCCCTACGGCGGCGAGGCCCCCTGGCCTTACGCTCGGGGGGCGTCCCACCGAGGAGGGTTTGTGACGGCGGCTGGCGTGATCGATCGCTCCGGTTTGGACGCTTTGCTGGCGACGCTCGGCGCCGACGGATATACGACCGTCGGGCCGACGGTCCGCGACGGAGTGATCGTCTATGACACGATCGCTTCGACAGACGACCTCCCCATCGGCTGGACCGACGAACAGGCGCCGGGCCGGTACCGGCTGGTGTCGCGGGATGACGATCGCCTGTTCGGCTACGTCGTCGGTCCCCATTCCTGGAAGCGGTTCCTGTATCCGGCGCGCAGCGTGGTGTGGGCCGGAAGCCGGGCCGAAGTCGGTTGGGAAGACCTGCCGCCACCCGAGTCGCCCACGTATGCGTTCTTCGGAGTGCGGGGATGTGAGTTGGCCGCCATTCGTATCCAGGACGACGTCTTCTTGGGAGACGGCCGCCCCGCGGATCCCACGTACGGGGAACGCCGCCGCCGAGCGTTCATCGTTGCCGTTGACTGCATCGAGCCGGGCGAGCTGTGCTTCTGCACGTCGATGGACACCGGACCGGCAGCCGGCGACGGCTACGACCTCGCATTGACCGAGCTCGGCGACGGGCGGTTTCTCGTCGCCGTCGGAAGCGAAGACGGGGCCGCGGTGCTCGGCCGGCTCACGGTCGCCGAACCGACGAGCCAGGATGCCGATCACCGGCGTCTGCTCCTCGAGTCGGCCGAGCACGCGATGGCGCCGAGCCTCGACACCAATGGCTTGCGCGATCTGCTCGTCGCCAACGTCGAGCACCCGCATTGGGAACGGGTGGCAGAGCGCTGTCTGGGTTGCACCAACTGCACGGTGGTGTGCCCGACCTGCTTCTGCTCCACCATGGAGGACGAACTGTCGCTCGACGGCGTGACGGCACAGCGAACCCGCCTGTGGGACTCGTGTTTCACCATCGACTTCGCCTACATCCATGGCGGGTCGATGCGCCCGTCGCGCGCTGCCCGCTACCGGCAGTGGCTGACCCACAAGCTCGCAACGTGGGTCGACCAGTTCGGCAGCTACGGCTGTGTGGGTTGTGGGCGGTGCATTACGTGGTGTCCGGTGGGCATCGATTTGCGGTCGGAGGTCCAGGCAATTCGGGCTTCGGATGTGCGGCTCGGGGCACCACTACCGGCACCGGGGGTGCGGACATGACGGGGCTGACCATCGCCGAGCGCCCATTCTTCGAGGGAATGGCGCCTGCGCATCTCGACATCCTCGAAGCGGTCGCCGATCGAGTGTCGTTTCCTTCCGGGACGACCATTTTTCGCGAAGGCGGTGAGGCCACGGTCTGGTACCTCGTCACCGATGGCGTCGTGACGCTCGAAATCGACGTCCCTGGCCGCGGTCCGCACATTCTGCAAACCCTCCACGAGGGAGACGTCCTCGGGTGGTCATGGCTGTTCCCGCCTTACCGGTGGTCCTTCGACGCCTACGCCCGCACCGACATCGAGGCGATCGCATTCGACGCCGGCAGACTCCGTGCGGCGAAACAGGACGATGCCTCGCTCGGCTACGCCCTCATGCAACGGTTCGCTCAGGTGCTCGTGCGGCGCATGCAGGCTGCCCGCCTCCAACTCTTGGACATCTATGGCACTCCTCGCTGATCTTCCCGTCATCTCAGAGCCCATGGCGCCCGTCCCCTTCGTGGTGCGGTCCAATCGCGATGAGCTGGAGGACACGTACACGCTCCAGCTCGAGCCTCCCGGCGGTTCGTTCGAATTCCTGCCGGGCCAGTTCACCATGCTGTACGCCTTCGGCATCGGTGAGGTACCCATCTCGATCAGCGGCGACCCCGCTCTGCCCGGGACGCTGACGCAGACGATTCGCGGTGTCGGTGCGGTCACCCGTGCCCTCCGCATCGCCCGACCCGGCGACACCATCGGCGTGCGCGGTCCGTTCGGCACGGCCTGGCCGGTCGATCTGGCGGAAGGCAAGGACATCGTCATCGCCGCGGGCGGAATCGGTTTGGCCCCGCTGCGGCCCGCGATCTACCAGGTGCTGGCCGAGCGCGACCGATTCGAGCGCGTCGTCATCCTCTACGGAGCCCGCAACCCGAGCGAGCTCCTGTTCGCCGACGAGCTCCAGGACTGGCGGGGCCGGCTCGACGCCGACGTCCTCGTGACCGTCGACAACGCCGGTCGCGACTGGCATGGTTCGGTCGGCGTCGTCACCAAGCTGATACGCCGTGCGCCGTTCGACCCTCGTAACTCGGTGGCGCTCGTTTGCGGCCCTCAGATCATGATGCGATTCACCGCACAGGAGCTCGTCACCCGCGGCGTGCCCCACGATGCGATCCACATGTCGATGGAGCGCAACATGAAGTGCGCCATCGGTTTCTGTGGCCACTGCCAGTACGGGGCCAAGTTCATCTGCAGGGACGGTCCCGTGTTCGAATATCCCGCTCTCCAGCCGTACCTGTTGGTCAAGGAGGTGTGACGTGGCGAACCCTCCCGCAAGGACGAAAGCCAAGCCCAAGCTGGCCGTGTACAAGTTCGCCTCGTGCGACGGATGCCAGCTCAGCTTGCTCGACGCCGAGGATGCGCTGCTCGCAGTGGCCGAAGCGGTGACCATCGCCAATTTCCCCGAGGCATCCCGCGAGGTGCTGCCAGGACCGTACGAGGTCACTCTCGTCGAGGGCTCGATCACCACACCCCACGATGCGGCCCGCATCCGCGAGGTTCGGGAGGACTCCAAGTTCCTCGTCACGATCGGCGCCTGCGCCACCGCCGGCGGTATCCAGGCGCTGCGCAACTGGAAGAACGTCGACGACTTCACCTCGGTTGTCTACGCCCACCCCGAGTACATCGACACGCTGCAGCACTCGACCCCGATCTCGTATCACGTGCCGGTCGACTTCGAGCTGCGCGGCTGCCCCATCAACAAGAACCAACTGGTGGAGCTGGTTGCCGCGCTCCTGCAAGGCCGCCGTCCCAACATCGGCAGCCACAGCGTGTGCCGCGAGTGCAAGGCGCGAGGCACCACGTGTGTGATGGTGACGCACGGAACGCCCTGCATGGGGCCGGTGACCCACGCCGGCTGTGGCGCCATCTGCCCGGCCTACAACCGCGGTTGCTATGGCTGTTTCGGCCCCATGGAGAATCCCAACACCGAAGCGCTGGCCGAGTGGTGGCATGACCTCGGTGTCGACGACCGCGAGCTCGTCGACGCGTTCCGCGGCTTCAACGCCTATGCCGAGGCGTTTCGGGACGCTTCCGACCGCCATGAATCGGCGCTCATCGTGCGAGGAGTGAGGCCATGACCGACCAGAGCGTTCGCAGGATCGATGTCGACTACCTGGCCAGGGTCGAGGGCGAGGGTTCGATGAAGGTGCGTGTCGTGGACGGCGTCGTCGAGGACGTCGAGTTCGGCATCTTCGAACCGCCGCGGTTCTTCGAGGCGTTCATGCGGGGGCGGATGTTCACCGAAGCGCCCGACATCACCGCTCGCATCTGCGGGATCTGCCCCATCGCATATCAGATGAGTTCCGTCCATGCGATGGAGGACGCCCTCGGTGTGACCGTCGGCGGACAGCTGCGGGCATTGCGCCGTCTCATCTACTGCGGCGAGTGGATCGAGAGCCACGGGCTCCACGTGTACATGCTGCACGCCCCGGACTTCCTCGGATACGAGAGCGCCATCCACATGGCTGCGGATCATCGAGAGCTGGTCGAGCGGGGGCTGCGCCTCAAGAAGGCGGGCAACACCATCGTGACCGTGGTCGGCGGTCGTGAGATCCACCCGATCAACGTCCGCGTGGGCGGCTTCTACCGCGCACCCGAGAAGTCGGAGCTGCTGGCGCTCGTCGACGAACTGGAGTGGGCGCGCGATGCGGCCATCGAGACCGTCCGGTTCGTGGCCCAGCTCGACATCCCCAAGATCGAGATGGACTTCGAGCTGGTGTCCGTCGTCCATCCTGACGAGTACCCGTTCAACGAGGGCCGGCTGGTGTCGAACAAGGGGCTTGACATCGCCGCCTCCGAGTTCAACGACTTCTTCATCGAGGAGCACGTCGCACGATCCAACGCGCTGCACTCGCGCATCGCGTCGCGGGGCCCTTACCACGTCGGTCCGCTGGCACGCTATGCCCTCAACTTCGAGAAGCTGCACCCGCTGGCGCGGAGCGCAGCATTGGAGGCTGGGCTCGGTCCCGTGTGCCTCAATCCGTTCGAGAGCATCATCGTCCGCTCCGTCGAGATGGTGCACGCATGCGAGGAGGCGCTGGCGATCATCGATGCGTATCAGCGACCGGAAGGCCCCTGTGTCGACGTCGCCCCCGCCGCCGGTGAAGGTCACGGCGCCACCGAAGCCCCGCGCGGCATGCTGTACCACCGCTACCGGCTCGAGGACGATGGTCGGATCGCCGATGCACAGATCGTCCCCCCAACGGCACAGAACCAGCTGACCATCGAGGCCGATCTCC
Source organism: Acidimicrobiia bacterium (assembly GCA_035458525.1). Lineage (GTDB taxonomy): Bacteria > Actinomycetota > Acidimicrobiia > Spongiisociales > UBA5794 > DATHZQ01. The sequence continues at coordinate 83,712 of DATHZQ010000135.1, forward strand.
GCGCGGTGCTCGACGTCTCGCTCGATCTCCCGGACGACGACCTCACGTGGAAACTGGAGCAGACGATCCGGAACTACGACCCGTGCATCTCGTGTGCGACCCACTTCCTCAGCCTCCAAGTCGAGAGGACGGAGTCATGACAGCGGGCACCAAGACAACGGTGGTTGCCGGCATCGGCAACGTGTATCGCGGCGATGATGGCGTTGGCCCCGTGGTTGCCGAACGCCTGGCGTCGACGTTGCCTGATTCGGTCCAGGTGATCGCCGGCCTGGATGATCCCCTGCAGCTGATCGACGCTTGGGAGCACGCGGAGCTGGCCATCGTCATCGATGCGGTCGTGTCGGACGCCGCGCCGGGTACGGTGCATGAGCTCGAGGTTCTGGGGCCGTTGCCGGCGATGTTCCGCCGTCTCTCGACGCACCTCTTCAGCGTTGCACAGGTGATCGAGCTGGGCACGGTCCTCAACCGGATGCCGGGGCGCGTGGTGGTGATCGGTGTCGAAGCTGCCGACATGACCCAGGGCCGTCTCGAGCTGACGCCGGTCGTCGCCGCCGCAGTCGATGTCGTCATGGCGCGGGTCCGCAAGCTCGTTGCTGATCGACACAATGCGTTCCGTCACGAGGTCGGCCATGCATGAGTCCGGCATCGTCCGCTCGCTCGTTGCTCGCGCCGAGACGGTGGTGGCGGCGTCGGGCGTTGCCAGGGCCGCACGGATCGGGGTGAGCATCGGAGCGCTGAGCGGCGTCGATCCCGAGGTCGTGCGCGCACATTGGCGGCACTACGCCACGGACCTCACAGGGGATGCGGCCCTCGACATCGTGCTCGAAGACGACCCCTTGTCCGGTGCAGCGCTCGGTGTGTCCCTCGTGTTCGTCGACGTGGCGAGCTAGCGATGTGCGTGGCCATTCCGGCGTTGGTCACCGCCGTTGGCGACGACGGCCGCACCGGAACGGCACGCATGGCGGATGTTGAACGCAACGTGGACCTTGCGATGACACCGGATGCGGGTGTCGGCGACTGGGTGATCACCCACAGTGGGTTCGCCGTTCGCACCATCACGGCCGAGGACGCACAGGAGATTCATCGGTTGCTGGCATCTGCGGTCGACGACTGATATCTGTTGCCCGGCGTTCGATTCTCAAACTGCCTTTGCTCTGCAGCGCCGGCTGGCGCATAATATGGCGCTCTCGGGAAGGTGCCCCGCGTGCGGCGCCGCCGATCCGCTCCACACCAGCTAGGTGCGGTAGCGAGTGCACAAGCGACGATGAGTAGTACGAGGAGTCGATGATGGAACAGGTGACGCTGAGCGCCGAGCGCCGCGCGGAGTCGGGCAGCCGCGCCGCCCGCCGGATGCGGCGCACCGGGAAGGTTCCTGCGATCGTCTACGGCCGCGGTCTCGATCCGCTTTCTGTGTCCGTGGGTAGTCGCGAGCTGTACACCGCTTTGCACACGGAAGCCGGGACCAATGCGATCCTCTCGGTCGAGATCGGCGGAAGTGATCCCGTCTTGGCGGTCGCTCGTGAGATTCAGCGCCATCCCGTGCGCGGCGAGGTCACCCATCTCGACCTGATCAAGGTGTCGCTCGACGTCGCCATCGAAGCCGAGGTGTCGATCGAGTACATCGGCATCCCCATTGGTGTCCGCGAGGAAGCCGGTATCGTCGAGACGATCGGCACGAGCGTCATGATCGAGGCATTGCCGACGGCGATCCCATCATCGATTCCGCTCGACATCAGCCATCTCAACATCGGTGACGGGCTCAAGGTGGAGGACCTCCCCGAGACCGAGGGTGTCACACTTCTCGACGAGCCGGATCGTCCCTTGGTGACCGTGCTCGCTCCTCGTCTCATCGAGGAGGAAGTGGTTGGCGAAGCAGAGCTCGAGTTCGACGCCGAAGGCGAGCCGATCGTTGTGGACGCCGACGCGGCCGGCGAAGAGGGCGAAGCGAGCTGAGGGACTCAGCTCCGCTCGTAGTCGGGCTGCGCAATCCAGGGTCGCGCTACGAACGCACCAGGCACAACGTTGGAGCCGAGGTCGTCGCGGCCCTCGCCGAACGCCACGACGCCCGGTTCAAGAAGGCGCCGCGGTTCGTCCGCGCCGAGGTCTCGGAGCTCCATCTCGCCGGAGCTCGTGTCGTCCTGGCGGTGCCCCGAACCTTCATGAACGAATCGGGCCAGGCCGTTGCGCCTTTGGTCCGCTATTACAGGACGCCGGCTGACGAGCTTCTCGTCGTACACGACGACATCGACCTGCCCTTTGCGAAGCTCCGGGTGCAGGAGGATCGAGGTCCCGGCGGCAACAACGGCGTGCGTTCGATCATCCGCTCGCTCGGATCGCAGGAATTCTGGCGCCTCAAGATCGGAGTCGGTCGTCCCCCCGGCCGGCAGAACCCAGCCGACTACGTCTTGCGGCCCTTCTCGACGCAGGAGCGGCCGGAGATCGATCTGTCGATCCAGCTCGCCGCGGACGTCATCGAGACGTTTGTCGCCGAGGGCGGCGATGCGGCTCGCCAGCGGGCGGGCGAGCTGAACGCCTGATTACATCAGACGGCCACCTCCCCCAGCTTCGCTGGGAGAGGACCAACGTGATCTTCTGCAGCGAGGAGCGAAGCGCTCATCGCTCACAGCCGGCCGGCGGCGATCTCTCCGATCACGAACTCGGCACGCTTGCGTAACTGGTCGACGCCCGACAGCCGATCCAGCGTCGAGTACTGGCGGGCCATCCGATGGTTGCCGGCGAGATGGTCGCGATGGCGGTCGAGGAAATCCCAATACAGCGTCGTGAACGGGCATGCGTCGTCGCCCACCCGATTCGACGGTTTGAAGCGGCAGCCCGAGCAGTAGTCGCTCATGCGGTTGATGTAGGCGCCTCCCGACACGTATGGCTTTGTCGACATGCGGCCGCCGTCTGCCCACAGACCCATCCCCATCACGTTCGGCCCCATCACCCAGTCGGCTGCGTCGACGAATCGCTCTCTCATCCAGTCCCGTACGGCTGCGGGAGCGATGCCCGCCAGATTGGCGAAGTTGGCCAGCACCATGAGTCGCTGAATGTGGTGCGCCCAGCCACGCTCCTCGACGGCGTCGAGGGTGATCTGGAGGCAGCGAACGTCGGTGCGGGCCTCGCCTCGCCACGACGGCGGCACCGGGCGCTCATGCCCGAGGACGTTGGCGGCCCACTGCTCGGGCCAGAGCCAGTAGACACCCCAGACGAATTCGCGCCACCCGATCAGCTGTCGGATCATGCCCTCGGCCGAGTTGAGTGGCACCTGCCCCTCGCGGTAGGCCGCTTCGACCCGATCGCAAACCTCGTGGGGGAGGATGAGGCCGAGGTTGAGATACGGGCTGAGCAGTGAGTGTGCAAGGTGCCAGTTTCCGGCCAGCATCGCATCCTCGTGGGGCCCGAAGCCGGCGAGGACGTTGTCGATGAAATGGCGCAATCTCGCCAGGGCAGCCCGCCGCGAGGTCGCCCACCATCCCGCCGGCTGCGCCCCGGGAAGTGACGGCGGCAGTTCATCCAGGACACGTTCATCGAGGTCGTCGAGCCTGCTCGCCATTGGCGGCGGCCACGCTCCTCCGTCGGCGGGTGGTGGCTCCCGATTGTCGTGGTCGAAGTTCCACCGACCTCCAGCGGGCGCTTCCCCATCCATCAAGTAGTGCAGTCGCTGCCGCTGCCAGCGATAGAAGTCCTCGAGGCGGACACGCGTTCTGCCCGCGGCCCATTCGGCGAAATCGGTGCGATGACAGAGGAATTGATTAGAGCGCACGACGGTCAGGCCGAGCTGGGCCAGCCGCTCGCCGACTGGTCGGGAGTTGGGCTCCGTGACCACCACGTCCTCTGGTGCGAACTGTGCGACGTGTTCCGCAAGGCCCCGCTGCAGGTCGGCGGCACGCCGGTAGTCGACGTCGAATCCCGCACTGCGCAGTTCTCCGGCGAACCGCCGCATCGCCGCAAGTACGAAGTGGAGCCGCTGACGATGGAAGGGACGGCCGGTGAGCATGGCAGTGCTCTCGACCATGAGGATTCGAGTCGTGTCCGGCTCGGCGTCGCGAAGCGCTCCGATGTTGCGATTGAGCTGGTCACCGAGGACCCAAACGGTCTGCATGTTCCGGCACCTGCGAGAAGGGGAGGCTCACGGTAGCGAGGCGGTCGCCCGTACCGTGGGACGATGGTCGAACGTCCGTCGACTCCGGGGGTCGCACCCCACCACGTCGCTCGTCCTGTGATGCGCCAGGACTGGCGGGAACTCACTTATGTCCACTGGCCGTATCCGGCCGAAGCCGTGCAGTCCCTGCTCCCGGAAGGGCTCGAGGTCGAGACATTCGACGGGGCCGCGTGGGTCGGTCTGGTGCCGTTTCGCATGGTCGGCATCGCGGGTCGTGGCACGCCTCCGATCCCGTATTTCGGTACGTTTCCAGAGACCAACGTTCGCACGTACGTCAGGGGTCCGGCCGGGCCGGGCGTGTGGTTCAACTCGCTCGACATCACGCGCGTGTTGCCCGTGGCTGTCGCCCGCTTGTCGTACCGGCTGCCCTACATGTGGTCCAAGATGCGCATCGAGCGACATACAGCCGGGGCGATCACGTATCGGGCCGAGCGCCGGTGGCCCGGTCCGCGTGGAGTGTCCTCCCTGGTGGAAGTCGTTCCCGGCGAGTCGATCGAGAACCCATCGGCGTTTGAGCACTTCCTCAGCGCACGGTGGCGGCTCTACACCATGCTCAGGTCGCGACTTGCCCAAGCGCGTGTCTCGCACGAGCCCTGGCCGTTGCGCAAGGCGAAGATCCTGGACCTCCACGACGAGTTCGTGCCGGCGGCGGGCTATCCGCGGCCGACCATCCGGCCGCACGTCATGCATTCGTCAGGGGTGAGCGTCGTCGTTGCCCGACCCGAGTTCGTATCGGTCTGAGCTGTCTCGCCGACGTCAGTTGAACAGCACGAGTGGCACGGCGAGTGCACCGCGCAGTGTCCACGCGGCGGTTCGCCACCAGTTGGTGTGGACGAGCCGGGAGACCGTTCGTTCGTCGTATCCACGGGCTAGGTGGCCGTGCGTCGGGCCCTGTACGAGCGCCGTCATCAGCCAGATTGCGGCGAGCAACGCACCGGCAGCAAACGTGAGGATGTTTGGCTCCAGCGCGAACAGCAGCGCGGCGGTCACGATCTCGACCGCTGCCGGGACGACGAGGAGAGCTGCGATGCGGCGCGTGTGGCCGGCCCCGTATTGAGGGAATCTCGCCGCACCGACGGCGTGAAAGAGCGGGTAGTGAACGACCTGGACGGTCCAGATCAGACCCACCATGAACCACGTCGCCGCAAGGTGAACCGCCGGCAGTGCGGTCATCCGCCGCTGGGCGTGAACGCCTCACCCGGTAGCTCACGCTTTCCGGCCACAAGCCCCTCGACGATCGTTGCCGCAACGTGGTCCGGGTCGAGGCCCGGCTTGAAGTTCGGTGCGCTCCCGGCGATGGCACGGTCGGCGAGTCCGGTCTCCGTGTGCGGCGGGCGGGCGTCGAGCACGTGGACGCCCTGGCGGCGGACCTCGCGACCCAGTGCGACCGTGGCTGCGCTCAGCCCCGCTTTCATCGCCGAATATGGGGCCACCCCGGCCATTGGTTGCTCGGCCACGATCCCGGTGATGTTGACGATGAAGCCGCCCTGATCCATGTGCTCGAGCGCCTCCCGCATCAGCCGCAGCGGACCGACGAGATCGACGGAAGCCAGCTCGTCGAGCGTGGCGTCCGATGTGTCGCCGAGCGGTCCGAACGCCACAACGCCGGCGGCGTTCACCAGGCCATCGATCCCGCCAAGGGTGGCGACCGTGGTCGCCACGGCGTGCGCAGCGTGGTGCGGCTCGGAGAGATCGGCGATGACCGACGGCACGTGCGGCCCCAATGCGCCGGCCCGTGAGCGCAAGCGGTCCGGGTCGCGCCCGGCCAGGATGACGCGTGCTCCACGGTCCTGGAGCTTGCCCGCGATCAACCCGCCGAGAACGCCCGAGCCGCCAAAGACGAGTACCCGAGCGCCGTCGATGGGCACGTCAGGCACGGTCGACCACAGCGGGGTCCGGCTCCGGGGTCGTCGTCACGTAGACGTCGGTGAATTGGGTGGCAGTCCGCAGCCCGACGGTCGGCGACTCGTTGACGTCGCGGACTCTCATCTGGTGTACGGCGGCCAGGCCGTAGGCGATCGTCGCCCACGATGTGATTACGAACACGACGCTGCCTACGGCGAAGATCGCAACGTCGCTCATGAGCGGGGTTCCGTCAACACGAGCGCACCGAGGGAGTGGATCGCCGGCACCCAAAGCCCGACGAACAAGCCGAGCTCGCGGTCGACGAGGAACCACAGCGCTACTGAGAGCACGAGGGAAACGAACGCAGCAGCGAGAAAGGCCAGCTTCGCCTTGTGGAATGGGCTGAGGCTGTCCAAGACGCCGGTTCGTGATTCGGTGGGGGTGGTAACCGCCATGACGCTCCTTCCAAGGTTCACGGGTTCTACGTTGGCGTCGCCCCCATCGGATGGAGGCAAGCTCCGCGCTCGGCTGCCGGCGGTAGGCTCCCGCGACACAGGCGGCACCGCTGGAGGGCACTTCATGTACATCGGCGCAATCGACCAGGGCACCACGAGTACCCGGTTTGTCGTAGTCGACCAATCCGGCTCGTTTGTAGCCATGTCGCAGCGTGAGCACGAGCAGATCTACCCGCAGCCGGGCTGGGTCGAGCACGATGGCGTTGAGATCTGGGCGAACACCGAGCTCGTCATCCGCGAGGCGCTCGAGGCCGCACAGATCGCTCCGGCGGAGCTGCAGGCGGTCGGTATCACGAATCAGCGGGAGACCACCATCCTCTGGGACGCGGTTTCGGGCGATCCCGTGGCCAACGCCATCGTGTGGCAAGACACGCGCACCGACGAGCTGTGCCGGGAGCTCGGCGGCGATGCGGGCCCAACCCGCTTTCAGCGCACAACCGGACTGCCGCTCGCCACGTATTTCGCCGGACCCAAGATCCGCTGGTTGCTCGACGCCCATCCCGAGCTGCGCCGCCGCGCTGCCGCCGGTGAGGTCCTGTTCGGCACCATGGATTCGTTTGTCGTGTGGAAGTTGACGGGGGAGCACGTCACCGACGTCACCAACGCCAGCCGCACGCTGCTCATGGATCTCGAGACACTCGACTGGGATCAGGGGCTACTGGATGCGATCGGCGTGCCTGCGGCGATGCTCCCACGCATCGTGCCCTCGGTCGGCCCCATCGCACGTGCCAAGGGTGTGCTGGAAGGCGTACAGGTGGCCGGCATCCTCGGAGACCAGCAGAGTGCCATGTTCGGCCAAGCATGCTTCGCGGCGGGTGACGCCAAGAACACCTACGGCACCGGCTGCTTCATGCTGCTCGGTACCGGGACCCGGATCGTGCACTCTGAGAATGGCCTGCTGACCACCGTGGCGTATCAAATCGGAGCCGGCAAGCCGCGTTACGCGTTGGAAGGCTCGGTTGCGATCGCCGGTGCCGGCGTGCAGTGGTTGCGTGACAACCTCGAGCTCATCGCCAGCGCACCCGAAGTCCAAGACCTCGCCAACACGGTGCCCGACAACGGGGACGTCTATTTCGTCCCCGCATTCTCCGGGCTGTTCGCACCGTATTGGCGGTCCGATGCACGCGGTGTGTTCGCAGGACTGACCCGACACAGCAACAAGGGGCACTTTGGGCGAGCCGTCCTCGAGGCCACTGCCTATCAGACGCGTGACGTCCTCGAGGCGATGGAGGCCGATTCCGGCGTCGAGATGAGCGAGCTGAGGGTCGACGGCGGCATGGTCGTGAACGAGCTGCTCATGCAGTTCCAGGCGGACATGCTCGGTGTCGACGTCGTGATCCCCGAGGTGACCGAGACCACGGTCCTCGGCGCCGCCTATGCGGCGGGTCTCGCCACGGGATTCTGGTCGAGCGTGGACGATGTCCGCTCCCATTGGGCCGAAGCCGATCGGTACCGACCGGCGTTGCCGGAGGCCGAGCGCAGCCGCCTCTACGCAGGATGGAAGAAAGCAGTGACCAAGAGCTACGACTGGCTTGCTTGAGAAGGATGACGCCTAGGACGGGCGCCTCGAATCTCGAAGACCCCGCCGCTGAGAGTGACCAGCGCTCTAGCATCGGGTTCGTGAACGTTCCCAACCTGCTCGCCTACATTCGCATCGGCCTGACACCGGTGGTCATGGCGCTGGTGTTGTTGTCCGACCGGTCTGAACAGGCACTGGCGTGGGCGGCGATCGTGTTCATCGTCGCTGCCCTGACAGATTTCGCCGACGGGTATCTGGCGCGGCGGTGGGAGATCACCACGACGCTGGGTGCGTTCCTTGACTCCGTTGCGGACAAGATGCTCGTCACCGGAAGTCTGCTTGTCCTCATCGAGATCGGCCGGGCGTGGTCGTGGGCGGCGTTCATCATCATCGGTCGGGAGCTGGCCGTCATGGGGCTCCGCGGCGTTGCCGCCCTCGAAGACCATTCCAAGGTGCCCCCGAGCATGTGGGGCAAGTGGAAGGCGGCCGTGCAGTTCGTCACGATCGGAGCGGCGATGCTGCGCCTGCCCGACCAGTGGGGGCCGTTCTACCTCGACGAGTGGCTGATGCTCGTAGCCGTCGCCGTGACGCTGATCTCGGCGTGGGACTACTTCGCACGCTACGGCAGCGCATTGCTCGCCCGGCCGGCGAGAACAGGGCAACCCACATGACGTCGAGTGGTGATCTCGTTCGCCAGGCGAAGGCGGGGTTCAAAGGCGGCGGGAGCAAGGTCCCGCGGCGCAACCTGGCATTGGTCACGTGTATGGACGCAAGAGTGGATCCGTTGCGGGCGCTGTCGCTCGATCTCGGCGACGCCCATGTGCTCCGGACGGCCGGCGGCGTGGTCACCGGGGATGTCATTCGGTCTCTCGTCGTCTCACAGCGGCTTGTGGAGACGCGGCGAGTCGACGTGATGATGCACACCGACTGTGGGATGGCGGGGCTCGACGAAGCAGAGCTTGCAGCACGGATCGCCAGCGACACGGGGCGGCCCTATTCGCACGGTTTTCGTGGTTTTGCGAGCCTGGAAGCAGAGCTGCGTCGTGGCGTAGAGCGCTTGCGCAAGGAGCCGGCGCTGCCACATCGCGACCTGATCCGTGGGTTGGTCTACGACGTCGAGACGGGGCGAGTGCGAACGGTGGTTGAGTGAACCGGGCCGGGGGAGTGCCAGACCCGGTGCTCGCTGAGATACGCCGCATCTGTCTTGCGTTCCCGGAGGCAGCCGAGCAGGAGACGTGGGGTCACCCGACGTTCCGGGTCCGGGCCAAGATCCTCGCGGGCTGCGGCGTCTCCGACGAGGCCGAGCCTGTCGTCACCATGACGATGAAGGCCGCAACCGGCGAGCAGGATTCGCTCCCGGCTACGGGTCATCCATTCTTCTTGCCGAAGTATGTGGGGTCGAAAGGCTGGATCGGGTTCGTGATCGACGGGGCCACAGATTGGAGCGAAGTCGCCGAGCTCGTCGAGGACAGCTACCGAGAGATCGCCCCCAAGCGGCTCGTCGCCGAGTCGGACACGTGAGCGAAGAAGGCGCCGATGCCGTTACTCGCCGATCGCACCGGCGCAGGCGGACCTGGGCGGCGATCGTCGCGCTCGGCGTCCTTGCCCTCCTGTGGCTGCTGGTCCTCGTTCTCGTGGTCCCGGTTGACGATGCGCCGACCGGCGATGCGGTCATCGTTCATGCCGGCGGCCGCGGTGAGCGAATCGACGCCGCCCTGTCCCTCATGGATCGGGGGGCCGCACCCACGCTCGTCGTGATGTACCTGGGGACGGATCTGTACCCGGATACAACCGGCCTGTGTGAGCAGGAGGTCCCCTACGAGGTCATCTGCCCCGCTCCGGATCCCGTGACGACCATTGGCGAGGCCCAGGCCATCGGGGAGCTCGAGGATGCGGAAGGCTGGGACCGCATCGTGATCGTGACCACTGACTACCACGTGCGACGGGCGAAGCACCTCGATGGCAAGTGCGCCGACGCCGCGGTCCTGGCCGCTGCAGGAGGTCACCGACTCGGGTTCTGGGCACACCTCGAGCGGGTCGGCCATGAGATGCTGGGATTGCTTCAGGCGTTTGCGTTCCGCTGCTGACCTGCCCCGCGGGGTGCTACCGGCGCCCGGGTCATGACGTCGTTCGGGTCCGTTACGATCCGGGCTTGTGACTCCACCACTCTCGCTGCTCGTGGAGGCGTGGCCGGCCGACCGAATCCCTGAGACGCCCGGGCGGGTCGCCGTGCCGCCATCGCTTCGTGCGCTGCTCCTGGCTTCCATGGCGCACGAAACCTCCGGCGCCCATCTGGCGATCGTTCCATCGGAACGCGATGCCGAAGAGCTCGTGGACGATCTGGCGCTCTTCACCGACAAAGCCCTGCTCCTTCCGGCATGGGGAACCCTGCCGTTCGAGCACATCTCCCCGAACGTATCGACGATGGCAGCGCGTTGTGACGCTCGCCACCGGCTGGCATCCAACGAGGCCGGCGTCATCGTCGTGGCCTCCGTGCGTGCCGCCATACAGCGGGTCAGCCCAACCCGCGTGGGGCCGGTCGTCGTCGCCGCCGACGAGGTCCGAGACTTCGGCGAGCTCATCGTCGAGTTGGCCGAGTGCGGGTACACCCGCACGGATCGTGTCGAGGCGCGTGGCGAGTACGCGGTGCGGGGCGGCATCATCGACATCTTCCCTGCACAGGGGCCTGTCCCGGTGCGTCTCGAGTTCTGGGGTGACGAGATCTCAGAGATGCGGACGTTCTCCACGGCCTCGCAGCGATCGACGGACTTCATCGAGGTGATGGCCGCCTACCCCGCCAGGGAGGTCGTCCCGGATGATGAGCTCCGCAAGGAAGCGGGCAGGCTTGCGGCGGCTGAGCCGTGGGCTGCCGCGACCTGGGACAGGATCGAGCACGGCGTGACCTTCCCGGGTCTCGAGAGCTGGCTCCCATGGCTGGCCCCGGAACGAACGGTGCTGGACGAGTCTCCGGCAGCCGCCGTGGTGGTCTTCGATCCGGAGAGGTCGACGGGCCGCAGCGCCGAGCTCGTCGACGAGGAGGAGGATCTGGCGGAGGCGCTCGCCGACACGTGGGGCCACGGAGCGCCCGAAGCCGGGGAGCACCCACTGCTCTACCTGGCGTTGGGTCCGGCGCTCGAGGTTCGGCCGCATCTGGCGGCACCGTCGGCTCCAACCGGTCCTGGGGACGAAACGCTCATCGTGCGAGGGCTCGATGCCGTGCCGGGTGACGCGGAGTCGATCGGGGTTGCGATCAACCGCTGGCGGTCCAAGGATGTCAGCATCGTGATCGCCATGGATGGTGACGCGGCGGCCAGCCGTGTGTCACGCCTACTCGGCGAAGCGGGGACCGTCGTGCCCAAGCTCGATGCACTCGAGGTTCTCCAACCCGCGGTGCTTCCCGTCGGCATCCATCGCGGGTTCGTCGCGGACTGGCTCGGGGTCGGTGTAGTCGGCGAACAGGAGGTCGCCGGCCGGCGCCGGGCCCACCGCAGGCCGGGACACCGCCGGACAGCTCCAGCCGGCGATGCCTACCGAGACCTCCAGCCCGGCGACTTCGTTGTGCACCATCACCACGGCATCGGCCGCTTCGAGGGGCTCGTGCACCGCGAGTTCGGCGGCGTCGGCCGTGACTACCTGCTGGTGGCGTACTACGGCGAGGACCGTCTCTACGTGCCGACGGATCAGCTTGCGGCGATCCGCCGCTACACCGGCGGTGAGACACCCCGCCTGTCCCGCATGGGAGGCTCAGACTGGGCTGCCACGCGCGGCAAGGTCCGCAAGGCAATCGCAGTCGTGGCCGAGCAGGTGGTCGACCTCCACCGCCAGCGCGCCCGCGCCTCGGGACATGCGTTCGAGCAAGACACGCCTTGGCAGCGCGAGTTCGAGGCGGCGTTCCCGTTCGAGGAGACGCCGGATCAGCTCACCGCGATCACCGATGTCAAGACCGACATGGAGCGTGCGGACCCGATGGATCGGCTGATCTTCGGCGATGTGGGATTCGGCAAGACCGAGGTGGCCTTGCGTGCCGCCTTCAAGGCAATCCAGGGCGGCACTCAGGTGGCGGTGCTGGTGCCGACGACGCTGCTGGCGCAGCAGCACTATGCAACCTTCCAGGATCGGTTGGCTCCCTACCCGATGCGCGTCGAGATGTTGAGCCGATTCCTCACTGCAGCTCAGCAACGGGAAGTCGTTGCCGGGCTGGGGACCGGTGCCGTCGACCTCGTGATCGGCACGCACCGACTCCTCTCGGAGGACATCGAGTTCGCCAAGCTCGGCTTGCTGATCGTGGATGAGGAACAGCGGTTCGGGGTCGCCGCCAAAGACAAGCTCAAGCGGATTCGCACGTCCGTCGACGTGCTGACGCTGACCGCCACGCCGATTCCTCGCACGTTGGAGATGGCGCTCACGGGTATCCGAGAGGTGAGCAGCATCCGCACTCCGCCCGAGGACCGGCACCCGATCCTCACGTATGTCGGCCCCCTCGACGAACAGGCGATCTCGGCTGCGATTCGCCGCGAGATGCTGCGCGAGGGCCAGGTCTTCTACGTACACAATCGGATCCAATCGATCGACCACGCGATGGAGCGTTTGCGCCGGCTCGTCCCCGACGCCCGGTACGCCGTGGCACACGGCCGGATGAGCGAGGGCCAGCTCGAGCAGGTGATGTTCGAGTTCTGGAACCGAGAGCACGACGTGCTGGTGGCCACGACGATCATCGAGTCGGGGCTCGATCTGCCGCAGGTCAACACGCTCGTGGTCGAGCGGGCGGAGCGGCTCGGGCTGGCGCAGCTCTATCAGCTGCGCGGTCGAGTGGGTCGATCCAATCAAAGGGCGTATGCCTACCTGTTCCATCCTCCCGAGGACCGGTTGAGCGACGACGCCTATCGCCGGCTCGAAGCCATCGGTGAGTTCGCCGATCTGGGATCGGGGTTCGATCTGGCGATGCGGGACCTCGAGATCCGCGGCGCAGGCAGCATCCTGAGCGAGACGCAGGCGGGCCACATTGCGGCAGTCGGATTCGATCTGTACGTCGAGCTGATGGCCGAGGCCGTGAGCGAGCTGAAAGGCGAACCGACGGTGCGCGACGAGCCACCTGAGGTTCGCATCGACGTTCCCGTCGATGCCCACCTCGATCAGAACTACGTCCCGAGTGCTGATCAGCGGCTCGAGGCGTATCGCCGCCTGGCGGCGGCCACCACCCCCGAGGGGGTCGAGGACGTGGCTTCCGAGTGGAGGGACCGTTTCGGGGATTTGCCGCCGTCGGCAGAGGCGCTCGTCGACGTCGCTCGTCTCCGCGTAGAAGCCATCCGTATCGGCCTGACGGAGATCGTGAAGGTCCGCAACGAGGTGCGCTTGTCGCCGGTCACGCTGAAGGCCTCTCAGGAGGTGCGTCTGAGCCGCTTGGCGCCCCGAGCGGTGCATCGCAGCGACGTGTTGTTCATCCCTGCGCCGCGAACGGCCCCGGTTCCTGCGCTCGCCGAGTTCCTCCGTACAATGTGGCCGCCTACGCAGGAGTGAATGTCCTCGTGTCGACACGTTCCAGAACGATGATCGCCGTTGCGGCGCTGGCGCTGTTCGCCAGTGCGTGCGGCGGGTCCGATCAACCGGCTCTCTGTAACGCCGCCATCGATCTCGCCGTCGTCAACGGCCAAGCGATCACGTGTGACGATCTCTACGAGCTCAGGCCGGAGTACGGCGAGTCCGAAGAAATCGTGAGCGGCGAAGCCTTGCGAGGCGACCTCACCGGGCTGATTCAGACCGAGGTCTTTGTCACGACGGCGGAGCAGGAATTCGGGATCGAGATCAGCGAGGACGACATCGTCGAGCGGCTGGTCAACCCCCCGGAGCGCTGGGCAGCGCTGCTGGCGCAGCCCCTCACCGAGGCGGAGCTTCGCTCTGACGCGTTGATCAGCCTCGTGAGCGACGGCGTCGTGCCCGAGCTGCTGAAGAGAGACTTCGGGGATCTCGCCACGTTCGCCGCGCAGCGGCCTCAGGACGTCGTGCAGGTGTGTGTCCGCACCATCGTCGTGCTCGAGGAACGGGTGGCGATCGAAGCGATCAACCGCATCGACGCGGGCGAGGACTTCATGGACGTCCGCAACGAGCTCACGGTCGAAACGTCGCTGCCGGACGGGCTGCTGATCGGCGCCACCGGCACCTGTCCGATCAACGTCGGGGCTCTCGGAGAGCAATTCGCCATCGCGGCTGCGTTGAGCCCCTTGAACGAGGTGGTCGGGCCCGTGCCCGACTCGGGCGGGGCGTTTCACGTCATGCGCGTGGAAGACCGCATTGGGCCGGACAGCACCGACGATCTCGATGCGGACTTCCTCTTCTTCCTGGACCCACGAGCCCAGAGCGCACTCTTCAGCCCGTGGGCGAGCGATGCACTTCGCGACGCCGAGATCGGGGTTGCATCGCCGATCGGGCGCTGGTCGTCGAGCGGCTTCGGCATCGCACCACCGGGCTTCAACGCACCCGGTGGCTGAGCTAGCCCAGCTCGCCATCGTTGGTCTGGGTCCGGCCGGGCTCGACCGGATCCCGGCTGCAGCGCTCCAGCTCCTCACCGATCCGACACGCCCCGTGGTGTTGCGCACGCGCCAGCATCCGGCGGCGGCGGAGCTCGCAATGCTGCGCGACGTGGCCGACTGCGATGACGTGTACAACCGGTCGGCGGACTTCGAGGCGGTCTATGGCGCGATCGCCGAGCGCGTCTGCGCCCTCGCTGAGCAGGGCCCAGTAACTTACGCGGTGCCTGGAAGCGCGGTGGTGGGAGAACGCGCGGTCGCGATCATCCGGAACACGTGGAGGAGCGACATCGAACTTCACCCCGGGGAGTCCTTTCTCGACCTCGTGTGGGCCGCCACCGGGTGCGACCCGATCACCGACGGCGCACAGGTCCTCGACGGGCGCGATTTCCCCGACCCCTTGCAGCTGCATCTGCCCACGGTGGTGACGCAGGTCGATCGGCCCGAGGTCCTCGCCGACGTCGTGGTGGCGCTGGGCAAGACGCTGCACGACGAGGTTCCGGTGACCATCCTCGACCGGCTTGGTGATGCCGACGAGACGGTTGCGACGGTTCCGCTGCGCGAGCTGGTCGGTTTCGACGCCGGGCCCCGCACTTCCCTCTTCCTCGTTCCGCCCCTCAACGGCTGGTACGGCCTGGTGGCGACGAACCGCCGGCTGCGTCGCGAGTGCCCGTGGGACCGCAAGCAGACGCACCACACGCTGCTGTCGCATCTCATCGAGGAGACGTATGAGACGGTCGAGGCGGTGACTCGCCTCGGCGAGGAGGCCCCGGGTGGTGCCCCTGACTTCGGGGCCTACGCAGAGGTGGAGGAAGAGCTGGGTGATCTGCTGCTGCAGGTCGTCTTCCATGCCACCTTGGCGGAGGAGCCGGGCGCCTTCGGCGTCGAGGAGGTGGCGGAAGGGATCCGCCGGAAGCTGGTGTACCGCCATCCCCACGTTTTCGGTGACGTCGTGGCCGAGGATTCCGAGACCGTGAAGGCCAATTGGGAGGAGCTCAAGGCCGGCGAGAAGGCGCGAGAGTCCCTCATGGACGACGTCCCCCAGGCGCTGCCGGCGCTGGCGCGTGCGGACAAGCTGCAGCGGCGGGCGGCATCGGCGGGGTTTGATTGGACTCGGGCGCAGCCTGTCCTGGCCAAGCTTCGGGAGGAGGTGGGGGAGTTGGCACAGGACATCGACGACCGCACCGCCGCCACGCATGAGCTGGGCGACGTGCTCTTCTCCGTTGTCAATCTGGCTCGTCATCTCGACATCGACTCCGAGATCGCGTTTCGCATGGCGAACGATCGCTTCGAGGCGCGTTTCCGTACGGTGGAAACCCTTGCGGCTCAGGAGTCGAGGGCGCTCGATTCCTTGACGTTGGAGGAGCTCGACGAGCTCTGGGAGCGGGCCAAGTCGATGGAGCGGTGATCGTGACCGTTCCGTCGCCCCGGGTCCTCGACCTCGAGTGGGGACGGATGGTGATCGAGGGTGTCGGAGACGTGAAGGACGCCAAGCTGTGGCCCGGTGGGGGCCGAGCGTGGGATTGGACGGAGACGGGCACTCGGCACGATCCGGGTATCCAGCCGGCCGACCTGGTCGAGCTGCTCGCCGGTGGTGCGACCACTGTCGTGTTGGGGATCGGCATGCGTGGCTCGCTCGGAGTGTGCCCCGAAGCGCTCGAGACGCTGCGCAGCTCGAGCGTCGCTTTCGAGGTGCTTCGCACGGATCAGGCCGTTACGAGCTACAACCGGCTCGCCGCCTCGACCGCGGTGGGCGGCCTGTTCCACTCGACCTGTTGAGCCGGCGCGCTCACCGTCAGCCCGGCTTCTGGCGTGGGGCCAAGGCGTGTGGGGGCGTCGAGCGCCGCTGCGGTACAGTCGGACGGTGACGAGCCGAGCGTCCACGCCGCAGTTTGGTTACGCCTTCGGCCACGCGCTCCGCGAGGTCCTCGACGGCGGGCAGGGGTGGCACGTCGTGGAGCGAGACGACGGGCTCGTCGAGCCAATGGCAGGTGCCGACTACTTCGCCGCGCCCACTGCGTGGGATGAGCTGGATCTCGCGGCCGTCGATCTGGTGTCCGGGCGAGTGCTCGATGTCGGTGCTGGGGCGGCATGCGCTCGAACTGCAACGGCGCGGAAACGAGGTGGTCGCGCTCGATGTTTCGGGCGGGGCAGTCGACGCCTGCGCTGCGCGAGGCGTCGAGCAGACCTTCCTCGGCCCCGTGCCGGCGCCGGCGGCGAAACAGCCCCAACGGTTCGACGCCATCGTGATGATGGGCAACAACGTGGCGTTGCTTGCGTCGGAGGTGGCGTCACGGCGCACGTTCGAGGCGATGCGGCGGCTCCTCGTGCCAGGCGGCATGGTGGTCGGAATGTGCACGACCCCCTACTTGACCGATGATCCGAATCATCTCGCCTATCAGCGGAGCAACATCGATCGTGGGCGGATGGGCGGCCACGTTGCGATCGGGGTGCGGTACCGGCGGCTCGCCACGGATTGGTTCGACTATCTGCTGATGGCGCCCGACGAGTTGCGCGGCTTGGCGGAGGTCGCGGGCTGGACGGTCGTCGACGTGACCGAGCCGGACCCCAGCTACCTGGCGGTGATGCGGCCCTGCTAGCAGGGTGCGGAAAAGCACCGGTGCCGGTTCGGCAAACAACGTCAGATCGTGCGTGGCATTGCGGCGTCCTCGGTCACCAAACCGGCGGACCCCTCTTTCCGCACCCTGCTGGGGAATTTCGCAACTCGGCTTGAGGTTTGGGGTGTCAGTCTGCTGAAATCGGCGCTGAGGGGACACAGCACGAGGCAAAGCAATGGGCCGCCTTGCCACGTGTTGAAGGGAATGGCCTGGGCACAAGGGGGAATACTATGTGCGCTGCGGTAGTCGTACGCGACCTCGTTACGCGCCCCGTCGGTCGAGTAGCGCTACGCCGCGCTTCGTTCTCGGTCGAACGCGGGGAACTCTTCGGCATCATCGGTCCGGCGGACTCCGGGAAGACGGTTGCGCTCGAGTGTGCGCAAGGTCTCCACACTCCGGAGTCGGGGAGCGTCCTTGTAGAAGGCGTTGATCCGGCGGCAGATCCCGATGCGGTGCGCCGGTTGGTCGGAACGCAATTGGAGGCATCCTCCCTTCCTGACCGGATGCGAGTCTGGGAGATCGTCGAGCTCTTCGCCTCGATGCACGAAGGCCCGGTCGATCAGGGATGGGTCTTGGAGCGCTGGGGGCTGCTGGACCGTCGCAATCTCTCGTTCGAGGCCCTCTCTCCCGCGGAACGGCTCAGGCTCTATGTTGCGCTGGCGGTGTTGCACGATCCGAAGATCGTCTTCTTCGACGAGATCACCTCCGGTCTCGATGCCGAGACGCGAGCCGTGGCGTGGGGCCTCTTGGAGGAGTTGCGCGACTCGGGCTTCACCGTGGTGGCCACCACGGCGCACATGGACGAGGCCGAGCGCTGTGACCGTGTCGCCGTCCTCGCCGCGGGGACCGTTGTCGCAATCGACACGCCCAACACGCTCATCCGGCGACACGCCGGCGGGGTGCGGTTCTGTTTCGTGCGACCCTGGGTCGAGACCGACTGGATCCAGATCGTCCCCGGCGTTGGCACCTACGTCGACAACGGCGCCATGGTGGAGGTGCGGGGGAGTGTCGACAGCCTGTCCCGGGTGTGCGCCGGCTTGGTCGGCCGCGGTGCCGTTCCGGAGG
>DATHZQ010000136.1:0-2579 GCA_035458525.1 Acidimicrobiia bacterium
GCCATGTCGCCATTCCCATCGCCGACAGCATCCACGGCGTCTGGTTGGCTTCTGCGGACAATGCCGTGCCGCCGACCAGCTCGTACAACGATCGCCCGTTCCCGGCGCACTCCAACCACGCGTTGACCTCCCGCTGCGGCAAGGCGAGCAATTGCTGCAGCGACAGTCGCGCCTCGCGTCGCACGCCGTCGCCGTGGATGAGGACGGACCACGTCTCCGGATCGATGGACGGCGCTCCGCCCCCTTTGCACACGAAGAAGTCCTCGACCGGCGTGGTCTCGATACCCAGATCCGGCGAGATCGGCTCGAAGCTGGTGCCCCTCGGGGTGAATCCCTCGGTCGAGCGGCCGCGCATGACGGCGCATCGTAGATGACGGGAGATCGGGATCCAGGGGACCGGGAGCGAGTAGCCGCCCAGCCTGACTCACCCCGGGGCGAGTGCTCAACACATAGGGTCCGACGCCCCTTGGCGAGCAACCAGTCGATCGCGCAGCGTGTTGGGGCGGCAATGCGTCGAATCCAATCCGGAGGTGCCGTGTGCGCACACAGATGATGATCATGCTGATCGTCACGACGATCCTTCTCGCTGCGGTGATGGCGTGGGTCGGGCTGGCGTGGTGGCTGGGCTCGACGGCCGCGACTGCGTGGTGGGTAGGGCTCGCCGCGTTGCTGGTGGGCCTCTACCTCTGGGTGATCAAACCGTGGCACCTCCGCTGGGGGGCGAGCGACGCCGAGGTGGCGCGGGAGATGCCCGGCGACGATCTCATCCCCGGAGCGAAACCGGCGACCAGGGCGATCACGATCAAGGCCCCAGCCGACGACGTCTGGCCCTGGCTGGTCCAGATCGGCTTCGGCAAGGCGGGCTGGTACAGCTACGACTGGATCGACAACGACTTCAGACCGAGCGCCGCACGAATCATCCCCGAGTACCAGAACCTCGGAGTCGGCGACCCGATCCTGATGATGCCGGACATGGGCTTCGTGGTGCAGTCGATCGACCGGCCCCACGCGATCGTCAGCCTCCTCGAGGACGGCTCGACGAGCTGGTGCCTGGGGCTGTACCCGTGCGACGGCGGCACCCGGCTCGTGAGCCGGTGGCGACCCAATTTCGAGATGACCCCGGCCACCTTCTTCATGTCTGTGCTGGCCGAGCCGGGGACCTTCATCATGGAGCAGAAGATGCTCCGCAACATCCGCGACCGCGCCGAAGCCCGCTCCGGTGCGAGGAGGTGAGGGCATGGGCATCGCATGGGGCGTCATCGTCATTGCCCTCTCGCTGTTGTGCTGGGGCGGACAAGCAGTTTCCTGGCTGGCGCATCCCACCGCCGTTCGACTGAAGCTCACGGAGGGTGAGGACTCCGTCGAGCCGGCCTACTTCGCGTGGATGCGCGGCGAGGCGTTGTGGGATTCCCTCACCTTGTGGACCACGATCGCCGCCGGGGTGCTGCTCGTCCTCGACATCCCCGCGTGGGCGTACTTCGGTCTGGTCGGCGGGGGGATCTACGCCTACTTCGGCGGTCTCGGCATCACCAGCCGTCTTGCCATGAGCCGCAGGGGAATCCGCCTCGGCGATCCGCAGAACGTCACCATCGGCTACGTGTTCTTCGCCATCTGGGGCGTCATGGGGGTGATCACGCTCATCGCCGCCGTCGTCGCCCTCCCCACACCCTGAACACTCCACTGTGACAGCCAAGGAGGCCTGATGGACGTCACCGCACTGACCTGGTTCGTAGCCATCGCCGGGCTGGCGATCATCGCGCTGCTGGGAGGACTGCAGCTCATTGCCGTGCTCAGACCCCGCGGCGAATGGACGATCACCAACGTGTACGGCGGCTCGCCCGACGCCACCGATCCCACGGCCTACTTCGCGTTCAATCAGGGCTACGCCTGGGCCGACGCGATCTTCTGGTCGCCGCTCCAGGTCGCCGCCAGCATCGGGATGATGCTGGGCCACCGCTGGGGCTTCCTGCTCGGCCTGGCCGCCTCGGTGCCGTTCTGGTACACCGCGATCCCGATCTTCGTCTGGGACCGCGACCTCGGCTTCCGCGAGAAAACCTTCATGTACTGGGTGGTCGTGTGGGGCATGTTCCCCGCCTACGGCATCCTCGAGGGGGTCTACACGTTCGTCCGGCTGGTCGAGTAGCCCGACCGCCCCCGACGAGATCTCAGGAGTAGTGTCGAAATCTCGGACGCCCGTTCGTTGTCCACTCGCCGGGACGGGAGCGTCTCTTGACGGGACCAACAGAGAGAAGGGACCCACCATGGCCAAGTACGTGTTCTTGTATGGCGGCGGAACGTACCCCGAGACCGAGGAGGAGCAGGCACAGGTGATGGCGGCCTGGTCCGAGTGGATGGGCTCGGCAGGCGACAGCCTCATCGACGGCGGTGCGCCGATCGGCCAGAAGAAGACGATCGCCCCCGACGGGTCGGTGTCCGACGGCGGCACCGTGATCACCGGCTACAGCCTCTACGAGGCCGCCTCCATGGACGACGCCATGGCGTTCGCCATGGGCTGCCCGCACCTGGGCGCCGGCGGAACGGTGGAGGTGGGCGAGGCCATGACGATGTAGGTGGCGGCC
>DATHZQ010000137.1:0-12510 GCA_035458525.1 Acidimicrobiia bacterium
ATCAGGTTCGGGATCCTGTGCCGCCGCCGCCAGCGGCGTCATGAGAGCGAAGATCAGGGCTAGGGCAAACAGCAACCTGACGTAACGTGAACGCGTGGACGTCGCCATGAGAATCCCTCCGGGTGATCACGGGCACGGGCCACATCGCAAGGGCGTCTCACTGAACTGTGTCGTCCTTGCGCGGGCAACGCGCCACTGAGCGTGGAACTCGGGAGACGGTCAACGACGCCGCGCAGCCTGCCCAGACAGGCCACCTTCTCTCTCGGCGCGGGGTTGAACCCACCTACACCCCCCAAGTCTCTCCACGGAAACAGACGTTCGTTGACGCCGCTAGGGCCGGAGGTCCTGCGCGTAGGCAAGGGTTTCGCGATCGGAGACGACGGCGGACCAAATCAAGGGGCGCAGCCGAACTCGCTTGGAAGCGAGCCGCTATGGCGCCACATGCGGTTGGGTCCGTGGGTTTCGATGCAAGGGGTGCGTTCCGCCGGGCTCAGTGATGCGGTGGATCCGGCCCGGGAGGCAAGAGCCGGCGACGGCCGGGCGGTGAGAATGGATCGAGGCGATGACCTTCGCCGTGGATCTTGACGTGGTGGTGGTACCAGCACAGGGTCGAGAGGTTGGCGGCGTCGTGCCCGCCGCCGTCGGCCCAGCCGATCACGTGATGGGGTTCGAGCCGATATCGACTGCGGCAGCCCTCGATCGTGCAGCCGCCGTCTCGCCACGCCACGAAGCGACGCACCGTCGGCGGGATCGTCCGCGTTGCGTCGGAGGCTGCGACCGGGCCGGCGTTCTCGAGTCCGATGAGCTGGACCCGACCCGCACACAGGATGCGTTCGAGCGCCGCCGGGCCGGCCTTCGGACCCCACTCCACCTCCGCCCCCGCTTCGCCTCGGGATCCGCCGGCGGCGGCAGCATCGACGAAGACGGCAACTAGCGGGTCACGCGACCCGGTCACATCGCCCGCCGGCGACGGCGGATCGAGTGTGTCCTGCGCCATCGAGATCAGAGCATCGGCACGCCGTGCGGCACGCGGCGAGCCGGGGCCGGGAAGCTCTCGAAGCTCGTCCCCGCGCTGCTGCAACGCCCGCTCCACGATGCGGCCTTCCAGACCGGGCAGCTGGCCCCACAGTCGCCACGCGGTTTGATCGAGCGTGGGCTGCATCGCCACGAAACGCTCCCGATAGACCTGCTGCTCCTCTTTCCTGCTGAGCCTCCGGTGGCGTGCCGTCAGCCTGCGCACGCCCGCCAGGTCGACATCGCGGCTCCGGCGGACCACCTCGGCCGAGGCTCCTGCGTCTGCAAGCCGGACCGTGGCGAGTGCCCGATCCAGCGTGACGTCACCGGCAGCGGCTGCCGCACCGAGATCACGATGCCAGGCGAGCGCCCGGCGCGTCTCGATGAGCTTCCGCGCCGTGGCCGGCTCCACGTCGAGCTTGGCCGCGACCCATTCCTGGAGATTCCTCGCTCCGTCGATGCGGTCGACGTGTTCGTGCTCGAGGCGTTGGACCAGCACGGCCTGGCGCATTCGAAGGCGAGTGATCGCTGCCTCGCAGGCGTGCAGCTCGTCCTCGACCGAGGCGATCTCATCGTTGGTCAGCAAGCGGAACATGCCGTCAACGTATCCGTCAGGTGTGACAGAAAACGTTGCGGGACAAGCGATGTGCCGATGCGCCTAGGCGCGCCGGGCCATTCTCGCCGTTACCGAGGTACCGTCCTGCAACCCGCTCGCCTCAGAGGCGGCCCGCCTCCACGATGCGTTGCAGGAACTGTCGGGTGCGCGGCTGCTGCGGGTCGGAGAAGAGCTGCGCCGGTGCCGACTGCTCGAGGATCACACCGCCGTCGAGGAAACAGACGGAGTCGGCGACGTCCCGAGCGAACCCCATCTCGTGGGTGGCGATCACCATCGTCATCCCCTCCTCTTTGAGACTGCGGATGACGTTCAACACCTCGGCGACGAGCTCCGGGTCCAGCGCCGACGTGACTTCGTCGAACAACATGAGCTCAGGCTCGGTCGCCAGCGCCCGCACGATGGCCACGCGCTGCTGCTGGCCGCCCGAGAGCCGGTCCGGATACTCCGCAGCCTTGTCGAGGAGCCCGAAGCTGTCGAGCAGCGAGCGGGCCTTTGCCTCGGCGTCGCCCCGACCCACGCCATGGACTTTGCGCGGGCTCAGCGTGACGTTGTCCAGCACGCTCATGTGGGGGAAGAGATTGAACGCCTGGAACACGATGCCCATGCGCTGACGCACCTCGTCGGCATTGACGCCGCGATCGGTGATGACCTGGCCGTCCAGCGCGATGTCACCTGCGTTGATCGGGATGAGCAGGTTGGTGCACTTCAGCAGCGTCGACTTCCCGGAGCCCGAAGAGCCAATGAGACAGATCACCTCGTGCGGCTTCACTTCGAGATCGACGTCGTCGAGCACGACCTTGTCGCCGAACGCCTTCCGCACGTTGCGCAGCTCCAGCTTGTTGCTCATGCGCCCACCGCCTGCTTGCGCTTGCGATCTCGCTCGGTATACCAGTCCGTGAAGCGCGCCACGGGGATGGAGACGGCGAGGAACAGCACGGTGGCCACCACGTAGGGCGTGTAGTTGAAGCTGCGGGCCACTTCGATCTCCGCTTCCCGCACGGCTTCCCGCACACCAAGGATGGACACGAGCGCGACGTCCTTCTGCAAGCTCACGAACCCGTTCAACAAGGCCGGGATCACGTTGCGTACCGCCTGCGGAACCATGACGTGACGCAGCGCCTGCCACTGGGTGAGCCCCAGAGACCTCGCCGACATGCGCTGGCTCTCGTGGACCGACTCCAGGCCTGACCGATACACCTCGGCCGTATATGCGGAATAGCTCATCACCAGCGCGGTCAAGCCCCAGAAGGTCGGGCTGTTGGGCACGCCGGGGAGCTGCAGCGCAGGCACGCCGAAGCCCAGCAGAAGGATCAACAGGATGATGGGTATGCCGCGAATGATGTCGATGTAGACCACCACGAGTGCCCGCAGCGGAAAGAACGCCGGGCCCCGCAGCTGACGAATCACGGCAAGCAACAAGGCGAAGATCAGAATGAGTACCTGGGCGATCAGGAACAGCCGCACGTCCAACCAGAACGCGGACAGGATGATCGGCCAGACTTCGACGAACTTCTCGCCGTTGAAGAACTGCTGCTGGACGGCAGGCCACGCCTCCGAGGTCAGCACCCACCACAGCACCACCGCCACGAAGACCACGGTGGAGGCCGCCGCGACGAGCGCACCTTTGGCCCCCTGCTCACCCTCCCACACGCGCCACCGGGACCCGCGCTCCCGCGGGCCCCGGCTTGGCGGTATCAGTGAGGGTGGGCGGAGATCGGTCAGGGCACTAGCCGCCGATCTCCGGCACGTCGCCACCGGCCTCGAGCCACTGATCGATCAGCGACGTGATCGTGCCGTCGTTCGTCATCTCCGTGAGCACCGGGTCGACACATTCCCGCAGCGTGTTGTCTTGCGAGAACAGCAGGCCGAACTCGTCCGGCATGTCCGCCTGGGCGGCGAAGGTGCCGGCCACGAT
The DNA here is from genome assembly GCA_035458525.1 of Acidimicrobiia bacterium. Classification (GTDB taxonomy): domain Bacteria; phylum Actinomycetota; class Acidimicrobiia; order Spongiisociales; family UBA5794; genus DATHZQ01. The sequence continues at coordinate 3,546 of DATHZQ010000137.1, forward strand.
GCTGCCCTCGATCTCGACTGCGGTGATGAAGTACGCCGTCGGCAGGTCGACCACGATGCCGTCGATCTGGTTGGCGTCCAGAGCCGCCTTGGCATCTGCGTTCGTGTTGTAGACGAACGCCGCCTCGTCCGGTTGGATCACGTTGTCGATGAAGTCGAGGCTGGTGGTGCCGATCTGGGCGCCCAGCCTCGCTCCGGCCAGTTCAGCGAGCGTTGTCACACCGGCGAAGTCGGAGTCCTCGAAGGTCACGAGCGCCTGCTGCGTCACGTAATAGGGAACGCTGAAGTCGACGACCTGCTCCCGCTCGTCCGTGATGGAGTATTGCTGGACGTTGAAGTCGAAGTTCTTCGGTCCGGGCGCGATCGCCTCGTCGAATCCGGTCCGCACCCACGTGACCTGGTCAGCTGAGAAGCCCATTCGGCTGGCGATCTCGTAGACCAATGCGGCCTCGTAGCCGGTGCCGGACTCGGGGCTGTCGAAGTTCTCGCCGGCGGTGGTGCCGACCCACGGCGGGAAGGCCGGTTCGCCCGTGGCCACGGTGAGGGTGCCGGCGTTGACGAGGGCCAGGCTGTCGATCGCGCACACGTCGCCGACCGTCGTCGTGGTCTCGGCAACCGTCGTCGTCGTCTCGGCGGCAGTGGTCGTCGTATCCTCCGCCGTCGTAGTGGTCTCCTCGACGGTGGTCGTCGTGTCGCCTGCGGTGACTTCGTCGTCCTCGTCATCACCTCCGGCGGCCACGGCCCATATGATCGCGATGATCGCGATCACGGCAACGACGCCTCCGATGATCCAACCGGTATTGGACCCTCCCGTACCGGCAGCGGCTCCGGCGTCTTCCGGCGCTCCCGCACCCGGATCGGGCGTACGATCGTCAGTCATCTACATCCTCCTTGATTACAAGGACCGAGCGTAGCGACTCGACCCGCCGCCACGGTTGAGTTTCGTGGAGAGACAGCCACCGGGTCGGCGACGGCGTGCGCTTTCGCTGCGAAGGAACCGCACCGCGCTCGCTAGCTTGACCGCGGTGGATCTGACCTACATCTCAGTGGACGTCGAAACGGCCGGGCCGTCCCCTGCCGAGTACCCGCTGCTGGCAATTGGCGCGTGTGGCGTAGCGGACCCGACGCAGACGTTCTACGTCGAGCTGCAGCCGGACCGGGAAGGCGTCGACGAGGGAGCGCTGCGGGTGAGCGAGTTGTCGCTCGAGCGGCTGCAGCATCACGGTGCGCCGGCCAGTGTGGCAATGCATCGATTCACCGAGTGGGTGGATGCCACAGCTCGGGGATCCCGGCCGGTCTTCGTCGCACTCAACGCCCCCTTCGACTGGATGTTCGTGGCCGACTACTTCCACCGGTACACCGGCCGCAACCCGTTCGGGCACAGCGCGCTCGACCTCAAGGCGCTCTTCATGGGCATCACCGGCGTGGAATGGTCACACACGGCGCTTGCCGACATCACCGCCCATCTTGGACTGGACGCAACGCTGCCGCACCACGCACTCGAGGATGCCGTCATCCAGGCGGCCGTGTTTCGCCGGCTGCTGGAGGAAGCGGGACGCTAGTTTCCCGACAGGAGAGAAGGGGGAGGTCTCGTGACAGACGACAGCGCAACCTCGGAACTGGACCGCATCGTCGGTTCGGCACGCAGACTCGGTGTCGAGATCGACGAGGTCGAAGCGCTGCAATGGCTGACCGCGGTGGCGCTCGCCAGAGAGAGCGCCGACGTGATCGTCGACATCGACGCCGGGGTCTTCGGCCACCGCGTCACCATGCTCGACTTCAGCCCCGAGGACCTCTCCTACTTCCGTCAAGTTGGAGAACTCGTTGGGTTTGAGGACGAACCCGACGTCGAGACCGCGCTCGCGCTGTCGGGATCGGCGGCGCAGTCGAAAGTTCAGACCTACCCGGGCGACTGTGACTACTTCGAACGGGTCAACATCAAAGCCGAAACGCGCGATGCGGCATGTCGGCGGCTCGGGCAGCTGGTGCGCAACAAGGCTTTGGCGGCGAGGGAGGGTGACACGTACCGCCTCATCGAGGTGAAGTTCGGCAACTACCCGTATGACGTGATTCGTGACGATCGACTCCACAGGCGCGGCACACCGATCGCGTGGACACCGACCGACGTGGAGAACCGTCGATTCTTCGCACAGGATCGTGAAGGTGACACGGTCGAGGTCTCCTGGGACGAAGCCTGTCTGGATCCCGGGTGGTGCAAGCTCGACTGGGTGGTCGCCGACCCGGTCCGGGGCCAGGTCGCCAATGCCAGCAACATGCTCGATGTCACGTGGGAAGCGCCGGACGGCTCGATCGTGCCACTCGACGGCTACCTCGATCCCTATTTCCAGGAGGTCTACCTCGAAGCGGACTCGATCCCGCTCTTCACCAAGCTCGTCGGTAACCTGTCGAGCGACGCCTTGGACGACTACGTGGCCGCTCTGGAGAAAGAGGTCCACAAGTACGTCGCCAACGAGCCGAAGAACTACGGCAAAGCCGCCAAGCGGATGTACAACATCTTCCGGCTCAACGGCAGCTACGAGGAGGCCGCGTACCTGAGGGAGCTCTTCGATGAGCCAACAGCAGTGCTGTACCAAGTCGGCGCCATCGTCAGAACGCTGAACGAGGCTTCGCAGCCGGGGTCGGGCATCACCACGCGCACGCTGTTGTCGCAACTCGACAATCTGATCATCTCGGTCGTGAGCACCCTCGACGGGGAAGCCGAGGTCGAGATCGTCCGCCACCTCCTCCAGCTGCGCGCCAGCATCACCAACGGCGCCGAAGGGAACGACGCCGCCGAGCAGACGGCAGCGGTCGAAGCGGCGCGAGCCCGCCTGACCAACATCGTCAACAACTTCTTCTACGAGAAGCTCACGGGCCTCCCCAGCATCGCCAGCTACATGGAGACCGCCGGGCGCCAGGCGCATCGGTGAGCAGCATGGTCCACTCCAGGAGTTCAGCCCGCCTCGATCACCAGATCTCGATGCGGTCTTCAGGCTTGCGCATCATCGGAGCGTCTCCGGCGACGGCAAACGCCTCGGCGAACGGGCCGAAGTTCGACAAGGGACCGTTGCAACGAAAATGCCCCGGCGAGTGGGGATCGGTGTTGACCAACAGCCGCAGCCACTCGTCGGTGGTGTTCTGCCGCCAGATCGAGCCGTAGGACAGGAAGAATCGCTGCGCCGGAGTGAGACCATCGATCTCCTCGTCCTCACGCACGACCTCGCGTAGCGCCTCGAAAGCGATCGTCATCCCACCCAGGTCGGCGATGTTCTCGCCGAGCGTCAGCTTCCCGTTGACGCTGAGGTCATCGAATACGGAGTAGCCGTTGTACTGATCGACGACCGCATCGGCGCGGCGCGTGAACTCTGCTCGATCCTCCTCGGTCCACCAATCGCGCAGCTGGCCGGTTGCGTCGAAACGGCTGCCCATGTCATCGAATCCGTGGGTGATCTCATGGCCGATGACCGAGCCGATGGCCCCGAAGTTGACCGCGTCGTCGGCCTCGGCGTAGAAGAACGGCGGCTGGAGGATGCCGGCCGGGAACACGATCTCGTTCTTGAGTGGGTGGTAGTAGGCGTTCACCACGTGTGGCGCCATCTCCCACTCGTGAGGGTCGACGGGCTTGTCGAGCTTGGCGAGATCTCGCTGGAACTCGAACTTCGCCGCCCGCAGCCGGTTCTCCACCAATGGACCCCGGTCGATGACGAGGCCGGTGTACTCGCGCCACTCGTCCGGGTAGCCGATCTTGTAGGTGAAGCCGGCCAGCTTGGTCAGCGCCTGTTCTTTCGTCTCGTCGCTCATCCAGTCGCGACGCCGCAGGGAGGCCTCCATCGCTCCAAAGAGCCCGTCCACGAGCTCCTCTGCCCGCATCTTGGCTTCCGGCGGGAAGGCTTGCGCAACGTAGAGCTTGCCGACCTGCTCGCCGATGTCGCTCGTCGCCATGGCGAGCACACGCTTCCAGCGCGGCTTCTGCTCCTGCTGTCCGCCCAACTTGCGGCCGTAGAAGTCGAACGCCTCATCGGCAAACGCCGGGGGCAGGGAAGAGGCAACGGAACGCACGATGTGCCACCTGGCGTACGCGCGGAGTGTCTCGATCGGCGTCTCCGTCAGCAGCTCGGCAACGGCCTTGAAGAATCCGGGGTTGTCGACATTGAGCTCGGTGACCTGGGCGGCGCCGATGGTGTCGAGGTAGCGCGGCAAATCGAAGCCCGGCATGACATCCGGAAGCTCACCGACCTCGTGTCGATTGACGATCAGATCCACGTCGCGCATCTGCTCCGCGGCATAGGACGGCTCGGCAAGGGCCGTTTCGAAAGCGAGGATCGCTTCGGCGTCTGCCTCGGCAGTGGCTTCGTCGTACCCGAGATTGGCGAATTGGGCCGCGATGTGCGATGCGTATTGCTCACGGAGCGCAGCGGACTGCTCGTCGTCGCGCAAGTAGTAGTCGCGCTCGGGCAGGCCCAGTCCGCCCTGCCCGATGTAGAGCAGGTGCGACCCGGGATCATCGAAATCCGGCCCGACACCTGCACCGAACACGAACCGGAATCCCCGCGGGTGGAGCGACTCGGCCAGGCGGCGGAGATCGGCGACCGTTCGCGCCATCGAGATCTGCGCGAGCAGCGGCCGGAGTGGAGCGGTGCCGGCCTGGGCGATCTGCTCCTCGTCCATGCCACTGGCGAAGAAGTCACCCACCATCTGCTCCGGCGAGCCCGGCTCGTGCTCGCCGGCGGCGGCCTGTTCCAAGAGCCGGTGCAGCAGCTCCTCGTTGCGCTCCGTCACCTCGTTGAAGGAGCCCCACCGGGAATACTCGGGCGGAACCGGGTTCGCATCGAGCCAGCCCCCGTTGGCGTATCGGTAGAAGTCGACGGAGGGATCAACGGATGTATCGAAGTTGGCGAAGTCGATCGGCTTGGCACTCATGGCGAGCCAGGCTACTGCGGGCGGGTGGCGTCCTCGCCGTCTGCGGTCCAGAGCATCGCACGTTCAGTGACTCGACAGCGCATCGGCGTCCAGGAGCGGGAACGGCTCGAGAGAGAACACGACTGCTCCCGCACCCACCGCCACTTGCCGGCACGATGGAACCCTTGACACCTCGGGGGTCCTCTGCTCTACTCCCTCGCCACAACGCGCTCATCTAGAGCGGTGGAGGGACAGGCCCTGTGAAGCCGCGGCAACCCGAGAAGGGTGCCAATGCCTGATCGATGAGATGCCGACAGCGGGACCTCCCGCTTGCGGCGCTCGCAGAGCGCGAAGAGCAAGCGATTTGAGAGGAGCCGCGGCCATGGTGATCGAACCAACCCTCGTCCTTCCCGGCGCGATGTGTCTCTGCTCTCGGGTGCGCCCGAGCGCAGCCGTGCGCTGAGCGAACGCCACTCACCCGAGAGCCACCCCCATCCGGCGTTCCGAAACGCTGATCCGGCGCGCCTGCGCCGACCATGAAAGGACACCCACCAAATGACGCTTGAAGCCACCAAACCGCTGAACGACGTCGATCTCACCACGGTCGGCGGTCTTGCCCAGGCCATCCAGGTCGACCCCGAGAAGGGCGCCACCGTGTGGGAGGCGTCCGTGACGTGGAAGGGCGCCTTCCGCTCAGAGGTCCAGATCCGCGACTTCGATCCCCTCCCGTCGGACGAACCAGTCGGGCTCGGAGGGTCCGACTCGGCACCCAATCCCGTCGAGCAGCTCCTCGGTGCACTGGGCAACTGCCTCGCCGTCGGCTACGCCGCCAACGCCTCCGGCCGAGGCATCGAGATCGAGGATCTCCGCATCGATCTATCGGGAACGCTCGACCTGCATTCGTTTCTCGGTCTGCATCCCGGTCATGCCGGATACGACGCGATCACGGTGAAGGTGCACCTCGACTCCGATGCCAGCGACGAGCAACTCGCGGCGCTGCACGAGGCGGTCATCGGCACGTCGCCGGTCGGGCACACGCTCCAGGCTGCGGTCCCGGTGACAGTCGAATTGGCGTAGGCAGCGCGGGCGAAGCGAAGCGGAGTGGGGGGGCGGATGAAATCCGCGTGGCGCACACAACAACAGTCCCCCGCTTGCGGGGGAAGGTACCGCAGGCGAAGCGAAGCGGAGCCTGGGGTAGGGGGTCATCGCGGGATCACAAAAGCCACCCCCTACCCCCGCCTGCGGCGGCGGTACCTTCCCCCATTTCGTGGGGGACTATTCCGCGCTCCACTTCGTGGGGGACTATTCCGCGCTCCACTTCGTGGGGGACTATTCCGCGCTGCCACTACGTGGGGGACTATCCGCTCGACTGGGGGATGTGCTCCGCCGTCTCGGGCAGTCCCCCCGGGGAGTGGCGAGACGGCGGGCACATGCGACACCGAGGCCGGTGCAGGCGTTGCCGTCATCGGCCGTACTCCCTATACGGTGCAGGAGCGGCGATTGGCTGCACGAACGCAGCTGGAAACCCGTAGCCTCTTCTCACGGAGAGAGATGACGTGACTGACGCACACGAGTTCGGCTTCACCACCCGGTCGATCCACGCGGGCCAGCGGCCCGATCCGGAAACCGGGGCACGGGCGATGCCGATCTATGCCACGACCTCTTTCGTCTTCGAAGACGCACAACATGCAGCCGACCTGTTCGCGCTGCAGACCTATGGCAACATCTACACGCGCATCGGAAACCCGACCACCGCTGCCTTCGAGGAGCGCATGGCGTCGCTCGAGGGCGGCTTGGGCGCCGTAGCCACCGCTTCAGGGCAGGCCGCACAGCTCATCTCCGTGCTCACCATCGCCGAAAAGGGCGACGAGGTCGTCGCGTCGACGTCGCTCTACGGGGGCACCTTCACGCAGTTCGATGTGACATTGCGGCGCATGGGTATCGACGTCACATTCGTCGATTTCTCCGACTCTGCGGCAGTCGAGAAAGCCATCACGCCCCGCACCAAGCTGCTTTACGGCGAAACGATCGGCAACCCAAAGGCCGACGTTCTCGACATCGCACGCTACGCCGCGCTCGCCCACGCCAACGGCATCCCGCTCGTCGTGGACAACACGTTCGCCACTCCGTATCTGTGCAGACCGATCGAACACGGAGCCGACATCGTCGTGCACTCGGCGACCAAGTTCATCGGCGGGCACGGCGTCGCCATCGCCGGAGTCATCGTCGAAGCGGGCACCTTCCCCTACGACAACGGCAGGTTCCCTCTCCTGGTGGAACCCTCGCCGGCGTATCACGACCTGCAATTCTGGGAGAACTTTCGCGAATACGCGTACCTGACTCGGGCCAGGGTCGAGCTGCTGCGGGACGTGGGCGCTGCCCTGTCGCCGTTCAATTCTTTCCTGCTGCTGATCGGTCTCGAGACGTTGCCGCTGCGCATGCAGCGCCATGCCGACAACGCACGAGCGGTTGCGCAGTACCTGCGAGATCACCCCAAGGTCGCTTGGGTCAACTTCCCCGTGTTCGACGACAACGAGTGGACGAAACTGGCCCAACGCTACGTGCCGGACGGGCCAGGGGCGGTCTTCACCTTCGGGTTGCAGGACGGGTTCGACGCCGGAGTCCGGTTCATCGAAGCGGTCGAGCTCGCCTCGCACCTGGCCAACGTCGGAGATGCGAAGACCCTCGTCATCCACCCGGCGTCGACGACCCATCAGCAGGTCCCGGTCGAGGAACGCATCGCTTCCGGTGTCACCGACGACATGATCCGCATCTCGGTCGGGTTGGAGGACATCGAAGACATCCTGTGGGACATCGGGAACGCACTGTCTTGAGATTCCCGATACGAGATCCCAGATGCCAGATCGGAAGGCACCGAGCGCCATGACCACAACCATCCCAGAAGCGACTGCCAGAGAGCGGTTGCAGATCATCCAGAACGCCCGCACGGTGGCCTTGGTCGGTGTCTCGGCCAACCCGATCCGCTCGTCGAACTTCGTCGCCAGCTACCTGGTCCGCACGCCGCTGACCACGTGGCCGGTGAACCCGGCCTACGAAGAGGTGCTCGGACTGCCCTGTTACCCGGGCCTCCACGACCTACCTGCACCACCCGACATCGTCGACATCTTCCGGCGCGAGGAGGCCATCCCCGGAGTCGTCGAAGAAGCGATCGAGGTCGGCGCGCAAGTCGTGTGGTTCCAACTCGGGCTACGCCACGACGCCGCAGCGCGGCGCGCGATCGACGCCGGTCTCCTCGTCGTGCAGGATCGCTGCCTCAAGATCGAACACGCCCGCTTCTCGGGCAAGCTCCATCTCGGCGGTTTCGACACGGGCGTCATCTCGTCGAAGCGGAGACTGCCGCTGTGATCACGCTCGTGGAAGCGCTCGGATATGTTCCAGCCGAGCCGAATGCGGCCCAGCGCAGTATCCAGACGATTGCCGCAACCCGGCCGGCGGCCTGGACGCTCTCCAAGGTCCTGGCGCCGATGGATCGCTGGCTGCTCGGCGTCTCGAACGGCCAAAGGACGTTTGCGGGGATCCTCGCCGGTCTGCCGGTGGTCACTCTGACCTCAACGGGCGCCAAGAGCGGTCTGCCTCGCGCCACACCGCTGATCGGCGTTCCGATCGACGGGTCGCTCGCCGTGCTGGGCACGAACTACGGTCAGCCGGCCGCCCCTGCCTGGACCCACAACTTGGCCGCCAACCCGGCGGCAACGGTCGCCTACCGCGAAGCAGCGGCCCCGGTGACGGCCCGCCCCGCCGATGACGGCGAGTTCGAGTACGCGTTCGACCGCGCGGCAGGCATCTATCCCGGCTACCAGGAGTACCGCAAGCGAGTCTCAGATCGACCCATTCCAGTGTTCGTGCTCGATCACGCCGAGGGGGCCGAGGGCCCCTAGCGCGCCACCGATTGGCGCCCGAACATGAAGGGGTGCGACCAAAGGAGCCTCTATGCCGAAGACCGCGGCTGCGCCGTGGGCATTGGTCGACCGCGCCGATCTCGTGCCCTTGTGCCCGCACTGCGACCATGAACTGAACGAGGTGTACCGCAAGGGCACAGGAGTGCC
>DATHZQ010000138.1:0-8829 GCA_035458525.1 Acidimicrobiia bacterium
CCTCGACCCCAAGGTCCACGATGGCGTCGAGCTCGTTCTGCAGCAGCGAGCGGTCGAGGCGGTATTCGGGGATGCCGAGCTTCATCATTCCGCCAAGCTGCGCTGTGGCCTCGTACACCGTGACCCGGTACCCCAAGCGCCTCAGGTCGTGGGCGCACGCCATGCCGGCCGGACCACCGCCGACGATGCCGATGGATTGCGGCCGATCCTCGGTTGGCGGGGCTGCAACCTCGAGCCACACCTTGCCCGCCTCGGCCTCGGGCCCGAACTTCTCGGTGACAAAACGCTTGAGCGCCCGGATGGCGATGGGACGGTCGATTTCGCCGCGACGGCACGCATCCTCGCATGGCGCCGCACACACCCGACCGCACACCGACGCAAAGGGGTTGGGCAGCCGTGCTGTGAGGTAGGCCCCGAGATCGTCACCGTCGGCGATTGCCGCAACGTACGCCCCGGCATTGGTGTGAACCGGGCAAGCGGCAAGGCACGGGATGTTCTCGTCGTAGAAGTGGAGCGGCTGCATCAGATGATGCGCTCTCGTTGCCCCCGGCGCAGCCCCCACAAGCCGAGCACGAGTGCGACGAACCACACGCCGGATCCGATGAGATCCTGGATGATGCGGTCCGAGCGACTGACGGGACCCCACTCCATGAGGAAGCTGGGCAGGATCACGGTTGCCACGGTGAAGAACAGGAAGATGACGATGGCCTTCAGCCACGCCCGCGGCCAGTCGTAGTAGTGATTGTCGCCCTTCGCCATCAGGTACGGAGCTGCCACGAGCCCGGCAACGACCAGGAACGCCAGGAAACCAAGAGCGTAGGTGACGGTCACGGCGAGCGGCAGCTCGGTTCCGGCGACATTCTCGGGCTGCGCTGCCCCGCCGGGTGCGGCGGGAGCGACCAGATCGTTCTGGAGGTACGCCGTGACCGCAGCGACCTGCTCGTCATCCAGCAGCTGGAACGCGGGCATCGCACTGTTGTAGATCTCGCCGTTGACCTCGATCTCGCCGGTCAACCCGTTGCGGATGACCGTGCCGACGTAGTCGGCGTCGTCGATACGCGAGTTGTCGACCAGCGGGGGGAAAGAACCTGGGATGCCGCGGCCGTCTGCTTGATGGCACGCCACGCAGTTCGCCTCGTACACCGCCTGGCCGGCACGCAGCTGCTCGCCGGCCGGGTCGTCCCCGCCTTCAGCCGTGGCAGACGCCGCGGCAATGCTCCCCACCGTCCAGAAGACCACGAGGGTGACCACCAGGAGTGTCCGCCGAGACCAGCCCAAGGAACCCTCGCCGGGGACGCGTGAATACCACACGACCGGATGGTATGAAGCGGGTACCCCCCCAACCCCGGGCCGATCGTCGCGGGGGTGAGGGACTTTGGCCCCCAGCCGGTGCCGTCGTCAGGCACCAAGCTCCCAGGAACCGCCGGTGACCTCCTGGGAGGAAGAGGGATGCCCGACGAAACGGGAGCACCTGACGATTTCGACGCGAACTTCCGGCCCACGGGCACGGTCGCGGTCGTTGCGTTGTTCGTGATCGTGCTCATCTTGCTGTGGACCTCGATCTACTTGATTCTCATCGCCCGGGGAGTCACGACCGTATGAGCGACGACGGCAAAGGTGCGCCATCGGTGGCGGATCAGCCGGCGGTGCACGAGCCGTCGAACAGCTGGATCGACCCCACAGAGCGCAAGTGGTTCGGTTTCTCGATCGTGCTGCTCGTGGCCTTCGCCATCACGGTCGGGGTCGCCGGCTTTGCGCTCGGTTTCCAGGTCCCGGGCTCGGAGGCACGAGTCAACCCGAACACGGTGGCCGACGAGCCGCCGTTCAACGAGCCCGGCCTCCGTGAGCTGGCGCCCGGCGAGTACGAGGTCTACATGCTGGCCAAGCAGTTCCTCTACGAGCCCAACCTGATCACGGTCCCGGAAGGATCCCGCGTCACGTTCTTCGTGACGGCTACGGACGTCCAGCACGGCTTCAAGCTGCAGGACACCAACGTCAACATGCAAATCGTGCCCGGCCAGGTCTCCCGGCTCACGGCGGAGTTCGACGAGCCCGGAACGTATCCGTTCATCTGCCACGAGTTCTGCGGCCTCGGCCATGCGGCGATGTTCGGAAATCTGGTCGTCGAGCCTGCTGCGGAAGGGGAGTGACGCCGTGCTAGTCACGGAGACCGAGTACGGAGTCACCCGCGAGGACAAGCGATTCATCTCGCAGCACCTCTTCTTTGCGATCCTTGCGCTCTCGATCGGCAGCCTGTTCGGCCCGATGCAGTCCTTCGAGTACGCCGGGGTCGACGTCTACCCGTATCTCGAGCCGCTGCTGCAGTCCTACTACCAGGGCCTCACGCTCCACGGAGTGCTGAACGCATTGGTGTGGACCACGTTCTTCATCACCGGGTTCCTCACGCTGATGATGCTGAAGGGCCTCCAACGGCCTCTCGTCTACCCCATGGTCAACAAGGTTGGGTTCTGGACGATGGTCGTAGGCCTCGTCGTCACGGCAATCCCGATCCTGATCGACGAAGCGACCGTCCTCTACACCTTCTATCCGCCGCTCGAGGCCAACGCGCTCTTCTACATCGGGCTCGTACTCGTGGTGGTGGGCAGCTGGATCGAGGGCTACGGCTTCTACTTCACGTACCGGGCGTGGCGCAAGGACAACCCCGACACCCGCACACCGTTCGTGTCATTCGCAGCCGTCCTGACGATGGTCCTCTGGCAATTCGCCACCCTGGGCGTGGCCGTCGAGATCCTGACGATGCTGCTGCCGTTCTCCCTCGGACTCATCGACGGCACCGATCCGGAGCTCGCCCGCACCTACTTCTGGTTCACCGGCCACCCACTCGTCTACTTCTGGCTGCTCCCCGCCTACCTGTCGTGGTACGGCCTGCTGCCGCGCCAGGCCGGGGGCAAGCTGTTCAGCGACGCCCTCGCCCGGCTCGCCTTCTGGCTGTTCCTCCTGCTGTCGATCCCCGTCGGTTTCCACCATCAGTTCGCCGATCCCGGCATCCCGGAAGGGTGGAAGGCCATCCACGCCGTCCTCACGTACGGCGTGGCATTCCCCTCGCTGCTCACGCTGTTCACGGTGGTGGCATCGCTCGAGTACGCCGGACGCAAACGGGGAGGCACGGGCCGGCTCGGATGGATTCGGACGCTGCCATGGGGCGACCCGTCGGTGTCCGCCCAGCTACTCGCCGGCATCCTCTTCATGTTCGGCGGCATCGGCGGGATCACCAACGCGTCCTACGACGTCAACCTGGTGATCCACAACACGGCGTGGATCGTGGGGCACTTCCATCTGACCGTGGCGACAGCCGTGACCCTGTCGTTCATGGGCATCAGCTACTGGCTCGTCCCCTACCTCACCGGCAACCGGCTGTGGAAACCGAAGTGGGCGGTGGCCCAAACGTGGGTCTGGTTCGTCGGCATGATCATCTTCTCGAACGCACTGCACGTCCTGGGTCTGCTGGGCGCACCGCGCCGTACGCCCCTCGGCAGTGCCCCGTACGTGCCGGAGGAGTGGTCCGGCCACCTCTTCCGTGTCGGCGTCGGCGGCTTCTTCCTGCTCATCGGCGTCGTCCTCTACGTCGTGATCATGATTCGGACGGCGTGGAGCAAGGACAAGCTCGCCGAGGGCGAGGAGATGGAGGTGCCCATCGCCGAGGCGCTGCACGACCCCCAGCAGACGCCGGTCTTCCTCGACCGCTGGCGGCCGTGGCTCATCGCCACGGGTGCGCTGATCGTCATCGCCTACGGGCCGCAATTGTTCGAGATGATCACGAACATCCAGCTCACTTCGCCGGGATACTGATGGATCTCGCCGCAAGCAGGCTTGCGGCACGGAGCCTCGGGGTCGCTCACCGCGAGCGACCCCGGTTCTCGTCGTGACAGCGGCTCGCCGCCGGGACCGTCGCCTCGCCCTCGGGTTGATTGCGAGGAGCTCGTCCGCCCGCAACGGCGCTCGTTGGGATGACTGACACGCGCAAGCCGCACGAGTCGACCGCGCCCGCAGCGTCCGTCGATTGGGAGGACCGGGCTTCGGGTCCCTGGCATCGGGGGCTGGTGTGGCTGGAGGGCGTGACGCTGCGAGTGGAGCGCGGGGTTCGCTGGATCGTGCGTCGGCCCGAGGTGAATCCCCTCTATCACACGGGCACGATCACGATCTTCCTCCTCGTGCTGATCTTCGCCAGCGGGCTATACCTGACGATGTTCTTCCAGTTCGGATTCGAGGCCTCGTATCGGGCCGTCGATGCCCTCGAGAGCAACTTCGTCGGACGCTTCATGCGAGCGCTGCACCGTTACGCCTCGATTGCCGCAATTGTGACGGCTGCGATCCACGGCTGGCGTACGTTCGTCATGCGCCGATTCGCCGGGGCTCGCCGAATGCCATGGGCAACCGGCGTGAGCATGGTGGCCGTGTTGTGGGTCGTCGGCGTCACCGGCTACTGGCTGATCTGGGACGAGCGAGCGCAGGTCTTCAATGATGCACTGACGCGGGCGATCAGCGGCACCAGTCTCGGCCTCGACTTCCTCATCGACTTCGTGCTCACCGACGCCGCGGGATCCGGCTGGCCATTCCTCCTCATCCTGATCACGATCCACGTAGGCCTCTCGCTGGTCGTTGGCGGCCTGCTCTGGTACCACTTGAAGCGGCTCACCCGCCGCCACTGGATGCCGCCTCCGGTCTGGCTGTGGATCGTCGGGGGAACGACGGTCATCGTCTCCGTGGCAATTCCCGTCGGCATGCTCCCCCCCGTCGACCGGCATCTGGTGCCGGGAACGGTGCCCCTCGATCCGTTCTTCCTCTTCCTGCTCCCCGGCACGCTGAGCTGGCCACCGGCGGTGCTCTGGGCAGGGGCCACCGTGCTGCTCGGACTCGTCGTCTTCCTCCCATGGGTGCTCAGGGCGACCGCCCTACCCCCGATCGTCGTGAGCGAGGACCGCTGCATCGGCTGTACGCTCTGCGTCGCCGACTGTCCGTACCGTGCCCTCGAGATGGTCATCCGAGACGACGAGGGCGACCACCCGCAGCTTGCCGTCGTCCACGAATCCCTCTGCGTTTCGTGCGGCATCTGCATCGGAACCTGCCCTACCAATGCGCTGACCTTGGGCACGTCACCGGCCGAGCCGCTATGGGAGGCGGCCACTACCACCGGCGAGAAGGCGATCACCTTCGTCTGCGAACGCCACATGCTGCACGGCGCCGCCCATCTGAACGCCGACTCCGCGGTCATCCCGCTTCCCTGCGTCGGCATGGCGCACCCCGAGCTCGCCGCCCAAGCGATCGATGCCGGTGCCGCCTCCGTCACCTTCGTCGGATGCGCCGCAGACGACTGCGCCAACCTCGAAGGCAACGTCTGGCTGCAAGATCGCCTGGACCGCACCCGACGGCCGAAACTGAAACGCCGCCATCTCGACAAGCCCATTGTCACGGCCTGGCTCCCACCCGACGCCACCGGCGAGGCAGCCCACGCCGCGGCACTACCGCCGAATGAGGCCTACCCGGCCACCATCCGCGACCAGGAGGCCGGGGCCGACACGCGCCGCCTGATCGCGCCTGCCGTGTTCGTTCTCGTGGCCGGAGTCCTCACCGTCGTGTTGTCCATGCTCCCGTTCGATCCCGGCGGCAACGATCAGGCACGGATCGAGATCGCCCTCGACCATCGGGACGGAACACCCCTCACGATTGGTCCCGACGACCCGCTCCCGGCCGACGCCATCCCGGCACGACTGATCCTCGACGTCGACGGCGCCACCGTCCTCGACGAGACCTACCCGTTCGTGACCGCAGACGGAGGCGACACGTCCCTGGCGTTCGAGCGCGTCCCGATCACCCCGGGAACACATGCCGTGACCCTCGTTCTCGACGACGGGGCAGAGATCGTCGTCGTTTTCGAGGACACGGTTGCGCTCGACCCGGGCCAAACGTTGACCATCGACATCCTCGACGCCCAAGTCGTAGCAATGGCCGACGCGGGCCGCTCGCTCTACTTCGAGACGACGATCGGCAGCAACGCCGGATGCCGCATCTGCCACTCCCTCGACCCCGACGTCACGCTGGTGGGACCGACCTTCGGTGGCGTCGCGACTCGAGCTGCCTCGCGTGTGCCCGGCCTCACCGCCGAGGAGTACCTCCGACAGTCCATCCTCGATCCCGATGCGTTCGTGGTCGACGGCTTCTCCGCCGGCCAGATGATCCCGACCTACCTGGAGATCCTGTCCGAAGAGGACGTCGACAACCTCGTGGCCTTCCTGCTCACGCTGGAGGAAGAATGACTCAGCGCGTCAGATCGTCGTTTGGGAACGCTTCCTCGGTGCCGGCCGTATCGAGACCCGCCACCGTGCGCGTGCCGATGAGACTCCCATCAGGCTGGACCGTGAAGACGGCCCGTCCTCTCGCTTCGACGTCCACCCCGTCCACCGTGGTCCACGCCACATCGAGCGTGTCGCCCTCCAGCGTTCCCACGCCGGTCTGGACACCGCTGACGATCCACTGGAGTCGGTATTCATCGGGACCATCGGCTTGTTCGATGGTCAAGTGGCCTGCGTACGCTGTGCCGGTGGGATCGACGCCGTTCAGCACATATGAACCGATGATCGAATCGGGACGCTTGTCATGACCCCCGGTCAGGACACACGCCGAGCTGGCGAAGACCAACGCCAGCAGCGCGGCGAGCAGGCGGAGACGGCTGAGACTGAGGAGATACGGCACGGCGCGCCGAATTCTACGAGCAGCGGCCGGCGAAGCCGCCGCTGGGTCTACGCCGTGGCGGTACCCCTGGTGCTGCTGTTGCTCGGCGTCATGGCTTTCACGATCTTCGAGCCCATCCAGGTGCTCCCTCGCATTCGCCTCGCCCCCGGATATGCGATGACCGACCAGACGGGCGCCAGGCTGACCAGCGAGGACATGCGAGGTCAGATCACGCTCTACAGCTTCGGCTACACCCACTGCGGCGAGGCGTGTGACGCCGTCAACGCCACGATGGCCGGCGTTGCGGAACGGCGCGATGAGGTCGACTTGGGGGGCGCCGAGCTGCGGTTCGTGACCGTTTCGTTCGATCCCGAGCGTGATACCGCCCCGGCGCTCGCCGCCTATGCCAGCCAGATCGGAGCGGACGGCGACATGTGGCGGCTCGCCGCGCCGGCCCCCGACCTCACGAAAGCGATCGTCGGCAGTGGATTCCGCACCTGGTACGAACCCCGCGAAGCCGGCTCATTCGCCTTCGATCCGACGCTGGTGCTGGTAGATGGCTGGGGTGTCGTCCGTGGCGAATACCGGTACCAGACCGTCGCCTCGGACGTCGACAAGCTCATTCGCCACATCGACATCCTGGGTGAGGAGATCCGCAACAGCCACGGAGCAGCGACCGTCGCCTACGAAGCCGCCCACTTCTTCCTCTGCTACCCGTGAGGAGCAGCGTCCCATGACCAAGATCGCCGGTTGGGTCCTCGTCATCGTGGGACTCGCTGCCATCGCCTGGTTCGGTGTGCTCCCGCGAGTGCGCCCCCACATCTTCCACGGCACCGTGATCCAGTCTTCGACGGCAGCCCCGGCCGTCGACCTCATCTCCCACGAAGGCGAGCGAGTGAGCCTGGAAGACTTCGAAGGAGAGGTCGTCGTGATCTACTTCGGCTACACGTTCTGCCCCGACGTGTGCCCGGCCACCCTCGCCGATCTCGACGAGGCACTCGAGCTGATGGGCGACGGTGCCGAGGACGTTCGAGTGATCATGGTCTCGGTGGACCCGGAACGCGACACGCCTGAGGTGCTGGCTCGGTACGTTCCCGCTTTCAACGACGACTTCGTCGGCCTCACCGGCACGCGGCAGGAGGTGGCGCAGCTGGCTACGGTCTACGGCGTGTACTTCGAGAAGCGCGACGTGGAGGGCGCCGCCGGCTATCTGGTCGACCACACTGCCTCGTTTCTGGTGGTCGACAAGTCGGGCTTCCTGAAGCTCGTGCTCCCCTTCGGCACCTCCCCTGAGGACATCGCTGATGATCTCGCCTACCTGGCCGGCTGAACGCCACCGCATCCCTGCGGCGTTGCTTGCGATCGTTCTCGTGGTGACGGCCTGCGGAGGAGACGATGCCGCCGGCGCCGACGCGGGACCGACGCGCGAGGTCGGTGGTACCGACGACGAATCTGCCGCGGCGGCGACCATCTCCGTGACCGACGCATGGATGAGGCCGGCGCCGGCAGGATCGGCGACCACGGCGCTTTACATGGCCATCTCCAATGATGGTGACGACATCGACGTATTGCGCACCGCGACCATCAAAGGCTGTGCGATGACGGAGCTGCACATGACGACGATGGAGGACGACGTCATGACCATGAGCCCACTCCCTGACGGGATCACAGTTACCCCGGACACAACGATCGTGCTCGGTCCGGGCGGCATCCACGTCATGTGCATCGGCGTCGAAACCGGGTTCACCGAAGGGGACCGCGCGACGCTCGAACTCGGGTTCGACGGTGCGGGTGCGGTGGTCGTGGAGGCGCAGGTTCGTCGCGACGGATAGTGCGCTCCTTGAAGCGGCAATACGCGAAACGCTACGCTAAATCCCGCGGTGGTGAGCGATAGGCGGCGGTGTATGCGGGGGCGTGACCGTTTCTGAACATCGACTTGCGGGCCGCGACGCAATATCGCCTGTATAAGGAGCGACATATGTCCTTCTGGGACCGCCTCGTTGAGAGCCTGCGGGATATCGGGACAGCCATTGGAGAATGGACCCCGAAGATCCTCGGCGCCCTGATCATTCTGATTGTTGGATGGTTCATCGCCCGGATCATCCGCAACCTGATACGCAAAGCCATGGAGTGGGGTCC
>DATHZQ010000139.1:0-2003 GCA_035458525.1 Acidimicrobiia bacterium
TATTTCAGGTAGTGCCGACCGATCGCGGCTGTAGCGTGGCGACATGATCCGTTTCGGCATCTCGCGTATGCCTCCGGCGGGTGTCACCGACGGCGACTGGCTCGACTCGCTCATCGAGCGCGGGCACGGCGCCATCGAGCTGCCTTTCGTGCACGGATTTCCTTGGAAGGAGCGCCGCTGCCGGGAGTTCGCCGAGGCGGCGGGGGAGCGGGGGATGGCCGTGTCCGTCCATGCGCCGTACTTCGCCGTGCTCACGGTCGAGGACCCGGAGAAGCGGCCCAAGACCCTGTCGGCGCTCGAGCACACCATGAAGCTCGGCAAGGCCCTCGGGGCGCACACGATCGTGGCGCACACCGGCCACGTGAAGGACCGGACCCCGGAGCAGCTCCACGCACTCGTCGACGAAGGGCTGCACAAGATCGAGCCGAAGGTGCGCCACCTCGGCGTTGCCCTCGGCCTCGAGACGTCGGGTAGCGACCGGGCCTTCGGCTCGCTCGGTGACATCGCACTCATCGCCAACCGCTTCTCGTTCGTTCGTCCCGTCATCGACTGGGCCCACGTTCACGCCAAGTCGGGCGGCGCCCTCACCACGAAGGAGGCGTTCCTCTCGGTCATCGCCTTCCTGCGCGAGCAGTTCCCCGGCTGGGCGATCGATCCGCTGCACACGCAGTTCACCGACAACGAGTTCGGGCACGCCGGCGAGATCCGTCATGTGCCCTACGGCGACGGCTCGCTGCGGTCCGGTCCACTCGCAGAGGCCGCCGTCGATGCCGGGTTGCGGATGATCGTCGTCTCGGAGGCCCGTGAAGAGCCGAGCCACGATGCGATCCTCGCCGACCTTCGTGCCGGCGAGGTCGCGGGCCGGCCGGAACCGACGGGGGAAGGGCGTCCTCTGGCAATGGGCGACATCGACTTCCCCGAACCCGTCACGATCGAGCGGGACAAGGACGCCTGGATCACGACCAACCTCGACCGTCGCCTCCGCCTTTCCAACCCGGACAAGGTGTTCTGGCCCGACGCCGGCCATACCAAGGGCGACCTCATCCAGTACTACGCCGCGATTGCTCCGGTGCTGCTGCCCCACCTCGCCGGCCGGGCGCTGTCGATGTCGCGCTACCCCGACGGCATCACCGGCAACATGTTCTACGAGAAGCAGTGCCCGACGCATGCGCCGGACTGGATCGTCACCGCACCGATCCACTCCGCCCACCGTGGAGAGACCATCGACTTCGTCACGGCTCCTGACCGGGATGCGCTCGTGTGGCTGGCCAACATGGGCTGCATCGAGATGCACCCCTGGCTGAGCCGAACGATCCACCCGGCCTTCCCCGATTACGCCGTGTTCGACCTCGACCCGCAGGAGGGAGCGATGTGGGGGCAGGTGGTTCACGTCGCCGGCTTGGTCAAGGTGCTGCTGGAGCGGCTCGGCCTCGCCAGCTACCTCAAGACCTCAGGGTCGCGAGGTCTGCACATCCACGTGCCGATCGAGCCGCGCTACACGTACCGCCGGGTCCGCCGCTTCGTCGAGACGCTGGGCCGCATGATCGCCACGGCCGACGGGGAGAACGCCACGATGGAGTGGGACATCCCGCGCCGTGGTGCCCGGGTGTTCATCGACCACAACCAGAACGTGGGCGGCAAAACGATGGCCTCGGTGTACTCGGTCCGCCCCAAGCCCGGAGCGCCGGTGTCGACACCGATTCTGTGGGAGGAGCTGGAGACGTTCGATCCTGCCTCGTCGACGATCGGCACGATCTGGGAACGGCTCCGCCAGTACGGCGACCTCTTCGCCCCGGCGCTGCAAGCCGACCAAGCCCTCGAACCGGTCGAGGCAGCGCTGGGCTTGCCAGATCTCGAAGACGACGACGAACTCCGGATCTGACGCGGAGATGGCCCCCCGCTTGCAGAGACACCGAGATAGTCCCCCGCTTGCGGGGACACCGAGATAGTCCCCCGCTTGCGGGGACACCGAGATAGTCCCCCGCTTGCGGGGACACCGAGAT
>DATHZQ010000140.1:0-10751 GCA_035458525.1 Acidimicrobiia bacterium
GTCCGAGGCCGACGCAACCCGGGCACGCCGACTCCTCAACGGGCTCGACTTCATGGTCGTACAGGACATGTTCCTGACCAAGACGGCTGAGCTGGCCGACGTCGTGCTGCCCGCCGCCGCATCGTGGGCGGAGACGGACGGCACCGTCACGTCTTCCGAACGCCGGGTGCAGCGGGTGCGCAAGGCGCTGGAGCCACCCGGAGAGGCCAAAGACGACCTCGAGATCCTCAATCTGCTCGCAGATCGCCTCGGACACAGCTGGGGAAACCCAACCGCTGAAGAGGTGTGGGACGAGCTGCGAAGCCTGTCGCCGATGCATGCCGGCATGGCGTACCGTCGCCTCGAAGAGCACGACGGTCTGCAGTGGCCCTGCCCGGACGAAGACCATCCGGGCACGCAGTTCCTCCACGCATGGCTCTGGGACGATCCGATGCAGCGCGAACCTGCACCGTTCATGCCGGTGGAGTGGGTGCCCCCCGTGGACGAGCTGACCGATGAGTTCCCGACCCGGCTCACCACCGGTCGGCGGCTCGATTCGTACAACACCGGTGTCCAGTCGGGCGGCTACCGCTCCCCGATCCGCGACGGTGGAATCATCGAACTGGCGCCCGAGGACGGTACCGCCCTCGACGTTGCCGAAGGGGAGACGGTGCGGGTCGTCTCGCGGCGTGGCTCGATCGAAGTGCCGGCGTACTTCCACGAGAGCCTCCGCCCAGGACTTGCGTTCATGTCGTTCCACTTCCCCGACGATGCCGACGTCAACAAACTCACCGTCGACGCCTGGGACCCCAAGTCCGGTACGGCCGAGTTCAAGGCCACGGCGATACGCCTCGAGAAGCTCTAGGGGGCGCCATCGACCTGCAACTGACAGAGGCAAGCGCCACCGAAGCCGAGAAGGCCGCGGTGGATGCGGTGGCGGGCAGTCCCGAATCGAGCTGGGCGGGAGGATCGCGCTCGGCGGCAGATCACCACGTTGCCGAAGGTGGCTTCCACAACGCCGCGCAGCAACGCCACCTGCTGCTCCCGGCCCTGAGGTCGCTGCAGGCCGCGGTCGGTTGGGTGAGCCCCGGCGGCGTCAACTACGTTGCCCGGAGACTCACCGTGCCTCCGGCCGAGGTGTACGGTGTGGCCTCCTTCTATGCACTGCTCGCCACCGAGGAGCGACCGGCTCGCGTGGCGCACGTGTGCGAAGACGTGTCGTGCCGCATCCGCGGTGGCCTCGAATTGCTCGAGGCGCTGTCCGGCCGCGCCGACGTCGTTCCCAGCCCGTGTCTCGGCCAATGTGACCGGTCGCCTGCCGTGCTCGTGCAAAGGGCCGGCGAGTACGACGCCAGTCTGTGGCGAGCCACACCCAAGATGGTCACCGACGTCCTCGAAGGAGGAACCCCGGTCGACCCCGCACCGGGCCATTTCGGTATGCCGCAGAGCGAGCTCGACGTCACCGGCTTGCGTCTGCTGCATCGGGTGGGGCACGTCGATCCCTACTCGCTCGACGACTACCGGACCGCCGGCGGCTACACCGCGCTCACCAAGGCGTTGGCGATGGAATCGCACGACATCATCGCCGAGGTGAAGCGCTCGGGGATTCGTGGCCGAGGCGGCGCCGCATTCCCGATGGGACTGAAGTGGGAAGCCGTCACCGCCGAGGAACGGGAGCCGGTGCTGGTATGCAACGCAGACGAGGCCGAACCGGGCACGTTCAAGGACCGCGGCCTCGTCGAAGGTGACCCGTTCGGGCTCGTCGAGTCCATGACCATCGCCGGGTATGCGATCGGCGCCTCCCGGAGTTACGTCTACATCCGTGGCGAATACCCACGCGCCGCACGGCACCTGGCAGCGGCCCTGGAAGTCGCCCGCAAAGCCGGGCTCCTCGGTCGTGACATTGCGGGGTCCGGCTTCGCCTTCGACATCGAGATCCGCATGGGCGGCGGCGCCTACATCTGCGGCGAGGAAACCGCGCTGTTCAACTCGATCGAAGGCTTCCGTGGGGAACCCCGCCAGAAGCCCCCGTTTCCCACGACCGCCGGCCTCTTCGGCTTGCCGACCGTGGTCAGCAACGTCGAAACGTTGGTCAATCTGCCCCTGATCGTGCTGGAAGGCGGGGACGCCTACGCCTCGATCGGTACTGCCGATTCGACCGGGCCGAAACTGTTCTGTCTGTCGGGCGACATCGCTCGGCCCGGTGTCTACGAGGCGGAGTTCGGAGCAACCCTGGGCGAAGTGATCGACCTGGCCGGCGGCGCCACCGAGCAGATCGCAGCCGTCATGCTGGGCGGGGCGGCTGGGTCGTTCGTCGGGCCCGACATGATGCACCTCCCGCTCACGTTCGAGGACACCCGAGCGGCCGGCGTGTCGCTCGGCTCGGGTGTGGTCATGCCGTTCGGCGTGTCGACCGATTTCGACGATCTCGCGATGCGGATTGCCGCCTTCTTCCGCGACGAATCGTGCGGGCAGTGCGTGCCGTGCCGGGTCGGCACGGTGCGCCAGGAGGAGGCCCTGCACCGCATGGTCGCCGGACCGCCCAACGGCGAGATCGCCTTGCTGGATGAAATCAACGATGCGATGCGGCTGTCATCGATCTGCGGACTCGGCCACACCGCCGGGAGCGCCATCAAATCGCTCATCGGCCTTGGCCTGATCGGAGACAGCCGTGACTGAGATCACGATCGACGGCGTGGCGGTGTCTGCCCCGGAAGATGCGACGATCCTCGAGGCCTGCCGTGCCGCCGGCAAGGACCAGCCGACGCTGTGCTACCTGGAGACGCTCACTCCGGTGAACACGTGCCGGGTGTGCGTGGTGCAGGTGACCGGCTCCCGGACGCTGGTCCCGGCGTGCTCTCGAGTCGTCGAGCCGGGAATGGAGATCTCGACCGAGAGCGAACCGGTGCGGCACAGCCGCAAGATGGTCTTCGAGTTCCTGGCGTCCTCAGTCGACATGTCCCTCGTCGCCCCCGAGACCAAAGCGTGGATGGATCACTACGAGGTCGACCCGAGCCGCTACGGCCCGCCAGCCCCTCCGGTGTCCGACCGGGATTCCCGCCACCCGGGCCATCACGCTGCCCCGTCACCCGGCCTCGCCGAGACCGTGGCGCAGCCGGTGAAGGTGCACGACGAGTTGTACGTGCGCGACTACGAGAAGTGCATTCTCTGCTACAAGTGCGTGCAGGCCTGCGGGTCAGAAGCGCAGAACACCTTCGCCATCCAGGTAGCCGGACGGGGGTTCGACGCCAGGATCTCGACCGAGTTCGACGTCGACCTGACATCGTCGGCGTGCGTCTACTGCGGCAACTGTATCGGGGTATGCCCGACCGGTGCGCTCATGTTCCGCAGCGAATACGAGCTGCGCGGCGCCGGCGTGTGGGACGAAGACGCGCAAACGGTCACGCGCACGGTGTGCTCCTTCTGCGGGGTGGGCTGCAATCTCGAGCTGCACGTGCAGGACAACCGCATCGTCAAGGTGACCTCGCCACTCGACGACGCCACGACGTCGGGGCACCTCTGTATCAAAGGACGCTTCGGGTATGGGTACGTCCAGGAACTCGGAGACCTGGCCACGACCCCCATCGACATCGTGCTGGCTGCGGTGCGAGAGGACGGAACCGGCGCCGCTTGAGGCGTGCTTCACTGGTAGGACCGATCCCACAGGGTGGCTGATCGTCTCGTCACACAGATACGATTCCTGGATGATCGTGCTCTCGACTCCGCGCCGAGAATGAGGTCGACGCATGGACCGACCTGCCGCTCACCGCAGACGAGATGGCGTTCTCCGACGTCGCCGACTGGGGTCCGGCCGAGGACTGGTCGGATTGGGCCGATGCAGCGGGGTGAGATCTGGTTCGCCGCCTCAGGGTCCGGTGATAAGGGTTCCCAGGACCGCCCGTTACATGTAACATTCGCTCATGGCCACACCGCATGAGGATCCCTCCGTCACCCGACGCGTCCGCAACTACCGACAGCGGATGCGGGCGCAAGGCATGCGCCCCATCCAGATGTGGGTCGCCGACGTTCGCGCTCCCGGCTTTGCGGCAGAAGCACACCGCCAATCGGCAGCAGTCGCCGGCAGCGACCACGCCGCCGACGATCAAGCGTTCATAGACGCCGTGAGCCTCGACGAGGCGTGAGACGCGCCGAGATCTGGACGGCTGCCGCAGGCAGCGGCTACACCGGCACGCCGCGTCCTGTGGTGATCATCCAAGACGACCGCTTCGATGCGACCGGTTCGGTGACCGTGTGCGCCTTCACCACCGATCCGACCGAGGCGCCGCTGATTCGGCTCCCGGTAGTGCCCGACGATCAGAACGCCCTCCGGATGCCCTGCCGCTTGATGGTGGACAAGATCACCACAGTGCCCCGTGCAAAGCTCGGCGAACGGGTCGGACGTCTCGCCGACGAAGACATGGTCAGGCTGGGCCGGGCAATCGTCGCCTTCTTCGGACTGGCAGGCAGCTGACCGACCCTCGCGCCGAGGTGCCGACCTCGGACACTGGGTGGAGTGGGTGTTCGTGCTCGGGATTGGCTGATCGGCGTGGGATGGCCTCTCCCGACCAGCCCTGACACGGTCTTGTGTGGTCGCCGACCAAGACGTTCGGAATCGCGAATCAGAGCGAAGGGCTGGACCACTAGAGGAAGACCAACGGCAACCCGAGGCCGTCATCAAACATGTCCGTGGTGCAGCCACTGTTGTCACATGCGTAGATGACGCCTGTCCCTTCGAAGCCCGCACGTCCACCCAGCACGGCGTAGTGGCCACGCGGATTGGCGAAGACAACAGCCGTGACGACGCCTTCTGGCGTTCCAGCATCGAATTCAATCGCGACGGCGTCGATGGCGCGAAGGTTCTGAACGAAGCTGTCGCGCACCTCCCTTGGCGCCGCGACCTGGATCTCAAGTGCAATCGCATCCTCCGTCCTGACCCGCTCCAAGAGCACCAGAATCGACGGTGCCCCGGAGCCGGAGATGCAAGCAGCCGAGTCCAGCCATAGTGGGCCGGTCATCTCCTCAACCTCGGCGTATGTCACCGTCCTGCGGTAGGAGGCTGAGTCAACCCATATCGCCTGTGGAGTGTCTCGCCCCGCGGCATCAGCGATCGGAGCCACCACAGCTGCCTGTCCCGACGGTACGACGCGCCATGAGAGCGAGCGGAAGAGGAACGCTTTGCAATCCCTTTCAGCAACGTCAGCCGCGTCAAGCTCCGAGTGGCCAACGAGAACGGGATGAGAGCATGGGTTGCCAACCACAAGGTCGGTCGCATCGCTACACGCCGCCAAGAGCAGAGACACCACGACAACACCCACCCCAGCAATGTCCTACTCATGGACGAATCGTACAAGCGACCCAAGCTCGTGAAGGCTGCGACGACCATCGGGCCTTCCGAAAAGAGGTGGCTGCGAGGCACTCACAACGCCCGCCGTCAATGGTCCCGTCCCGGCTCACAAGCGTCGGTCAACCACTCGAAGCAACCCAGGCCATGCGCATTCGTGCCGATCGGCGTGGTTTGGCGATGCGGGCGTTCTCGTCCGGGATTGGGCGATCGGCGCGGGTGGGCGATCCCCTATGCAGGCTGGCGACAGAAGACTACAATGTAGTCATGCCCGTTGTCTCGATACGCTTCTCGGACGAGCCGCTCCACCGGCGGCTCAAGGCCAGCGCCCAACGCCACAACGTCGGAGTCTCCACGTTGGCGGAGCGGCTCATTGACGAAGGCCTCCGCATGGAAGCCCATCCCCTGGTCGTGTTCCGAGACGGTCCGGCGGGCAGGCGACCGGTCCTCGCCGGCGGGCCCGAGGTTGCCGACGCGATCGGAACCATCGTCGGCGGCGACGTTCCAGCGGCCGAGCGTCGATCCCGTGCCGCTGACCTGCTTGGCATCTCCGCAGCGCTGGTCGATGCGGCAGTGGCCTATTACGCCGACTACACCGAGGAGATCAACGAGTTGATCGCCGAGCGGACCCGCGTGGCTGACGAGGCCCAGGCGTCGTGGCATCGCCAACGCGAACTGCTCGAGAAGTGAAACTGCTTCTCGACGAGATGCACGCACCAGGCATTGCCGACAGCCTCACCGACCAGTCCTTCGATGTCGTTGCGGTCGCCGCACAGCCCGGACTTCGTGGCATGCCGGACGAGGACCTCCTCACCTACGCCACCAACCACGACCGAGTCCTCGTCACCGAGAACGTGGCGGACTTCATGCCGCTCGCCGCACAATGGGCCGGTGCCGGCAAGGCACACGCTGGGTTGATCTTCACCAACCCGAGACGGTTCAACCGGGCAAACCTCGCCTACCCCGGAAACGTCGTCGTCGCTCTCAATGCGTTGCTGAGCAAGCCACCGATCACCGGCAAGTCCTGGACCTGGTGGCTCTGATCCTGCAATCGGCCAGCACGCCGACGTGCCGATACTGAGCACTCGGTGAAATGCTCTTTCGTGCGCGGGATTGAGTGATCGGCGTGGGTCTTCCCATGGGCGACTGGGTGTGGCACAATTGTGGCCATGTCGAGTGAATCGTTGCGAACTGTGCGGGACCGCTTCTCTGAGTTCATCGAACGCGTCCAGGCACACCACGAGCGTGTCGTTGTAACCAAGAACGGGACACCGGCCGCCGTGCTCATCAGCCCCGACGACCTCGAATCACTGGAAGAGACCCTTGCAGTGCTGGGTGACTCTGATGCGGTGGCTGAACTCGTCGGGGCCCACCGCGCCTATCTGGAAGGGGACGTGGTTCGCGGGGTCGACGCCGTCAGGGCTCTTCGGCCCCGGTGACCGAATCCCGGTACGAGATCGTCGTTACTGCGCCCGCCGCAAGGGCGATCCGCGAGACGCTCCCTGAAGCGGTGGCGTTCGCTGTCATCGACTTCATCACCGGACCGCTGCTCGACAACCCGCGGCGAGTCGGCGCGGCGCTCCGCAACGAGTTGGAGGGCGTCTGGAGCGCTCGACGAGGTACCTACCGCATCCTCTACCGCATCGACGATGACCGGCGAGAAGTCATCGTTCTCCGGGTCGCGCACCGCCAAGACATCTACCGGCCGCAATGAACCACCCGAGCACGACGTGCCGTTCGGCGTGGTTTGAGGACGCGCTCGTTATGGCGCGGTATTTGGTGATCGGCGCACAAGGTTGGAGCAAGGCTCGGTGTCAATCGCACGATCGCTGGCAGTGCGGCCCTCCTACTTGGGGCCCTGAGTTCTTCCGGCAGCCAAATAGGATTCCATGCTCCCCGGCCAGAATCGGCCAAGGGACTCAGAAAACGAAACATTGGCTCACGATGGCCCCGGCGCAGGTAGCCGCTGACCCGTGCTGCAATGCTCTCGGGAGACGCTGGCCCCCTCGGAGTCGACCGGAGGGATGTGGACGCTTCGCGTCGCACTCGCCGTCCTGTTACGCATCGTTTGATCCTTGATGCCCACGTCAGGGGTCGTTCGGACCACGCCGCCTGGGCGGATGGCTCGAAGTCCGGCGCCTGCTCGCCGGCATCAGAGTCGGTTTTGGAGTTGTCATGTCGTTCCTCTCACCTGCTGAGGGAACCAACCTGTACGGCCCCTACCAGCTCACGACGCACCGTGACAAGCAACCAACCGGCGGGAGGGTCACGTCCGCAGCGTGGTGTATGAGTGACGCCGCATCGGCGTCGTCGGTGCGGGACTGGTCTCGTCGCTTGGGACGTCGTGTCGCGTCGTCGGCTTGGATGGTGTCGTCGCAGTCGCCCCCCGGCCGTCAACATGTTTGACGACCGTCACTTCCGGTGGCAAGCTTCATATGCTGGCGAGCTATGGTTGCGGCTAGGTTTAGACACGTCGGCGCTCGGTGGGGCGATCTCTTGGGACCCGGGGGGGACAGTGTTCGACGGCATGGTTCAAGGCGGCGTCCCCGCCGACCTTCGCTCTCTCTTCTGCTCTACGTGGACCGATCTCGCGAGCCCCGGGTCGGGTTGGACCGGCACCGAACGTGTAGCCATTGCCTCGGTGGCGCGCGCAGCACGCGTAGGTGATCAGCTCCCAGTCACCCGTCTGCCGCACGCTGCGCTGGAGGCCGTTTCGCTTGTCTCAGCGCGGCCGGCTCACGCAAGCGAGCCATGGGTCCAGCAGGCGGTTTCGTCCTTGGGACAGACCCAATACGTCGAACTCGTGGGTGTCGTTGCGATTGTTGCTGGAGTCGACACGGTGACTGAGCTCCTCGGTATCGGCCTCGAGCCGTTGCCTGAGCCGCTGCCCGGGGATCCCATTCCTGATCGCCCCAATCCGCGCCTCAAGCGCCGCAGTGCGTGGGTGGCCATGACCGGACCTCCATTGCCCCGCCATGCACTCACTGCTGCTCCCAGCATGCAAGCAGTGGCGAATCGGCTACTCGATAGGCTGTACATGTCGAGCGAGGAACTCCGCAGTAACGAGCCAGTCCGAGGCCTGTCGCGCTGGCAAATGGAGATCGTGATTCTCTCTCTCTCGCTCAGCAACGAGTGCTTCTACTGAACACTCGGTCACGCAATGTCGCTCAGGTCGAGCGCCCAGGAAAGCGGTATAGGAATCAACTTCCGAGGCTTCGTCGATTCTCGTGTAGACGTTGGTGCACCTGGCGGTCGGGAGCTCGTTGCCCTCGGGCGCACCGCCAGCTCGCCGAAGCCCGACCCGACACGAGTCAGCGAGCTGTCATCCGTGATCGGAGAGCGCGCCGCCATGACGGCGGTTGAGATCGCTGGAGCATTCTCAATGACCAATCGCGTGATGGAAGCGACAGGGCAACCCGTGCTCACGGGCCACCGGCAACGTATGCTGCCGGTATTGGAGCAACTCGGAGCCGTCGACTTTCCGCACTCGGACCTCACCACAGAGCGAGGCCGCAACACGTGGCAGCGAATCCGCAAACGACTTGGCCGATGATCGCTCCATCCATGGCGGCTTGGGCGGCTCGGCGTAGCTTCCAGTCCTACGCCGTCCGTCGTCGACCGCGTGGCATGCGACTCAGACATCCGGTCCTACTTTGCAGCCAGGTGGATCCCACAGAGCCGGCCTTTTCCCGCCGTTGCGAGCTCCCGATTGGTGCGACCGGCGGATTGCGCGCCCGATCGGCCCTGATACCGTCCGCGCTGTTGTGATCGATTCATCTACGTCTCCTCTTCACGTCCCGGACGACCTGAGCGCATTCGTCGCCGAGGCATGGGCAGAGCTCGGTGCTCCGGGAGCCGCATGGACCAGCGACGATCGGTTGGCATTGGTAGCGATAGCTCGAGCCGCGCGATGGGATCGACCGGTACCTGTACTCGATCTGCCAGGATCGGCAGCAACAGCGGCGGCCCAGATTGCTCGTCGCCCTGCGTCCGTAACGGCCTCCACGGTCGAGGAGTCGATCTCGCGCTTTGGGGTCAATGGATACGTCGAATTGGTCGGAGTGGTCGCAATAGCGGTCGGACTTGATGTCCTCCTCCGGATGTGCGGCACGAACGATGCGGCCTCACCGGTTCGTCAACCTGGCAGCGCCATTTCCGTGCCCGAGGTTCCGGGGCTGAAGAAGCGCAGCGCCTGGGTTCCTATTGCTGGCCCGCCCCTGCCCCGCAAAGCGTTGTCGGCAGTGCCTTCGGTGCAGGCGTCGTTTGTGCGAGCCTACGATCGCTTGTACATGCCAGTCGGCGTTGGCAGGACTGCCACCGCGGTGCGCGGCTTGCGCCGCGATCAGTTCGAGCTTGTAGCGACGGCTGTCTCTCACGGCAACGAGTGCTTCTACTGAACGCTGTTGCACGGAATGGTGCTCGGTTCGAGTGCCGCACAGCATCAGATCGACGTCCGCTACGAGGGCATCGCCAGCACCGAGACAGACACAGGTGTTCCGGGAAGCGCGCAGTTGCTTGCGGTAGTCCGAACCGCCTTGAGTGCGTCGCCGAATCCTGCTGTCCTGGCGACCGTTGCCGCTGACCTCGGCCATGAAGCAACCATTACTGCCCTCGAGGTCATCGCCGCGTTCGAGATGACCAATCGTGTCGTTGAAGCGACTGGCTTGCCGGCACCAGCGGGTATGCGACAGCGAGCTTGGTCGATGGTCGAGGCTATCGGTGCCGATCAGTTCCCCCACTCTGGTGTCGCGGTAGCAGCAGCGGGCGGTTCCTCCACGCTGCGTCGGCGGCTCAAGCGAGTGAAAGCCAAGTTGACTGGGACGTCGCGTGACCGACATATCCGCTCCGGTTGGTAACCCAAACTGCCCGGATCGCCTAGCCTCCAGCCCGGTGGCAACCTTGGCCCAGACGACGCAGTCGGCGAGCAAGCGGGTGGGCATGGGTGCAGCTATGCCTAAGAGCAGGCGAGCACGGTGGGGTCTTTGACGACAAGGAGCGGACCTGGATAACCCACGTGGTGGAACAGATCCGGGTGCGAGATCCCAGGATCCCGGTGTTGATCTCCCCGTTGAACTTCTTCGGTGGTGGTCAGGTGTGCACGTCTGTCGGCGAGAACGGCCCAGGTATTGCGGCCACGGCGGCCGACTGGGCTGCCGGAACCCTTGCTGGCGTCGAACGTGGCCCGGATCTCGGCCCGCTCCTCCCCGAGCACATCGGTGTACGAGACGACTGCCACGCCAACGGCGCCGGCGTCCGGCTCATGGGAGAGCAACTAGTGCCGCGTCACGCAACTGAACCGCCCTGGGTTCGGTAGAGACTCGGTCTATTGGTTTCCAACTCCGGTTGGGGTGGCCTGTTGGGCAGCGTAGAACGCTGCTTCGAACTCTGCGGGGGGTGTGTCGTCACAGTGGCTGTGGAGTCGGTCGGTGTT
>DATHZQ010000141.1:0-10463 GCA_035458525.1 Acidimicrobiia bacterium
CACTATGTGCGATATCGCCCATTCAGCCGAGTGACCGAGAACGGCACTTCGTGCTCGTTCTCTCAGGACCCAACCGAACGTAGCCCGCCGGTGGGGGCGATTCGTCGCTCAAGGCGGCGAGCGAGCAGCGACGCGCTCGGAACTGCCGGTTCTCGCGCAGGTTTCCCGACGATAGCAAACGTCTCGTAACGTGGTTATGGGAGGTAGAACGTCTGACGTGCCCTCACGGGACCCACGGGCATCCCCTGCCCTTGTTTGAGACACGGCCTCACGGCGCTGGTTCCAGCTCGGTGGTGATGAGACTCACCACCTGGGCGAGTATCGAACCAAACGTATCGTCGTTGTCGAAGTTCTGGGCGGCGCCGATGGTCACGCCGTAGTCCGGCAGGTAGAGGGAGACCGCACCGTAGAACAGAGCGCCGCCGCTGTGACCTATCACCAGTGCGCCATCGAAGAGCTCCGGGTTGAATGTCATCGCCCCCAGTCCGTAGCCCGCCACGATTGCTCCACGTTTGTCGTCTGGGTCCGGGGCAACGAATTGGAGCATCTGGTCGAGGGATTCAGAGGTCAGGATGCGCTGGTCGTGGAACATAGCCTGCGCCCAGGTCGCCAGGTCCTCGGCGTTGGCGAATACCCCACCCGCTGCGGGCATGGTCGTCGTCCATGGGAACTGTGAGAAGGGCTCGAAGTCGGGATCCGCGTCGATCTCAGGCGCGAACGGGCTGATGTCGAACCAGCCTTCGGCGACCTCCCCCGGAGCGGTCTCCTCGGTGAGGAAAAACGCCGTCGCAAGATCCAGGGGTTCGAAGAACCGGTGTCTCAACTCGGCGGAGACACTCGATCCGGTCGCTTCCACGATGAGCTGGCCGAGCAGCGTGTAGCCGGCGTTGGAGTAGTGCCACTCGGTGCCCTTCGGAGAGTAAGGCTCCATCAAGAATTGCGAGAGGATCTCTTCGTCGGACCAAACCCGGGTCCCATCGGCGAAAACCGTCGAGAAAAAGTCTGGGTGGTGATTCGGCTGGAACACGCCGCTGGTGTGATTGAGCAACTGGCGGATCGTGGCCGTATTGTCGACGTTGGGATAATCGGGCAGCCACTCCTGGAGCTGGTCGTCGAGCGAGAGCTTGCCCTCCTCGGCGAGTTGCAGCACCAGGGCCGCAATGAAGCTCTTGGAGATGCTTCCGGCACCAAACGCCATGCCGGTCGTGATGGGCACCCCGGGCTCCGATTCGCCCACAACGCCGAGCCACGGCTCATGACCCGGCACCATCACGGCCAGCGTGAAGCCCATTGCGTTGTCGGCGTCAAGGACCTGGTCCAGGATGCTCTGCAACTCTCCGCCGAAAGGGAGTACGGACTCCGTTGCCGCTGTGGTAGCGGTAGTGCCTTGCGGAACGGCAGCGGTCGACGTTGTGGTGACTGCGGCGTCGCCGCACCCCGCTGCCAACAAACCCACATTGATTACCAATACGAACAGACGTCGCATCGCGAGAACCTATCAGGCGGAGCCTTCCCCCAATGTTGCGTTGCACAGACCTTGCAAGCAAGAGGCAAAGGACCAACCTATGGCTACAACCGGCGCACAGACAGCCAGATATGCGCCAGATCGCACCGAAGGTCAAACCACGCCGATCGGCACTTCGAGGAGCGCCTACCCCTAGCCGGGTCGTCACTGAGCGTGGTGTTCACCCATTGCCACGTTCTGTGACCAGCGAGGTGCAACAACATGCCGGATCGAGGGCGCTGCGGGGTGCGCGAGATCGCTCGTGGTGGTGGGTGCTCTGGGCGGCCCGTGAACCCTTGAGATCTGAAGTGCACATCGTCGCGTAGCGCCTTTCGATGGTCTCCTCGAGCGGCACCTGCGCCAATGCGTCGAGGCTGCTGCATCCGCCGGTGAGCTGGATGAACCCGACAATGAACTCCTCGCCGCCACGTTCGGAGGGGCCACGCAGGGTGCTCAGGTAGCCAGGCCGATCGCGATCGAGGGGTGACTGGCGGCGTCAGTGGTGGGTGTGTCGCCGCGGTGCCGCATGCGTGTGGTTCGTGCTTGCCGGCGGCGCGAGTTCGGGACCGTCTGCGATGGTCTGGCAGCGGTTGGGGTCGGTGCAGTCGGCAGGGTCGAGGCGCTTAGCGCGATCGGTCATCGTGGCGAGTTGACCGCGGGTTCGGTGAAGCTCGTCGATGTGGCGGTCGAGGTCACGGAGATGCCGTTCGAGCAGATCGACGACGTGGTGGCACGTGCCGAGGCCGTGGTTGCGCATGTCCAAGATGGAAGCAATCTCGGTGAGGGTGAGTCCGGTGGCCTGGGCGTCGCGGATGAAGCGCAGCCGGTCGACTGCATCCTCTCCATAGTCGCGGTAGCCGTTGGGGGCGCGCTCGGGTTGGGGGAGGACCCCGATGTCCTCGTAGTAGCGGATGGTCTTGGTGGAGACGTCGACGCGTCGGGCGAGTTCTCCGATCTGCATGGATTCGATTCTACCACTTGACCTTCCATTCGACTGGAAGGCATACGGTGGTGACAACGAGCTACACGCGACGTCTCCTTCGGTCGGGCTGGCTCGGTCGCTCGTCGAGCGATCCGGCCCTCGGAGGCCAGACGGAAGGAGCGATGATGGAACGGATATTCGCAGCGGTCGGTCGAGGAGTGGTGGGCCGCCACAAGGCGATGATCGCGGCGTGGGCCGTCTTCCTCGTCGCCGGACTGTTCTTCGCTCCCCGGATCGCGGATGTGTTCGATCGGGGCGTCGAATCTGGGAACACGGGTGAGTCGCAGCAGGCGGCCGATGTGATCGCAGCGGAGTTCTCTTCGCGGAGCGCGTTCCAGCAACTGCTGGTGCTGCGCGGCGGCGAGTACTCGGTCGCCGATCCCGAGTATCGAGCGGCGGCCGAGGAGCTCGTCGGGGCGATCGAGGAAACTGGGCACGTCGCGGGGGTCACCTCCTTCTGGTCGTCGGGCAACTCAGCGTTGGTGAGCGGGGACGGGCGGACGACGTTCATGCTGGTGGACCTCCGTCAGACCAACCACGGGGACGCCATGTTGGCGTCCGAGGATCTCCTCGCGGCGGTCGAGTCGGCGGAGACTCCCCGGTGGCTCACCGCGCACATGACCGGGATCGAAGCCGTGCACGCCGATATCTCTGCGGCCAGCCAGGAGAGCATCACCCGGGCCGAATCGGTGGGGCTTCCGGTGGCGTTGATGGTGCTGATCGTGGTGTTCGGGGCGCTGGTTGCCGCGTTGCTGCCAATCCTCCTCGCCATGCTCGCCATCGTCATCGCATTGGCGCTTGCCGTGCTGGTGGGTGAGTGGCGGGGCCTGTCGGTGTTCTTGGAGACGTTTGCCGTCATGCTGGGCCTCGGCGTGGGTATCGACTACGCGCTCTTCATGCTGACTCGGTATCGCAGCGAGCGACGCGCCGGACGAGACGTGGCCACAGCCGCGGTGGAGATGGTGACACACGCCGGGAAGGCGATCGCGTTCTCCGGGCTCGCCGTCCTGATCGGACTGTCTGCGCTGCTGGCCACCGGCGAGCCCACCGTGATTTCGATGGGTATCGGTGGGATTCTGGTCGTGGTGGTAGCGGTCTCGGCCGGGTTGACGCTGTTGCCTGCGCTGATCGTCGTGTTGGGTGACCGGATCGATTCACCACGCTGGTTGACGCGAATCATCGACCGGCCGCAGCGGGAGGGCGGGATGTGGCACCGTTGGGCGACCCACGTCATGGACAGACCGGTGCGGTACGCGCTAGCGGGTCTGCTGATCCTGGGGGCGCTGGCCTGGCCCACCCTCGGACTGGAGAAGGGGACGATCGGGGTCGGTCAGCTCGGAGCAGGATTTCAGAGCCGCCAAGGCTACGAGATCCTGACCGAAGAATTCGGTGCCGGCATGCTGGCACCGGTCGAGGTCGTGGTGCGCCACGACGGCGGTGTCGGTGATCCCAACATCGTGGCCGGAGTCGATCGGCTCACCCGTGCCATCGCCGCCGATCCCCGGTTCGAGAGCTCCATGAGCATGACGACGCTCGCTCCCGGGCTCGAACTCGACGATTACCAAGCGTTGTACACCGACGACTTCCAAACGGTGCCGGCGGAGCTCTCGGGTCCACTGGGCAACTTCGTCAACCTGGACGGCGACGCCGACACGACTGTGATCATGGGACATCTGGCGATCGACCCGTCGTCGCCGGAGGCGTGGGACACGGTGGCGGCGGTTCGCAGCGAGATCATCCCTACGGTGGACGAACTCGACCAAGCCGAAGTTCTTGTTGGAGGCACCTCGGCAATCGAGGCCGACGCCAGCCGGGCGCTCTATGACCGGTTCCCGTTCGTTGTCGGGATCATCCTCGCCGCGACGTTCGTCATGCTGATGATCCTGTTCCGATCGATCCTGATTCCGCTCAAAGCCGTGATCCTCAACCTGCTGTCGGTCCTCGCGGCATACGGGCTACTGGTGATCGTGTTTCAAGACGGGCTCGGTGAGAGCGTGCTCGACTTCACCTCGACCGGGACGGTGAACTGGGTGACCCCCGTGTTGCTCTTCGCCATCCTCTTCGGGCTCTCGATGGACTACGAGGTGTTCCTGATGAGCCGGATCCGAGAGCTGCACGATCGGGGCTACCCGAACGAATACGCCGTTGCCCTCGGCCTGGAACGCACCGCCAAGGTCATCACCGGCGCCGCCGCCATCATGGTGGTCGTCTTCGGCGCGTTCGTGCTCTCGTCGATCCTCCTCATGAAGGAACTCGGTTTCGCGCTGGCCGCTGCCGTCCTCATCGACGCCACCATCGTCCGCGTCATCCTCGTGCCAGCGACGATGCGTCTGTTGGGCGAACGGGCCTGGTGGCTTCCCGGCTGGTTGGACCGGCTCCTGCCTCGCGTCGTCGTGGAGCGCGAAGTCCCCGACGTCGCTGCGGACTCGCAACGCCCACCGATACCCGTCGGCTGAAGGATCGGCCGCGGACCACTTGGCCCCCGGCGCTGCAGTGGCGCACGTCGGGTCGGCGGCCAGTGCCGGTGCAGTGAAAGACCCGCGGGGATCAGACACACCTGGGTCCGCTCCCGGAAAACCCTTGACCTTCCAGTCGAGAGGAAGGGATACGGTATTCAGGAGATCGAAATGAACAACGGGGCTCCTACCTCTCCCATCCCATCCTCCGGGAGGGGGGAGCCCCAACCCGTGAGTGAGGTGAGGAACGATGAACTCGGCTCTCAGCGGCGATTACTCATCGCAGGTCATCTGGATGGCCGGTGGCGCGTCTTCCGGTGTCCGGTGTGAGCGGTGCAACACGGCATTCGGGATCATCGATGGGGACCCTCAACTCACACATCTCGATCGCCATCGGTATGCGCTATGCGAGAACTGCGTGATCGAGGTCGGCGACTGGGAGCGGATCCTCGCCGATCTCTATGAGTTGTGTGGCTGTGCTGGATGTTGGTCTGAGCTCGAACGGCTGTGGGAGGACGGCGAGAACCGAGTTCATGAGCGGCGATCCGTCGGAGGCTGTTGATGGGTGCTGTGTTGACTGTGAGGACGCTGCTGGTCGCCTCGGTCGTGGTGACCGCCATCGCAGGTATTGATGCAGCGATCGGTGGCTCTTGGGATCTGGTTGCGGTCACGACGCTGGCGCTCGGCCTACAGGTCGCCGCCCTGGGAGGCGTGACCCGGCGGCGTCATCACGTTCATCTGCGGGCCGACCTGGCTGGGTGGGTGAACGACCGCGCCGCAAAGACGGGCGAATCGGTGGACGCTGTCGTGGATCGGGCATTGTCGGATTTCGCCTCCCGGGTTGTGGCACCGCCGGCGACCGGGAGACACGCGAGGAGGGAGTGATCTGTGGCAAGCGCCCCGTACACCACCATGCTGTCGGGTGCGGGTCTTCCAGCGCATCTCGTCGGCGGCAAGGGAGCGTCGCTCGATCGCCTGGTGGGTTGGGGTGCATCGGTTCCTCCGACCGGTGTGGTCACTACAGAGGCGTACCGGAGCTTCTTGGCTGCTTCTGACCTGTCGGAGTCGTTATACGAGCTCTGGGCGGATCCGCTCCCGACGCCCGACCGGTTTGAGACGGAGATCCGACGTATCGACGAACTGTTTCTCGCGGCACCGATGCCGGGACAACTCCAGCGGGAGATCCTGAATCTGGTAGAAGATGTTGGGCAAGGCGGTGCGTTGGCGGTCCGCTCATCAGCGACGGCAGAGGACATGAGCTCGGCGTCGTTTGCGGGCCAGTACCGGTCGTTCCTCGACGCCCAGACAACGGAGGAGATCCTCAGAGCGGTCCGGCTGGTGTGGGCGTCGTTGTGGTTGCCGGCTGCCCGCTCGTATCGGCGTTTCCGTGGAATCGACGAGTCTGATCTCGCCATGGCGGTGGTGATGATGCGCCTGGTCGACGCCGACCTGGCCGGTGTGGTCTTCACGGTGGACCCCGGTGGGCGTGAAGACGCCGTTCGGGTGGAGGTGGTCGAGGGTTTGGGGGAGCAGCTCGTCTCTGGTGCGGTCACCCCTGCGGCGCATGTCGTCTCGCGTAGTCGTCCGCGCTCCACCCTCGACGGTACCGATCCGATCCTCGACGAGGTGGTCGACACCGCGCTCGGGGTCGAGGCCTGGTTCGGGTCGCCGCAGGATGTCGAGTGGGCGTACGACGGTAGCCGGCTGTATCTCGTCCAGGCCCGCCCCATAACGACGAAGCCGGCCGCCTTGGGCGACGACGACGGATTCGACACCGAACCCGCACCATCGACGACCTACACCACCGCGGGGATCGCCGAGATGGTCCCCGGACTGCTGCCGCCCCTGTTGTGGACGACGGTCGGTCCCTTGCTCGAAGAATCGTTCCTGCGACTCTTCGACCACCTCGGCACGCTCCCGGAGGACTTGAGGGGGCCGCACGCCGTTGTCGGCCGCTTTCGCAGCCGGGCCGCGTTGAATCTCGATCTCATCAAACGGATGGCCTCCGACATCCCTGGCGGCTCCGGCGACGACCTGGAACGACAGTACTTCGGGCGTGTCATCTCCGAAGCGGCACCCGGCGACCGCGCCACAGCCACCCGAGGGTCGGGCGGGGTCCGCTCGATGCTCCGGTCGGTCAAGGAGATCCGTGCCCGCGCTCAGTTCGCTCGCGAGGCCGAGATCGTCATCGGCGCCGTCGACCAGGTTCTCGCCGCCCGGGTCGACATCCCTGCCCTCCCGGTTGACGAGCTGATCGCCTACCGCGGTCGGCTGCTCGACCTGGCCGGCCGTGCCCTGGCCGCCGAACTCGCCGTCGCCGCCGCGGCGGCCGCCGCCTACCGAGGCATCGAGTTGTTCCTCGAACCACGGGTTCACCCGGGCGAAGCCGGACTGTGGGCGCAGCGTCTCACGTCGGGCGGGATGCACATGTGTGGAGGTCACATGGCCTTCAGCGTGTGTGATCTCATTCGCGACAGCTCGGCCAGCGATGCCCTGGCCGCAAGCCTGACCACGTGCGCAGATCACACCGAGATACGCCGGGAGCTGGGCGTGACCCTCGAAGGACGACGGCTCCTCGAGAGGCTGGACGAGTTGCTGCGTCTGGGTGGGTCGGCGGCGATATTCGCCGGCCCAACGTGGATCGAAGAGCAGGATCTTGTTTGGCAGATGCTGCGGCAGGTCGTTCGCGCCGGCACGGTTGTGTGCCCGGACTGCGGTACGACCGCTGCGGAGTGCCGGTGTGGCGCCGCCCACGATGTCGTACGCATCGGCGGCTCGGATGATCGGGCTCGAGCGTTCTCCGAACTGGAGCGCTGGGTGATGCGAACGTGGTCGTGGCGAGCCAGCCGGGTGCTGACCGGCCAGATCGTTGACGTCCGCAAGCGCATGCTGCGCAGAATGGCCACGGACGCCTTCGTATTCCTCGACCGGCGTGAACGGTCCAAGACCGCCGTACTCCGCCTCGGGGGTGAGGTGCGGAGGGTCCACGTCGAGTTGGGCAAACGGCTGGCGGGGCTGGGCCTGATCGAGTCACCCACCGACGCCGACTTTCTCGCGTCAGCCGAGCTCGACCGGTGCTTCGCCGGCGCAGGTCCCACCTTCGAGATGATTGCCCGGCGCCGCCGCCAGCACGACCAGGCGGCAGCGGGGGGAGCTCTCCCACAGATCTTTACAGGGCGTCCGCGGTCGGCCGAGGCTCAGCAGCTGATCGGCGACTCCTTCGCCGGCTGGGGAGGCAGTCCTGGTCGCTACCGAGGCTCGGCGCATGTGATTCATGATCCAACCGAGCCATTTGAGCGTGGCGAGGTCATGGTGGCACGCACCACCGATCCGTCGTGGACACCGTTGTTCCTGGCTGCCGGAGCAATCGTCGTCGAGGAAGGTGGGCCCCTTTCGCACGCTGCGATCGTGGCTCGCGAGCTGGGCGTGCCCGCCGTGCTCAATATTCCGGGGATCACCAAACGGCTCGAAGGTCGTGCAACCCAGGTCACCGTGGACGGGACCGAGGGGACCGTCACCATTCATGCCACTCAGGGGGCGCCAGGAGAGATAGCAGCATGATTCCCGTTCGCCGCTCTTGGGTGTTCGACGATCTCGACGAGGATCGGCTGCACGTGTTCGTCCCCGGAGCCATGGGCGCCGGGATCCTGCTCTCAATCGGCATCCTGCTCTCCGACGCGTGCCGCCGGCTCGGCGGGCAGCAACTTGTAGAGCGTCGCATTGCAGCCACAGCCGGTGCGGTCGCCTCCAGTGTCGTCGGTGGGCGTGATGCAACTCCAGCCCCTCCTGCGGGTTTCCGGCACCCGAGGGTCTTCGTCATGGTCGTCGCCGGCGCTGCCGGGTTGGCCGCGTTGCTCCTCCCGGGCGCCACGTGGAACTACTTCAACCCCAACGGATATATCAACGACATCGCCTGGCTCTGGGCTGGGGGCGTGGTGACCGGCATCTTCTTTGCTCGCGTCGCATACATTGCGGCCTACGTCGTACCGAAGTCATTGCCGCCGATCGTCGGTGCGATCAGCCTCGGCATCACGATCCGTTTCACGCAGCTCTCCGACGGGATCGTCTGGAACCTCGTCGTCGCCGCCGGCTGCCTAGCCGGCGGCGCACTCGCCGTACATCTCGCGCGCCGCCATGCGGCGGCAGTGACCCACCTACCCGGTTGGACGTGGCCCTTCTTTGTCTCGACACCGCTCACCAAACCGTTCGAGGCCAGCGATCCAGTGGCGGCGTCGGTCGCGGCTCCGGCGGGACAACGACTGGCAGGGGACGGCGCACGTCTGGTTGTCGCGCTCGGCGGCCTGGGCGTGGCGGCGGCTCTCGTGGCGGACCCACCTGCATTCTGGGAAGCGGCGGCCTTTCATGCGCTCAACGGGCTTCCCCACGTCGTCGATCCCGCGGTGTGGGCGGTGACGCAGGTCGGTTCGTCGGTGATGATCCCGGTCGCTGCCGCTGCTCTGTGGCTTCGAGCCAGGGATTGGAAGCCGGTGGCGGCCCTGGTCGCGGCCTCGGTACTCGTTGGGTGGCTCGCCGCCCAAGGTATGCAGGAGCTGGCCGAACGAGGCCGGCCGGCTGCGCTCTTCGACGATGCCACCCTCGGCGCTACTGCCATCGCGGAGGGCGTCGGGTTCCCTTCCGGACATGTGGTGGTCGTTTTCATGGTGGCCACGGCGCTTTCGCGATACTCCCCAAGGCGAGTGCGCTGGGGGCTGTACGGCACGGCAGTGGTGGTTGCCCTCTCTCGCGTCTACGTCGGTGCGCACATGCCCCTCGACCTCATCGGCGGCGCCGCGCTTGGTGTCATAGCCGGGACACTCGTGCACCTGGTGGCCCCGCCTACGGAGATGCCGCCGCGAGAAAAGGTCTTGACCTTCCAGTCGGATGGAAGGGATACGGTGATGACACATCTCGAGAGAGGCCGACCATGAACGATCCAGTGTGCGGAATGCCGGTTGTCGACTCCGCGCTCGCCATCGATGGGTACGACGATCTTCGGTTCTGCTCGGAGCGCTGCCGAGACGCCTTCGTTGCAGATCCGGAGGCGTATCTGAGAAGCTCCCGCTCTGCATCACGTGAGCGTGCAGCTCTCCGCTCCCACCGCCACCGCGACCAAACCGGGAAACCGAATCGTCGCGTCCGGCTCGCCATCGAAGGGATGACCTGTGCCGGATGCGTGGCCACCGTCGAGCATGCTTTGACGTCCACTCCCGGGGTCATCAGGGCACGGGTCAACCTGAGAGCCGAGGAGGCGATCGTCGACGTCGGGGATGTGCCGGACGAAGTGCTCACCGAGGTCGTCGCCGCTGCCGGCTACACGGCGATTGCGCCTGAGCAAGAGCAAGAGCAAGAGCAAGAGCAAGAGTACGACGAAGCGGGGGGTGACGCCGAGATCGCTTCCCGCCAACGGCTGTATCGCACCCTGGTGCGGAAGTTCTGGCTCGCTGCCGTTGTGTCGCTTCCCGTCATCTACTTCTCCTATCCCGAGTTGTTCCCCGGCATACCCGAGAAGGGTTCCACGGCG
>DATHZQ010000142.1:0-16057 GCA_035458525.1 Acidimicrobiia bacterium
GTCCGCCATGTGTCAGGTGGCTCCGGTCTGCAACGACGTGCCCCGCTCGCCTTGTGTATGGTCAGGAGATCGATAGACGAGGAGTCTCATGGCCGTTGGCATCCAGCGCTGGGAGCGTCGTGACGGCGCCGACCGCAACGAGTTTGCCCTCGCTGCGCTCGCCTACTGCAAGGCGGTCCGAACCCAGCGCGGCGTGGAGGACGCCCGTTTCTACTGGACTGGGATCGATGCGCTTGCGGTGCTCTCCACCCTCTCTGAGCCCGAGGCATGGAGTCGGCCGCTCACGGAAGGTGCCGCCAAGGCCACTTTTGCGCTCGCTGACCTCGGTCACCAGACCGGGTCGGAGCTCTGGCTCGACGCCCGGGATGGGCAGGCGGCATGGGAGGCAGCCCAAGCCTGACGCCTTGTGCCACCCGCCGAGATGTGGCTGGCGAAGCTGAGAATGGCGTGGTGCAGGGCCGACACCTTTGTGGGCAGTCGCTGATTTCGTCGCGCGAGGCCGATCGGTGTGTTCCGCGACGCATGGCGCGATCAGCGTGGTCGTAGCATCATCGGCCGTCGGCGCTTCTCGCGAACAGGCCGTGGCTCATCCTCGCCCTGGCCTGCTACGAGGTCCCCGTCGCCCGCTGGCAGCAACAGACCCGGCCACTGCCCCTTGACGACTTCATCCGTATCGGGCAACCAGTTCAATCGGCGCGCCGGGCGAGTTCGATGACCTGGTCGCCGAATCCGGTAATCACCGACCGGTTGAGGCAATGCCACGTCCGTGATTCCTCGCGAATCGTCCGAACGAGTCCGGCGTCTCGCAGGATGGCCAGATGCTTGGACACGGTCGATTGCGCCAGCGGCAGCTCCGAGACGATTCCTCCCACGGTGCGTGGACAGTGGACGTGGAACAACTCGAGAATCGCAATACGCACCGGATGCCCCAGAGCCTTCCCGATGGCGGCCATCTCCGCATCGGTGAGCTCCGGCGGATCCAACAGCAACCCATCGAGACATCCTCGTGACGCAACATCCTCTGCAGCCATACGGTCCTCGGTGACCGGGGTCGAATCTCTTCGGGCAATGATACGGAGATCGGAGCCCGGAGGAAAGAGCCGAACAGCCCTACTTCGTCGTTCGTCGATTGACGATAAGTAGAGGTGGTCGAGGTGCAGCCTCGGTGCATTGGTTGGACACATCGACCCGAGCAGACCAAATGGGCGGTTGGGGGGACATAGATGCGAGGCCCATCTCCGAGACAAATCGCCATCGCCGCAATGATGGTCGCCGCTGGTGCCGTGGCGGCAGGTGTCCTTGCCGTCATGGTGGATGGCTTGGTGGCCGATGCGGCTGTGCTGTTGTCGCTGTTCATGGTCGTGGTTGCGCTCGGGCTGTGCAGCGCCGCGTTCCTGGAGTGGCGTCTGTGGACACGATCCGCTTCGCTTCGCGGAAGACGATCCCCTCTGCTGACGGGATTCACCGAACGCGCCCGGTGCCGCGGATGCGGTTCACGCACGCATCGCCAAGCCGGAATTCGCGTGTGCCCTCCGTGCGATCTCATCTCCACGGAGTGAACGAGCGGCGCAGCCC
Organism: Acidimicrobiia bacterium; assembly: GCA_035458525.1. GTDB lineage: Bacteria > Actinomycetota > Acidimicrobiia > Spongiisociales > UBA5794 > DATHZQ01. The sequence continues at coordinate 1,576 of DATHZQ010000142.1, forward strand.
ATCGAGGCACTCGTGAGGGCCCTCAGCCGACCGCTTGTGGGCTGCGTGTTGATGATGGCACTCGGGGCGTGTACCGAAACGCCGGCAATACCGACGCAACCTTTGCCGCCTCCCGTCGACCTGGTCGTATCGGCCACGGAGTGGCGGTTCGTCCCCGCTCGTGTCACGACCGGAGCCGGCGGAACGATGACGGTTGAGCTTCGCAACGATGGTGTGACCGTCCACGATTGGACTGTGATCAGCGAGCCGGTCACCACCGAGTCGGAATACGACGAAGACATCCGCATCGCCGCGGTCACCGCCGTTCCGGGTGCGAAAGCCCGAGTCACATTCGACCTGCCGGCACCGGGTGAGTACCAGGTCATCTGTACGATTCCCGGCCACCTCTCGTCGGGGATGGAGGGTACGTTCGCCGTTGTGGAGGGTTGAGTCAGCTTCCGCGGCAGTTCACGCAGCGCCGAATCAGATAGCCCATCGTGGCCGGATGCTCGTTGCCGAGAAGGGAGGCGATCCGCTCCATCATCGGCGCCGGTGCAATAGCTTCCCCGCAGATCTCGCATCGAGCGGCGGTCGCTCTATTGAGGGTTGTTGGACCCGCTGAGATGGCGGTCGAGTCGATGCGTTGGTGACACTCGATCGCGCCGCGGGCAACTTCGGGGCAGACGGAGGGGCACTGGCCGCACGCCGTACAACGGGCGGCGTCGAACGTGAGCAAGAGCTCGTCGCCATCTCGCTCTTGGCTCAGTGCGTCCGCCGGACATACGGAAACGCACTTCATGCACATCGTGCAGGTCGAGGTATTCACTTCCACGATCCCGGTCGGCGATCGGTGGTGCTCGATTCGGACTTCATGTTCGACAAGCGCCGCCAACGTGACAATCGTTTCGTGGGCACCCTCGACGCCGAAAGGGTCGACAAGGGTCGAGGTCGCGAACGGCGGGGTTTTGGCGACGTCTCGCCACGACTGTGGCACCAGTTCGGGTTCGATTCCGCTGGCTTCGAGGAGAGCCCGGGCAACGTCCATGTTGCCGGTCACGACATCGTCGTGTGCGAGGGAGCATCCAGCCGCGGTGCAGGGAACGATCCTTGCTGCCCCTGCCCCCAGGATGAGCGCCGCGATCGGCCAAGTTCCGGGAACCATCGCGGCGCACGGCACCTCGAGCGGGTACCACCCAGGTCCGGGCGGCGATTCACTACGACGACTGCACATGAATGCCACGCCCACAGGTTCAGAGGCGGCTTCCACCATCGCCTTGATCGCCGCGTGAACCATGGACGGGCTGATGGCCGGGGTTGCGATCGCGCCCGCAGGGCAGGTGGTCACGCATCGCCCGCACGAAACACACGCCTCCTTGTCATAGTCGATGCGCCCGCCCGACCATGCGTACGCCTCTTTCGGACATTCGACGGCGCATGCCCTACACCCCTCGGCGGCGACACATGCGTCCCTGTCGATCTCGGGTACAGCGGAATATACGGGCCGGGGCATGCTCAGCAGTGCCCGTCGATTGAGGCGGACCGGAAGCACCGGCTTCACTTGTTGTGGGGTCGCATCTACGGTGACCGCCGCACGCGCCGCCGCTCCAGCGAGCATGACGCCGAGGCGGTGTGAGCCGCCTTGCGTCTCGTCCCAATGCACGATCTGGACCCCGACAGGGTCGATGCCCATCTCCCTCGTGTGCTTTTGGACCTGCGCCAGTACGTACCGGTTGCGGTGCAGGACGAGAACAAGCCGATCGGCCCCGGCGACGGATGCAAGCTTCCTGGGGCCGGCACAGAGTTCGTTCACGAAGGTCAGCCCCGCGGCGTCGCGCCCCCCAGGGTCCGATTGCTCGCGACATGCGACGATTGCCACGTTCATGCCTCCACCTCCACCCTCTCGATGAGCGCTCTCGTCCAGTCGTAGTCGTGGGTGAGGAACGCGTCGACGGCATCGACGACCAAGGCATAGAAACCGTCGGGCGAGGCAGATCGGACCCTGTCGGCGAACTGCGTGAACCACGCCAGCACATGAAGGCGCAGGAAGAGGTTCTGCCGTCTCAGGTCTCGGACCGCGGCCCTGGCATCATCGGCGGCCCAGCCGTCCGCCTCGCGGCCACACAAGGTCGACAACACATTGAGCTCGGTGGCGATGTGGTCCGGCGCTTCGGCGTCGAGCCAACGAAGGCCGAGTTCGTGGTAGGTCCGTTGCAGGGTGGCAACCGTGTCGGCGATGCCGCCACCTTCGGCTTTGGCGACATAGAACGATTCGATCGGCGGGCAGAGCGCACCGTCCGTCCCTGAGGCGAAGAGGCGCACATACTCGGCATCCAGCGACGTCGCGGTGGGTATCCCCGCGAGGGCCCGCTGGAACCGCCGCCACGCCCCGAAGTACGCAAAGTCGGCGATGGGGAAAGTTTGCAGCACGTCACCTGCGGCGCGCAGGGTAGCGAACTCTTCGTCACCGGGATGGCTCAGGGCCCCACCGAAGAACCGGTAGAGGCCCTGACGCAATCTGGCGATGTTGCCGACCTGGGTCATTGTCCTTTCTCGTCAGGTAGCAGTTCGTAGACGAGGGCCGAGGAGATGGCGATCACCACGCCAAGCACGAACAGGGTCGGCGCAAATGCGAACCGCGGGTCGCTGTTCCGCACCGCGTCTGCTCCCCATGGCGCCGCCGAGAAGTAGCCGACAACGATCAGGATGATGCCAAGGGCGAGCACGGAGAACGTGATCATTCGCCTACGCATGACTGACAACCTCCTTCTCCTCCTCTTCCGAGAGCGGCAGGGCGGGGAACACCTTGTAGAACAGGCCCACGAGCAACGCTCCGAGTGCGAACATGCCGAGCACTGTTGCGTACTCGACCCAACTGGGGCTGTACGAGCCCGTCTCGTACGGCAGCAGCGTCCCATGCGTTTGCGAGGGCACCACGATCAGGTAGCGCTTGCCGATGGCGGCGAGATTCACCGCGATGCCGGCGGCGACGAGCCACTTCACGCTCCACCGATGTGCCAGCGCTTGCCAGATGAGCGATATCGCAGGCAGGACCAGCAGAGCGACACTGCCCCAGTACAGCCATGCGTAGCTCCCCAGCAGGAGAGCGTCGGAGAGCTCCTTCTCTACTTCGGGCGTCGCATACAGCAGTGTCAGCAGCTCGACGGTCATGAAGTACAGGTACACGAGCAGCAGCAGGAGCAGGAACTTGCCAAGCCAGGCGAAGATCGCACTGCCGATGCGTGCCTGGTCATCGATGATCCGCCGCACGACGGCCGCCAGCACGATGACATGGCCGATGCCGGACACACCTGCCAGCGCCAAGAACGCCGGTGCTTGCAGCGTGCCGTACCACCCGGGTCGACCGACTTGCAGACCGAACACGAAGCCGAGCGTGGAGTGTGCGATCACGAGCAGCGGAATGATGGCCAACGCCAGCCAGAACGAAGCGTTGCGATGTCGCTCCTGTTCGGCCGGCGTGTCCGTGTATCCGGCAGCCCACAGCCGGTGGAACCACTGCAATCCGCTCCGCTGTTTCGCCAGAATCGCCGCATCGCGCCTTCCTCCCAGGTAGAGGTAGACGAGGCTGGCGAACAGGTAGCCGGCGATCACCAGCGAGAACGTTCCGAAGAACGGCGACTGGGGCCGGGCATATCGGAACAGGTTCACGATCCCTCGCAGTGGCTGGCCCAAGTCGACGACGATGGCCAACGCCCCCAGGATGAGAGCGACCACCGTGAGCAGCTCAGCCGAGCGTGCGATGGGTCGCAGGTAGTCGATTCGGAACAGGCGAATCAGCGCCGCAATGGTGATGCCCGCAAAGCTGACGCCGATGAAGTACACCACCATGGTGATGTAGAGACCCCAGCTTGCGCCGCCCATGGTGCCGACGTTCCGCATCCCAGTGACGATCATGCCTTCCGACAGTTCTTGCCACCATGCGAACAGCCCTATGAGGAGCACGAGCGAGCTCGCCACCACGAACGCCATCCACGCAGGGCCGAGTTGACCAACACCCTGTGGCAGCGGCCGGTACTCCTTGTCAGCGCCGGATGGTTTGGTTTGCATGTCAGTCGCCATCACACCCTCGCCTTCGGCCGCTCGACCTCCCGATACCCGTGGCTCGGTGGCTTGCCGCCCACGTACAAGACATTGGGCTCGGTGCCCGCCTCCTCGAGGAGGTGCCATGTCTCGTGCTCCCGGATGAACCGGCTGATCGGCGTATCCGGATCGTCGACGTCACCGAATCGGAGTGCCGTCACCGGACAAGTTTCAACGCAGGCTGGCTGGCCACCTTCCTCGACGCGATGCACGCAGAACGTGCACTTCTCCATGACCCCCTTCGCATGACTTCCGCCCGCAGTTCGACGCTGCTCGGTGCCCCACAGCTCGTCTAGAGCCGGATTCTTGTAGGGAGGCACCGCCCCCTGCGTGGCGTCCTGAATGTCTGGATCGCTCCAGTCGATTGCCTCGGCATATTGCGCCTCTTGTGGCTTCTGCCAGTTGAAGTAGTTCACTCCGTACGGACATGCGAGCTCGCAGTACCGACAGCCGATGCAGCGATCCGGGTCGGTCAACACGATGCCGTCTTCTCGCTTGAAACGCGAGCCGGTCGGGCACACCTTGACGCATGGGGCGTTGTCGCAATGCTGGCATGGACGGGGGAGGAACGACATCCGGGTGTCGGGGTAGGTTCCCTCCTCGAAGCGGAACACGTACATCCAGAACATGGCCTCGGAGGTGTTGTTCTCGATCTTGCATGCTTCCATGCAGGCTCGGCAGCCTTGGCAACGATTGAGATCAACGATCATGGCGTACTTCGTCATCAGGCATCACCCCCCTTCGAGATACGCACTTTGACGTGGAACGACTGATCTGCGGTCATGGCCATGTACCCCTCGCCCGTGAAGAAGATCTCGTTGGGTGAGGGGCCCTGGCCCTCGTTCTGGGGGTGGGTCCACAGTCCGAAGTGATGCGGGACGCCGACCGTGTCGGGTCTGATGCCCTCGCAGAAGGCCGCCGTCGTTGTCATGCTGCGGGTCTCGCCGGTGACGGCGTTGTGCGATTCGATCGTCACCGTGTCACCATCTTCGATACCGAGCCGCGCGGCCGCGGCCGGGTTGATGTCGACCCGGGTGCCGGGGGCCAGCTCGGCGAGCAGTGGAATGAAGCTCGTGCGTGACTGCTTGTGCTCGATCATGTGATAGCTGATCATGTAGAACTCGTACTCGTCCGGCGATTGATCCATCGTCGGCGCACGCCACGTGGGCAGGGCGGTGTAGTCCTGCCAGTAGATCTCGTCGGCCCCCTTCGCCTGCATCTGACGTTGAGCATCAAGGAGACTGTCCCCGTAGAGCCGGTGCAGCGCTCCACCAAACGGTGGATCGGTGACGTATCCGTACATCTTCGTGGGGCTCATCGCACCCTTCACGAAGACACTGTGCTGCGGATCCTCGAAGAAGGCGACGCCTTCTTCGATACCCTGAGCTTTGGCCCAGGTGTCGAAGATCTCTCGCACGGTTGGCTTGCGATCGGTCGGAATCGCAAAACCGGACAGATCGTCCTCCAGCCCTAGAGCACCGTTGACCTGGTCGAGATAGCCGCCCTCGCCGAAGAGCACGCCCATCTTCTCGGAGAGATCCATGTAGATGTCGATCTCGCCCTTCGACTCGAAGAGGGGATCCATCGGCGGGATTCGCAAGGTCGTAGCCTCGATGTACTGGTTGGTAGCACTGATCGGCCCCTCGTATTTCTCGATCGTGGCCGAGGGCAGCACGACATCGGCGAAGTAGTCGGCAGTCTCCGACAGCCATGGGCTGATCACCGCAACGAACTTGAATTTGCCATAGGATTCGAGAAACTCGGGCTGCGACGTGAACGAGCCGAGCGGATTGACCATGTGCAGGATCGCCACTTCCGGCAGGTCTTCGACTCCGTAGCGCTCCGGGTCGATCATCACCTTGGCGACCATCCCAGGGAACCCTGTGTTGATCGGGAAGTACTTGCTGTTGTTCAGCATGAAGTCGTAGGGCGGGTCCGCGACCTCGAACTTCTCGAACTTCGGGTAGTTGTTGTGGATCTTCCACGTGAAATCCGAGAGCTGACCGCCCGCGGCGCCGACGGCTCCTACGAGCATTGGAACCATCGTCATCGTCCTCAGAGCCTGGAATCCGAGCTCCTGTTGAGCCATGTGGTATGCCATGATCCCGACGGGCCGGTAGGGAACCTCGACACCGTCGACGACGATCGTCGAGCCAATCTGAGCGTTCTCGCCAAACTCCGTAGCCACGTCACGAATCTGTACGGCCGGCAGGCCGGTCACGTCGGCCGCCCACTCCGGCGTGTACTGGGCGACGTGCTCCCTGAAGAGGTCGAACGCCGTCGTCACGCGCTCACCGTCGACGTCGTAGGAGCCTTCGAGAGCGGGGCTCTGGGCTTCTGCGAACGGCACGGCTGCGGACACGGCCTCATCCCAAACGAGCGGCAAGTCCTCGGCCTCATCACCCTCGCCAACCGTCCGCTTGGCGAACATGCCGTCGCTCTTGACGAGGAACGCTGCGTTCGTATACGCCGTGAGATAGGGCCGATCGAGGTAATCCTGAGCGATCAACTCGTGACACATCGCCAGCGCCAACGCCAGATCAGTGCCGGGCCGGATGGGAAGCCACTCATCGGCGAACGGGCCGGCACTCCGCAGGCGAGGATCGATGTGGGCGATCTTCATCCCACGATCCCGCGCCTTCACCATGTGCTGAGGCCACGTGAGCCAGCAGAATTTGTTGCCACCCGCGTTGGTGATGTTCCAGCCCCACGACAGCATGAAATTCGTGTACCGGAAGTCCGGATGCAGCACTGCGTGGGTGCCGATCGTGTACTCCAGCGCGCGGTAGCCCGTATCGGAGCAATACGCACCGTGGCCCAGCTTGCTCGAGCCGATCGCCTTCACGAACGCTGTGTCGTAGAAGCCTTTCGCCTTGCTGCGCCCCTTCTGCCACAACACCAGGCTCGGATCGCGTTCGCGGACTTCGTTCACGGCGACCGCAGTCATCTCGAGCGCTTCGTCCCAGCTCGCACGACGCCACTCGCCCGGCTCACCTTTGGCGTTGGTGCGCACGAGCGGCCACTTGACCCGGTTGGGGTCGTACAGCGATACGATCTGGGCCTGGCCCTTGGGACACAGCGTGCCGTTGTTGCGCGGGTTTGCCGGGTGACCCTCGAACTTGATCACGCGGCCGTCAACGCGATGGGCCAGCATCCCGCAGTCCTGCTTTCCGATCCAACAAGTGGTCGGAACCACGTCCTCGACGGGCGCCTGCAGGGCAATCGGTGTTCCGGCTCCCGCGGGAGACGAAGCTCCGAATAAGAAGCTCTGAGCGGCCGCGGCGCCCCCTAACGCTCCCGCACCAGTCTTCACGAACGTCCGGCGAGTCACCACAGCCATATTCCCCTCCCAACTTGCGTCCGGCGTTAGACGCACCACCATCTGAATCCATCGGGTATCGTCGATAGACGATTGATCGGATTGTGCCCGCTCAGCATCCGCACGACGAGAGGCAGATGGCCTCAGTACTTGTGACGATCTTCACATGCCGTCGCCACGCGACGGCCGAATCAGCTGATCGCCGCCGAAACCGACACATCCGCGTCCAACACCACCCGCATTGAAATTGCCCAGGGACTCGAGGTCCGGCGTCGCCGCCGCACTCGACCGACCTCCTCTTTGGCGATGCGCATGGCGGAGCCCGCAGCGCCCTTGCTCTCATCGAGCAGACGTCGCGTTTCGACGGTGTGGTACTCCCATGCCGGTGGCGCGATGTTCCTGGGCTCTCACCGATCTGATCCGAGGTGGCGCTCCCTGGCTGCGTGCCGCCGCTACCGCCAACGACGCGCCGCCTCGGGCTCGAGATCAGCAGATTCGTCGCATGGTTGCACGCTCCGGAGTTCGATTGTGCCGTGGCACCGTCCCCCTGGAACGAAGGGTGGCGCCCCTGCGTGGCGCGTCGTACCGAATCGATAGGCGCTGGCCGGATTGAATTGGCTGCTGCAACACCTCGAGTGTGGAGCTCTCGATGTGAGGCCAGCTCGGTGGATGAAGGAGCTGACACGTGCCCGCCGACGAAGTCGCCAGGTGCGCCTTCACCCCGGCGCGATGTGGAGCGCGGGTTGAGAATGCACCGCCGTTCACCGCCCGGTGAGCGTGTTTTGGGCGAACGTTCTTCCTGAGTACGCCGGGCGTAGACTGGGTACGCCAAGGTGAACCAGAGGCCGGGAAGGGTTCGATGGGAGACGACCGGGACCCGCTGTATGGCAGCGACGATCTGCTTCGGGCTGCGCGGGAGGCGCCCTCGTCGGCGCACTCCCCGAGCGAGGCAATGGTGCGCAAGGCATGGCGCAGCACCGAGGGGCTCGGGGAGGCTGAGGCGTCGTCCATCGAGGAGGATGGGGTGCCCGTCGTTGACGATCGACTCGAGGCGCCGCAGGCTCCGATCACCTTCTCCCGGCCACGCCGTCCTCCAGTCCGCGACACCAGCGGTCGGGCGCCCGGCCCGCCCCCACCGTCGCCACCACGCAGCCAAGAGCCGTTGCCGGGTCCGGCCAGAGGAGAGCAGTGGCGACGCAGGCCGCTGCGGGTGCTCATATCTTTGTTGGTTGTCGGTTTCATCGTGGGTTCGAGCCTCTTCAACTACGCCGGCGATAACGCCACTGAAGGACCGGCCGTGACCACGGTTACGATCGCGGTAGAGCCGCCGCCCACCGCCGGCAAGCAGAGCCCGACGATCGCAGCTCCGACGACCTCGGCAGGCCCGGGTTCCGGGCCCACGTCGTCCGAGTTCACCGGCCCCGGCGAGATCAGCATGGTTGGCGGCGCGGCGGTGGTGGGGCCCGCACTCCGGCTCACGGATGCGAACCCTCGGCTTCAGGCCGCAGCGGCTTGGCTCACGACGAAGCAGCACGTGGCCGACGGTTTCACGACGACGTTCCGATTTCGTCTCACCGACGCCGGCGCTAACCCGGGCGACGGTTTTGCGTTCGTGGTCCAGAACTCGACAGGCGCCGCGCTCGGCGACGCAGGTGTGGCGTCCGGGATCGGCTACAAAGGCATGCGTAACAGTGTCGCCGTCGAGTTCGACACGACGTATCACGATTACGAGCAAGACCCTCGCGGCGATCACATCGCGGTCCACACCCACGGGACCGAGCCCAACACGACCCACCAGCAGGCGATGCTTGGTTCAGTGACCCCGGCCGGTGTGCGCTGGCACGACCAGGTTCACACGGTGAGGATCGACTACACGCCGGACACGCTGAGTGTCTTCCTGGACGACCTCCAGAACCCGGTCCTGGAGATCGGACTGGACCTCTCCGACACGCTGAGGCTCGATGACGGCGCAGCATGGGTCGGGTTCACCGCTTCCACAGAGCCCGGCTTCACAAACCGGCACGACATCCTCGAATGGTCCATCGAGTCCCGGCCCGAAGGGTGAGTCTTGTGCGAGTCGAGGATGCTGGTCCGGCGATGATCTGCATTGGCTTCGGTGGCGGTCGCTCAAAGGGGCGAGGAGGCGATCTGCGGGTGGCCGCGCCCGAAAGACTTTCACGCTTGTCTACTACGGGCTAGGTGACCACGAGATCCGGAGCCTCGCTCCGCCCGAGGCAGCGCGACCGGCGGACGCGGTCAGATGACTGCGAGCTCGAGATCGGCATGGCCCCCAACCCATGGCGTGGCCGACTCATGTGATTGAGCCCAGCTCTGACCTGGGCCGAACAGCACCATGCCACCCCCACGGAGCCGACCTACAACCGTCGCCAGGGTGATGAGCACCACCTTGGAGGTGATCTGCGCCCGCGAGATTCGCTCTCGCCAGGGACACACCGGGCAGGTCTGCTCCCGAGAGGTCGGGGGTCGTGTCCACGTTCTCGAGTCGCGATTCGTTCCAGGCGCCGACACCTCGGCTCAGAATGTCCAGGTGCTCTTCGTTGGCCACCCTGGGGAGCCTACCGATGCGGCGGCAGTTCGCCTGAGTGCTCGAACGGTCAATCACCCGAGCGGAGAATCCGCCGCAGCGAGGTAACGATTCGCCGGCGGTTATCCCGCAAGTGCTTGTTGGGGTAAGCGTCGGGCGGGTTGGTGGGTCCAGCCGTGGGGGTGGATCCAGTCGATTCTGCCATTGGGATCGCCCCTGACCTCCCAGCCTTCGTTGTGGAGCTTCCGGTGATGGAAACCGCACAGGGTGATGAGGTTGTCCAGATCGGTGGGGCCGCCGTTGGCCCAATGCGCAATGTGGTGGGCATGGGTCCAGCGGGTGCGGCCACAGCCGGGGAATCGGCAGCCTTCGTCGCGTGCCTTGATGAGACGGGTCAGCCATGCGGGGATACGGCGGGTACGGCGCCCGACGCCGAGGGGTGCACCCTGTGCATCGTCGATGACGAGTTGCCAGTTGGCGTCACAGGCCAGCCGTCGTGCGGTTTCGATGGCGAGCACCGGACCATCCTCGGTGACGGCGGAACCGCCACCGCCGGCGAGGTGCTCAGCAGAGACGTGGATGACCATGGTGGGTCGCAGTGCCTCGCCGTGGCGCTGCAACGCTTCTTCTGCCATCACGGCAAGGGCATCTGCGGCGCGTTCTTGCATGGGGCGGAACGGAATCCCGCTGGCGTCGAAGCGCTCTTCCGCTGCGATGCGCAGCAGTGCCTTCTCCACCACGGTTCCTTCCGCCGCCGGCAACCTGCCCTCCAGGTGCAAGAAGCGTTCGTTGCGTTCCCACCACCACTCCAAGTGGCGGTGCGGCTCATCCGCAACGAGTTGGTGGTTGGGGATCTCGGTGGCTTTGCGGGCCAGACGTTCCAGCTCCGCTGCGGTCATGTCCGACGCCATCTCGGCCAGGTCGAACTCGTTGTCGGGTGTGGCGATCTTCACCAGTGCCCGCACCTGGTCCAGCGACAACTCCCCCGACGCCAGCCGGCGGCGTACCTCGGGGAGCTCGTCGAGGCGGCGGGCGACTTCCAGCCACCCTCGAGCGTTCCTCGGCAACAGCCCGAACTCGTAGGTCAGCCACGACACCATGTCCGTGGCGCCGTCGGTACGCCACAACTCCTCAGAATCGAACTCAGCCAACTCGCAGAGCAACTCGACCAACACTCCCGCCATCGCTGCATGGAGACGACCCAGACGCATCGCCGCAGGACGCACCACAGGAGGTGCCGTTGCCAGGTTTCGCATCAGTCACCTCCCCAAAGATCCAAGTAGCGACAACGTACCCGACACGTACGACAAAAGGCGGAGGCTCGGTCGCCGGAAGCGGCCGGGCCGTGCGATCACGTCCAGGAACGGCCGCCGACCCGGATCTAGTCTCTGCCCGCCGTCTCGAGGTCCCCGCACCTCGAGACACCGCGCATCCGATCCTCGGGTGAGGCTGCGGATCCTCGGTCAGCGACTGAAGGCCTCGTCGAAAGCTGCGGTGAGCTCGGGGGTGGCGGGACCGCTGAAGCCGCAGTAGTTGACCGTCCCTTCTGCTGCCGTGATCAGATACTGCCGATCGACGTCGAAATCGATCCCGCCGATCAGCGCTTCCAGACCGGAAGGGGCGTTCAGCGCAACGTTGGCGGCGTCTCCACCGCGGTACCACCGGTCGACCGAAAGCACGACGGTCTCGTCCTCGACGGAAATGACCGTCCCGGCAAACGCCTGCGGCATGCCGGCCAGGATCTCGGTGTCGAACTGCAGACACGATGCAAGCGCCAATCCGTCGCCGAGCGAAAGCTCGACGGGCGCACCGCCCTCGTCTGCCGGGCTGTCAGCGGACCCGCACGCAGCAGCAACGATCGCCATTGCGACCACGAACACGGCGATACCGGCCACACGGATTCGATTCATGGACACTGCTCCGCCTCTCGATCACGCCCCCGGACGCGGCCGGCACCAAGGTCGTCTGCGGCAGGGGCTGGGATTTGACCTCGATCAGACGCTTGAGATCGACGGCGGGTTCCCGCTCGAAACCTCGCCCCTGCCGCCGCACCCCGCTACGGAGGCTCACGATCAGCGCAGAGCCAACCGTCAGCCCGCGTCGCTGTCCTCGAAATGGCTGACGAGCCGGTCGTAGTCGGCCTCGATGGACCGTTTGGCGATCCGAGCGCCGACGAAGGTCAGGATGCGCATGACGCCGCCCGGCCGGCCCGAGATGTGTGCGCTCACCCGGCAACTCACATCGTCGATTGGCTCCACGATGCGGGTCACCTGGATGGGAAACGTGCTCTCGATCGACTCGATCCGCATTCGATTCGCCGTCAGCTCCGTCACCTCGAACGTCGAGAGCACCGGCTTGCCACGGAACTCGGCCTCCTGGCGATACGTCGAGCCCACCCGGACGGGCGGATCGGTGAGCCACTCACACGACTTCATGCCGCTCTGCCACACCGGGTTGTTGACCACCTCGAAGAAGAACGGGGTCACCTCCCCCGCCGGCCTGCCGATGATGCGTTCGACGTTGATCTCCATGCGATGCCTCAAGGATGGCAGAAGGGATGGCAGCTTGCCGTCTCATCCCGCGCAGATCCGGACAACTAGTCGAGGAGACCGTTGTCGACGCAGAGACTCCGGTATTCGCCGATGTCGCCGGACCGGGCGAATCGATAGGTTGCGCTCCCGTCGAGTGCCGAGCGATGCGCCGCCTCGACGAAGACCTGGGCGTCCAGGACCTCGTTCTGGGTGACCTCGAAGCCCCGGCCCTCTTCCACGGCGCTGCGGAACGCGGAGTGGGCACGCTGGTATGCCCGGTGGAACCGCGGCTGGAACTCGGCGTAGTCGCCCGGGAATCGCGTCATCTCGAAGATTCGCGACGCGGCGTGGAGCTCGCCGTCGCTGGTCCACAGCTCGACCGGGATCGGACCCGGGTAGCCGCAGAAGCGCCCGACGTGGAGGGTTCCCCCGGTGCCGATGACGTATGTCTCGTTGTTGTAGCCGGAGGCGTGGGTACGGCTGATGTCGAGCCGCCCGATCGTGCCACTCGAGGTGGTGAAACCCACGAACGCCGTGTTCCCGCCTTCGTCGATCGGGCTGTCGTAGTCCTTGGCCTCGAACACCCTGGCCCACACCTGATCCGGTGCCTCCCCCAGCAGCCAGATCGCTTCGTCGGCGACGTGTATGCCCATGTCGATGATGAGGCCGCGGCTCGTGTACGTCGGCGGAGGAGGGAACTGGTCGCGCAGAATCGAACGGATCTCCCTGATCTCCCCGAGCAGACCCTCGTCGAGGAGGCGCTTGGCGTGGGACAACGCCTCGTCGAACCGGCGCTGCAGGCCGATCTGCAACAACGTGCGGCTCGTCCCCACCGCGGTGACGAAATCGAAGGCTTCCGGGAGCTCGGCCGTCAACGGCTTCTCGAGATAGACCGGGATCCCGGCTTCTACGAAGGGCTGCGCGTGGCGGGCGTGGTCCTTCGTGTGGGACGAGATGATCACCGCATCGACCAGCGTCGACTGACTCATCGTGTGCGGGTCTTCGAAGGTCGCGGCCAAGGGTTCGTCCAGGACCCGCACCGCTTCTTCGACGGCGTCACCGTTGTCGTCGCCGATCGCAGCGATCACGTGACCCTGATCCTTCACGATCTGCCCGTGAACCCGGCCGATTCGGCCGACGCCGTACAGGCCGTAGCGGAAGACCCTGCTCACCGTCACCTCCTCCGATCCCGCGTGCGGACTCGCCGGATCCTACGGTTGCGGGCCGAAGCGGATGCGCTCGGGGAGCTTGGCGGCCACGTCGGCTGCGGCCAGGGGGCCGGCGGTCGTGACGAACTTGCCCATCCAGGTGACGGGCTCCTCGGTCGGATGCGCCCCGGTCTGCACCATGGCGTCGTGCGCCAGCCAGTGGCCGGAGGCGACCGCATCTTCGAGAAGACCGGCCGCAGCCAGCAGCAGAGACCCCGTGGACACGCTCATGACGTATCGGCTCTCTTCCGCCTGCCGGGCCAGCCAATCGACGACGGCGCAGTCTTCCATCATGCGGATCGAACCCAGTCCACCCGGGATGATCAGGAGATCGGTCGGCGCCACGTCGTCGGTCGTCGCCTCTGCATTGAACTCGCGGAGCGGCTCGAACCCGTGGTAGGTGCGCAGCTCCGTGCCGACCAGGCGCACCGCGACGTCGGCAGATTCGGCGGCGGCCGAGACCGGTGCGATCACATCGCTTGACGACACGCCGTTGAACACGAAGACGGTGATGTTCATGCCGCAGTATGACAGTCAGCAGACCTCTGCAGCAGAGCCGAATCGATTCCGGACTTGTTCCGGGCCCCTGCGAGCGGCGACGCAACGCCGGCAGAGTGGACACTGCGGGACGAGCACCCCGATCAGCCCTTGAGGTGCCTCAGCCCACGCGATACAGCTCACGATCGGTTGGGAATCCGTTCAGCTTGTGCGATCCAACCGATTCGAAACGGAACCCGCTGCCGAGCAACTGGTCCCGCAGGGAGGACGTGATGTAGATCTCCGAACCCGGCGCAGTCCCCAT
>DATHZQ010000143.1:0-4630 GCA_035458525.1 Acidimicrobiia bacterium
GGACCGATCCCGATGGGGATGCTTTGACCGCGATTCCTGGCACCATCACGTCCACCAACGGTGGTGCGGTCGTGATCGAAGCTGACGGGATAGCCACGTACACGGCGCCGCCCAACTTCAGTGGAGTGGACACCTTCGACTTCGTAGTCACCGATGGCGCGTTGGAGACGAACTCCACGGCCATCGTCACCGTGACGAGTGCCAACGATGCTCCCGTGGTCGAGGACGCCACGTTCGAGACTCCAGAAGACTCCGCAATCGGCACCTTGCTCGGGACGATCGTGGCCAGCGATCCAGACGGCGATGCCGTGACCTTCACTCCCGTTTCCGGTCCGATCGCAATCGACGCCGCCGGTGTGGTCACCGTGGGCGAGCTGCTCGACTTCGAGCTGGTGGCAGTGCACATGGCGACGACCACCGTCTCCGATGGCAACGGCGGGGAGGCGTCGGCAACGGTGACGCTCAGCGTCGCGAACGTGAACGAGCCGCCCGTCGCTCAGGACGCCACATTCGAGATCTCGGAGGACGCAGCCGTCGGCACCGTGCTGGGCACGATCGTCGTCACCGATCCGGATGGCGACCCGGTGACCTTCACCCCCGTTTCCGGTCCGATTGCGATCGACGCCGCCGGTGTGGTCACCGTGGGCGAGCCGCTCGACTTCGACGATCAGCAGGTGCACACGGCCACGACGTCCGTCTCGGACGACAACTTCGGAGAAGCCGAGGTGACGGTCACCCTCAACGTTCTGCAGGGCAATCAGGCACCGAGCCTCGGAGACGGGCTCGTCGTGGTGCCCGACACCGCGACGCCAGGCACGGTCATCGCCACGCTGGTAGGCACCGATCCGGATCTCGACGAGCTGACTTATGCGATCGTCGGTGGTGATCCCGAGGGCGTGTTCACGATCGGCGAGACGAGTGGCGAGCTGGTCTACGCCAACGACCCGGTAGCGCTGCCGCTGCCGACGTCGCTCACCGTGACGGTCATCGATCCCGATGGGTTGTCGGACAGCGCCACCATCACGATCGTTGTGCTCGACACGACCGATCCGACGATCAGCGATTTGCAGTCCGACCCCGGCGCCATCTTTGCGGGTACGGCTCCCGATCTCGTCTGCACGGTTGGGCAGCCGGTCGCAGTATTGACGGCGACGGTCGAGGACGAAGGCGGCGTCAGGTCAGTGGAGTTCAACTACGTCGGAGACATCGCCGGAACGATCTTCAGCGGCTCCCTCCCGGGGGCAGCTGCGGGCTCGGTCTATTCGGCCGACTTCGCCGTGTTCGTTCCGGAAGACATCGGGCAATGGAGCCGGTCCCGTTTTGCGATCACGGTGACTGCGACTGACATCGCCGGCAACGTTTCGACGCTCGGTGGTGAGACGGTTTTGGTCAGGGATTGCCCGCAGGCTCGGTGAGGGGCACACGAGTCCCGACGGAGCACAGCTAGCCGGCGAGCGCGGAGATCTCGTTCGCCAGGTCGGTGTCTTTGGCGGTCAACGCACCAGCCTCGTGTGTGGTGAGCGCAATCGTGACCTTGTTCCAACGAATGTCGATGTCGGGGTGATGGTCGGCGGCTTCCGCCGAGAAGGCGACTTGCACCACGAACGCGATGGCTGCCGGGAAGTCGGAGAGTTCGAATCTGCGTCGCAGCATCTCGCCGTCGACAGCCCACTCAGGCTGTTTGCTCAGGAAGTCTCGTCGGGCGGCGTCGTCGAGGCGGGTCATGGGTTCCTCTCTCTGGTGTTGCCGACATGATGGCCGTCCGCGTTGCGGTGTGCGCAAGGATTCGGCACGGCAAGCGGTACTCTCGGCAATGACGCTGAGTGAGGGCCGCATGGCGCTGCGCAATGACCAGGGCATCGTGTTGAGGAGCTATCCGTTCGGGGACGCCGATCGGATCGTGGTGTTGCTGAGTCCAAACCACGGCAAGCTGCGAACCGTCGCGAAGGGCGTGCGCAAGACGAAGAGCCGTTTCGGGGGCAGGCTCGAGCCCTTTGCCCACGTGGACCTCGTGCTTTACGAGGGTCGAAACCTCGACACCATCACGTCAGTGGCGATGATCGAGCCGTTCCATCGTTTGCGTGGCGATCTCGATCGAGTGGTCTCAGCGGGGACCATGGTCGAAGTCGTCGACATCGTGGCGCAGGAGAACGAGCCGGCCATGCGACTGTTTCTCTTGCTGCAACGAGGACTGCGTGCGCTCGACAATGGCACCGCCACGTCGGACCTGACGACGGCGTTCCTGCTGAAATCGGCCGAGATCGTCGGTGTCGCTCCCGCACTCGACAGCTGCGCAGGCTGCGGCAGGCGTGACGGACTCACCCGCTTCAGCTTCGCCGCCGGCGGAGCCCTCTGCGAACGGTGCCGCACGTCCGGTGCCTATGCGCTCCGCGACGGCCTCACGGAATACCTGGCGGCCCTCGCCATCGCCGACGTCGAGGCGCTCCCTGCCGACGATCCCGACTTCTCGCGGGAGGCGCTCGGCGTGGCGCGGCGCTTCCTCGAGTACCACTTGGAGCGCCGTCTCGTCGCCCCGGCTGTGCTCGATGCGTGATTACGGCGCCGAGCTCGATCCGGATCGCATCCCGCACCACATCGCCATCATCCTCGACGGCAACGGGCGCTGGGCGAACGCCCGCGGGCTGCATCGCACCGCCGGGCATGCGAGAGGAGAGCCGGCGTTGTTCGACGTCGTCGACGGTGCTCGCGCCCTTGGCGTGCGCTGGCTCACGGCCTACGTGTTCTCGACGGAGAACTGGTCTCGCGACGCCGAGGAGGTCTTCTTCCTCATGCATTTCAACATCGACCTGCTGCAGCGGCGGCGGGACGAGATGAACGAGAAAGGCGTGCGCATCACGTTCATCGGGGATCGCGACGATCCGCGGGTTCCAGAAGAGCTGCGCAAGGAGATCGCTATCGCCGAAGAGGTCACCGCACACAACGACAGCTTCGAGCTCGTGTTCGCCTTCAACTACGGAGGGCGCACCGAACTGGCCGATGCGGCCCGCCGGATCGCCGAGGAGGCGGCTGCGGGAGCGCTTCGGCCGGCGGACGTCGACGCAGCCGCGATCGGCGCCAGGTTGTACCTGCCACGGATGCCGGATCCCGACCTGGTGATCCGATCCAGCGGCGAGCATCGCACGTCGAACTTCCTTCTCTGGGAGTCTGCGTATTCAGAGTTCGTGTTCTCGCCGGTCCTGTGGCCGGACTTCGACCGTCACACGCTCGTGGAGTGCATTGCCGAGTACCAGCTGCGGGACCGGCGCTTCGGAGGTGCGCAGGATGGCGTTGCCGTTGCCGAGCCATCGGGCTGACGCACTACTATTCCCGTCTCCCCGAACCGTCTCACCTCTGGAACGCGCCTATGCACGCTGATTTCGACACCATCGTCAACCTCGCCAAGAAACGAGGTTTCGTTTTCCAGTCCTCGGAGATCTATGGCGGCCTGCGTTCGGCCTACGACTATGGCCCTCTGGGGGTGGAGCTGCTCCGGAACGTCAAGGAGCAGTGGTGGCACTCGATGGTCAGGAGCCGCGACGACGTCGTGGGCCTCGACTCGGCAGTCATCCAGTCGCCTCGGGTGTGGGAGGCCTCCGGGCACCTCGCGTCCTTCACCGATCCGTTGGTGGAGTGTCGAAACTGTCATAACCGCCACCGGCTGGACAAGCTCGACGACCCCGAGCAGTGCCCGACATGCGGCAAGCAGGGCACGTTCACCGAGGCGCGCGATTTCAACCTCATGTTCCGCACGCACATGGGACCGATCGAGACCACCGACAACATGGTGTACCTGCGTCCCGAGACGGCGCAGGGGATCTTCATCAACTTCGAGAACGTGCGCCGCACGTCGCGAATGAAGCTGCCGTTCGGCATTGCCCAGATCGGCAAGTCGTTTCGCAACGAGATCACGCCGGGCCAGTTCGTCTTTCGTACCCGCGAGTTCGAGCAGATGGAGATGGAGTTCTTCTGCCGGCCGGACGAAGCCGACGAGTGGTTTCGCTACTGGGTCGAGCAGCGCCGCAACTGGTACATCGACCTGGGGATGCGCGAGGAGAACCTGCAGTTCCGCAAGCATGCCGACGACGAGCTGTCGCACTACTCGGCCGGCACGTACGACGTCGACTATCGGTTCCCGTGGGGTTGGGACGAGCTGGAGGGAATCGCCAACCGCACCGACTTCGATCTCTCCGCACACATGGAGCACTCGGGGAAGGACTTGCGGTATTTCGATGCAGAAGCGAACGAGCGATTCGTACCGTATGTCATCGAGCCTGCTGCGGGGGCGACGCGGACGACGTTTGCGTTCCTGATCGATGCCTATACCGAGGACGAGGTCGGCGGCGAGCAACGCGTCGTCCTGCGTCTCGACCCGCGGCTGGCGCCCATCAAGGTTGCGGTACTGCCGCTCTCGAAGAAGCCGGAACTCATCGAAGTGTCGCAGCGTGTTGCCGACGAGCTGCGCCGCCGGTTCGTCGTCGAACACGACGTGACCCAGTCGATCGGCAAGCGGTACCGTCGCCAGGACGAGATCGGAACGCCGTATTGCGTGACGGTCGATTTCGACTCGCTCGACGATCAACAGGTGACGGTGCGTGCTCGCGACACCATGGCCCAGGATCGAATCGGGGTG
>DATHZQ010000144.1:0-32181 GCA_035458525.1 Acidimicrobiia bacterium
AGCCGACCTCGGCATCGACACCGTCAAGCAAGCCGAAACGTTCGCCGCGATCCGGGATGCCTATGGCATCGAACGCGACGACAACCTCGCACTCCGGGACTACCCGACACTCAACGACGTCATCGGCTTCGTCTACGAACGTGCGGAGGGACTCGCTGCGCCCGCCGCCGAAGATGACACCCTGGACGTCGTGTCGCAGACCCCGGACGCACCCGTGGTTGGGCAGCAGACGCTGGATGTCGCAGAGCCGGAGGTAGCGGCTGAACCGTCGCTCATCACCGGCGACGACGCCGAGGCCGCACGAGTCCCACGACGGATTCCCACGGCCGTGCTGCGGCCGTCGCTGGACCACTGTGTGCCAACAGGAGTCGAGCTCGGCGAAGCCACCAGGGTCCTCGTGATGCTCGATCACGGGGGCATCGGTGCCGCGCTCGTCGAGCGGCTCGAGAAGCGTGGCGTCTCGGTGCTCGCAGTCGACGACGCGCCCGAGTCACAAGCGTTGCTCGAGACGGTCGACGCGTTCGCCGGAGAAGGAGAGATCGACGGCGTGTACTGGCTGCCGGCGCTCGATGTCGAGCCGGCCATCGGCGAGATGGATCTGGCCGGTTGGCGTGAAGCGCTTCGCCAGCGCATCAAGCTGCTGTACGCAACGATGCGCCACCTCTACGGCCAGGGCGGCGAGAACGGCGTGTTCCTCGTCAGCGCCACCCGTCTCGGTGGACGGCACGGCTACGACGACGCCGGTGCCGTAGCGCCCATGGGTGGCGCCGTGACCGGATTCACCAAGGCCTACAAACGGGAGAAGCCGCATGCCCTGGTCAAGGCCGTCGACTTCCCGACGGGCAGGAAGACGGCTGCGTACGCCGACGTGCTCATCGACGAGACGCTCCGCGATCCCGGTGCCGTCGAGATCGGGACCTTCGACGACAAACGCTGGACGGTGTCTCTGGTCGAGCAGGCTTTGCCGGCCGAGCCGGGCGGCATCCAGCTGGGTCCGGATTCGGTCATCGTCGTCACCGGCGCAGCAGGGAGCATCGTGTCCGCCATCACCGCCGACCTCGCCAGAGCGTCGGGTGGCACCTTCCACCTGCTCGATCTGGTGGAGACGCCGGACCCGAACGACCCGGACGTCGCGGCGTTCGGCAACGACAAGGACGGGCTCAAGCGCACGCTCTTCGAGCGCATCAAGGAGCGCGATGGACGTGCCACACCTGCAATGGTCGACAAGGAGCTCGCCGGGATCGAACGGCGTCATGCCGCACTGTCCGCGGTGCAAGCCATCGAGGCGGCCGGCGGCACCGTGCACTATCACTCGGTCAACCTCCTCGATCCCGACGCCGTCGGCGCGGCCATGGAGGCGGCCAGGCAAACGACCGGCAAGATCGACTTGCTCCTCCACGCGGGCGGGCTCGAAATCAGCCGGCTCCTGCCCGACAAGGAGCCTCGAGAGTACGACCTCGTGTTCGACGTCAAGGCCGACGGGTGGTTCAACCTGCTGAAGGGTCTGGGCGAAGCCCCGCTCGGCGCTTCGGTCGTGTTCTCCTCGGTCGCCGGTCGCTTCGGCAACAACGGGCAAACGGACTACAGCGCCGCCAACGACCTGCTCTGCAAGAGCACGTCGAGTTTCAAGACCAGCCGTCCCGACACGCTCGGGGTGGCACTGGATTGGACGGCGTGGGGAGACATCGGGATGGCAACCCGCGGCTCGATCCCAACGGTCATGAAGGCGGCGGGCATCGACATGCTGCCTGCAGCCGCCGGCATCCCGATCGTCCGGCGCGAAGTCACGCTTCGCGACACGACCGGCGAGCAAGTCGTTGGATTGCGCCTCGGCATCCTGCTGGAGGAGTTCCACCCCACTGGTGGCCTCGACGTGGGTGGCGACGGCGCAGTGGCCCGGCAGCTCGGCGGCGGCAAAGTCGAGGTTCACGGCGTCGGCGGGTTCGGGATCTACGACGGTCTCGCCGTCACGGCGGAGCTGAACCCGGTGGAACAGCCGTTCCTGTTCGACCATCAGATCGACGGCACCCCGGTGCTGCCCGGCGTGATGGGCATGGAGGCGTTCGCCGAGACGGCTCGATTCCTCTACCCGGATCTCTACGTCGTTGCGATCGAGGACGTGGACTTCCACGCCCCCTTCAAGTTCTATCGCAACGAACCGCGGGTGCTCACGATCACGGCGACCTTCACTGCGGAGGACGACGAGATCGTGGCCCGCTGCCGGTTGATCGGCGAGCGCACGCTCGTCGGTCAGGACGAGCCACAGCGCACGGTCCATTTCACCGGAACGGTGCGGCTGGGAGCGGCCCCGCCTGAGCTGGGCCCCACCGAGGTCAGCGCACCGCGCGATGAGGCCGC
The DNA here is from genome assembly GCA_035458525.1 of Acidimicrobiia bacterium. Classification (GTDB taxonomy): domain Bacteria; phylum Actinomycetota; class Acidimicrobiia; order Spongiisociales; family UBA5794; genus DATHZQ01. Next base: position 2,359 of record DATHZQ010000144.1, read on the forward strand.
CGGCCCCGAGGCGATCTACGAGATCTACTTCCACGGTCCGGCCTATCAGGTCCTCAGCGCGGCGTGGGGCATCGACGGCGGGGCGGCCGGGCAGTTCGCCGCCGACCTTCCGCCAAACCACCTGCCCGCCGAGCGTTCGACGGTGACGCACCCCCGGCTCGCCGAGCTGGCGTTCCAAACGTCCGGCATCTGGGAGATCGGGACAACCGGCACGATGGCGTTGCCGCTTCGGGTGGGTCGCGTACGCTTCGCCGGTGATCCTGATGCCGCGTCCGGGCCCCTCATCGCGATGGTCGACGCCGGTGGCGGCGGGTTCACGGTGCGCGTGGCCGACCGGCAAGGCGCTACTTTTGTGGTGATGGAGGGATACCAGACGGTCTCACTGCCAACGCAGGTTCCCGACACTGCGGTCGCTCCGCTGCGATCGGCGCTGGGCGAGCACGGTTGACAACGTGAGCTTCACTCGGATCGCGGTCGTCAACCGTGGTGAGCCGGCAATGCGGCTCATCCATGCTGCCACGGAGTACAACGCCGAGCGGGGGACCGATCTCACGACCATCGCGCTCTTCACGGAGCCGGACCGCAAAGCGATGTTCGTACGAGAGGCCGACGAGGCCTACTTCCTCGGTCCCGCTCACGTGGCAGGCCCGGACGGGACGCGGCGGGTCGCATACGTCAACTACGAGCTGCTGGAGAAGGCGCTGGTCGAGACTCGGGCCGACGCCGTATGGGTCGGGTGGGGGTTCGTTGCCGAGCACGCCGCGTTCGCCGAACTGTGCACCCGACTCGGAATCGTATTCATCGGCCCCGACGCCGAGGTGATGCGCCGGCTCGGGGACAAGATCACGAGCAAGCAGATCGCCGAAGCCGCCGAAGTGCCGGTCGCACCGTGGAGCCGCCAGCCCGTGGAAACGGTGAGAGAGGCGCTGGCCCACGCCGACAACCTCGGCTACCCGGTCATGATCAAGGCCAGCGCAGGCGGGGGAGGTCGCGGCATACGAAGGGTGCGCGGCGAGGCCGAAATGGAGGCGGCGTTCGAAGCGGCGCGTTCCGAGGCGGCCAGCGCGTTTGGCGACGGCACCGTGTTCCTCGAGTCCCTCGTCACAGGGGCTCGCCACATCGAAGTGCAGATCATCGGCGACGACGCTGGAACGGTGTGGCCGGTAGGCGTACGCGACTGCACGGTGCAGCGGCGCAACCAGAAGGTCATCGAAGAGGCCCCGTCACCGGTCTTGACTGCCGAGCAGGACACCTTCATCAGGGAAGCTGCGGCCCGGCTCGGTCGGGCCGCCGGCTATCGCAACGCAGGCACCGTCGAGTTTCTCTACGACGAGCGTGACAACGAGTTCTACTTCATGGAGGTCAACACCCGCCTCCAAGTCGAGCACCCGATCACCGAGCTCACGACCGGTTTCGATCTGGTCAAAGGACAGATCGACGTCGCCCGGGGTCTGCTGCTCGATGATGAACAACCCACGGTTCGGGGCCATGCAATCGAGGTACGGCTCAATGCCGAGGACCCAGACGCCGGCTTCAGCCCGGCCCCCGGCGAAGTGGAGATGTTGCGGATGCCGAGCGGCCCCGGCATCCGCATCGACACCGGCGTCGAGGAGGGCGACGTCATCGCCCCCGAGTTCGATTCGATGATCGCCAAGATCATGGCGCGGGGGCGCACGCGGGAGGAGGCCAGAAGCCGGCTGCGACGCGCCCTCAGCCAGATGCGAGTGATCATTCGCGACGGCGCCAGCAACAAGGCGTTCCTCGAGTACCTCCTCGGCCATCCGGACTTCATCGCAGCGGACTACGACGTCGGCTGGCTCGACCAACTCAGCGACGAGTCGTCTCGCACCGACGACGTCCTCGGCGGTATCGCCCTCATCGCCGCCGCCATCTCGGCGTATCGCCGCGAGATCGCACTCGAGCTTCGTGTCTTCAAGGCGTCCGCTGCTCGCGGCCGACCGGAAGTCAGCGACGCCGTCGGCCACACGATCGAGCTACGGCACCGCGGCGAACGCTATTCCGTTCTCGTTGGCCGGTTGAGCCCCGAGGACTGGCGCATATCGGTGGACGACCACACCGTCGAGGTTTCCGTGGAGGACGTCGGACGAGCCGGCCTGCGTCTCCGCTGTGGCGACCGCAGTTTCCGGGTGCTCACGGCATCGCACGGGGCGAGTCACTACGTCGAGGTCGACGGGGTGGCCCACCGTGTGGCCTCGGACGAAGGGGGCATCATTCGCGCCCCCTCCCCCGCGATCGTCGTCTCCCTTCCCGTGCAGCCGGGCGATGAGGTGGCGGCGGGCGACCGGATCGCCGTCATCGAAGCCATGAAGATGGAGACCTCACTCACGGCGGAGTATGCCGGCACCGTCCGCGAGCTGCTCGTACGTGAGAACGTGCAGGTGTCCCCCGGGACACCGCTGCTGGTCATCGACCCCGCAACGGCAGAGGAGGCTTCGAGCGACGGCCGGATCGATTTCGCACCGCTCGCCGTGCCGGCCACTGTCACCCACACCCGGTGCATGCACTACCTCGCGGAGCTCCGAGCGCTCCTGCTGGGTTGGGACATCACGGCCAACCACCTGGAGACCCTCGTCAACCCCGACGGCCCGCTCTGCGTCGACCCTCCCGATGAGGACCGGCTCAGACGCCTCGAGGACGACATTCTCGGGATCTTCGTGGACATCGTCTCGCTGTTCCGCCGCCATCCGGTCGACAGCGAGATCACGGAGACGCGGCGCAGCAGCGAGGAATACCTGTTCAACTACCTGCGCGATCTGGAGAGCAAGGGTGACGGTCTCCCTGAAGGATTCGTGGAGCGGATTCGCCGTACCGTGGCGCACTATGGCCTGAGCTCTCTCGATCCCGGGCCCGACCTCGAGCGGGTACTGCTGCGCATCGCCAAGTCGTACGCCCGAATGGCCGAGCAAACCCGGCCGATACTTCGCGTGCTGGAAGACCGCCTCGAACACGGTTCGGCCAGGGGAGACCTCGAGTTCCGCCATCTGCTCGAGCGGCTGCTCGACCAGACTCGGGGCCGCTACCCCGCCGTGCACGACATGGCGAGAGAAGTTCACTACCACGCATACGACGTGCCTTTCCTCGAGCGGGTACGACGGGCTGCGTACGCGGACGTCGAAGAGCATCTTGCGTACCTGGGTACGACGCCCCTCGGTGACGAGCGCCCCGACCACGTGCAAGCGCTCGTTGATTGCACCCAGCCGTTGTCGCCGCTGATCTCCCGCCGCTTCGGTGGCGCTCCACCCGACGTGCAAGCCGCCTTCCTCGAGGTCATGACGCGTCGGTACTACCGGATCAGGCAACTCGGCGACTTCACGACCACGGTGCTCGACGATCACGCCTTTGTCGCGTCCGATTATGTCCACGAGGGCAGGCGCATCCACGTGATGAGCGCACACGCCGCCTATGAAGAGCTCGCCGATGCGGCTCGGGCGATGCGGTCGCTGGTGGCACAAGCACCGGTGGCCGATGACGTCATCGCCGACTTCTACCTGTGGCAGGAACGGAGCGAAACCCCGGACATCGTCCACGCCGATGTGAACCGCATCCTGAACGAAGCACTCGGCCCGGCTGCGCTGCGTCGAGTGGTTGTGGCCATCTCCGCACCCGAATCCGGCTTTGGCCTCGCCGGCGTGCTCAACCTGACCTTCCGGCCCGACGGCGAGGAGGGGTACGCCGAAGAACGGTTCTACCGCGATCTCCACCCGATGATGTCCAAACGGCTTGAGATCTGGCGGCTCGCCGAATTCGATCTGACCCGCCTCCCCAGCTTGCAGGACATCTACCTGTTCCACGGGGTCGCCCGCGACAATCCGAAGGACGAGCGCCTATTCGGCATCGCAGAGGTCCGCGACCTGACCCCGCTGCGGGACGAGCAAGATCGCGCCGTCCGCATCCCCGAATTCGAGCGCGTGTATCGCGAAACGCTCGGTCCGATGCGGCGCTTCCAGGCGCGGCGGCCGGCGCATCGCCGTCTGTGGTGGAACCGGGTGATGATATACGTGTGGCCGCTCATCGACCTCGCCGACGAGGAGATCCGTGGGCTCATCGACCGCCTTGCGCCCGAGACGGAGGGCCTCGGGTTGGAGATAGTCTCGATCCGCATCCGCGTCCGCACACCGGACGGGCAGATCGTGGCCCGAGTGCTCGAGATCAACAACCCGAGCGGGGCCGAGGTGCAGTACCGGTTCCGCACCCTGACCGATGAGACCGTGCATCCCCTGCGGCCGTACGACCAGCAAGTCGTGCGGTTGCGGCGCAGGGGTCTCGTGCACCCCCACGAGCTCGTCAACATGCTGGCACCGCAGCGGGGTGCCAGCGCCGGCTTCCCCCCGGGCGAGTTCGTCGAACACGAACTGGAGGACGGGCGCCTCGTGCCGGTCGACCGCCCCCGGGGCCGGAACCCGTCCAATGTGGTCGTCGGACTCGTCTCCAATCGCACGATGCGCTATCCCGAAGGCATCACCCGGGCCATCATCCTCAGCGACCCGACGCGTGGCATGGGCAATCTGGCCGAACCGGAGTGCGCCCGCATCAATGCCGCCATCGACCTGGCCGAAGAGCGGGGTATTCCCGTCGAGTGGTTCGCCGTCTCCGCCGGAGCGTTGATCTCCATGGAGAGCGGAACCGAGAACATGGACTGGATCGGGCGGGTGCTCCGCCGCATCATCGAGTTCACCCAGAGCGGAGGCGAGATCAACATCGTCGTCGGTGGCATCAACGTGGGAGCCCAGCCCTACTGGAACGCCGAAGCCACGATGCTGATGCACACGAAGGGCATCCTCGTGATGATCCCGACGGCGGCGATGGTGCTCACCGGCAAAGAGGCCCTGGACTACTCGGGCGGCGTGTCGGCGGAAGACAACCGCGGCATCGGCGGATACGAACGCATCATGGGCCCGAACGGCCAGGCGCAGTATTTCGCACAAGACATGGCTGAGGCGTGCCGCATCCTCCTGCAGCACTACGAGTACACGTACGTCATACCAGGCGAGCGCTTCCCCCGTCTTGCCGAGACCGATGATCCCTTTGATCGGGACATCACCAATTCGCCCCACGGTGGCGAGTTTGCAACGGTCGGTGAAGTGTTCTCAGAAGAGACCAACCCGGGGCGGAAGCGAGCGTTCGAGATGCGCGCCGTCATGGAGGCCGTGGTCGACAACGACCATCCGTGGCTCGAGCGCTGGTACGGCATGCAGGGTGCCGAGACCTCGATCGTTTGGGACGCCTACCTCGGCGGGATGCCGGTGACGCTCATAGGATTCGAATCCAAGCCGATGCCGCGGCTCGGCGGCGTGCCTGCCGACGGACCGCGGCAGTGGACATCGGGCACGCTGTTCCCCAACTCTTCGAAGAAGACCGCTCGCGCCATCAACGCCGCAAGCAACAGCCGACCCGTCGTGGTCCTGGCCAACCTGTCGGGCTTCGACGGCTCCCCTGAGTCGATGCGCAACTGGCAGCTCGAATACGGCGCCGAAATCGGTCGGGCCATCGTCAACTTCCGTGGTCCCATCGTCTTCTGCGTGGTGTCGCGGTATCACGGCGGTGCGTTCGTCGTGTTCAGCCAGACGCTCCACGACAACATGGAGGTGGCGGCGCTCGAAGGGAGCCATGCCTCGGTGATCGGCGGGGCGCCTGCGGCCGCAGTCGTCTTCGCACGCGAGGTGCGGCGCCGCACCGACGCCGATTCGCGAGTGACCGAGCTGGCTGCGGCAGCGGGGGAAGCCATGGGTGCTGAGAAGGCTCGGCTCGCAGCCGAGCTCGAGCAGGTGGGCGCCGAAGTGCATTCGGAGAAGCTGGGCGAGGTCGCCGACGACTTCGACAGCATTCACAGCGTGCAGCGCGCGCTGGCCGTGGGCTCGATTCATCACATCATTCCGCCACCGGAGCTGCGGAGCTATCTCATCGCCGCCGTGCAACGCGGTATTGCTCGCGAACTCGAGTCATCGGAAACGAGGGCGTGACGAGCCGGCTGCGCTGGCATTCCGCCGGCATGGCCGAGGTGCCGGCTGACCAGGCGTGGCACGATCCGGCGTTGGCAGCCCGACTGCAATCCATGCGGTTCCGCAAGCGTCGGGACGAAGCCGAGTTGGGCCGCTGGACCGCAAAGCAGGCACTGGCGAGGGCGCTGGACTTCGACTCCTCTGATACTGCGTCCCTGCAGCGCATCGCGATTCGCAACGCTGCCGACGGGGCCCCTGAGGCGTTCCTCGATGGCGGCCCGGCCGGGATGCGAATCGCGATGACCGACCGTGCGGATTGGGCGGTATGTGCGCTCCTGGACGGCCATGGCGACGTCGGATGCGATCTCGAGATCGTCGAGCCGCGCAGCGCCGCGTTCGTTGCGGATTACTTCACCGACGAGGAGCAGCGCCTCGTTGCGCGGTCCTCCGACCACGATGCCATGGCGAACCTGCTCTGGTCGGCCAAGGAGAGTGCGCTGAAGGTGCTACGAACCGGACTGCGTCGTGACACCCGGACCGTCGACGTCCGGCTCGAGGCGGAAGGGGCGAGCGACGCCAAGTGGCACCCACTCGAGGTGCACGACCTCGTCACCGGCACCATGTTCCCGGGGTATTGGATCCGGTACGGGCCTTTCCTGCTGACCGTCGCTGCCCGCGACCCGATCGGTACGCCCGAGAGCTTCGATGAGCCCGCCCCATTGAGCTCGGCAACCCCGTCCCACGTGTGGATGGACGACCCGACGGTTGCCTGACCACGGACGGGTACGACCCTGCAGGACCTAGGGTGTGGTCGGTATGAACCGGGCCGCAATCGCCATCATCGTGCTCATCGCCGTCGTCGCCGGGGCTGCTGTATGGCTGCTCAACCGCGACACCGGGGACGACGTCGCCTCCCCGACGACCACGTCGACGGTGGTCGCTGGCACTCCCACGACCACCACCTCGCCGACGGAGAACAGCACCGCGCCGGAGTCGACGACCACGACCGAGACGATCGGTGCGTACACCCCGGTGTTCGAAGACGCCCGCTGTGAATTCGATCCCATCCCCGATCGGGAGCCGCGGTGTGGCTTCTTGATCGTTCCGGAGAATCGGACGGATCCCGAGGGCAACCAGGTCCGGCTCCACGTTGCGTGGTTCGAGAGCGACAACGCCGGTGCCCCGGCCGATCCCGTCGTGTACCTCGACGGTGGACCCGGAGGTGAATCGCTGAGCACATTGCAGTTCGGATTCGAAGATCAATGGGGCGGATTCCTCGCAGAGCGTGATCTCATCCTGTTCGATCAACGCGGCGTGGGGTTCTCCGAGCCGTCGCTCGAATGTGGCGAAGCCCGCGACTACCTGCTCGACGTCATCGACGAGAACATCTCGGTGGAGGACTACCTGGCCGGAGAGCAGGCGTCATACCTGGAGTGCCACGATCGCCTCATCGGCCAGGGCATCGACCTCGCCCAATACAACACCGTGACCAATGCCGCCGACGTTGGCGACCTCCGCTTGGCCCTCGGCATCGATGAGTGGAACGTTCTCGGCATCAGCTACGGCACCAGGCTTGCCCAAGGCGTCATGCGGGATCGTCCCGACGGTATCCGAAGCGTCATCCTCGACTCGGCCTATCCACCGGACGTCGATCTCTTCACCGAGCTGCCGGCCAACTACGACCGGGCCCTCGATGAGCTGTTTGCCGGCTGCGCCGCCGATGCCGAGTGCGCTGCGGCGTACCCGAACCTCGAGCAGCGCCTCTTCACGCTCGCCGACGAACTCGAAGCCGATCCGATCGCCACGAGCGTGCGAGACATCACCACGCTGGAACGATACGACGCCATCATCGACGGAGAAGCGCTGCTGGGTCTCGTGTTCCAGGGGTTGTATTCCGCTGAGATCATCCCGGTGCTCCCGCAGCTCGTCTCCGACCTCGAAGGCGGCGACGCCACGCTCGCCTCGCTGCTGCTCACCAACCGGGTGGCGCAGACGGCCTTCGTCAGCGATGGCATGTACTTGTCGGTCCAATGCAACGAGGAAGTGCCCTTCTCCTCTGTGGCCGAGGCGGAAGCAGCGGCGGCGGCCTACCCGGACTTGGCGCTCTTCTTCGCAGGCAACTACGGCTTTTACGAGAACTGCGAGCTCTGGGGCTCCGGCGAGGCAGGAACCGCCGAGAACGAAGCGATCACAAGTGACCTGCCAACACTCGTGATGGCCGGCGAGTACGACCCGATCACGCCGCCGGCTTGGGGCGAGCGGGCGGTGGCAGGGCTCAGCAATGGCACGTTCGTGCTCTTTCCCGGCGTCGGCCATGCTGCGTCGCTGTCTGCAGATTGTCCGCTCGGCGTGGCGCTTGCCTTCTTCGCAGATCCGACGGGACCGCTCGACACCTCCTGCGTCGAAAGCATGACGCCTCCCGACTTTGCGACCGGCGAGATCGAGGCGGCCGAGATCGTCCTGATCCCGTTCGAAGAGGATGTGTTTGGCGTCACCGTTTCCGGCGTCGTTCCTGAGGGCTGGGAGCGGGTCGGCCCCGGCGCCTGGGCTCGCAGCACCAACGTCGCCGACCAAACCGCCATCGTCCAACAGGCCGTGCCCGGAGCCGGCGACCCTGAGTTGCTGATTGGCCTGTTCGCCTCGCAGCTCGGCTTCGCCGACGACCCGCAGCCCAATGGGACGTACGACGGCGGGGGGCGCACGTGGACCCTCTACGTGGGCACGATCGACGGCTTCCCCACGGAGGTTGCCCTCGGTGCGGGAGACGGAGTCACCGGCATCGTTGTGTTGGTGACCCCGGCCGAGGAGCGTGATGCGCTGCGCTCCAGCGTGTTGTTGCCGGTCCTGGATGCCTTTCGAGCAAACTAGACCCGGTCACAGACCGTGGCGCCGGCCTGCTCCGACGGTCCCGGTTCGCTTTCCTTCGGAATCCTCGCACCGAGGAACTGCGCCTAACCTCGGCTCGTGACAGCGGGGCATGTCTTCTACGGACTCGAGGCCGAGTATTGGGATCTCTTTCGATCGTCCGACATGGCATGGGATGACCGCGAGTTCTTTCATGAGCTCATCGGACGGCACGGTGAGCCCGTACTCGACGTTGGCTGCGGCACCGGACGGCTGCTGTTCGACTTTCTCGAACACGGCTGGGACGTCGACGGGATCGACGTGTCGCCTGCCATGCTCGACATTTGTGAACAGAAGGCCGATGAGCTCGGCTTGGCCATCGACGTGTACGAGCAGGCGATGGAGGACCTCGACCTTCCAAGGGAGTTCGGCACGATCATCGTCTCGTCGTCGGCCTTTCAGTTGATCATCGAGCCGGAACGGGCGCGTGCCGCGATGTCGCGATTCAAGGAGCACCTCCGTCCGGGAGGCGTCCTCGCCATGCCCATCTCATCCCCCGCCAAGCCCGCAACGAGCACGCAGCTGGACGGGCCCGCCGAGTGGACGTCGGTGACGGAGGCTGCCCGGAGCGACGGTGCCGTCGTACGACGCTCCTCGAAGTTTCGCTTCGACCCCGGCACGCGTATCGAACACCGAGAGGACGTGTTCGACGTGATCGAGAACGGGACGGTGACAACCAGCGAGCGCCACGACATGACGCCCACCGTCCGCTATTACGACCGCGCCGAGGTGATCGAACTCTTCCGCAACGCCGGCTTTGGGCACCTCGAACTGCTGGATCCCGAGACGGTCAAGCCCATCGATGGCGATGTGCCGCTCTACGTGGCGGTGGGGCAGAACGTCTGAGATGCCTCAGGGTGCCTGATGGAGCAGCTGGTGACGCGTTGCGTGCAGCCGGCGTGCCATCACCTCGGCGACCCTCGCCATGATGTGATAACCGCAGATCGGGTCGTTGGAGAAGTGATCCCGTAGGGCGACGGCGTCGAACGCAATCGTCCGCACGGGCGTCTGCGCCACCGCATCGAACTGCCATTCGTGCGGCTCGAAGAGCCACGACCAGCCCAGTGCCGATCCCTCGGTGAGGTGCGAGATGGTGCGGGGATACGCACCACCGGCTTCCACCTGAAGCGCCACGACTCCTGAGCGCACGAGATAGAACGTGTCTGCAGGTTGCCCGGTGCGGAAGATGATGTCTCGGGCTTCGAACTCGGCGACTCGCCCCAGCTCGACGAACACGTCCACGTAGTGCGGCTCGAGTCCCTGCATGAAGGGGTGTCCCGCGAGCTGCTGGCGGATCCGGGATCGATCGCTGTCCGACTGCATAGGGCTCCTCGGTCGTCGAAGCTGTCGACCAATCTACCCGGCGTCGACTGTAGGTCCGCTGCGTACCCCGGACTGCACTCCCCGTACGGCGTCACCGGTGGCCACCCCCACCGGACGGTGCCGCCGGCTTCGCACGCCTCGTGGTTGCTCGACCGGGTGCCGGTATATTGGCGCCATGGCGCAGGAATCGCCCTCCACCGCTTCTGACACTGCCGTCCCCTACCGTCCCCACGTCGGGCAGAGCCGTCAGTACGTGCGCGACATCATCCTCGGGGTCAACGACGGACTCGTCTCTACGCTCCTCCTCGTCGCGGGCGTCGTCGGTGGCGGCCTGACCACCGACCAGGTCCTGCTCACTGCAATCGCCGGCGCGGTGGCGGGCGCTGTCTCCATGGCGGCTGGCGAATACTTGGCGACCCAGTCGCAGGAAGAGGTGTTCGACAGGGAGATCGCACTCGAGCAGGAGCACATTCAGCACTTCCGAGATCAGGAAGTCGCCCAAATGAGGGAGTTCCTGGTTGACATCGGTGTGGCCGACGGCGACCTCCACGCCACCCTCACCGGGCTCACCCGAGAGGACTCCACGCTGCTCAACGCGATGAAGGTCTTCGAGTTTGCGATCGTCGACAGCGAACGACGGAGCCCCCTCTTCGCCATGGTGATGTCCGGTCTGTTGTTCCTGGTCGGGGCGCTCCCGTCAACGGTGCCATTCTTCTTCGACGTCACCCCCAGCATCGGACTGGCATGGGCTGCCGGCCTCACCGCGGCGGGACTCTTCGCCGTCGGATGGCTGAAGACCTCGGTGACCGACACGAACCCGTGGCGATCAGGCCTTCAGAATCTCACCATTGCCGGCGTCGGCGGCGTCATTGCTTATCTGATCGGGCGCCTGTTCAACGCCACGGTCGGCTGATCGAGCCGTCGCGGCACCACGATCGGCTGGCCGAGACCATCGCTGAGCACGGTGACTTCGGCCTCGTAGATGCGGCGCAACCGCGCTTCCGTGAGCACGTCTCCCGCAGTCCCTGAGGCGACGACAGTGCCCCCCGCCAGCAACAGCAGCCGGTCGGTGTAATGCGCCGCCAGGGTCAGGTCGTGGAAGGCTGCGACAACCGCGATGCCCCGTGCCGTGCGCATCGCATCGACGCTGGCGAGGAACCGCTGCTGGTGGCCGAGATCGAGGCCGGTGGTCGGTTCGTCCAGCAACAAGACCGCCGGTCGCTGGGTCAGTGCCCGGGCCAAGACCGCCCGCTGGCGCTCCCCTCCCGACAGCGAATCCAGCGGCCGCTCGGCCAGCCCGGAGAGATCGAGCCGTGCCATCTCCTCGGAAGCGATTGCGATGTCTTCCCGTGACTCGCTTCTCCAATACCCCACGTGAGGATTGCGGCCGAGCAGCACGTACTCGCGCACCGTTGTCCCGGGGGGAATCACCGGCGTCTGGGGAACGTAGGCGATCATCCTGGCGACCTCATGGCGACCCATCCCCGAGATGGGCGAGCCGTCGACCGTCACCTCACCTGAGGTCGGTACGAGCCCGGCACCGACCTTGAGCAGCGTGGACTTTCCAGAGCCGTTCGGACCGATCACCGCCAGCCACTCCCCCGCAGCGACAGCCACGTCGACACCGTGAATGACCTCGCCGCTGCCGTAGCCGGCAACCACACCGGTCAAAGCGATGCGACTCATACGCTGCGGCTCGACCGAGCGAGGATGACGGCAAAGAACGGTGCGCCAACGAAGGCCGTGATGACTCCGATCGGGAGCTCAGACGGGGCCAGCACCGTCCGGGCGATGATGTCGGCAGTCAGCATGAATGCGGCTCCTGCCACCATCGAGAGCGGGACGATGACCCGGTACGAGCTTCCGGCCATCAACCGCACAGTGTGCGGAACGATGATTCCAACGAACCCGATCAACCCGGCGACGGAGACCGCAGCGGCCGTCGCCAGCGTCGCCGCCGCAACGATCCAGAACCGCACGCGGGGCACACGCATCCCGAGCGAGGCGGCCTCGGTCTCGCCCACTGCCATCACATCCAGGTGGCGGCGATGCGCAACGAGCACGGCCAGCGCCACGGCCAGGAAAGGCGCCACCAGACCCACCTCACTCCACCCACTCGTCGTGAGCCTGCCGAGGATCCACGCAAACACCTCCCTCACCGTGTCGGAGGCGAGCTGCTGGGCAAACGTCTGTGCCGCCGTGAAGAACGACGCAACCGCAACGCCGGCCAGTATCAGGGTCGCAGTGGTGCGCGCCGTTCCACCCAAGCGGGCGAGCGCATACGTGATGACCACGGCGATCGCACCTCCGGAGAACGCGGCGAGTGGCAGCAGCGGCGACGTTCCTGCGACGCCGATCGCAATGGCGATGGTGGCGCCCAGGCCGGCACCGGCGGCAACACCGAGCAAGTAGGGATCCGCCAGTGGGTTGCGGAAGACCCCCTGATAGGAGGCGCCGGCCACCGCCAACGCGGCACCGACCATCGCTCCGAGGGCGACCCGGGGCACGCGCAGCTGCCACAGCACCGCAGCCTGCCGCTCCGTGAGGCCCGATTCGACGTCGACGAACGGCAGGGCGGACAGCAGCTCCAGGACCACGCCGCGAGCGGGCAGGTTGGCTGGACCGACGACCAACGCTGTGAGTGCCGCAGCGAGCCCTACTCCCAGCATGACGACGCCCGGACGGAGTGTCATGCGGCGGGGACGGGCGACTGCGGCATCGGTCACGGGGCGATGAGGGCGTCCGCGATGGCGCCCAGCAGCTCGACGACCCTTGGCCCCCAACGAGACGCCACGTCGGGATCGAGGGTGGTCACGTTGCCGGCGGCGACCGCCGTCATGGTGTTCCAGCCGTCACGCTCCTGCAACGTCTCCAGTGACTCCCCAAAGGCAGCGAGGAAGATCCGCTCGGGGTTGCTTTCGATGATGTACTCGGGACTGAGCTGAGGGAAACCGCTGCTGAACTCGTCGGGAGCGGCATCGGCGATGTTCTCCATGCCAAAGAGTCCGTAGAGCTGGCCGATGAAGGAACTCGAGTTCGGGGTGTAGAAGCTGAAGGGATCCGTCTCGTGGTAGTACGTGACGCCGGAACCTGCGGCTCCCACGATGTCGACGATCTCCGCGATGTCGGCTTGCATCTGCGTGATCAGTGTCTCAGCCGGTGCGCTATTGCCGGTGGCCGCACCGAGGGCCGCGATCTGCTCGAAGACGTCGTCCATCGTCGGTGCGGTGCCGAAGAGCAGCGTCGGAATGCCCACTGCCTGCAACGCCGGGATCGCCTCGACCGGATCGAACGTGAGGACCACGAGATCCGGGTCGAGGGCCACCACGGACTCCACGCTCAGATTGAACGAGTCGATGTTCTGGAGACCCACCGCATCGGCGGGGTGATTCGAGAAGAGGTCGCCAGCAATGACCTGATCACCCGCACCGATGGCGAACAGCATCTCCACGTGTGTGGCCGACAACGCGGCGATGCGTTGTGCGGGTTCGTCCAACGTCACCTCGCCGGCGGCGGATACCAGCGTGACGGGAAAGCCCGGAGTCTCGGCCCCGGTCGTCGTGGTGGGACCGGCGGTCGTCGTCGTCGGTACCGCCGTTGTCGTGGTCGCCGCAACGGTCGACGTTGCGTCGATGATGGTGGCCGGCGTCTCGTCGGCGGCATCGCTGTCACCGCCGCATGCGGCGATGAGGACAACGAGCGCAAGCACCCTCAGGGCTTTGATCATGATGGACTCCTCTCGCCGGAGGAGTCCCAACAGGAGGTGATCGTGCCCCTCCTCCGAGAGCTGGACCACCACCCCACGTCAGGCGACCTGGCTCGTGCCTCGGGTCGAGGACATCACAGTTGCGGGACAGCGCCGGAATCACACCGGACTTCGCTTCCGTGAGGTGGCCCGGACCGTGGCCCGGACCGGATCAGGTTACCGCGTCGCCGGCCACGACGCTCCTGGATCGGCCCGCCACCACTACCCTGGGCACCGCATGGATCAGCGCTCACGCCTCTTCGTCCTGGCCGCATTGGCCGCCGGTGCCGTCGCGTTCCTGCGCCGTCCGGTCAAGCCACCGGACCCGAAGGGCAACTGGCGCCCTGCGGACCGCCAACGCACCCGCAGCTGACGTGCGCATCGCCATCAACCAAGTCGACGACGTTGGGCTGCGTGCGGGGCGCATCCTGCTCGGCGAGCGGCGGATGTCCTCCCTTGGCGTCGTTGGTCGCCGGCCCAGCACGATCGTGGACCGCCGTCTCGAAGCGGCGGTTGACCTCGGCGCCTACGACGTGCTCGTCACCGATGACGTCGTGGATCCAATCGCCCAAGCCGAGGCGGCGCTCGACGCTGGAATCTCCTGTGTGCTGTGGGCCGACGGGACGGACGAGCTCGCCGCACTCTCCGATCGGTTCGTCGCCGCAGGCAGCACGCTGCTGGTCGGCGCCAATCTCGCCGCCGGGATTGCGCCCTGCCTGGCCGCACACGAGCAAGCTGCCTCGACCGAGATTCTCGACGTGTCCATCGCCTGGACCGAGCCCGGCCGGCCACTCCGCCGCGGCGAGGCGATTCCGTTCCCCGACCCGGTCGGCGCACGGTGGGCTCGCCCGTTGCCGACAGACGGCGCCGTCCGCCGGTACGTGGCACCGCTCGACGGCGAGTGGGCGGGAGCGATGGCCAGAGTGACCACCGGCACGCGGAGCGGAGTACTGTCACGGGTCGTCGGCGTTGCCGACCTCGCACCCCACCTCGAGGCCCTCGCCCTTGCTGCGGGAGTGCTGACGATCGGCGACTACGGATACGGCGTCGTGCACGCCGCAGACCGTGCCGAGGCATTCCTTGCCAACGCACTGAATGCCGGCCTCGATGTCGCCGCGTACAGCCTCCACGAGGAAGCCTGAGCGGTCGCGGCCCCGTACCTGCGGGAACACTGTTGAATGTCACCGTGATCACGCTGCGCAGTGCCGTGTTGCTGCTCGCCGCTGCCCTTCTGGCGGCGGCATGTTCCGGGGCGGATTCGCTCGACGAGGAACCCTCCTCCACCGAGGCGAACGACTCGCAGGTCGCAGAGGAGACGACGACCGCACCGTCCCAGGAGGCGGCACCTGCCGAGTCGTTTGCCGGAACCGTTGCCGCACCCGATTTTCCCGCGGGCCTCGACTGGCTCAACACCGCCTCCCCGCTCTCGCTCGAGCAGCTCCGCGGCAAGGTCGTGCTGCTCGACTTCTGGACGTACGGGTGCATCAACTGCATCCACGTGATTCCCGACCTCAAGCGGCTCGAGGACGAGTACCCGGACGAGCTCGTCGTGATCGGCGTGCATTCCGCCAAGTTCGTCAACGAGAGCGCGACCGAGAACATCCGCAACGTGGTCCTCCGTTACGACGTGGAGCATCCCGTCGTCAACGATCGCGACTTCGAGGTGTGGCGAGCATGGGGGGCACAGGCGTGGCCCACGACAGTGGTGATCGACCCGGCCGGGAACATTGTCGGAGGCCATTCAGGCGAGGGCGTCTACGAGGTCGTATCGCCGGTCATCGACGGTCTCGTTGCTGAGTTCACCGCCTCCGGCCTGCTCGACGATTCGCCGCTGCAGTTTCGCCTGGAGAAGGATTCGGCGCCGGACGGCATCCTTTCGTTCCCCGGCAAGGTCCACGTCGCAACGGGCGATCCCCGGCTGTTCATCGCCGACTCCGGAAGAAACCGCATCGTCGTTGCAGATCGAGCCACCGGCGACGTCCAGGCCGTCTACGGAAGTGGGCGGCCCGGGTTCAGCGACGGTGACGCACGCTCGGCACAGTTCGATGCGCCGCAGGGCATGGAGCTCAGCGCCGACGGGGTGACCCTCTATGTGGCCGACACCAACAACCACGCTGTGCGCACCGTCAATACCGAGACCGGCGAGGTGGGCACACTCCTCGGAACGGGCCGGCTGAGCTGGCCGCCGGTTGGAGGTGTCGCCCCCGACGCCGACCTCAACTCGCCATGGGATGTGCTGCGCGACGGCGACCAGCTCTACATCGCCATGGCCGGCCACCATCAGATCTGGGTGATGGATCTCGCCACCGGCATCGCCACACCGCTGGTCGGGAGCGCCCGGGAAGGAGTCGCCAACGGACCGCTGGACCAGGCCGAACTGGCACAGCCCAGCGGGCTTGCGTTGAGCGAGGACGGCCGCCTCTACTTCGCAGATTCGGAATCGAGCTCGATCCGCTACGCCGACGTTGCCGAAGGGGGCGGCACAACCGGCCTCGTGGCCGGCGGCGACCAGAACCTTTTCGAGTTCGGGGACACGGACGGCACGGGCAACACAGCCCGATTCCAACACCCGCTCGGTGTCGTGATCTGGAACGACGCCCTCGTGGTGGCGGATACGTACAACAGCCGGCTGCGCCTGATCGATCCGGTGACGCAGACGGTGTCGACGCTGCTCGGGGCAGAGCAGGGTTGGGCGGACGGAACCGACCCCCGTTTCTACGAGCCCGGCGGTCTTGCCATCGACGGCGACACCCTCTACGTGGCCGACACCAACAACCATTCGATCCGGGTGACCGATCTGGCGTCGGGAAACACCAGCACCCTCGTTCTGCGCGGCATCCAGGCCTTTGAGCCACCGCCAGACGACGCCGACTATCGCGGCACGATCGTGCCGCTCGATGCGATCGCGGTCGCACCGGGGGCGGGAAACGTGATCCTGGATATCGCGCTGCCGCCTGGCCACAAGGTCAATGAGGACGCTCCGTCATCCATCCAGCTGAGTGTTGTCGGCGACGCAGTCGCATTGCCCGAGGATGCGGCAACGATCGATCTGACCGGGACGCAACTGCCGGTGGCGATCGACGTGGACTTGACCAACGGGAGTAGCGAGCTCACCGCCGACGTCGTCCTCGTCTATTGCCGGGATGACGCTGAGAGCTTGTGTCTGATCGAGCAGCTGCGCTTCCGCCTCGCCGTCACGGTCGATGCTGCCGCACAGGGGAACGAGATCGTCTTGCCGTTCGTGATCGAGTTGCCCGATCTCGGATCGAGCTGAGGCGCGCGCCTCGACTCAGGTGGACGGAGCGCCCACCTTGCCGGGCGACGTCGTCTCGGACGGCGGGATCGTCGTCTCTGCGGGCGACGCAGCCGATCTCGGCTCTCGACTTCCCGCATCGCTGCCGTTGCCCGCCGCAGACGACGGAGCCGTCCGCGTTGCGGGCACCATCGGCGCCGGCGCTGGAGGAATCGCCGGCTGCGGTCGGCCGATCGGCGCATGGAGCGGGCGACGCCCTTGCTGAGGGGGCAGGTAGGACTCCTCGAGGACCGTCACCTCGATCCCTCCTACGAGATCCGAGATCAGGTTGTACAGCACGGCGCCGAGGGTCATGGCTGCGGTGGCTACGACAACCATGATGATGGTCAGCAGCAGGAGCGCCCGGAAGTACAGCTCACCGTCCGGGGTGATCGTGAGCGTGAGGCTCTCGAAGATGTCGGCGATCCCGTCGGGGATGCCGCGCTGGACCGCGATCGACCACATGACCCAGATTCCCAGGATGAACGTGAGCCCCGAGACCGTATTGAAGACGAGAGACGCCTTGAGCACGGTCCAGGGATCGATTTTACGAACGATGCGACGCACGCGTCGAACTTGCATATCCGGCCTCTCGAGACGACAAGAGTGTACCTGTGATGTGGAGTTGCGCCAGGCACCGTTCCAACCGCACCCCGCCGGCACCCATCCTCAAGGCGTTTCGTCGTCCTCGGCGGCTACGACAGCAACGGCCGACAGCTCGGCGCCATCCTCCAGGTTCATGACCCGCACGCCGGTCGAGTCACGCCTTTGGCGGCTGACGTCGCCGGCCGACTGGCGGATCACGATGCCGTCGGTGGAGAGCACGACGATCTCATCGTCTGGGGATACCGCCCGCGCTGCGACAAGCCTTCCCCGCACTCGCGTCAGCTTCATCGCCTTCACACCGACGCCGCCGCGCCCCTGACGCGGGAAGTCATCGGTACGGGTGCGCTTGCCATACCCGCCGGTGGTCAACAGGAGAATCTCCTCGCCTTCGACCGCGGGGGCTGCAGCGACGACCGAGTCCCCTGTGCGGAGCCGAATACCACGCACGCCGCGGGTGTCGCGACCCATGGGGCGCACGTCCTCCTCGCTGAACCGGATCCCCTGACCGTTCTCCGTGAACATCATCAGATCACCGTCCCCCGAGGTGGCGCGAACCGCCACGACTTCGTCACCGTCTTGCAGGCTGATCGCAACCAGCACCTGGTTTCGCGAGTCGTACTCGGCAAACTTCGTCTTCTTGACCTGGCCGAGCTTGGTGAAGGCGACCAGGTACCGGTAGGTCTCGTAGTCCCGGGTGTCGATGATGGCCTCGATGCGCTCATCGGGCTCCATCGGGAGGACGGACTGGATCAGGGCGCCCTTTGCGGTGCGCTCCTTGCGCGGGAGCTCGTGCGCCCGAATCCGATACACCTTGCCGCGGTTCGTGAAGAACAGCAGGTATGCATGGGCAGTGGTGTGTAACACGTGCGTGATGACATCGTCCTGCCGCAGCTGCTGCCCGCGCACTCCGCGCCCGCCCCGGCCTTGGGTGCGATACGTCCCGGCGAGCACCGACTTCACGTACCCCGCCTGCGTGATCGTGACCACCAACTCCTCGTCGGCGATCAGGTCCTCGAGGGACATCTCGCCCAGGTCGGGGATGATGCGGCTGCGGCGGTGGTCGCCAAACTTCTCCTTGATTCCCTCCAGCTCCTCGGCGATGACGGCGCGCTGGCGTTCATCGCTGGCGAGGATCGCCTGGAGGTCGGCGATCGTTACCTGCAACTCGTCGTACTCCTCCCGCAGCTTGGAGGTCTCGAGTGCGGTGAGCCGGCGAAGGGGCATGTCGAGGATGTGATTCGCCTGAATCTCGCTGAGGGAGAAGCGCTCCATCAGCGTCGACCGTGCCGTTTCGACGTCGGCAGAGCCGCGAATGATCTGGACCACCTCGTCGATGTTGTCGAGGGCGATGAGCAGGCCCTCGACGATGTGCGCCCGCTCCTCTGCCTTGCGCAAGCGGAACCGGCTGCGCCGGACGACGACCTCGAGCTGATGGGCGAGGTAGTGGTGCACCATGTCGGCGAGATTGAGCGTCTTCGGTACACCGTCGACCAGGGCGACCGTGTTGACGCCGAAGTTCTCCTCCAGCTGCGTACCCTTGTGGAGCTGGTTGAGGACCACTTGCGGGTTGGCGTCTCGCTTCAGCTCGATCACGATGCGAATGCCGTTGCGGTTGGACTCGTCCCGGAGGCCGCTGATACCCGTGATGACCTTGTTGTTCACGAGATCGGCGATCTTCTCCATGATGCGCCGTATCGACACCTGGTACGGGATCTCGGTGACGATGATCGCCACGCGGTTCTTCTTGATCTCCACGACGTCCGTGACGGCCCGCATCCTGACCGAGCCCCGGCCGGTGAGCAGGGCATCGCGAATGCCCTTGTTGCCCAGGATGTAGGCGCCGGTCGGGAAGTCGGGACCCTTGACGAACCGGGTGAGATCCTCGGCCGTCGCCTCCGGATGGTCCAGGGCGTACAAGCAGGCATCGACCACTTCGGACAAGTTGTGCGGAGGGATGTTCGTCGCCATCCCGACCGCGATTCCAGTGGATCCGTTGACCAGCAGGTTCGGGTAGCGGGCCGGCAGCACCGTCGGCTCTTCGCGCTCCCCGGAGTAGTTGTCGGTGAAGTCGACGGTCTCCTCGTTGATGCCGTCGAGCAGGTGCAGTGCAAGCTGCGCCATGCGGACCTCGGTGTAGCGCATCGCCGCCGGGCCGTCGTCGACCGAACCGAAGTTGCCCTGCGGTTGGACGAGCGGATAGCGCGAAGCGAAGTCCTGCCCGAGGCGGACCAACGCGTCGTAGATGGCGTCGTTGCTGTGGGGATGGAACCAACCCATCACGTCGCCAACCACCCGGGCGCACTTGCGGAACGGCGTGCCCGGCCGAATGCCCGAGTCGAACATCGAGTAGAGAATCCGACGGTGCACCGGCTTCAGCCCGTCGCGAACATCCGGGAGCGCCCGCGACACGATGACCGACATGGCGTACTCCAGGAAGGAGTCCTCCATCTCGCGCTCGATCTCGATCGGTTTGATCCTGGCGGTGTCCTCTTCGGGCATGTGCTCTCTCTACTCGTGGCGTGACGGCGGTCCGGTTCTCAGACTCAGAAGTCGAGGAACCGAACGTCGTTGGCGTTGTGTTGGATGAAGTGGCGACGGGCCTCGACGTCGTTGCCCATCAACGTCGAGAAGATCTCCTCGGCGTACAGCTGGTCCTCGAGCTGCACCTGCAGCAGCTGGCGTGCTTCCGGATCCATCGTCGTATCCCACAACTGGTCGGCGTTCATTTCGCCAAGACCCTTGAACCGCTGGATCTTGTGCTTCTTGCCGTTGAGGCTGGCCCGGAACTCGTCGAGCGCGGCGTCGTTGAACACCCAGTTCGTCTTGGTCCCGACCTTCACCGAGTACAGCGGCGGCTGGGCGATGTAGACAAAGCCCGCCTCGATCAGCTCCGGCATGTGGCGGAAGAAGAACGTGAGGAGCAACGTGCGGATGTGCGCGCCGTCAACGTCGGCATCGGTCAGGATGACGATCTTGTGGTACCGCGACTTCTCGAGATCGAACTCGTCACCGATCCCCGTGCCGATCGCGGTGATGAGCGACTGGATCTCCGTGTTCTTCAACACACGGTCGATGCGATTCTTCTCGACGTTGATGATCTTGCCGCGAATGGGGAGGATGGCCTGGAATTCGCTGTCCCGAGCCTGCTTGGCCGAGCCGCCTGCCGAGTCACCCTCGACGATGAACAGCTCGCTCAGCTTCGGGTCGCGTGACGAGCAGTCGGCGAGCTTCCCCGGCAAGCCCCCCGAGTCCAGCAAGCTCTTGCGCCGGGTGAGATCTCGCGCCTGGCGGGCAGCGACGCGTGCCTTCGCGGCGTTCATGGCCTTGTCGACGATTCGCCTCGCATCGCCGGGGTGGCGGTCGAGCCATTCGGGGAGTCTGGCGTTGAGCGCTTTCTCCACGAATGACCGGATCTCGGTGTTGCCGAGCTTGGTCTTCGTCTGACCCTCGAACTGCGGCTGCCGGACCTTGGCCGAGATGATGGCGGTGATGCCCTCGCGGACATCCTCGCCCTGGAGGTTTCCGTCCTTCTCTTTGAGCAGGTTGCGTCCGCGCGCAAACTCGTTGACGGCTCGCGTCAGGGCCTTGCGGAAGCCCTCTTCGTGCGTGCCGCCCTCATGCGTATTGATGTTGTTGGCGAAACTCAGGATCGTTTCGTTGTACCCGCCGGTGTACTGGATCGCGACTTCAACTTCGGCGTCATCGCCCTTCTCCTCGAAGTACGCCACCTGCTTGTGGATTGGCTCTCTCGTCGAGTTGAGATGTTTCACGAAATCGATGAGGCCGCCCTTGTATTGGAACGTCGCCTCCTCGATCGCCTCCGGATTCCGCTCGTCGCGGAAGCGGATCTCCAAACCTGAGTTCAGGAACGCCATCTCGCGCAACCGGCTGAGCACGACTTTCGTGTCGTAGGTCTGCGTCTCCGAGAAGATCTCCGGATCGGCCCAGAACGTGATCGTCGTTCCTGTACGTTTCGCCGGCTTGCCCTTGGCGAGCTTTGCGACCGGCTTCCCGTACTCGAACGCCTGATGCCACGTGGCGCCGTCCCGTACGACCTCGGTCTCGAGGCGGGTCGACAGCGCGTTCACGACCGACACGCCGACGCCGTGAAGGCCGCCGGACACGGTGTATGCCCCCGACTCGAACTTGCCGCCGGCTCCCAGCGTCGTGAGCACCGTCGTGACGGCCGGTTGCTTCGTCTTGGGGTGCTTGGTCACGGGGATGCCCCGTCCGTTGTCCTTGACACGGACCCCGCCGTCGGCCAGGAGCGTCACGTCGGTTCGCGTCGCAAAACCGGCCATGGCCTCATCGACCGAGTTGTCTACGACCTCCCAGATCAGGTGGTGCAGACCCTTCGGACCCGTGGACCCGATGTACATCGCCGGGCGCTTCCGGACGTGTTCGATTCCCTCGAGAACCTCGATGTCCTTGGCCTCGTAGGACGCGTTCGAAGCGCGCTTCGCAGTGCTCACAGAACTCCTAAAACTGGCCCGAAATCGCTGGTGGAGTGGCTAACTGACAGAAATGTCATCTTAGCCGGAAAGCCATGCCGCACAGTCATTTGGGCCCCGATCCGCTCGAGGTGACCCTGACCGCGATTCGGGTCACGGCGACCTCACCGGCGAGTTCTTCCTGAACAGCTCGCAGCAGGTCTGCGATCTCATATCGCAGCATGGAGGCGTCGAGCCCCGAGCGGACTTCGAGGGACAGCACCCCGTGGTTCAAGGCAATCGGGCGTGTCTTGGAAGCCCATTCGCCGGCGATCACCTCCCATTGCTGGCGCAACCTGACCACCGGGGCGACGCCGGTTCGTGCGACCTTGCCCAGCACGCTGTCGATCAAGTCGCCGACTTTCGCCAGTTCTCGCCGGTTGCTCATCGCACCTCACCTCCATTGACGTCCCAGCGTCGACCCGACACGGGGACCTCATCTTCTCTCGTGGTAGTGACGAGAACCTGACCTCGCGGCAGCATGTCCACCACCGCAGAGGTACGGGCAAGGTCCAACTCGGAGAACACATCGTCCAGCAAGAGCACCGGCGGATGGCCGTGCCGTTCTTCGAGCAGCTGATACGCCGCGACGCGCAACGACACCGCAACGGACCGTTGCTCTCCCTGGCTCGCCTGTGCCCGCGTATCGCGGGCACCGAGTTGCACGTGGATCTCGTCCCGATGAGGCCCCGCAGTCGTCGTGCGCTGCTCCAGTTCCCGCCGCCGGCGCTCGAGCAGCGTCCGCCGCAGTTGGGCCGCCATGTCTTCCGAAGCAAGGTCCGGCTCGACGTTGCCCCACGACGGCAACAACGTTGCGGTGAGGCGCGCCGCTCCCCCGGCCACCGTCGCGTGTGCTTCGTCGAGACGGGGAGAGAGGCGCTCGACGAGAAGCAGCCGTTCCCGCCACAGCGCAGCCGCGGCGGTACTCAGACGGTAGTCCCACACTTCGAGTGTCACTTCATCCGTCATGGGACCGCGGGCTCGGAGGAGGGCGTTGCGCTGCTTGAGCGCCTGCTCGTAGTCGCCCACCGCGGCCCCGTAGCCCGGCGCCAGGTGTGCGCCGAGATCGTCGAGATACCGGCGGCGGATACCTGAGCTGTCCTTCACCAGATCCAGGTCGTCGGGCAGAAAAGCAACAACCGGCACCTCGTGGGCCACGGCGGCGAGGCGCGGCGGCCGCTTCCCGTTGAGCAAGACCCGGCGACGGCCTTGTGCGGGGAGTTCCACTTCCACACGAGTCTCTCCGGCTTCCTTGGCGAATCCACCCCGCACCACCGCTCCCTCGGCGCCGAGACGGATCAGCGCCGCATCGGGTGTGCGACGGAACGAACGCAGTCCGGAGAGATACGCCACCGCCTCGAGGACCGTCGTCTTCCCTGCGCCGTTGGCTCCCACCAGAACGTTGATGCCCGGCTCCGGCTCGAAACGCAGTTCCGGGTACGCCCTGAAATCGCGCAGCTCGAGCCACCCGACGTGCACGGTGAAACGGCAGGTCCGTGCCGGCTAGAGCCGGACCGGCATCAGCAGATACCGAAACGAGCTGTCGTCCACGCCGCGGATCAGCCCCGGCTTCAACGGATCGATGACGTCGATGACCACCTGGTCGGAATCCACTGCGGCCACACCCTCGGTGAGATAGCGCGTATTGAACGCGATCGTCATGTCGTCGCCGTTGTATTCGCCGGCGAGGTGCTCGGTCTCCTCGCCGACCTCCTGGCGCGACACACTCAGTTCGACACCGCCGTCGTGCATGCTCAAGCGCACCGGGATGTGATCCTCCGCGACGAGCGATGCACGACCCACCGCCTCCAGCAGCCCTTCCTTCGCAACGGTGAGCTGCGCCGGATAGGAGTCCGGCAGGAGCTGGCGGTAGTTTGGGAACGAACTCTCGATGACCCGTGCGGTGAGGGTGCCTCGGTCGGACGCAAACGTCGCCTCCCGCTCACCCACGTCGACGGCCATCTTCTTGTCGCCGATCGTGCGTCCGAGCTCCCGGAGCGCCCGGAACGGAACCAGGGTCGTCTCGGTGCCGTCGACGCCCGGCAAGTCCCTCACGGCCAGGCGGTACGAGTCGGTGGCGACGAGTCGAAGCGCATCGTTCTCCTTCTCGAAGAGCACGCCCGTCAACGTCGGGCGAGCCTCGTCGCTCGAAGCGGCGACGCCGACCTGGCTGACCGCCTTGATGAACACGTCGCCGTCGACCTCGGGAGCCCCGGTGGCGGTGACTGTGCTGATCACGGGGAAGTCGTCGACGGTGAGCTCCCGCAGTTTGAAGCGAGGACCATTGCCGGTGATCTCGACCTCGCCATCGGCGGCGGTCACGGTCACGGCTCCGGCTGGGAGTTTGCGCACCGCCTCCGCCGCGAGCTTCGCCGGAACCAGCGTCCTGCCCTCCTCGAGCACCTCGACCTCCAGGGTCGTCCGCACCGTCACTTCCGTGTCGGTCCCGGTGACGCGTAGCCGACCGGCTTGCACCTCGCACAGGACCCCTTGGAGAATCGGCAACGGGGACCGCGTGCCTACCGCTCGTCCGGCGCGGGCGAGTACGTCGGCGAGGTCATCTCTCTCGGCTCGGATTCGCACTGTGGTTCGTTCCTTCTAACGACTCTTGAATGAAATAGAACAGTAGTGGTAGTAGTAGGGAGCTGTGGATTGGGGGTAACCCGCCAAATCCCTTGTGGCACTTGCATTGCTCCGTTCACATGGGCTGGGGATGATCCGGTGACCTGTCCCCAGTATCGCGTTTGGGAGTGACGTGCCTGTGGGCATACCGGACTTGTCCTCAGGTTCTCCTCTTGCTTGTCCTCAGGTCTTGGCACAGGCCGGTGACCTGATCGAAGACCTCGATGTCGCTCTGCATCAGGCTCTTGACGCGCTCCACGGCGTGCAGCACGGTGCTGTGGTCCCGACCACCGAAGGCTGCGCCGATCTTCGGGAGCGAGAGATCGGTGAGGTCCCGGCAGAGGTACATGGCGATTTGGCGGGACCGCGCCAACGGCTGTTTGCGGCTGGGGCCGGTGAGTTGGTCGAGCGACAAGTCATAGAACGAGGCCACCCGTTCCATAATGAGATCGGGAGTGACCTGGCGACCTGCCGGCGAAGGCACGAGGTCCTGGAGGACCTCACGAGCCATCTCAAGGGTGATCTGCTCGTGGGTCAGTGCCGCATACGCGGTCACGCGTGTGAGTGCACCTTCGAGCTCTCGGATGTTGTTGAGCACGTGTTGTGCGATGAACTCCAACACATCACGCGGCACGGGCCGCGGGGCAAACTCGGCGTTCTTGCGGAGAATTGCAAGGCGGGTCTCCACATCCGGAGGTTGGATGTCGGTCAGGAGGCCCCACTCGAAACGGCTGCGAAGCCGGTCCTCCAACGTGGCGAGGTGCTTCGGGTGGCGGTCTGAGCTGATGACCAGCTGTTTCCCTGCCTCGTACAAGCTGTTGAAGGTGTGGAAGAACTCCTCGAGGATCTGTTCTTTGCCCTCGAAGAACTGCACGTCGTCGAGAAGCAGCACGTCGATGGTTCGATAGCGGGCTTTGAACTCCGCCATCTGCTTGCGACGGATGCCGTTGATGAACTCGTTGAAGAACTGCTCGGACGAGACGTACCGCACCACCGAGCCGGGAGCGAGCTCGAGTCGATGGTGGCCCACAGCATGCAGGAGGTGGGTCTTGCCGAGTCCGGCGCCGCCGTAGATGAACAGGGGGTTGTAGTGGCTCCCTGGCTGCTCCCCCACTGCCATCGCCGCGGCGTGGGCGAACCGATTCGATTGGCCCACGACGAAGTTCTCGAAGGTGTACTTGGAGATCAGGCGGCTCTTCATGTCCTGAGCCGGAATCGGTACGGCCTGAGCCGCTGGTTGCTCGACCGGCGAGGTCGCCACCGGGTGAGGTGTCGGCTCGATGGGCTGGGGTGCGGTCGGATCGACACCGATGCGCACCGCCGTCGAGGCGCCGAACACCGCCCGCGCGGCGCTCTCGATGGCCTCGAGGTGACGTTCGGTCACCCAGCGGCGATGGAATTCGCTGGGCGCAGCCAGGCTGAGCGTGCTCCCTTCGTGCTGCGTCCGGAGCGGCTGCAGCCACGTTTGCCACGTGACCGGCGTGACGCTCTGCTCGAGAAGGTCCCGGAATTGGTTCGGAGGGGTTGGGGGGTTGGCTTGTGGTTCCACGGCTCTCCCTGTGTGCTCCTGGTCCTGCGCAACGGCTGTCCACATATGTATCCACAGCGTGTGGAGAAAGGGATGCACGAGTCCCACTGGATGTAGAACTCCTTCTCCCGGCCGGGGAAGTGGCGGTCGGGGACCCCACCGGCGACGGGCGAGTGTATAGACGGCCAAGCCGCCGATTCAAGAGCGCCAAATCCCGCTCTATCGACATCGCCGACGACAGGCTGTTCCTCCGGAAACCCCTGGTGCACAAGGTATAGCGCAGAACGCCAGCAAGCCGCGACTTCGCGCTCCCCCGCAGTCGCCGGGTTTTGGCCCCTAAGCAATCTTTCGCGCATCAGCTTGACTTTTCGCGCCGTGCGTCCGGATCGCGGTACCTAAGGCCACTTACTTGCGAAGTCGACGCCTCCGAATCCATGGGGAGCGACCGATGCCTCGATGTGGGAGGAACTGGCAATTCGGTGGGCTCGGCCTCCCCGGCACGATGGCGTGCGGGTGGCGATGTGGACAACTCCCGAGGGGTTTCCCCGTTGGTCGCGGAGGTTGCCTTTGCAAAGCGATCGAACGGTTCGTAACCTACCGGCCCGGAACCCCCGAAGCTCTTTCCGGATTCTTTCCCATGAAACGTACTTATCAGCCCAACGTGCGCCGACGCAAGCGCAAGCATGGCTTCCGTCATCGCATGCGGACGCGGCCCGGCCGCGCCATCGTGAAGCGTCGCCGTGCCAAGGGTCGCACTCGCCTCAGCGCCTGACGCACTGCGTTACCGCTCCCTCACCGGCCGGGACCGTTTCTCCAGGATTTACCAGGAGGGCGTTCGCAGCCGGCGAGGTGGGGTTACCGTGGTGGGTGCTTCTGGTGCACCAGGCACGCCGCTGGTGGGTGTCGTTGCCGGAAAGCGGGTCGGGAACGCCGTGCGGCGCAACCGAGCCAAACGGCGGCTTCGGGCCGCCCTACGAGAAGCGCCGCTCAGGAGCGGCTGGCAGTACGTGGTGATTGCCGGGCGCGAGGTGCCCGACGTCGACTACGGACGTCTGCAAACCTGGGTTGCAGCGGCGATCGACACGGTGTCGGTCGGCGAGACAAAGGAGAACGAGTGAGCGAGTCAGCGCCGAGGCCCGGCCCGGGTGGACGCATCCTCGTCGCGCTCATCGGAGCCTATCGTCGCATGATCTCTCCCCTGCTCGGCGATCGCTGCCGCTACCTGCCGAGCTGCTCGGTCTACGCCCAAGAAGCCATCTCGGCCCACGGTGCCTTGCGGGGCAGCTGGTTGGGCCTCAAGCGGATTGGCCGATGCCACCCCTTCCATGAAGGCGGCTTCGATCCGGTGCCGCCCCGAAACACCTCGACTCGAACAGGAATCTCTCCGTGAATCCGTGGACCGCCCTCGTGAATCTGCTGGGCAGCAGCGTTGCCTTCTTCTACTCACTTGTTCCCAACTACGGGGTAGCAATCATATTGCTGACACTTGCGGTCAGTCTCCTGTTGTTCCCGTTGACCTTGAAGCAGACGAGGTCGATGAAGGCCATGCAGGAGATCCAACCGGAGGTCAAGCGCCTCCAGAAGGATTACAAGGACGATCGCGAGGAGATGCAGAAGCAGTTGATGGCGCTCTACCAGGAGCGTGGCGTCAATCCTGCTGCTGGCTGTCTCCCGCTGCTGCTCCAGATGCCGATCTGGTTTGCGCTCTTCAGCGTGCTCCGGAACCCGGCGGACACGATTCCCGCCGAGTCGGCGCTCTCCGATGCGGTCGACGCCGGTGAGACGATGTTTCTGGGCATGGACCTCCAGATCTCTCCGAGCGATGCCGCCAGCGCAGGCATCGTCGATGCAATCCCCTACATCATTCTGGTGCTGATCGTGATGGCCGCCGGCTTCTACCAGCAGTGGCAGACCACGCGGCGCACCAACAAGAATGGAGCTCAACAGCAGCAGCCTCAAGGCATGCAGACAGCCCTCAAGATCATGCCGCTGTTCTTTGGTTTCATCTCGTGGGGTTTCCCGACGGGCCTCGTACTCTATTTTGCAACATCGAATCTCTTCAGAATCGCCCAACAATCGGTGATTCTCAGGATGGACGGCGATCACAAGCAAGCGGCAGAGAAGACGGCGAACGATGCATCCGCATCGGGCTCGTCGAGCCGCAAGCTGGTTGCCGAGACCAACGGCGACGGCTCGGCTACCGCACCGGTGGCTCGCCCACCGAAGTCCAAGCCGTCTCAACATGCGAGCAAGAAGCGCAAGAAGCGCAGGAGGAAGTAGCCCATGGCACGGGTGGATGAATGGGTAGAGGTAGCAGGGTCATCGGTTGAGCTTGCGGTGGACGCAGCGCTTCGCGAACTTGGTCTTGCGTCTCGCGATGAGGCGATCGTCGAGGTACTCCAAGAACCCAGCAAGGGAATCTTGGGGACGGCCTGGCGGGCCCAAGACGCAGTGGTCAAGGTGATCCCGAAGCCGGAGGAACCAAAGAAGCGCAGGCGCCGGAGTCGGAAGCGTCGATCGGACGGCGAGACAGCCGGCGAGACGTCGCAACCGAAGGCTGGGGGTCAGAGGAACCGCCGTGAGGAACCGTCGCGAAGCGGCGGCACGAAGAAGAAGTCATCAGACGGCCGTTCCGGGAGGCCCACCGAATCATCGGGACCGGAGAGCAAAACGTCTCCGGCGACGGACACGCCGGCCGTACCGAAGTCGAAGGCCCCTCAGGGGCAACGCCAGGTCGGTCGTAGCGAGTCGAAGCGGAACGCCACAGGCGGCGACACCCAGGAGGCCACCATCGAAGAGCAAGCGACCGTCGCGGCGACGTTCATCACCGGTCTGCTCGAGGCTTTTGGTCTCGAGGGCTCGGTCGAGACGGAAATCGACGACGATATTCTCAAGGTCAACGTGACGGGCGACGACACCGAGGCCCTGGTCGGCCGCAAGGGTGCGACGATGCAATCCGTGCACGAGATCACCCGCACCGTGGTGCAGCGCAAGACGTTCGGGGCGCCCAGGATGCGGCTCGATATCAACGGATACGGTGAACGGCGGCGCGAAGCGTTGAAGATCTACACCGTCCGTCAGGCGGAGCGAGTCCTGGCCGACGGCGGCGAGATCATGCTGGAACCCATGAATCCGGCAGATCGCAAGGTCGTGCATGACGCCGTGGGCGAAATCGACGGGGTCGACTCGTTCTCGGAGGGTGTCGAGCCCCACCGCGCCGTGGTGATTTCTCCGAGCGGTGACGCCAGCTGACGATTCAGTCTCACGGAATTCGACGATGAGGGGCCCCATGTTCTGGGGTCCCTCTTCTTGTTTCACGCGAAACAGGTTCGGGGCTGTGTATCGAGCCGTCC
>DATHZQ010000145.1:0-2760 GCA_035458525.1 Acidimicrobiia bacterium
GTGCTCTGCTCGTGGTCAGATGAATCGCAGCGTCAAGGTAGCGCTTCCGAGGACGATCTGGTCGCCGGTGCGCAGCGCCATGGGCTCACCGTCGACCTTCACGCCGTTGACGATGGTGCCGTTCGCCGAACCGAGGTCCACGATCCAGACGCCACCTGCGCGCCGGTAGATGACGGCGTGACGGCGCGAGACCTCGGCCTGGGGGAGCGAGATGTCGGCCTTCGACGACCGGCCGACGAGGGCGCGATTGTCACCGATCTCGTACACGGACCCGTCGAGCGCGTCGATCAGCTGAGCCCATGCCGGCATGGGTCCGGGCACCGTGTCTGTGGTGCACCCGATCGATCCCACGTTGACCGCTGGGTCTGACGCGACGTTGACCGAGACCTCGCCGCCGGTTCTCCACCCTCGCTCTGCAGCGGTAGCCGCGAGCGCCCGGCCGAGCTCCCTGTCCAGCGCCTGCCGATCGACATCTGCGGCGAGATCTCTCGGGTTGACGAGGACGATGAAGTGGTTGGGGACGCTCGCGCCGGCGGGTCCTTCGGTGACGAGCAGATCGGCCTGGCGGACCAATCGCCCGGCCAGATCCACCGGATGCATGCCTCCGCGAAAGATCGCCGCCGACAAGCCGTCGACGAGCATCTCGAGCCGCCGTTCGAGTTTCCGGGCCAGTCCCACGGTCGGGATTGTACGAACGAACTGTGCGAACGTCCGTCGCCGACCGTTCGCCGAGCGAGACCGGCGCCGCTGTGCCGTGTCTCCGGCAGTTGCAGTGGACGAAGAGTTCCGTCTCGCTGGTACCATCGCGGTCCCATCTGGGCGAGTGGCGGAATTGGCAGACGCGCAGGATTCAGGTTCCTGTGAGGTAACACTCGTGAGGGTTCAAGTCCCTCCTCGCCCACCAACAGTGGCCGAGCGCGCTCCTCCTGTGGTAGACCAGTCCCGGAGCCGGAGTGGGCAGATCGGCGATTGTTGTTTCCCCGTCCCACTACCGGGGCGGGCCACCGTTCCGGCTCCCGAAGGAGCGAAAGAGAGAGGGGCGAACCCCCCTCCTCCCAAGTACGCATGACCACGTCTTCTCTCGTCCTCAAGAGGAGCGCCCGCCGGCGGCGGCGACTCGCCCTGTTCTTCACGCTCGCCGTCATGGTCTCTCTGATCGTGCTCGCCGTTCGCTATCGGACCGAGAATCGGCAAACGCTCGACTATCTCGGCCTCGTCGACGAGATCGTGCAGGAGGAGCTCGTCGTGGCTCAGACGTTGCGCGATCTGTTCGGCTCGCTCGTCAGCACCGATCGCCCGGAGATCGTCGCTCGAATCGAGCTGTTGGGGGAGCAGACCTCGGAGCTTGCGGACCTTCTCGAGGAGGCCGAAGTGACGCGGGCTGCCGCGGAGCTCCACGGCTTCATGGCTGTGGCCGTAGGGGCGTGGCACCAGGGGATCGACTCGCTCGACGAGGCGGTGGTCGAGGTGATGGAGCAACCGGACGACGCAGTGACGGCGCCTCCCGCCTTCGTCGAAGCGGTCATGCAGCTCCGGATCGGGGATCAGGCCTACGCCTCGTTTCGGGAAGGGGTACTCCTCCTCGAGACGGACGTTCCGCCGCCCGACTTTCCCCAGGTCGCGTTCATCGACGGTGAGGATCCCACCGACGTGGAGAGTGTCGCCCGCCGGCTCCGGCTGCGCAGGAGCTTCGGCGAGCGTCACGACGTCTCGGTGACGGCGAACACGCTGCCGGAGCCGACGGGAGATCGCAACGGTGTGGCCGTGCTGCCGTTCTCGGACACGTTCGACGTCACCGCCATCGTGACGAACGCGGGCAACGTTTTGCAGGAGGAGATCGAGGTGACGCTGATTCTCGCGGTGGGTGGCGCCGAGCGAGTCGAGCCGTTCCTGGAGCGGCGGTTCATCGCCGCGCTCGAACCAGGGAGTTCCAAGCCGCTGGAGTTCGCCAGCCTCAACCTCGAGCCCGAGACCCTCTACACCTTGCAGGTGTCGGTGTCGATCGTCGATGATGCAGAGCCCGACAACAACGTGTGGGAAGTCGTCTTCGCCACCAACGCACGATGATCGTCACAGCCGTCGCCATCGCCTCCGCCGCCCTCCTGGTCTCCTTGATCCTGACCGTGCAGGTCGCCGGTCTGCGGCGACGCCTCCGCGCCGTACCGAAGGACGGCGACATCGTCGGGCTGTTGCGGGAGATGGACACGGACCTGGCTGCTGCCGAGGCGCTGCTCGCCAACATGCAGCCGCGCCTGGAATCCGTCGAGGCAGCGCTCCCCCATGCGATCTCCCACCTAGGAGTGGTCAGCTTCGATGCGTTCGGTGACATCACCGGCAACCTCTCGCGGGCGATCGCTCTGCTCGACCGAGTCGGCGACGGCATGGTGCTCACCGTGCTCGTCGGGCGCGGCGAGACTCTGTTCTTCGCCAAGCAGGTGCGTGGCGGCCGTGGCGCCGAGAAGCTCTCGCCCGAGGAGCACGCTGCCATCGACCGGGCTCTGGCCAGGTGAGGTCACGCTCTCGGTAACATCGTCCACTGTGATCGATGTCGCCCTCCTCCGCCATGACCCAGATGTGTTGACCGCGTCGTTGCAGCGCCGCGGTCTCGATGTCGACGTGCCGGCTCTCGTCGACCTCGACCGCAACCGCCGTGAAGTGCGCAGCGGCGCCGAGGAGTTGCGGGCTCGCCAGAAGGAGATCGGGAAGAGCATTCCGGGTCTGGACGGCGCCGCGCGAGAGGCGGCGATCGCCGAGGCGGCC
>DATHZQ010000146.1:0-3396 GCA_035458525.1 Acidimicrobiia bacterium
GGGTCCCTTGGCGAGTTGTGCAGCGAGATCTGCGAGCACTCCAGGGAGCGCGTCGTCGTCGACGACCTGCCAGATCAGGCCCCATTCCGCAGCCTGCTGCGCCGACAATGTGTCGCCGGTGAGCGCCAGGCCGACGGCGCGGGGCATCCCGAGCGCTCGGGGCAGGAAGAATGTGCCTCCTGAGTCGGGAACCAGGCCCAGGCGGGCGAACGACTGAACGAACCGCGCGGACTTGGCTGCGATCACGAGGTCACCGGCAAGGGCGAGATTCGCTCCCGCACCCGCCGCAACACCGTTCACGCCGACGATGACGGGTTTCGGCATGGTCCGTAACAACCTCACCGCGGGGTTGTAGCGCTCTTCGAGCGACTTGCCGAGGTCGGGCGCATCGTCCCCGGGAGCCACCTTCCGGTCGGAGAGGTCCTGACCTGCGCAAAAGCCTCGTCCCGATCCCGTGAGCGTGACGACTCTGATCCGAACGTCGGCCGCTGCTTCGGTGAGGGCAGCCATGAATGCGTCGAGCATCGGCGCGGTGAACGCGTTGAGCTTGCCGGGCCGGTTGAGCGTGATCGTCGCAACCCCGGCATCGACCTTGGTCAAGACATCCTCGGTCATGCCTGCGCTCCCTCCCGGAGCCAAGCCACCTGACGAAGATGGCTCCTCAGCTAACAAACGAACGATCGTTCGCAGCGTACCGAGCACGGTCGAGGCGGGTCAAGCGCATCGCCCTGCTCCCCTCTGCTCCAAGCGCTACCGTACGCTCATGAGCGTGGACCGCCTCGAGGATGTGCTCGACGAGCCGGTGCGGCACCTCGATCACCACGATCCCACCATCCGACGTCTGGCGCTCGCCGCATGTCGCGACCTGCTCTCCGAAGCAGGAGTGAGGGCCGGAGTCGAGGCCCGCGCCGCGTTCGACGATGATGCCTCCGTGCGTGCCACGGCCGTGGAGATGCTTGGAACGCTCGGAGCCTGGGCGCTGGAACTGGTCATGGAGGCGCGGCACGACGACGACGCCCGCGTCGTGGAAGCCGCAGCGACGGCGCTGGGTGCGATTGGGTCGCCTGCGGCGCTGGCCTGGCTCGAGGAGGCAGCCGCCGCCCACCCCGATCGCCTCGTGCGTGAGGCCGCGGTGGCGTCCCTTGGAGAGATCGGCGATCCAAGCGCCATACCGACCTTGCTCGAGGTGCTCGCCGGCGGACCGCCACAGGTCAGACGCAGAGCGGTCGTGGCGCTCACGGTGTTCGATGGTCCCGAGATCGAGACGGCCCTGCGACGCGCCGCAGCTGATCGCAATCCAATGGTCCGAGAAGTGGCCGAGATGGTCGTGGGGCGGGCCGGCGATGGCGGCTGGTACAACCTGCGGTTGACGGACAAGGCCCGCGCCTGACCGCGAGTAGGCGTCCCGCAACGAAGCGCGACGACCCTTTCGTGCCTCCAGCAGCTGCCCACATCGAGAATCCACCAATCCCCAGGGACCGATTCGTACGATGGTGTTTGGAAATGCGCTAGCCGATCGGCGAGAATGCTCGAGATCTGATCCGCAAAAGCGTTGGCAACCAGGTCGGCAAGAATGCCGGCAACTCGAAACGGGGGATGACACCGTGGGTCACCACAAGTCGCATCGCAAGGGCGCTCCATCACGCGCATTCGGAATACTGCTGGTTCTCGGAATGATCCTGGCGATTCTCGAACCGCTGCCGTCTCCAGCTTCCGCCGAGGTGATCGACATTCCCGTATCGATCGAGGGATGTCTAGCCACCACGGCGGTCGGTGTGGGGATGCACAACAACATCGTCGAACCCGCCGGCGGAGTCTCTCTCGCGGTATCCGGCCCTGTTGCGGCCGCAGTCGTCGAATGGACGGGCAAGTTCAATGTCGCGGCGCCGGCACCGCCAGACACGACCTTGGGAATCGACATCACGGGACCATCGGGAACCAACGGCGATTCAGCACTTGCACCCGACTTCGTCGCGTCGGACAGCGCCATCGCGGATCCCGCCGGATTCCCGCAGGTCTTCACCTATGCAACGGTGATCACAGACCTCTTCGGTGATGGTGCGGCGGGCACGTACACCGTCGACATCACGCCGCCCACCGATCCGGTGGACGCCGGTACCAGCACCTGGTGGGGCGCCACGGTTACGGTCGCTTATGACACCTCTCCCTGCGACGAAGTGACCGACATCAGCTGGAAGGTCGGTGCAGACTGGTATTTCGGCGGCGGCGGGCAACTGGGCGTCGACGCCACGACCGACACCGTGACCTACGAATTCGATGAGCCGTTTACCGTCGACACTGTCGTGACGCTGCAGACCAGCCACGGAGGCGCCGACTGGGATTCGCCTCGCGCCAACGGGCAATGTCGAGTGTCGGTTATCTGGGTGGCCACGGGGTCGGGAACGGCGCCAACGGCGACAGACGAGCTCGTCTTCGACGACGGCACGATGAATCCCGCCTACGGGGCTTCGGAGGGCGTGATCGACCCATTCACTCCACCCAACCAGACCGCGTGCGGGCCGGTGATCGCCAACGCCCCAGTGGTTGCGGTCCGGGGCGGCGACGTGGGACCAGAGTGGGCCGTCGTCGAGACCGACATCCTGATGCCGGCGGGGTCGACCTGGCTGGCCGTGCAGCTCGAGTCGCCACGCGACAACAACGGGTTCCCCACGTTGCCCGAGTCCGGAACGTGGAGCGGCGGCGGCATCCTGCTCGTCACGCGTCAGGTCGCACCAGCGATCGAGTTGGAGAAGACCGTGCTGGAGGCGGGCAGCGCGTGTCCGGGGGTCGAAGGTACGGACGAGTTGGTGACAGGCGTGGACGGCACGGCGGTCACCTACTGCTTCCGCGTAGAGAACACGGGTGACACCGACCTCTTCCCGGTGGTGATCGACGACCCCGATCTCGGGATCACCAACGCCGACATGACCCGCGTCTCGGGCGACGACACCGTGCCGCTCGCCCCCGACGGCGTGCTGGTGTACTCCTACGAGACCACCATCACCGCTGACCTTGTCAACACCGCCGTCGTCACCGGCACACCCTTCGACGGCGAAGGTCCCATACCCGGCCTCGAGGACGTCACCGACAGCAACGATGCGCAGGTGCAACTCGTCGGACCGGCGATCTCGCTGGAGAAGACTGTGCTCGATGCGGGAGGCAGCGCGTGTCCGGGGGTCGAGGGAACGGACGAGCTCGTGTCCGGAGTCGTCGGCACGCCGGTAATCTACTGCTTCCGCGTAGAGAACACGGGTGACACCGGTCTCTTCCCGGTGGTGATCGGCGACCCCGATCTCGGGATCACCAACGCCGACATGACCCTCGTCTCGGGCGACGACACCGTGCCGCTCGCCCCCGACGGCGTGCTGGTGTACTCCTACGAGACCACCATCACCG
>DATHZQ010000147.1:0-41828 GCA_035458525.1 Acidimicrobiia bacterium
GGGGCGGCGTATGCGGCAACCTCCGAGGCCATCCCGCCAGGTCCGCAGTACGTGGCGCTTGGTCATATCCATGCGCCGCAGCCCGTGCCGGGAGCGAAGGTGCCGGCCCAATATGCAGGGTCACTCCTGGAGCTCGACTTCGGCGAAGCAGGCGAGGGCAAGCGTGTCGTGATCGTTGACGTCGAGCCCGGACGCCCGGCTGCGGTCACCTCCAAGCCGCTCACCGGGGGCCGCCGCCTCGTGCGTGCCAAGGGGGCGTGGCAGGACCTCCTCGTCCGAGACGATCTCCGGGAGGCCTATCTGGACTTGACCGTCGAGACCGCCGGCCCGGATCCGGGCCTTGCTGAACGGGCACGCGAAGAGTTCGACTTCGTGGTGAAGGTGCACGCCGATTATCCGCGGGCGGACGCCGACCCCGTAGAGCGGGGACATCGCTCCCTCGACGAGATGTATGCGGACTACGTCCAGCAGGACAGTGGCATTCCTGCAGACGACGCACTTCTGCAGGCGTTCCGTTCGTTGATGGAGGAGGCCGGCTATGCGTCCGCTTGAGCTGAGCCTGCGCAACTTCCGTTCGTACTTCGGCGGCGACAACGCCTTCGACTTCCGGGGCCGAGGCCTCGTCGGGGTCGTCGGTCCGATCGGGAGCGGGAAGTCTTCGTTGCTCGATGCGATCTCCTTTGCGCTCTACGGCAAGACCTCCGCAGCCGGTGCCAACACCAAGTCGCTCATCCATCAGCGGGCCGGCGACGGCGGCGTGATGCTGCGGTTCGAGGTGGAAGGCGAGATCTGGGAGGTCGTGCGGTCGTTGCGGCGCAAGGGCGCCAGCCAGCACGCGCTGTATCGCTACGAGGGCGACGGGGACGCCGAACCTGCTGAGAAGATCACGATGGAAGGCGAGGTCAACGACACCATCGCCCGGCTCCTCGGTCTCGACTACGACGCCTTCAGTCGCTCGGTGCTGCTGGCGCAAGGACGCTTCGCTGAATTCCTCAGCTCCCGGCCCGCAGAACGAGATGCGGTGCTCAAAGGTGTCTTCGGCCACGACCGGATCGACTCGATGCGCGACATCGCGAAGCAGCGCACGAGCGAGTTGGCAGCGGCGTTGGGGCAGCTGCGGGTGCGCACCGAGCAGCTGGAACGAGTCGCCGTCCGGCTTGCCGAAACCCGCACGCAGCTCGAGTCGGCCGAAGCGAGGCTAGAGCTGCTACGCAAGCTCGAGCCGAGAATCCACGACCTCGATACACAGATCGCGGCAGCTTCCGAGCAAGCTGCGCAGAGTGCGGCCAGGCGCGAGGCCCTCGAGCCGTACTCGGCACGGCTGCCGGTGCTGCATCTCACCGAGGAGCTGGTCGCCCAAGCCGAGCAGAGTGGGGCCGAACGGGTTCGCATGGCTGACGCTCTCGAGGCCGCGCAGGCCGAGGTCGTTGCCGCGGAAGAGGCGTTGTCCGGTGTCGAGCGTTCCGAAGAGCGTCGGCGGCTGGAGGAGGCGGCCGGCCTGCTCGCAGCCGCGGAGCCGCAACGACGCGCCGTTCAGGAAGCCGGCGCCCGCAACGCTGCGCGGCTGCGCCGAGTCGAGGAGCTCAAATCGGCGCACGAGCGGGCACAGCTGGCGTGGACCAACGCACAGGCGAGGCTGCAGGCGGCGGAGGAGGATCTGGCTGCGGCGAGTGCTGCGGAGGCAGCGACCGCAGCGCGCCTGCATGCAGCCGAGCATGCCGACATGGCGGCATCGCTGCGGCGCGAGCTCAGCGTGGGCCAAACCTGCCCGGTATGCGCCCAGGAGGTGGCGACGATTCCGTCCGGAGACACCGGGTCGACCGTCGCAGCCGCCGCGGTCGCCGCGCAGGAAGCCACCCGGCTGCGAGCCGGCGCCGAAGCCGTCCGCTCCGCCGCAGCGTCCGAGCTGTCGGCCGCCGAGCAACAGCTCGAGGCCACGGCTGCGTCCCTTGCGCTCGCCGAGACCGAATCGTTGGCGGGAGCCGAACGTCACCGTGCCGCCGAAACCGAGTTGTTGGAGACCACAGACAGGCTGTCCGAGCTGCTGGGAGCCGGCGATCCCACCGAATTGCTTGCTTCTGCACGGGACCAAGTTGCCGCCCAGGAAGCGCGATTGAACGACGCACGGCGGGCCGTCGAGCAGGTGCGTAACCAACACGACCAAGCGATCAGGGACGAACAGGAGGTTGCCAAACGCCTCTCTGGCCTCCGCATCCAGGTCGCCGACCTCGCAGCCCGGCTCGGTGCCGACCTCGTGGTCGCATCCGATGATGCCGAAGCCATCGGCGCTGCAGCTGTGAGGCTGCTGACGGATTGGCAGGAGGAGCTCTCGCGACTCTCCTTGATGAATGAGCAGGCACAGGCGGCTCATATCAGCGCCACCGATGAGCGCAAGAGCCTGCTGACCGAGGCCGGCGTCGAAGGCGACTTCGCAGCAGCGCTCGGTGCGGCGGGTGCGGCGGCGGCCCATCTCGAGGAGCAGGTGCGGCGCGATGCCGCTGAGATCGACGCCGCCGAGGATCTCCTCGCACAGCAGGAGCTGCTCGAGGCCGACCTCGCCAGGTTCGAGCGGCTCGTCGCGGACCTGACGAATGCGCGCTTCGTTCGGTTCTTGCTCGATGACGAGCGAAATCGGCTCGCCCGGCTCGGGAGTACCCATTTCTCGCGCCTCTCATCCGGGCGCTACGAATTCACCGAGGACGGCACGTTCTCGATCGTAGACCTCACCGCTGCCGACGCCGTCCGCAAGTCGTCGAGCCTTTCCGGCGGTGAGACCTTTCTCGCTTCGCTTGCGCTGGCGCTCTCGCTTGCAGAAATGGTCACCCGCACCGGTGGTCGGCTCGATGCGTTCTTCCTCGACGAAGGTTTCGGCTCGCTCGATCCGGAGCACCTGGACCTGGCAATGGAAGGGATCGAAGCCCTGATCGCCGGCGATTCCAGCCGACTGGTCGTCGCGGTCAGCCACGTGCCCGAGCTGCGGGAACGCATCGAAGACCTGATCGTGCTCGACCGTGATCCGCTGACCGGCGACACTCGCATCCGCCGCAGCTGACGCGGCTGCGCCGGCTATTTGAGGAGCAGCGCCTCGATACGCCGGCCGGCGACGGCGAGCCCTGCAAAGACCATCACGAGCAAGAACGCGACGTGGCCCACGATGCTGCTGTCGATGATGCCCAGTGTGAACGCACGGATCAGCTCAACAGCGTGATAGAGCGGCGACAGGCGCGCCACCGTCTGGAGCCACTCCGGGTAGATGTCCAGCGGATAGAACGTCGCCGAGAAGAGGAACATCGGCATGGTGGCCAGCGACACCAGATCGAAGTCCTGCCACGAGCGCATGTAGGTCGTCGCGGCCATTCCAACGGCGCCGAATGCGAGCCCGACGAGCATGGCCGCCGGTAGCGCCAGCAGGCCCCACCACGACTCGATGAGGCCCATGATGCCCATCACGACGAGGAACGCAGCCGAGTACAACGCTCCCCGGATCTGCGACCACGTGATCTCACCGACGGCGATCTCCTGCGGCGTGACCGGCGTCGCCAGCACCCCATCGTAGATCTTGGCGTATTTGAGCTTGAAGAAGATGCCAAACGACTCGAACACGGGTCCGTTCATGGCAGAGGCGCCGAGCAACGCAGGAGCGACGAACGCTGCGTAGCTCACGGTGGACCCGTCCGGCATCGTGATGTCGCCCACGAGCTGGCCCAACCCGATCGTCACCGAGAAGAGATAGAAGACCGGTTCGAAGAAGCCGGACACCAACACGCCCCAAACCTGCCGGTACACGAGCAGGTTGCGCTCCACCAGCGTCGCTGCGCGCTTGGTGGCGAAGCGCAGCGGCATCACCCGCGGCCAGAAGGTCCCGGTGGTCATGTGATCAACCGCCCGCCGAGCTGTCGAATTGCCAAGATCGTTCCAGCGACCGTGAAGACGATCAGCACGAGGACGTGGGCCACAGGGTTCCACGCCGGCGACGTGGCCAGCGCCGCGGCCCTGGTGAGCTCGACGCCGTGCCAGAGGGGAGTGAGGTACGCCAGCGGCTGCATGTAGCCGGGGAGCTGACTGATGGGGAAGAAGGTGCCGGAGAACAGGAACATGGGCACGATGCCGAAGCGGAAGAGTGCAGTCAGGCCGGTCTCGCGTTGCAGCGAGGCCGTGTAGGCGGTGACCGGAGCGGCAAACGCCAACCCGGTGAGGCCGGCCGGCAGGGTTGCCAGCAGCGCCGAGGGGACGGAGAGGGCTCCGAATCCAGCTGCGATCAGCCCGTACACCCCGCTGGCGAACACCACTCGCACGGTGACAAACGCCACGTGTCCGGTGACCAGATCGGGCACACCGACCGGGGTGGCCAGCGCAGCATCGTACGTCTTGAGCCACTTGATCCCCGCCATGACGGGCCAGCTACTGTCGCCGGCGGCCGCTTGCATCGCCGTCGCCGCCATCAGCCCGGGTGCGAGAAACGCCAGATACGACACACCTTCGAGGGTGGCGGCGCCTGGCCCCTCGTCGACCAGCGAGCCGAGCCCGAGTCCCATCGCGGCCAGGAACATGATGGGATTGAGGAACGTCGAGATCATCGAACCCCGCCAGACGTGACGGTACACCCGGGCCCGCGTTTCGAAATAGCGCAGCGCGCCTCGCGTGGTCATCAGTCGACGAGCGAGCGGCCGGTGAGGCGGAGAAAGACGTCCTCGAGGCTGCTCCGGCGCTCGACCACCGTCTCCGGTTGCAGCCCACGGGCGTGCACCGCCGCCGTGGTGATGTCGGCGTCCTCGGTGTAGAGCAGGACTCGATCGGGCAACACCTCGGTCCGGGTCGCGGTTCCGTCGAGTTGGGCGAGGACTTGCTCCTGTACACCGACCGGGAAGCGAAGCTCAACGACTTCGCGCGGGCTGTAGCGCTCGATCAGCTCACGAGGTGAGCCCTCGGCGACGATCTTGCCCTTGTCCATCACGACGAGCCGGTCGCAGAGCTGCTCCGCCTCGTCCATGTAGTGGGTCGTGATGATGAGCGTCACCCCTTCTTGTTTGAGGCGATACAGCCGGTCCCACAGCAGGTGACGCGCTTGTGGATCCAGCCCTGTGGTCGGCTCGTCGAGGAGGAGCAGGTCGGGGCGGTTGATCAGGGCGCGCGCGATGGTGAGCCGCCGTTTCATGCCGCCGCTGAGCGAGTCGACCTTGGACTTCTCTCGGGATTCGAGCTGTGCGAACTCGAGCAGCTCCTTGATACGCTCACGAATGACCGGTCGCGGCAGATCGAAATACCGCCCGTAGATCATGAGGTTCTCGCCGACGGGGAGCTCGGTATCGAGGTTGTCTTCCTGCGGCACCACCCCGAGACGAGCGCGAATGCTGGCGCCGCCGACGTCCGGATCGATCCCGAGAACCGAGAGGTCGCCGGCTGAACGTGGCGACACGGCACCGATCATCCGCATTGTCGAGCTCTTGCCCGCTCCGTTCGGCCCGAGGAAGCCGAACGCCTCTCCGGGGCGGACTTCGAAGTCGATCGAGTCGACCGCGACGAACTCGTCGAATCGCTTGGTGAGGTCGCGTGCAGACACGAGAGATGGATCCATGCGGCGGACAGACTACCGGCGAGCCGGATCCGCCATGACCACCTGGGACAGCTCTGCCACGACTGGTACGGTCGCGCCATGGGACCGCTCACCGGGCTCCGCGTCGTCGAGATCGAGGCCATCGGGCCGGTGCCGTTCTGTGCCGCACTCCTCAGCGATCTCGGGGCGGAGATCATCCGTATCGACCGCCGCGGCGGCCCTTCCGATCCTTTGCGCCTCCTGATGGGGCGTAACCGGCGATCGGTCGCCCTCGATCTCAAACACCCCGATGGCACGTCGGCGGCAAAGCGCGTCATCGGGACGGCGGACGTGCTCCTCGAAGGAATGCGTCCTGGCGTGATGGAGCGGCTCGGCCTGGGACCCGAGGTGTGCATGGATGCCAACCCGCAGCTCGTGTACGGGCGCATGACCGGTTGGGGGCAGCACGGGCCGCTCGCCGAGCGCGCCGGGCACGACATCGACTACATCGCGTTGACGGGGGCCCTGCATTCGGTCGGTGCCGCCGACGGGCCGCCGCCCCCTCCGCTCAACCTCTTTGGTGACTTCGGCGGTGGGTCGTTGTACCTGGCGCTGGGGGTGCTCGCCGCACTTCACGAGCGCACGACGTCGGGTCGCGGTCAGGTGGTCGATGCAGCAATGGTCGATGGGGCAACTTCGCTGCTGACGATGGCTTACGAGATGCGGGCGATCGGGCTGTGGGGAGACGAGCGCGAATCGAATCTGCTCGACGGTGGCGCACCGTTCTACCGGTGCTACGCCACAGCAGACGGCAAATACATGGCCGTTGGCGCCATCGAGCCACCGTTTTACGCAGCGCTGCTCGAGGGGCTCGAGCTCGAGCCTGACGACCTTCCCTCCCAGTTCGACCGCGGCCGTTGGGCTGAGCTCCACCGGCGCTTCGAGGACTGCTTCCGCACCCGTACGCAGGCGGAATGGGAGCGGGTGTTCGAAGGCTCGGATGCGTGCGTGGCCCCGGTGCTCTCCATGGCGGAAGCGCCCCAACATCCACACCTCGTTGCGCGCGGCACGTTCGTCACCGAAGACGGCCCGCCGCGGCCTGCTCCCGCTCCTCGTTTCGATCGCACCCCGGCGTCGCGCAGAGCAACCCCTGCACCGGCTCCCGGCGCGGACACCGTCGCCGTGCTGGCCGAAGTCGGCTTCGAACCCGCAGCCATTGCGGCGCTTCGCCAGAAGGGCGTGATCGACTGATCACCTGAGGCCGTCGCCGGCGTAGGGCAAAGAGGGCGAGATCGTGCCGCTGCCGGCATTCTGCGGTCCCCGACCGCGGATCGGGCCATAATGGCGCCACACGACAGGTGCGGGTTGCCGCAATACCCGCTGGAGAGGTCCATGAAAGCCATTGTCGTCGGGGCCGGGGGCACCACGAGGGAGCTGTTGCGCCGTTTGGGCGAGCTCTGGGAAGTGT
The DNA here is from genome assembly GCA_035458525.1 of Acidimicrobiia bacterium. Classification (GTDB taxonomy): domain Bacteria; phylum Actinomycetota; class Acidimicrobiia; order Spongiisociales; family UBA5794; genus DATHZQ01. The sequence goes on from DATHZQ010000147.1 coordinate 7,002, forward strand.
CGGTCATCGATACGGATCCGCTGCGCTTCGGCGCTGCCGAGGGCATTCGCAAGTTCGATGCCATCGTTGGCGACGGTTCCAGCGCGCTCGTGCTCCGCCGCGCCGGTCTCGAAGAAGCGGACGCACTCGTTGCGGCGTCGGACGATGACGATCTCAACCTCGAAGCCGTGCGGCTCGCCCAGGAGGCGGGACTGCTCCGTGTGGTTGCGGTGGCCGCCGACCCGGATCGTCTCAGTGACTACCGAGCCCTCGACGTCCCGGTCTACGCACCTCATCAGTTGACCGCACGCCATGTCGAGGTGTTGCTCGAGCCGAGACGTGTTGCGTCGACCGCCTTTGCGCAGGGAAAAGCCGAGGCGATCGAGTTCGTCGTCGCCCCGGATTCGCCGGTCCGGGGCAAGCGGCTTCGTTCTTTGCACTCGAAGACGTGGGTCGTGGCCGCCGTGCTGCGCGACAACGAGCTCATCATCCCGCAAGGTTCGACTCGGTTCGAAGCCGGGGATCGGGTGACGGTCGTCGGCGCCGCCGCCGACTACGCCGGTATCGTCAACACCTTCACGTCAGGCGAGTCGCGCTTCCCGCTCAACTTCGGCCGGAAGGTCGCCGTCGTCCTCGACACCGAAGAGGACCTGGAGTCGGCCGTTGCCGAGGCCATCAGCCTGGTTCGGAACTCGCAAGCCGAAGAGCTGATGGTCGTGCATCGGGACCTCGTCGCCGAGCGCGACCTCGGGCGTGTCGAGACCGTTGAGCGTCTCCTCGAGGAGCTGGAGGCCAAGACCGATGGCGTTGCGGTCGATGTCCGGCCCGTGACCGGTTCGCTGCCTGCCGGCTTGGTGGAGTTGGCTGCGACCGAGAGCATCGGGACGCTTGCGGTGCCGGCGCCGGCTCAAGGCCGCTGGCTCGGTCGGGTGAGGGTTACGCGGACCATCAATCAGTATGCGAAGGCCAACATTCCCGTGTTGTTGTGCCGGAACCGCCACCCGTATTCGAGCATCCTCGTCCCGGCGCGACGGACGGTTTCGGGAGAGGCGGCGGGACGGTCGGCGATCGACCTGGCACATGCCACCGGGGCAACCCTCGTTGGCGTGTCTGTCGTCCCGCCGACGTTCGTGAGCGGATCGGAAGCGGTGGACGACGCCCGCATCTCGGCTGCGTGGCTACGGGAGGAGGCGGCGGTCCAGGGCGTCCATGTGCGCCGGCGCGTACGCCGCGGCAATCCGGTACGGGTCATCGACGAATTGGCCGCGGGTGCCAGCTTGCTGGTGTTGTCGACGCCCGACTTGCCCATGATGCCGTGGAGGCTGGGTATCACCGGCCACCTGGTGCAACGGGTGCGCAGCTCGATCTTGCTCGTGCCGACCACCACCCTATGAGCGGGTTTCTGCTCCTCGCCGCCGAGGGTTCCGGAGTGCTTCCCGGAGGTTGGACCCTCATCATCATCGGCGCAGCCGCATTCTTCCTTCCGCTGATCGCACGAAGCGTCGGTCTCCCGGCCGTCGTGTTGGAGATCCTGTTCGGTCTGCTCATCGGTCCCGAGGTCCTCGGCATCGTGGCGAGAGGCACTGCAGATTTCGAGTTCATCGAGTTCCTCGCCGAGCTCGGATTGCTCCTGCTGATGTTCCTCGCCGGATTCGAAATCGACTTCGAGCGGCTCGAGCGGCAGGGTTCGGGGCCCATCTTCTTCGGCCTCCTGATGTTCGGGTTGTTCCTCGGTGCGATGTGGTTTGGATTCGGCTTGCTCGATCTCGAGAGCACGAACCAGCGCATCTTCCTGACACTGCTGACGGCAGCAGCGTCTCTCGGGATCGTCATTCCCGCGTTACGGGATACGTCGCGCTCGGCAACGCCGCTGGGTCAGATCACCATCGTGGCGGCAGTCCTCGCCGAGTTCCTCTCTGCGGCGGGCATTGTGATCTTCGGGGTGTGGGTGCTCAACGGCTTCGGCTGGGGACTCGTCCGGGTGCCGGCGCTCTTCGCCATCCTCGCCGTGATCCTGATCGTGATGCGGCGCATGGCTTGGTGGTTTCCTGAGAGGTTCGAGCGGTTGTTCACGACGCACGACCCCGACGAGCTCGGGATTCGCGCCAGCCTGGCGTTGCTGTTGGTGTTCGTCGGTATCTCCGTGGTGCTCAAGGTCGAGCCGATTCTGGGAGCGTTCCTCGCCGGTGCGGCATTTGCGTTTGTGTTCCGCAACTCGGGCGAGTTGGAGACCCGCTTGGCCGGCTTTGCCTACGGCTTCTTCATCCCGGTGTTCTTCATCTCGGTCGGTGTCCGTTTCCCGCTCTCGGTGTTGCAGGACAGCGGGGTACTCACCAAGGCGCTGTTGCTGATCCTCATCGCCATCGGGGGCAAGCTGATCGCGTCGCTGATCCTCCAGCTCCGCAGCTTCACGCTGAGAGAGTCGCTCGGGGCCGGGGTACTGCTCGCCGGGCAGCTCAGCGTCATCATCGCCCTCGCCGAGTTCGGCCGGAATGATCTCGGCGTCATCGACGAGGGCCTCGAGGCCGGCGCGATCCTCCTCGTGGGCGTCACCGCCGTGTTCTCGCCCATCCTGTTTCGGCTGATGTTGCCGCCGTTGGAGCCGGCAGCCGACGAGTCACCCTCCGCCCCGAACCGCTTCAGTCAGTAGGCTCGCTTTCCCCGCGGGGAGAGGAGTCACATGGAGTTCGGTCTCGTCCTGACCCAGTTCACGGCGAAGTGGGAGCACGTGGTCGCCGATGCGAAGCTCGCCGAGACGCACGGGCTCGACTCGATCTGGCTGGTCGATCATCTGCAGGGCATTGCCGACCCGGCAGCGCCACTGCACGAAGCATGGACCGGCCTCGCCTACCTCGCCGGCGTTACCGAGCGCGTTCGCTTGGGCCACCTCGTGAATTGTGTCGCCTTCCGCAACGTGGGGCTGCTTGCCAAGATGGCCGTCACGCTCGACCACGCATCTCAGGGACGGCTCGACCTGGGCCTTGGTGCGGGTTGGTACGAGGGCGAGTACCGAGCATTCGGCTACCCATACGGAGACGGCGGAGAGCGGCGGCGGGTGTTCGAGGCCACCGTCGAGGCGCTGGTCGAGCTGTTTGACGGCGGTCCAGTGGACTTCGACCGCAACGGTGTGAAGCTCGACGGAGCAATGCTGAATCCGCTCCCGTTCCAGCAGCCACGTCCGCCGCTCGTCGTCGGTGCAGGCCGTCGCCGCATGCTGGAGGCCGCGGGTCGGCTCGCCGACGTGTGGAACTGCCCGGCGAGCTTGCTCGATCGACTCGAGGAACCTCAGGCCATCGTGCAGAGAGCCGCCGGCGCCCGCACCGTCAGAACCACGATCCAGGTGCCGGTTGCGGTCGGACGGGATGCGACCGAAGCGCAGGCGGCACGAGCCGTCGGGGCATCACATCTTGCGTGGATGGGGGACCTCGACGCGGTCGGCATCGTTGGTGATCTCGATGCAGCCGAGGCGTGCGTACGGAGTTACGCCGATCGCGGCGTGTCAGGGATCGTCGGCGTAGTGCCTGGTTCCCGGCAACGGCCCGAGTTCATCGCTGCCTTCGGCCAGCTGGCCCAGCGCTTCAGTTCGCCTGCGCCGACGTCGGGGTAGCGCTCTCGGCCGGCGGCATGGGCGCGGAGCGGCGCTCGGCGACGGCGCTGATGGCGAGAACGACAGCGAGCGCAGCCACGGCGAGCACCACCGAGACCAGCACCGCTTCGTCGGGAGCGCCGAGCCGGGTCGATTCGACTCCGTTTGGCCACGGCCACAACACGCGCAGTGAACCAGCCATCAACCCGATCAACATCGCCATGACGGTGTCGTGGTGGCGTTCGAGCGCCCAATGCAGGATCTGTGAGAACACTCCCAATCCCACTGCGGCGCCGATGGTGAAGACGATGAGCGTGGTGACGTCCCGATCGTTCACCGCAGCCAGCAGCGGCGTATACATGCCGAGCAGGACCAGGATGAACGAGCCGCTGATCCCCGGCAGAATCATGGCGCAGATCGCCAATGCCCCGGCCGCAAAGAACGCCAGTGCAGCCGGTTCGGACACCTGTGCGACCGCGTCCTCTGTCACGCCGCCGCGGAGCCCAAGGCCGGCGAACACCACGATTGTGGTGACCAGCATGATCGTGAGGCGTGTGGCATCCTTGCGGTGGAGCAATCCCCAGGCAACGACGGCCGAGCCGGCGACGAGGCCCAGGAACAACGCCGACATCTGAATCGGATTGGTCTCGAGCTGGTGCTCGAGCACGCCGGCAAGAGAGATGACGGCGAGCAGGATTCCGGCGAACAGGGGGAGCAGGAGCGCCCATTCGACTTCGGCGAGCCAGTGCCTGGCGCGGTCCCATTTCAGGGTGAGCAGCGAACCCAGTGCGGAGCTCCCGGCCCGGATCGATGCGACGAGCCGGCGGTAGATCCCCAACACGAGGGCAATCGTCCCCCCGGACACGCCCGGCACGATGTCGGCGGCCCCCATGAGGAAGCCACGCACGATATTGGCGGGGATCTGGCGCATCGCCGTACTGTACCCGTGGCCCTCGCGCATCCAGCACCACCGACCGAAGGGGAGAATCAGTCATGCGAGCAGTCCTCCAGCGGGTGTCGGCGGCCTCCGTGACGGTGGACGGTGCGATCGTCGGCGAGATCCAGCGGGGGCTCCTGGCGCTCGTGGGGATCGGTCACCGCGACGGCGAGGCGGAGGTCGCGGCCTTGGTCGACAAGGTCCTCGGCTTGCGCATCTTTCCGGACGACGACGGGAAGATGAACCGCTCCGTCGTCGACGCAGGCGGCGGTGTGCTGGTGGTGAGCCAGTTCACGTTGTTGGGGGACGTGCGCCGAGGCAGACGCCCGTCGTTCACGGCTGCCGCATCGCCTGAGATCGCCGCACCGCTGATCGATCACATGCTGGTGTTGATCGGGCAAGCCGGTGTTCCGGTTGCAGGCGGGCGCTTCGGCGCACACATGGACGTGAAGCTGGTGAACGATGGTCCGGTGACCATCGTCGTGGACGTCGGCGGTGGGCGGGTTCAGTGAACCGTGTCCGGCGCCGCGGCCGCGATCCAACGTTGCCCAGCGTCACAGAACGTCAGGAAGTCACAACGCTCGCAGGCGGAAGACGGCACCGGTTCGAACTGCCGGCCTCCTGCGGCCTCGGCGAGCGCTTCCACGTGCCGTCGCGCTTTTGCGAGCCACTCCGACGTCACTTCATGGGAGACCTCCTCGGGTGGGTCGGTCCCGAAATACGCAAACGTGACTCGAAGCCGCTCCGGGCGCCTACCTCTCACTGCACCATCCGCCGCAGCCATGGCGTACGCCTCGAGCTGCACGACCGCGGCAGGATCGTCACGGCGCCTGCCCGACTTGTAGTCCACGATCTCCCACATGTCTGGCTCGGCTTCGAAGATCGCATCGATGCGACCCCGGATTCGCGTTCCTTCCACGTCGATGTCGAGGGGGGTCTCGATGTAGGCCGGGCGCATGCCACCGAAGCGAGAGCCGAGGAACGCCCGAAACGCATCGACTCCTTCGGCAGGTGCCGCCTCGTCGTTGCCCGACCCGATGTCACTGTCGAGGTCGAAGGCGGCAATACCCTGATGGTGCAGCTCGATGCGCCGGTGGAGCACGGTGCCACGCTGCAGCCACGGCGACGGCTTGCGGGGTAGCCGGTCGATCTCGCTCCAGTAGAAGCGCTTGGGGCACGAGGCGAGGGTCACGAGACCGGTCACCGAGGTGGTCGGTTGGGTCGTTTGATCGAGGTCTGGGGGCTCAGGGAGGCCGTCGAGCATCAGCTCGAGCTGCTCGAGATGCCGGTGGAACACGGTGCTGTCGTCCGTTTGTCGCTGTGGCCATGACGGGTCGGCGAGGGTGGCCCGCAGCGCCGAGCGCCATCCTCCGGCCAGGTGGGGATCGGGTGCGTCGGCCACGGTAGGGGGGTCGGTCGGCGGCTCGCCCGGGTCGTCGCACCACCCGATCTGCGTGGCCTCTGGTTGGGTGCGAGCAAGCTCCAGGAGCATGCTCGGTGTCTTCGGTCTCGTGTTGTCGTACCAGGCGGCACCTGTCATGAACAGCCGCCGCTCGGCGCGGGTGACGGCAACGTAGGCGGTGCGGAGCTCTTGAGCGAGGTGTCGTTCTCGGAGAATGGCCTTTCGTTCCCGCGAGTCTGCAGGGAGATTCGGAAGGTCGGCCGAGTCGAGCCTGAGCTCGTACGGCAGCCACTTGGGATTGGCCAGCGGGTCGTCGAAGCCTTGGCTCCGAGTGGGGAATGTTGCGTCGGCGAGCGCCGGGATGAAGACCGTTTCCCATTCGAGCCCCTTCGCCCGATGCACGGTGAGCAGCGACACAGCGTCTTGGCTCCCCACCCGGGCCGTGTCGAGCTCGTCGGACGAACGGTCCTCCTGCAAGAGGTCGAGGTAGCCGAGGAACCCTTCGAGCGAGGGCCGGCCGGCAAGCGGGCTCCAGTCCTCCACCAGGTCGAGGAATCGGTAGAGGTTGAGCCGTGCCGACAGTCCAGCGGCCGGTTGCATCGCTTCGATCTCCGACCAACCGTCGACGGCATCGACGATGCGGCGAACCAGGTCGACCAGCGTGATCCCTTGCGCTTCGCTCAGCAGCCGCCGATACGTTGCGCGGAACTCTCCCAGCCGTTGCCGGGCGACTTCGGAGAGGCCGTTCACCTGTGGCAGGCGATCGATCGCTTCCAAGACCGGATAGTCGAGGTCGTCGCCGCCGGCATCCGGTTGCGTCTTCGCCCACGAGGCAAGAGGAGCCAGGTCGCCGAGGCCGAGGCGATACCGTCCGCCAAGGAGAACTCGGGCAGCGGCGACGCTGTCGTCGGGACGCCCCAGGACCCGAAGCCAGGCGTGCACATCGGCCACTTCGGGCACGCTGAGCAAGCCGCCCAGCGATGCCACCTCGAGCGGAACGTCTGCTTGCGCCAGCGCATCGCGCACCATCGCGATCTGGCGGTTCTTGCGGAACAGCACGGCCATGTCGCCCCAAGCCGCGCCTTCATCGTCGTGGAGCCGTCGCACTTCCCCGGCGATCCAGGTGGCCTCCTCCCACGCGGTACGGAACCACCCGCATGCCAGTGAGTCCGGAGCGTCGTCCGCTGGTTGGAGCGGATCGATGGCCACGGCACCGTGAAGCTCGTTTCGGATCGCATTGGCCATCGTGAGGATCCGTGGCCCGGAGCGCCGGTTCAGCGTCAGCGGCAAGGTGGGTGCGGCGAGCGAGTCGGCGGTGCGGAAGTGGTCGGGAAAGCCGGCGAAGTTCTCCAGCGAGGCGCCCCGCCACTCATAGATGGTCTGGTCGGCGTCGCCGACCGCCGTCACCGGGAAACCGTTGCCGAAGATGCGCCGGAGCAGCTCCCGCTGGGCGGGGTCGGTGTCCTGGTACTCGTCGAGCACCACCAATCGGTAGCGGTTGCGGATGCGGTGGGCCAACTCCGGATACTCCGACGCTACCCGGTGAGCGAGCAGAATCAGGTCGCCGTAGTCGACGACACCGACCTGTCGCTTGCGCTGCCGGTAGCGCCGCAGCATCTCGACCAGCTCGAGGCGTCTCAGCCACACCTCGTCGGGGGAGTCGGGGGCTGCGTCTGCCACGTCTTCCGGTTCCAGCAGATTGCCCGCCACCTGCGCACCGAGCGCAGCGGCTTCGTCGACTCGCCACGGCAGAGCCGACATGTCGAGATGCTGGTATGGCCCGTCGCCGATGCTCTCGTGGAGGAGCTGGCGAACGTATCCCGGGCCGACGACCTGCAAGTCGCGCTCCACACCGGCCACTGCGCCGAACTCGGTCACGATGCGCAACGCAAAACCGTGGTACGTCGTCACCTCGACCTCGCGTCCCTCGCTCGCATGGTCCCGCAGCGTGCTGCGGAGGCGGTCGGCGAGCTCCTCGGCGGCCTTGTTCGTGAAGGTGATGCCGAGCGCCGCCTCCGGTTCGATACCGGAGTCGATGGCCGCCGCAAGCCGGGCCACGATGGTTGTGGTCTTTCCCGTGCCTGCGCCGGCCGAGATTCGCAAGGGCTCGAGACGGTGCGCAACAACCGCCGCTTGCTCCTGGGAGAGGGTCACCCCGCGCACCGTCACGGCATGAACCCTTCTCGACCCTCCGGTTGGGCCGGGCACACGGTGCGCACTGGGCATCGCTCACATGCCGCGGAGGGAACCGGGAGCCAACGCTCCGCACGGATCCCTTCGGCCGCACGCGTGAGCTGGTCTGCGACACCGCCGAGGTTTGACGGTTCGAAAGGGCGCACGCTGACCGACTTCTGCTTGCGGCTTGCGTACGGATACCAGGCTTCCGCAGCGACGGGTGTCCCCACAGCCGACAGCGCGGGGTCGTCTGCTGCGGCCAGGAGATAGAAGCCAAGCTGGAGGGACTCCGCTGCAGCAGCCTTCGTCATCGCCTGGGACGACGTTTTGTAGTCGACGATCCGCAGACCGTCGCCCTGTCGTTCGACCCGGTCGATGTAGCCGATCCACGGCACCCCATCGATCTCGGCGGTGAGTCGATGTTCCACCGCTACGACGGTGCCTTTGCCGGGCCAGCGGCCGTAGAGCGACTCCAGGATCACCTGCGCCCGACGAAGCCAGGCGGTGGCGAACGGCTCACCTCCGAATGCTTCGGCATCGAACGTGTCGCCGAGAGCAAGCAGCGCGGCGTCCAGCGTGCCATGTGGTTCGCTCCGGTCGATGGCCTCTCGTTCGACGATCTCGAGCACACGATGGACGAGTCGGCCAAGTGCTGCGTGCGGCCCCGCCGCGTCGCCGATGCCCAGGCGCCGGGTCAATACGTACCGTCGCGGGCACTCGGCGTAGGCGTCGGCTTGCGACGGGGACAGGCGCAATCCGGGCGCCACCAGGCCCGTGTCCGGCCCGGCAGGACGCACGCCACCGAAGGTCCAGGGGTCGCCGAGGTTCCAGCGACTGCCCCTCGCCAATGCATCGATCGCCGCAAGCCGGAGCGAACCCGGTTTGGACGGGTCGGCGGCATGACGGCGGAGCAGCGCCTGTGCCTCAGCTGCCGTGACGGGAGGGCGGTCCGCATCGGGCTTGGTCGCTGCCTCGTCGACCGTGTCGGTGCCGGCCACGAGCGCCAGAAAACGCGACGGCACGCCGTGGCCCTCTTCGAATCCGGTCGACGTTGCCGTCCAGACGACCCGGCGGCCGGCTCGCGTCATCGCCGTGTAGGCCAGACGCCGTTCCTCCTGCAGCCGGAACCGGCGATATGCAGCCGAGTCCTCAGGCACGTCCGGGAGGAGGTGCCGCACGCCGAGCAACGAGTCGCGCAGGCGCAGGTCGGGGAAGACGCCCTCGACTGCATCGGCGATGAACACGATGTCGAACTCGAGCCCTTTCGCCTGGTGCAGGGTGGTGACCGTGAGCCGGTCCTCGGCGGGCATGGTGTAGCTCAGCAATGGCCGCGCCTCGAACTCTTCGCTCTCGACGAGCCGCTGGTAGTCAGCGAGGGTCCCCCGTGGATTGCGTTCGTTCCACCTGCTCAGGACCTGCGTCAGCGAGGCCCATGCCGAACGCTCGCTGCGCCGGTCGTCATCGGTCGCGACGGCTGCGAGCTGGGGTAGCGAAGACCAGATCTGCCAGACACCCCGGATCGCCGGGTCTGCCGTCGCCCACGCATCATCTGAGAGCAGCTCAACCAATGGTGCGAGTTGAGGATCGGCGGCGCACAGGGCCGTACCCCAGCCGACCGCATCACGCCGGATCGTGCGCTCCACGTCCCGTAGCGCTCCGAGCGGCATCGAGAACCAGGGGCCGAGCAGGATGCGGCGGATTGCGCGGAGGGCTTCGAGCTCCTCGCCCGTGGCGGCAGTGACGAGGTCGAGCACGAAGCGGACCGCCGGCTGTTCTGCGAGCCGGGACGCGGGCGGGTCATGCGGGATGCGCCTCCGGTGTAGCGCTCGGGAGAGCTCGGGCAGCAGCCGACGTTTGCTGCGGACGAACACCGCCATCCGGGCGAAAGGCAGTCCGGTCTCGAGATGCAGCCGCAACGCTTCGCCCGCAATCCACTCGGCTTCGGCCGTCTGTTGCTCGAACACGTGAACATCGACCCGGCCCTGGCCGGGTGCCGGGCGGACCGGTCCTGCCGCCCCCGGCAGCTCGTGGGACGTGACACGTACCGCGGCCTCCAGGATCGCGGCGGGGGTACGGAACGAGGTGGTCAGCACGATCCTCCGGCCCGGGGCGCCGTTGCGCTCAGGAAAGGCTTCCGGGAATCGCGCCACGTTTTGCACCGCTGCTCCGCGGAAGCTGTAGATCGACTGGTAGGGATCTGCGGCAACGGTGATATTGCGATGGGCCGTGGCGAGGGCCTGCAGCAGGCGCACCTGGGCAATGGTCGTGTCCTGGTACTCGTCGACGAGCAGGAACTCGTGACGTGTCGCCACGTCGGGTACCGACGCTGCGATGGCGGCCGCCTCCGACAGCAACATGCCGTAGTCGATCCTGGAGCGTCGACGCAGCTCGGTGCGGTACGACACGAGGAACTGGGGTAGACCTCGCCAATCGGCCCGATCGGCGGCCAGCGCTGCGACGTCGTCCGGCTCGAGCATTTGCTCGCTGGCTCGCAGCAGGAAGTCCGTCACTTCGTCGGCAAATGTCGTCGACGCCAGAAGCTGGCGGAACGCCGGCGACCACGTCCCGGGAGGGGATGCCGCCAGGAGCTGCCGTACCAGCGCAGTCTGCTCGGGTCCCGTCAAGATCTGCGGGGGACGCAGCCAGCCCCGCCCCGTTGCGTGTTGCTCGACGATGCCGGCGGCCAGCGAGTGGAAGGTCAGGGCCGCCACGGGCGCCGAGGGAGCCGGCAAGCTGCGCCGCAGTCGCTCGTCGAGATCGGCCACGCTGCGCCTGCCGAACGACAGCGCCAGGATCCGCGAGCTGTCGACACCTTCCCGAGTGACCAGATGAAGTGCGCGCCGCACGAGGAACTCGGTCTTTCCGGTGCCGGGACCACCCACCACGATCTGCGGTCCCGTGGCCTGGGCCAGCGCCCCTGGCCAGTCTGCAGGGCCGACCGAGAGGTCGGGAGCGCCCGCGGTGTTGCTCATCGTTGTGGCCATGTGGCCCACGGTATCGCGGTCGACTGACATTTCTGACCGACGTGACGCCGGGCTAGATGTCGGACACATCCAGCGCATCGAGGAGTGCCTGCAGCCGGCGCTCCAACTCGACGACCCGCGCCTCGAGCTCCGCGGTCGCCGCCGGCGTTGATACGGGCCCGGCGGCTTTCGACGGCTCTGCGCTGCCCTCGCCGTGCGCGGTGGGCGGTTGTTCAGCCGCGGCAGCGTCGGTGATGGTGCTCCGCCAGCGGTTTTCCTTCTGACCGGGATCCCGGGGGAGTTCGGTCACGAGCTCGGCAGAGCGGAGGTCGTTCAGTTTGATTTCGACATCGGCGAGGCCGGTGAACTCGGCATAACGGGTCGTGCGTTGCCGCAGCTCGCCGGGCGTCTGCGGCCCGCGCAGCAGCAGCACGGCGAGCAACGACACGCAATGGTCGTCGAGCTCGAGCACGTCACCGGCCGCATGTTTGTACTTCACGACCCGGTCGCCGGGTCGATGCACCATCTTGGCCAAACCACGGTCGGCCAGCCGGCGCAGGGTCTGAGCAACGGTGGTCTCGTCGTAATCGACGACGGGGTTGCGATTGGACACCTGGTTGCACGCCACGCGGACTCCGTTGAGCGACATCGGGTATTGATCGGGAGTCGTCATGCCCTTTTCGATCAGGCAGCCCAGAACCCTGGCTTCCTCGGCGTCGAGCGGGAAGAGATCCGGTTCCATGGCGAGCCAACCTACTCGAACGGGTGCCGCCTCAGCCCGTGACCAGGCTCATCTCCAGGAGCCAGGCACCGGCGATCTCGGCGGCGTCCCGGCGCTGCACGGTGAACTGCCGGTTCAGCTCGGTGAGTCCGGTGCTCGTGATCTTGGCGCTGATCTCGTTGATGCGGTCGGTGAGGTCGCTGCCGTGGGCATCGAGCAGCTCGGTGCGCACGACCGGCACGACGTTCTCGGCGGGCTGCAAGTTCTTGTCGTCCTCGAGCTGCACCAGGGTCGGGTCGAAGACGAACGTCGAGAAGAACAGGCCAACGTCGATCTCGCCGCTCTGCAGCGCAGCAATCGTGAGCTGGCCGCCCGCGTCCAGGGCGGTGAATTCGATCGGCAGCCCGTACAGCGTTGCCAAACCGATCATGCAGCGGGGTCGCTCAGGGCACTCCGGCGGCCCACCGAGCCTGACGGTCTCCAAGACGGACAGATCGCTGATGGTCGTCAACCCGTGTTGCGCAGCTGCCGCTTCGGTCACCACGAAGGCGTTGGTGACGGTCACCGGGGCCAGATCGAGTACGGAAACGCCAAGGGGTTCGTAGGCCGCCGCCAGCTCGGTGCGGACTCGTTCGCCGTCCGATCCGGGCGCCCTGCCGAAACCCACTTCGAGCGCGCTGCCCACGTACTCGGGGACGAAGCCGATCTCACCGGCCTCGAGCTGCGGCTTGACGATCTCGCGCGGCCCGATCTGGGCGATATGGCTTGTCGGGTAGCCCTCTGCCGCCAGACCCTGGGCGTAGATCTCGCCAAGAATCTCGCTCTCGCCGAACCCGAACGAGCCGATCACGATCTCCGGGCCGGATGCCGGGTCGTCGGCGCCCCCGCACGCTGCGACCAGCAGCAGTACCGCAAGCACGGCACCGAGACAGGCGCGGCGACGCCGCCTCCAGCTCCTCCGGTCATCGCATCGTGCCGCCGTTGCTCGTTCCATGCCCCCACGTTACAAATCTGGCGGGGCGCAGACCATGTGGCCTGCGCCCCTGAATACTCCGGATGGGTCCCGAATCGCGCCTCAGCCGATCGGCTCGAAACGTGCCTGGAAGAAGCGCAGCTCCGGCGGCTCGTACGTGAACCGCAGCCCCCGTACCTCGTCGCGATGGTGGAACACCTCGACGATCGACTCGATCACGACGTCCATGTGCGCCTGGGTGTAGACCCTGCGGGGCACGGCGAGACGGACCAGTTCGAGTTTCGGGTGGTGATGCTCGCCCGTCTTGGGGTCCCGGCCGGCGGAGACGATGCCGCGTTCCATGCCGCGCACGCCCGACTCGAGGTAGATCTCGGCCGTGAGTGATTGTGCGGGGAAGTGGTCGTGGGGAACGTGGGGGAGAATCGCCGTGGCGTCCAAGAAGATGCCGTGGCCGCCGATGGGCTGCACGATGGGAATTCCGGCCTTGAGCAGTCCGTTGCCGAGATACTCGACCTGACCGATGCGGGCCATCACATGGTCGTCGGTGGACACCATCTCGCGGATGCCGCGGGCGAGTGCCTCCATGTCACGCCCCGACATGCCGCCGTAGGTGTGGAGTCCCTCGAAGGCCACGAGCAGGGCGCGTGCTCGTCGCGCCAGCTCCGGGTCGCGCAGGGCGAGGAACCCGCCGATGTTGACGAGGTTGTCCTTCTTGGACGACACCGTGGCGCCGTCGGAGTACGAGCAGATCTCGCGGACGATTTCGGCCACGGACGCATCGGCGTAGCCGTACTCCCGCTGCTTGATGAACCAGGCGTTCTCCAATGCCCGCGTTGCGTCCAGCATCACGAGGATGTCGTGCTGCCTGCACAGCTCGTACGTTGCCCGCAGGTTCTCCATCGACAACGGCTGGCCGCCGGCCATGTTGACGTTGGTCTCGACCGAGATGTACGGGATCTTGTCCGCACCGACGTCGTCGATGAGCTGTTGCAGCTTGGCCAGGTCGATGTTGCCCTTGAACGAGAAGAGGCTGGCCGGGTCGTGGGCTTCGTCCACGATGACATCGACGAAGGTGCCTCCGGCGAACTCCTGGTGGAACCGAGTCGTCGTGAAGTACATGTTGCCTGGCACGAAGTCGCCGGGCTCGATCAGGATCTGGCTGAGGATGTGCTCGGCGCCCCGGCCTTGGTGCGTCGGGATGAGTTCCTCGTAGCCGTAGACGTCGTGAACGGCGTCGACGAGGTTGTAGAAGCTGCGGCTACCGGCATACGACTCGTCGCCGAGCATCAGACCTGCCCATTGGTAGTCGGACATCGCCGAGGTTCCGGAGTCGGTCAGCAGGTCGATGTAGACGTCGTCGCTGCGGAGCAGGAAGCTGTTGTAGCCGGCGGCGACGATGGCCTTCTTCCGCTCCTCCCTCGTGGTCATCCGGATCGGCTCGACCATCTTGATCTTGTAGGGCTCAGCCCAGCTCTTTCTCATGGGTGGCGTACCTCCGTGGTGTGTTCGTGACTGGTGATCAGACGGCGTCGAGGGCGTGGCCCAAGTCGACGACGAGATCGGCGGGATGCTCCACGCCGACGGACAGTCGCACGAGCGACGGCGTGATGCCGAGGCGCAACTTGCCCTCCGGGTCGACACTCGAGTGCGTCATGGTTCCGGGATGCTCGGCTAGTGACTCGGTGCTGCCGAGGCTCACCGCCAGCCGGACGAGCTCGAGGTGGTTCAGGAAGCGGAAGGCTCCTGCCTCTCCGTCGTCGACCTCGAACGAGATCATCGCCCCGGGGCCGGTGCACTGTCGTTTGTAGATGTCATAGCCGGGATCGCCGGCATCGAGCAGCCCGAGATAGTGGACGTTGTGCACCTTGGGGTGGCTCGTGAGGAATCGGGCAATCCGTTGCGCCGTGGCGGTCTGCCGTTCCATGCGGATCGCCAGCGTCTCGAGACTGCGCATCAGCAGCCACCCGGTCAGCGGCGTCGCCATCGTGCCGAGGTAGGTGCGCATCGCACCAACAGGATCCACCGCTTCGTGCGAGCCGACGATGGCACCGGCCACCAGGTCGCTGTGGCCGCCGATGTATTTCGTGCACGAGTAGACCGAGGCGTCGGCGCCATGGGCGAGGGGGCTCTGCCAGACGGGTCCGAGGAAGGTGTTGTCGACGATGACGAGCGGCCGGAGATCCTCGGTGGTGTGGTCCCGGGCGATGGCGACGGCCTCGGCGATGTCGAAGAGATCGTTTGTGGGGTTGGCCGGCGTCTCCATGAAGATCATGCCGAGCTGCTTGCCGGGGGCTCGCTCGGCGAGCCGCGCCTCGATGGCGCTGCGGCTCATGTGGGCCAGGTACTCGACCGTAGCGATACCCATCTCGGGCAGAAGGTCCTTGACCAGGTGGTCGGTGCCGCCGTAGAGCGGTCCGGAGTGGAGCAACACCATGCCGGGACGGAGGTGGGCGAGCAGCGTCGTGGCGATGGCGGCCATGCCGCTGGCAAAGACCCGTGCGCAGTCGGCGTCCTCCCAACGAGTCAGCCGGTCTTCGAGGATCTCGAGATCCGGGTTGTTGAGCCGGGAGTAGATCATCCCCGGCTGTTCGCCCTCGTCGCACTCGCGCTGCCCGGTGGCGATCTCGAAGAACCGCTTGCCCTCCTCCGCCGTCTCGAAGACGAAGGTGGAGGTCTGGAAGATGGGGCTCTTGAGGGCGCCCTCCGACCACTCGGGCCGGTACCCGTAGCTCATCATGAGGCTCTCCGGGCGCAGCTTCCTGCCCTCGAGCGCATCACTCATGTGGTCCTTCATCTCGCCTCCTCGCCGTACAGAGCGTCGTCGCTCCGGTCGATGGCCGGAGGATCGACCGGATCCGCGTCATCAGCGTATGAGATCTGCGGTGGGCTGTCATAGAATCCGCAGAACATTCGAAACGAGGACGAGATGCGAGAGCTGGACCGAACAGATCGCCGTCTGGTGGCGCTTTTGCAGGACGATGCGCGGCGTTCCAACAAGGAGCTGGCGGCCGCAGCGGGGATTGCTCCGTCGACCTGCTCGGAGCGGGTGCGACGACTGGAGGACGAAGCCGTGATCTCGGGGTATCACGCCGATGTTGCGGCGGCGGCGCTGGGTATCGGGCTGAGGGCGCTGGTGGCGATCCGTCTGCGCCGTCACGCCGCGGACGAGGTCGGCCGGTTCAAGGACCACGCACTGGCGATGCCCGAGGTGATCGGCTTGTGGCACGTCACCGGCGCCAACGACTTTCTCGTGCAAGTCGTGGTCCGGGACGCCGAGCATCTGCGCGATCTCGCGGTGAGCGGCTTCACGACGCTGCCCGAGGTGGCGCACATCGAAACGTCGCTGATCTTCGAGCACATCGGCAAGGCGGGACTGCCCGATCTCAACGAGGAGTGAACTACCGATTTGTCAGTCGAGATCCAGCGTCGGTTGGTGTCGGATCGTGTCGCCGTTGTCGAGGATGTGGTGCACCTCGTAGCCCCGTGACTCGAGTGCCGGTGCGATGAGGGTCGCCCGATGGCAATGCGTCGGGTCGAGCTCGGAGCACAGCAGCGCGATGGTGGATGAGGCCGCCAGACCCTCCAGCTCGGTCATTCCCGCAGCAAAGCGGTCCGAGGCGGCGATGCGTTCCCAATCCGGCTCGCCGTTGCGCAGCAACGCCGGATCGTCGGAACGGCCGCCCAAGCGGTCGCCGAGCCATCGATAGGCGAGGTTGAACTCCGCGGTGCGGCGAGTCAGCTCGTCTTTGGTGAACTCGGGTGCGTGTCGCGAGTAGGGGACCGAGCGCACGTCGGCGATCACCCCGACGCCGTTGCCCCGAAGCAGAGCCGCAACGGAGGCAAAGTCGTGGTCTCCGTGGCCAATCGTGAAGATGTTTCGCCGGTCGTCATTCATGGGATCGTCTCGGATGCGAGCGGCAGCCAGCGTAGGCCGTCGACGCCGACCGCTGCCGTGGACTCAACTCGCCTCGCCGGCCCACGCCGGGCAGATGTCCCGGTAGCTGCAGTAGTCGCAGAGACGGCTCGTCCGGGTGGGAAAGTTGTTCTCGCTGATCGCCCTATTGATCGCACTCCACAGCGCCCCGAGCTGACGCTCCATGGCATCGAGCTGCCGGCCCGTGATCGGGATCTCGTAGACGGTCGGCCCGTTCAGGTACATGAGTCGCAGCATGTCGGGCGTTCGGCCGATGCGCTCTCGAATCAGCAGTGCATAGATCTTGAGTGCAAAGAAGGCCGGGATGGCGTAGCGCTCGGGTGGCGCCTTCCCCGTCTTGTAGTCGGTGATCACCAATCCGTCCGCGGTCTCCTCCATCCGGTCGAGGATGCCGCGGATGGTCATGTCGCCGACGGGTTGGAGCATGTCGAGCTCCCGCTCCAGAGGTTCGAGGGTGGTGGGGTCCTCGACTCCGAAGTAATTCGCCAGCACTTCCATGCTGGTGATGCCCCACTCGCGCTCGTCTTCGGGGTTCTCGAACAGCTCGCTGAACTCGGTGTCCCGCAGCTCGACCCAGGCTTCGCGGAAGAGATCGAAGAGACGTTCCGGCGTTCGGGCCGGCGCCGGCTCGTCGAAGAGCCGCTGCAATGCCAGGTGCGCTGTGGTGCCTCGGGCCTGGTGGACGGTCGGGGGAGTCTCGATCCGATCGATCGCCTTGAACTTGAACAGCTGGGGGCACATCTTGAAGTCGCTCGCCCGGCTGGGGGAAAGGGTCTCCAGCAGCTGCGGTTCTGTGAGCGGTGTCGCCGTCATGGTCTTCATGCGATCGACTATACGGCGGACCCCTGACAGAAACCACATACGTGTAGTTCTCCGCGACACAGCACGAGGATACGGTCTCCGGGGCCCGCAGAACGCGCAACGCGAAATCTTTCGGAAGTGCGCGAAAACTAAACACGGTTCTGAGTTGACGCCTTCTCCGACGCTCGCGTACCTTTGCGCTTCCTCGAGGGATACGTCCCGAGCGGGACGCCCAAAGAGCCTCCTCGGAGGCGGGCGGGCCGGTACAAAAGGTGGGAAACCGCCGGAGGTCTGGACCGTTGTTTGGGCGGCTTGGAGTTCTGGCCTCGGCTGGGATTACAGGCAAAAGGAGCCGCTAGCAGCTCCGTCGTCTCGAGAGACTTCGGTCTCGACGGACAGCTCGAAGAGCGCAAGCTCGGAGAGCAGCGCTGGAGGGTTTGCCCTTCAGAGCAACCACCGATCTGTGAGGTAAGACTCATCGGTAGGTGGAGCAGGGCGCCAGTCTTCGGATTGGGTTCTGCAGTCTCGAACGGCTTCGGCCGAGCGGGACGGTCCTGGACGGGCCCCTCGGGGCCAGGTCGGGACGATCCGGCGCACATGCTCGGCGCCTCGGTGGCTTCGGTCGCCGGGTCGTGGGCACGTTTGCCGGGCAGCCAGGCGGAGGAGCCGCATGCGGTTCGACGGAGTTTCGGCTCCGGCGAGATCCTCCGGATGGCGACCGCTGGGGCGGGCTTCGGCCGGTCACGGCGGAACCGGAGCGGTCTTCGGGCCGCTTTGGAACGGGATCCCCGAGAGGGTGGCAGCTTCGGCGAAAACTCCCTCGGGGTTTCTCGCGTTCGGATGCTCTCGGCACAACGCCAAACCGAGGCCGGCGAAGGCGGAATGCGCTCAGCCGCAGCCGGTGGACGTTTCGATGAAGAGCACCGTGTCTGTTGGGGAGATTCCGCTGATCTGCCCACGGAGATGGGGGTCCTGCCCGGGTTCGACGGCGAATGTCCAGACGTCGATCGAAGCGTCTCCATCGAGCACCACGTCGGCGCGCCGTGCCTCGAGTTCGGCGACGGTCGATCCGATGCCGATGCCGTCAGGCGTCGTCAGGTTCAGACCGCGTGAATCGACACCGGCCAGTGCTTCCCCGAAGTCGAATCCGTAGCTGTAGGCGAAAAACGTTGCCGCTTGCGGGCCGCCGGTGTGGAACGTCGTCAGGCTTCCCCAGCTGATGACGCGGAGCGGCTCGGGGCAGTCGCCGTAGATACCATCGCCACTTTCGAGCCAGTCGGTGTCGGTGCTCGGCCCGCCGAACAGGGCGCCGAGCACGTCCAGGACCACGTCGGGATCCTCCCCGAATGCCACTTGGCCGAGACCCGTGGCCAAGAGCGGCAGGTCGGCGATCGGATCGGTGGACGGTGCGCCATCGGCACTACATGCGCCCGCCAGGAGCGACAGTGCCACCAAGCTCATGACCATAAATTGACGCATGTTGCGACGGTCCTTCTGTCCTGACGGCACCAGTTTGTCATGGGCCACGCATGAGCGCGAAAAACAGTGCGCGAAACAATTGGCTTTTGCGCGAAAAGCAACCACAGATCTGGCTTGCATCTGTCGCCGTATCGTCGTACTTTACGTGTGTCGCCGGCGAGGTTCGCCGAACCGGCGGTAACTTCGGAAGCCTTCGGGTTTCCGATGTCGGAAGTCCCGCAAGGGAGGACCGGCGGTCCGCAAGGACGGTTCCTTCGGGGGCCGGGCGGAGAGCCTTCGGGCTCGACGTGCACCGAGCGGACGAACCAGCTGAGGCTTCGGCCGAGGCAGGTAGCGAGGTCGAGCCGCAAGGCGAGACCGAGCAGAGACGAACCCCGAGAGGGCGAAGCTTCGGCAGAGCTCCCTCGGGGTTTTCTCGTGTCCGTGCTCCCGGCCTGCGGGAGACGCACGGCTCGGGGACTCGCAATCGCCACTTGGAGAGCTCCATCCTCTGTCCGGCATCTGTGAAGCGAAGCGAGAGGTCGTGCTCTGTACACTGCGGGCATGGCCTATCCACGCAAGCTGCTCACCGACAACGAAGAAGTCATTCGCGAGTTCCGGCCGCATTGGAGGATGTTGTTCGTTCCGATGCTGTGGGTGCTGCTCGGCGCCGTCGCCATCGGCCTGGTGTGGACCGTCATTCCCGTAGATGGGATCTGGCCGTTGATCCTGACCGTCCTCGTCATGGTGGCGCTCCTGCCGCTTGCTGCCAAACCCTTCATCGATTGGTGGTTCACGTCGTACGTGCTGACGAATGAGCGGCTCATCACTCGCGCCGGAGTCGTGGCGCGACAGGGCATCGAGATTCCACTCGAGAACATCAACAACGTCCTGTTCAGCCAAAACGTCGTGGAACGCGTCTTGAAGTCCGGCGATCTCCTGATCGAGTCGGCCGGGGAAAGCGGCCAGTCCCGCTTCTCGGACATACCCGATCCGGAGCAATTCCAGGCGCTGCTCTACCGGACTCGGGAACAGCGAACGGCGTTGCTGTCCGGAGCGGGACCGCCTGCCTCCGCACCGCCCGATGCCATGGACCGCCTCGCCAAACTGGACGAGCTGTATCGCTCCGGCGTCATCACCGAAGAGGAGTACGCCGCAAAGAAGGCGAAGCTGCTCGACGAGATCTGAGTCCGCTCAGCCTGCGGAGGAGAACCACCGAATCCCGTAGGGCTCCAACTCGGTCGGCCCCGCTGTCGTCGCACCGCTCAGGAGGTCTCGCAGCGGAGTGTCGCCGGCGTCGAACGTCTGAGGCGTTGCGGCGAAATTGCCGGCGACGACGATGGAGGGCCCGACGTCGACCACGTACAGATGGTCGTTGCCCACGTCACGCGGCCGGTACGGAGTGCCGGCGCAGAACTCCGAGATCTTGGTGCGAAGCCGCAGCATCCTCGAAATGGCGCCGTGCAGCCTCCCCTCGATGGTCGCAGGGTCGTGGCGGCGAGCACTGCGCTCCCAGTCGAATCTCGGGCGGTGCAGCCAGCGGCTGTCGGCTGTGAGCCCGGCGTCGTAGAGGTACGACGGGTCGTTGAGATTGCCCAGCTCGTCACCGAGGTTGAGCAACGGCGACCCCGGCGTGGCGATCGCGATGCCATGGAGGAGGATGATCCGGCGCACCGCGAGGTCGATGGCCTTCTGGTCATTGTGCAGCATCGCCTGCTCGAGTCCAGCGAGGGATGCGGTCGTCCCACACATGCGGGCGTCTCCGGTCGCCGGATTCACCTGGAACGCAACGCCGCGCGACCAGCTCTGTTCGGTTCTCCCCCAGTAGAAGTCGTTCAGGTAGTTGCGGTGCGGGTTGGGGTCGATGTGAAGCGCTTCGGCATCCTCGTCGGCGAACCCCCAGCCGATGTCATCGTGGCTGCGCACGTAGTTGACCCAGCCCGTCGCCGGCGGAATCGCAAACCGCTCGAGCATCGAGCGGCGCAGCAGGTGGGTGTGGCTCGTCGCCAACGCTTCCCAGAGCTCGACCATGAGCAGCGGGTGGTAAGCCAGCTCCGACTCGCGAGCGTCGGCTCCGGCGGTCCCGAGGTAGCTCCGCACCTCGTCAGGGTGGACGATTGCCTCCGACTTGAAGATCATCGCCGGAGTTGCGATCCGGACGATGGCGTTGAATGCACGGATCACGGTGTGAGCCTGCGGCAATCCCTCACACGTCGTGCCCGCCTCTTTCCACACGAAGGGCACGGCGTCGAGGCGCAGGATGTCCACCCCGGCATTGGCCAGGAACAGCATCTCGCCCAGCATGCGCCGGAAGACCTCGGGGTTGCGGTAGTTGAGATCCCACTGGTAGTTGTGGAACGTGGACCACACCCAGCGCTCCAACGTTGCGTTCCATATGAACGATCCGGGCTTCTCGTCGGGGAAGATGGGCCGCAGCCACGGTTGGTATTCCAGCGTTTCGGCTTCCGTTGCAAACGTGAGGAAGCAGTCGAGATCCGTGCGGCTGCCGGCCTGGGCCGCCAGGGCCCACGGGTGGTCATCGGCCGTGTGGTTGAACACGAAGTCGATGGCGAGCGATATGCCGCGGTCATGCAGTGATGCGGCGACGGAGCGGAGATCGTCGATGGTGCCAAGAGGCGGGTGGATGCTGCGGTAGTCCGAGACCGCGTACCCACCGTCGTTCGCCCCGTCCGGCCGGGCGAATGGCGGCATGAGGTGGAGGTAGCTCACACTGAGCTCGTCGAGATACTCGAGATGGTCGAGGAGTCCGAGCAGCGTCCCGGCGAACCGGTCGACGTAGCACCACGCACCGACCAGGTCCTTGCGGAGATACCAGCGGGGATCGGCCTCACGCCTGCGGTCCCGCTCCTGGAGCGCCAGCGGCCGCTGGGAGGCAGCCGAGATCGCGACATCGAAGATGTCGCACGCGACCTCGCCGAAGTCGTCCCGCTCCCCGTAGAGCGTTTGCAGGTGGGCGAGGGCGCGCGGCCCGTGCGAAGCGAGGCGGTCGACGAACTCGTCCGCGTCCTCCAAGTGGGCGGCTGCTCGCGACGCGACTCGCGTCAGCAGAGACGGTGACTCCGGCATGGAGGGAAGATACCGTTCTCCGCAGAGGGGTCTCGCCGCAGGTACGGCGCCGGCGCGTACAATTGCGAATACGATGAACGCGAACCTGTCACCGGAACACAAACCGGACGGATACCCCCTCGAACTCGAGCAGTGGGTAGCGCTCGCCGACGGGCGGCGTGTGTTCGTGCGTCCGGTTGTCGTCGATGATGCCCCGGCGGTCGATGCGGCACTCGCCGCCGCGGACAGCGAGACGGTGTACCAGCGCTTCTTCAGGACGCCGGTTCGACTCAACGCCAGCACCCTCGATCGTCTGACGCGGCTCGACTACCAGCAGCGTCTGGCGCTCGCTGCCTTCGACGTCGACGGGCAGGGCGCCGCCATCGCCCGCTACGAGAGCACTGAACCGGGCGTTGCCGAGGTGGCGATCGTCGTTGACCCCGCTTGGCGGAATGCCGGCCTCGGCAGCCTGCTGCTCGAGGAGCTCGAGCTGGCGGCGACGCAACGCGGCATCGAGCGATTCACGGCCATCTACCTGCCCAGCAACCTCGCCATCGAGCGCTTGCTGGTACGCCGGGGTTTCGCCGTACGGCTCCCCGACGACGCCGTGGCCGCTGCCGAGAAGTGGCTCACTGCGGCCTGAGTGGCTTCGGGCTTCGCCCTGCCCGATCCGGTAGTGTCTCGCCACATGGCAACGGCAACGGCGGACTCGACGCAACGCCGTTTCTCAGGTGCCCAGTTGAGCCGGGCGCTTTCCGTGGTCATGGTCGTCGTTGCCCTCATCGCCGCCTGGGAGTTGTACAAGGTGATCTGGAAGGCGGTGGACCTGACGGTGCCAGTGCGGCCGGACAACGTCACGATGCCGCACGTGTGGGACATCCTCCATGAGTTCACGCAGCCGGCGCGGCGGGGCGGTGAGGTGCTGCTCATCCTCTTGCTCCGCAGCTCGCTGGTGACGCTGTTCGAAGCGGTGGTGGGGTTCGCAATCGGGGCTGCGGTGGGCTTCGGGCTGGGAGTGACGTTCGTCCGCTCGACGACGGCAGAGCGGGCGTTCATGCCGTACGTGGTGGCATCGCAGACGGTTCCGCTCCTGGCGATCGCACCGATGATCGTGATTTGGGGGCGCGAGCTCGGGTTGCCGTCCTGGCTGGTCGTGGCCGTCATCGCTTCGTATCTCACGTTCTTTCCCGTCGCCATCAACACCTTGCGCGGTCTGCGTTCGCCGCAAGCCACGGCGACCGAGCTGATGCGCTCCTACGCAGCCTCACCGCGCGAGGTGCTGTGGAAGCTGCAAGTCCCCTCGGCGTTGCCGTACATCTTCACGGCGCTCAAGGTTTCGGCGACGGCCGCGGTGATCGGTGCGCTCATCGGCGAGCTGCCAGGCAGCGTCGGCACCGGGCTCGGGCGCGTGCTGCTCGACTACTCCCAGCGGTTCGCCGTGCAGTCGCCAAAGCTGTACGCCACGGTGCTCATGACCTGTCTGGTAGGCATCGCCTTCGTGGGTGTCGTCACCCTCGTCGAGCATCGGTTGGTGCATCGTCGCCTCGATCCGGAAGCCAGGCCGGCATGAGCAACGACGCACGCGTGGTCGTCGAGGCTCGGGGCGTCAGCAAGGTCTTCGGTGCCAGCGGCTCGGGCCAGGTCGAGGCGTTGCGCGGAATCGACCTCTCCATCACCGGGGGAGAGTTCGTCTCGCTGATCGGTCCCTCGGGCTGTGGGAAGAGCACCCTGCTTCGCTTGGTCGGCGACCTGCTCTCACCGACGCGCGGTGAGCTTCAGGTGAACGGCAAGAATCCGCATCAGGCTCGTCTCGATCATGACTACGGCATGGTCTTCCAGCGAGCCACGCTGCTCGACTGGCGGACGGTGCGCAAGAACGTCGAGCTCCCACTAGAGATCCTCGACTCGGCGCCGGCCGAGCGCCAGGAACGGGCGAACCGGATGCTCGAACTGGTGCAGCTGGGCGAGTTCGCGGAGCACTACCCCTGGCAGCTGTCCGGCGGCATGCAGCAGCGAGTGGCGATCGCACGTGCGTTGACCTTCCGGCCGGCGCTGCTGCTGATGGATGAGCCGTTTGGTGCACTCGACGAGATGACACGCGAGCTGATGCAGCAGGAAGTGCTGCGCATCTGGCGCGAGACCGACACGACCGTCATCTTCGTGACGCACTCGATTCCCGAGGCTGTGTTCCTGTCCTCGCGCGTCGTCGTGATGTCGCCCCGCCCGGGGCGGATCGCAGACATCATCGAAGTGGATCTCTCCTATCCCCGCGACGAGGACACTCGCGAGGCCGATGCGTACTACGCCAAGATCACCGAGGTGCGTGAGGCGCTGCGCCGTCAAGAGGCGTCGGCGTGAACGACCCCGGTGCGACCCGAGACGTCGAGATTCACGAGGACCACGAATCGGACGTCCTCACGGCTTTCGAGGGAGACGTACCCTCCGGCACCCGCACCCCGTCAGCGCTCGCGCACCGGCTACGCCACGTTGGCCCGGCCGTCGCCGCCTTCTTCATCATCGTGGCGCTCTGGGAAGCCGTGACTCGCCTGTTCGACATCGAGAGCTTCATCCTGCCCAAGCCCTCGGAGATCGTCGTCAAGTTCTTCTCGGATGCGTCGATCATCTGGGCCGCCGGGCTCAACACGCTGTACGAGGCGCTGGGCGGATTGGTGATCGGTACCGTGCTCGGCGTGCTCGTGGCGCTGGCGACGGTCCGCTGGGTGCGGGTGAGAGAAGGGCTCATGCCCTTTGCGATCGCGGCCAACTCCGTCCCGATCATCGCCCTGGCGCCGATCACGAACGCCATGTTCGGACTCACCAGCCCCGTCTCGAAGATGGCGGTTGTCGCCGTGGTGGTCTTCTTCCCGGTCATGATCAACACGGCTCGCGGCCTCATCGAAGTCGACGTGCGGGAACTGGAGTTGATGCGCTCGTACGCGGCCTCGCCGCGCACGGTGATGCGACAGGTGCGGGTGCCGCACGCGCTGCCCTACTTCTTCTCGGCGCTCAAGGTGTCGAGTGCGCTGTCGCTCATCGCCGCCATCGTCGCCGAGTATTTCGGCGGCCCGCAAGACGTGTTGGGCCAGTACATCCTCAACCGGGCATTTCAGCTGCTCTTCCCCGAGGCCTGGGCGGCCATCCTCGTGGCGTCGATCCTCGGCATCGGCTTCTACGTGACGATCCTCATCGCGGAGCGCCTGGTGATGCCCTGGCATGTGGCGTTCCGGAGCGCTGACGATGCCTGATCGGCGTGGCCGATCGGGTTGGAGTTCCCTGCGAGAACTCCGGCGGGTTTGAGCTTCGGCGGATCATGTTCGGGTTGCCCTGGGCTATACACGTCGCTGTGGCCCCCTCAGGCTGGATGCCGGCCCAGGACCTCCTGCTGGTTCGGTGGCGGAACCGGGCGGGCAACTTGCTTTCGCTCCCGATAGGCTCACGGTCTCAGCTCAAGAGGGAGAAGATCACATGATGCGTGACATGTGGAAGCGGATGCTGATCGTTCTGGCCGTTGTGGCCATGGTTGCTGCGGCGTGCGGCGGTGACGACGACGAGAGCCTCAGCTCCGATTGCGAAAGCGTCGATGATGTGCGCGTCCAGCTGCAGTGGGTCGCCCAGGCCCAGTTCGCCGGCTACTTCGTCGCCGAGAGTCTCGGCTTCTACGGAGATGCCTGCCTCGACGTTGAGATCTTGGAAGGCGCTGTCGACATCGTGCCTCAGCAGGTTCTGGCTACCGGAGGCGCTGAGTTCGGCCTGGCTTGGGTGCCGAAGGCGCTCGTCTCGCGCGAAGCCGGGGCCGACATCGTCAACATCGCCCAGGTGTTCGAGCGATCCGGGACGCTCATGGTGTCGTTCGCCGATCAGGGCATCACCAGTGTCGAAGACTTCGCCGGTCGCAACGTCGGCAACTGGGGATTCGGAAACGAGTACGAGCTGACGGCGGCAATGGAGCAGGCGGGCGTTTCGGATCAGGTGACCGATGTCGCCCAGAGCTTCGACATGCTGGCGCTGCTCACCCGCGAGATCGACGTCGCCGAGGCGATGATCTACAACGAGTACGCCCAAGTCCTGGAAGCGGAGAATCCTGATACCGGGGAGTTGTATCAGCCGGAGGATTTCAACGTCATCGACTTCAACGACGTCGGCACGGCGATGCTGCAGGACGCCGTCTGGGTGAACGCCGACTGGATCGCAGATAGCGGCAACGTCGACATCGCCGAACGGTTCCTGACCGCCACGTTCCGCGGCTGGATTCATTGCATCGACGACTTCGACGAGTGTGTCGAGGTCGTGCTGGACAACGGCTCGACACTGGGGGAGAGCCACCAGCAGTGGCAGCTCAACGAGGTGCTTGGCCTGATCTTCCCGGCCTCCGGCGGCATCGGCGTCATGAACCAGGCGCTGTGGGATCAGACGGTCAGCGTGGCAACGAGCCAGATTCCTGAGCTGCAAGGCGTCGAGATCTCCGCAGATGCATTCCGTACGGACATCGCCGAGGCCGCGATCGCAACGCTCGAAGAGGCAGGGCTGGACGTCACCGGCGACGGTTTCGAACGTCGCGACGTCGAGTTGCGCGCCGGCGGCGAATAGGAAGAGAGGGTGGTCTCCCCCCACGAACGGTGGGGGGAGTGCCTCGCCAGGTGGGCGTGACGCCGGGGGTCGGCGACGCAGGCGGGGGAGCCGGCGAACAATCCGTCAGTCGCCCCGGCCGAGGACGACGACATCGAGGTCGTCCGCGATGAGCAGGTCCCCGGCGAAGCCGCCGGCCCTCACATTGTCGACGTAGGCCTTCCGGACTTCTGCAGACGTCGGTTCGGGGACCAAGTGCACCAGGATGAGCGTCTCGACCCCGAGTTCGTGTGCCTGACGGCCCAGCAGCCTGCTGTCTGCGTGATAGTCCATGATGAAATGATTGGCCGGCGGGCGTTGTGCGATCACCTCGAACAACATCGCCTCGTGCACGAGCACTTGCGCACCGGCCGCCAAGCCGGCGACCTCGTCACACACCAGCGTGTCGCCGCTGATGGCGACGACACCGTCTGGTGTCTCGATGCGGTAGCCGACGGCGGGCGAGACCGGTTCGTGGCGGACTTCGGCGGCACGGACGGTCACCTCGCCCTCCTGCCACACCAGCGTCGGGCCATCGGCGCACTCGAATGCCACCATCTCGATGCGCGGGCGTGTGGGCCGACCCGAATGGCGGCTGCGCACGGCGAGGTCGTGCTCCCATGGGTCCAGCATGCGCTGCAGGAAGACCTCCGCCGGCCCGGCGGGGCAGACGATCCGCAGGGCCGGTACCCCGTCGTCGGTGTCGACCACCCACCTCGTCAGGACGATGTCGGCCAGTCCGGTGAGGTGGTCGCTGTGGTGATGTGTCACGAATACTGCGTCGAGATCGGCCATTGCGATCCCGGCGGAGGTGAGTCGCAGCACGGTCGATCGCCCTGCATCGAACTGCAGCGCAAACCCGTTTGCCTCGATGAGAACCCCGGGTCCGGCGCGGGTGGCGGAAGGCGCCGGGTAGCCGGAGCCGGTGATCGTGACTTTGGTCGTCATGTCGTTTCCCCTGGGTGGCCGCGATCGTCATCCAGCCCGTCGTGGAGCTCGTTGTCAAGGCGGTGGACGGACGAGCAGCTCCGCACCAACCTTGGCGCCTGGCTCACGCACGCTCACTCGCACCCGACTAGGTTTCGGGTTTCACCAGGAGCACGTCAGAGGAGAAGCGCATGGCCAACGTCGTGAAGGCTGCGATCGTGCAGACCGAGTGGACCGGCGACAAGGACTCGATGATCGCCAAGAACGCCGAGTACGCCCGGCAGGCGGCTGATCAGGGCACTCAGGTGATGTGTTTCCAGGAGCTGTTCTACGGGCCGTATTTCTGCCAGGTCCAAGAGAACGAGCACTTCGACTACGCCGAGCCGATCCCGGACGGACCGACGACGAAGTTGATGCAAAACCTGGCTCGGGAAACCGAGATGTCGCTCGTGATCCCGATCTTCGAGAAGGAAGATGACGGGTTCTACTACAACACTGCGGCCGTGATCGACTCCGATGGCACCTATCTCGGCAAGTACCGCAAGCAGCACATCCCTCACGTGAACGGGTTCTGGGAGAAGTTCTACTTCCGTCCCGGCAACGGCGGCTACCCGGTGTTCGACACGCGCAACGCCGGCCGCATCGGCGTGTACATCTGTTACGACCGTCACTTCCCCGAAGGCTGGCGGGCGCTCGGGCTCAAGGGTGCGAAGATCGTTTTCAACCCTTCGGCGACCAGTCGGGGACTGTCCATGTACCTGTGGAACCTGGAGCAGCCGGCCGCCGCCGTCGCCAACGAGTATTTCATCGGTGCGATCAACCGAGTCGGTCAGGAGCCCTACGGCGACAACGACTTCTACGGCTCTTCCTACTTCGTGAACCCTCGCGGGCAGATCGTCGGCGACGCCGCATCGGATACCGACGAGGAGCTCGTCGTACGCGACCTCGATCTCGACGAGATCGACGAAGTCCGCAAGACATGGGCCTTCTATCGGGATCGGCGACCCGACGCCTACGACGATCTGGTCACACCCTGAGTCGGCTCACCCTCGCCGACGCCCAGCGATGGGTCGATGCGTACGTGGCCGCGTGGCGGTCCAACGACGCCGCCGAGATCGCCGCCTTGTTCACCGAGGACGCAACGTATCGGTTCTCGCCGTGGAGGGAGCCGCTGCGAGGCGTGGCCGCCATCGTTGCCGCCTGGCTCGACAACCCGGATCCTCCGGATTCGTGGAAGGCACGCTACGGCGCCACGTACATCGATGGTGACGTCGCCATCATCAAAGGCGAGACCGAGTATCCCGGCGAAGGCCATCGATACGCCAACCTCTTCGAGGTGCGATTGATCGGCGGCAAGTGTGCCTCCTTCGTCGAGTGGCACATGCGGTTGCCGTCGAAGAATTGATACCGTCGGCTCAGCAACTTGATTGGATATGCTGGAACTTCTTGGGCTAGATTGGTGTCGTGGGGCTGTAAAAGACAGAGCGTTGAGGACACGTCGGGTGTGCTTGGCGGTGGCCGGGGTTTCGCCCCCCAACGATCGTGGAGGCGTTGGGGGCCGTGCTGGCCGCTTCGCTGTAGCCCGGGTGGAGAAGAGGCGAGATGCCAGGCACGATGAGCGTGCTGGTGGTTTCGGGGGACGGTGGGACCGCCGACGAGTTGAAGGAGCTGCTGCGCGAGCTGGATTCGACGATCTACACGGCCGCATCGATGGTGGAGGCCGACGCGATCGCCCGACGTCATCCTTTGAAGGTGGTCATCGCCGATGTTCGCCGTGGCCGCAGCAATCCTGCGGGTATTCTGAACCGGCTGCGCAGGCTCACCGATGCCCCAGTTCTCATGCTCACCGCAGGCAATTCGGATCTGGCGGGGCACTGTCTCGAGTCGGGTGCTGCCGATTGTCTCACGTGGCCGGTAACGAGCCGAGAGCTCATGGCGCGGATCCGGCTGTGCATCGGCAACGGCAACGGACATGGTCGGCTAGAGATCGATCACCACAACCGCACGGTTGCCTTCGATGGAAAGGACATCGAGCTCGCCGACCGCGAGTTTGAGCTCTTGGCGTTCATGGCCGCCTCGCCGGGCGTTGCCTTCACGTCGGATCAGCTTCTGGACACGGTCTGGGGCTCCTCTCGCGATTGGCAATCCATCAGCACGATTCGCGAGCACATCTACCGGCTGCGCCACAAGCTCGAGGTCGATCCAGCGAATCCGGAGTTGATCGTCACCGTCCGAGGGCACGGCTACCGGCTCGACATCTAATCGAGGTCGAGCCTCGACCTCTCATTGAGGCCTGCCTCCAGCGCTTCGTTCGCTCGTTCCGCAGGAAACACTGCGGACGATGCCGGGGGAGTCGCAGCGCTTGCGCCCGAGGAATCGATCGGTCGCGGTCGCAGGATCGCTTACGTGGTGACGCAGGCCGACGTGGATGCGGGTCAGATCGGCAACCTGGGCACGGTCGAGGGCACCGATCCGAACGGTGACCCGCAGACCGACTCCGACCCCAAGACGGTGGACGTCCCGCAGTTCCCGGCCATCGACATGGTGAAGTCGGGTGTGTTCAACGACGAGGACGGCGACACGTTCGGCGATGAAGGTGAAACGATCACGTACGGGTTCGACGTCACCGACAACGGCAACGTGACCTTGTCGAACATCGTCGTGATCACGCAGCACGGCACAGCCAACAGCTGGTCGAACTAGCTGTCGGGTCAACTGAAGACTGCAACAGAGCGCAGGCAACGCAGCGCACGCACTCCCTCGCCGGGATTCCGACGCAAAGGAACGAACCCTGGCTACCTGTGGTGCATACGATCGAATATGCACCAGCGCTGGAGGCGTCGACGGATGACCCTGCTGACTCAACGGAACACGCCGCGCAGGCGCCACAGGCCCTGCCGAGGGACGTGAACTATTTCCGTGATCCCGTCGCCACGAGCTGATCGCAGACGGCGTGGCTGGGTGCTGTCATCGGTGGCTTGTAGCGTGGTTGCGTGAACGAGATCGCTGAGCACGACCGGTACGGACTCCTGGTCGAGTGGCGAGGATCCGGACCCGGACCTCTCGGACAACTTCGATGACGACACGAACGAGATCGTGACCGACATCAACCTGTCGATCGCCAAGACCTTCGACCCGACCGAGGTACCGCAGGGCGCGCTGCAGAGCTTCACCATCGAGGTGAGCAACGCCGGTCCGTCGGATGCGGTTGACGTGTCGGTGACGGACGCCCTCAACACCTCGTTGGAGGTGCAGGGACGAGCGTCACGTCGGGTAGCGGGGACTGCTCCGCGAGCGTCGGTCAGGAAGTGGACTGCACGGTCCAGATTCCAGCCGGCGAGTCCGTCACGATCACGGTCGATTACCTGGTGGCGCCGTTCCTCGAGGAGGATCCGCTGTTCGGTGGCACCGATGGCGATGAGTTCCGGTTCGTGTTCGTGAACGGGAGCATCCTCGAGGGCTCGACGGCGTCGACGTCTCGGGCAACGCAACGTTCGTGAGCAGAGTCTCGAGGAACGACATCATCATCGATCCGGACGGGGCTGGCCCCGATCCGGCATTCGAGATGCACCTGTCGTGCTCCGATCCCTTCACAGGTGGTTGGGGTCAGTCGGCCGGGCCGGTCGAAGACGTTGACGTCAACTGGCAGATCGCGTTCTTCTCGATCGTCCGGTGCAACGACAACGGGTTCATCAAGAACTGCGGCAACGTAGTGAATCCGTTCGAGGTGCCCAACACTGCGACCGCAATCGGCACCGACTCGTTCGGCACCGAGACGGTGTCGGACGACGCCACGGTCACGGTTGGTCCGGGCATCACCCTCGACAAGCTGACGACCAAGGGCAAGCGCCTCAGGGTTCGCCTGACGAACCTGACGGGCGACGACAAACCCATCGCCGACGTCATGATCGAGTGGCCCTCCAGCAACGGCAACCTGAGCAAGGTCTGGTCGATGCAAGATGGGACGAGCTGGGTCATCTGGGACGGCATGGCTGCTTCGCCCACCACGCTGCTGGACGCAACCGACGGGGGTTGGAACGGGGCGGCGCTCCTGACCGGTGAGGGCATCCTGAGGTTCGACTTCGCCAACGAGGTGGATGGCGGCGGCTCCACCATCCGGGTGAGCTTCACGGATGGCACGTTCCTCGACATCAGCAAGTAACCAACAACGCAGGGTGGCTCGGGCTTCGTTCCCGAGCCCCCTGAGGACCGGCGGTTGGGTCCTCCGTACCTGGTCCCAGCCGGCACCCTGACAGGCGCATCGCCCCCGGATGCTTGGAGGGTGTGGTGAGGGGTCGGGTTTTCCCGGCCCCTCTTCCCGTGTCAGCTCTGTGACTTGCTGCCGATCAGCAGTACGCTCAGCGCAGGTCCCCGGACCGGTGGCCAGTGACGCGCGACCAAGGTGAATCGTGTGCTGATGCGATCGATGGAACGGTGAGCGACAGCGAACCGACCGCGGCGAAAGACCAAGTGTCGGCGGCATCGCGTCCGCCATCGACGCTGCGATGGATCGCCGTCGGCGTTGGGGTGCTCCTGCTCGTGCAGATTGCGCTGCTGGCGACGCTCGTCAACACCAACTCCGAGGTTGCTGCCTTGCGAGATGATGTCGATGCGCTCAGCTCTGCTGCGGCGGCAACGCCACCGCTCGCGGCCGAAGCGGTTCCTCCGCTCGGCAGCGACGACGGCGCCTCCTCTGCGGCGCCGGAGGACGATGTGGCCGCGGGCCCGTCCGGCGATCTTCCGCGCTTCCTCGGCGGCGGCCCCGACGTTGCGCTCGGTCGCACACTCGGCCAGCTCGCCGGGCTCGAGTACTACAGCGGGCAGGACACTGTGGTCGATCCGAGCGACGGGGTCGCCCGTGCCTACATGGTGTGGGCGCACTGGTGTCCGTTCTGCCAGCAGGAGCTCCCCCTGATGTCCGAATGGCATGCCGCCAACGCGGCAGACCTGGCGAACTTCGAGCTCGTGTCGGTGACGACCGCGATGAACGACTCGGGTGGCAACCCGTTGGTGCCGTACCTGGACGCCAGTGCCTTCCCGTTCCCGGTGTTGGTCGATGCGACTGGTGCGCTCTCGCAGCAGCTCGGGGCCAATGCCTACCCCTTCTGGGTCTTCACCGCGCCTGACGGGACCGTCGTCGGCCGCGCCGCCGGGCTCATCGAGCTGGATGACCTCGAGGCGGTGTTCGCCGAGCTCAATGGTCTCGAGGCGACGGCGATGCCTGCCGGGTCGTGATGGTGAGGCTGCGCTTCATCTGGGTAGGGCTTGCGATGGTGCTCCTTGCGAGTGCGTGTGGCGACGGTGGCGACGGTGGCGCCGTCGTGATCGACGTTCCCGCAAATGCCGCGTTGTCGTCCCCGGCCCCCGAAACGAGTGCCGCCGTCGGCGACGGCGCGGAAACAGACGATGCGGCGGAGTATGCGCCGCTCGACCTCAGTCGTCTCGGCGGCAACGCCTCGTCGGCGGAGGTGCCCTCAGCGATCCCGGCAGGTCTGGAGATGGGCTTCACCCCGGAAGGGCACCCATATCGGGGGAGCCCCGACGCCGCAGTCGCGCTCATCGAGTACAGCGACTACGCCTGCCCGTTTTGCGGTCGTTTCACCGCCCAGAACACTCCGGCACTGCTCGAACAGTACGGACTGACAGGGCAGGTCCAGTTCATCTTCCGTGAGTTCCCGCTCGTGAGCCTTCATCCGACCGCTCCGGCGGGCCACGCCGTGGCGGTTTGTGCGGGCGAGCAGAGCGCCGAGCTGTATTGGGCCGTGCACGACGAGATCTTTCTGAGACAGGCCGAGTGGACCAACCTTCCCGATCCGGCCCAGTTCTTTGCGGATCTCGCCGCAGGGGTGGGCGTGGAGATGAGCGGTCTCACGGCATGTCTCGAGTCTGGGCGTCCCCAAGACCGTATCGCTGCCGACGTAGCCGAGGCGCAGCAATACGGCTTCAACGGTACGCCCAGTTTTCGGCTGGTGGCCGCCGATGGCGAGGCGGATTACGCCCTCGTCGGCGCTCTGCCCCTCGAGCAGTTCACCGCCGCGCTCGATGCCATGCTGGCGGGCGAGGTGCCCCCGGGGACAACCGCTACGGGTCAAGACCCAGATTCCGACAGCGCAGGCCTCCCAGTGTGGGCCGACCGTGCGACGGGGCTGCAGCCCAACCCGGATACGCCCGGACTGAACCAGGCCGGGGATCAGTACAAAGGCGATCCCAGCGCACCGATCGTCGTGATCGAATTCAGCGACTTCCAGTGTCCCTTCTGCCGTGACCATGCCCTCGAAGTGCAGCCGGCAATCGACGAGGCGCTGGTCGACACCGGCCAGGTCATGTGGGTGTACAAGCACTTGCCCCTCGGCATCCATCCCCTGGCACCCATCGCCGGAGCAGCCGCCGAATGCGGTTTCGATCAGGGCCGCTTCTGGGAGATGCACCACGCCGTGTTCGAGGCCTCCGCCGCCTGGATCGAAGGCGATACCGAGGCGGAGCTGGTGGCGGTCGCTGCCGGCGTGGGGCTGGACGTCGACGAGTTCCAAACATGTCTTGCAGGACGGGACGCCCTGGAGCGGGTCCTGGCGGACCAGGCCGAGGCCGCGGGCATCATCTCGTCGACCCCCTCCTTCGTTGTGATCGACGGCGAGCGTGGCGCTCTCATCGAGGGCTCCCGTCCCGCCGAGGAGTTCCTGGAGATCCTGGAGGGCTACCTCGCCGCCGCCGGCGGCGGCTGAGCATCCGAGGCGGGTTCATTCCCCAACCGTCGGTTTGTTGACGTTGCGTTGACGTCTCCGGTCGGAGGATGTCTGATAGGTTGAGGGTCGGTTCGGCGGATTCTGGTATGCCGCGGAACCGGCAGAGGCGGCGGGCGGCGCAAATGCGCCTTGGAGCCCGCCGAGGGAGCCCGCCGGTAGGCGGGTTGGGCAAGAGAGGTGGAGTTCATCTCCAGGGGACGTTCGCAGGGAAAGTCGCCGATCACGGTACGCAAGTGCGTGCCTTCGGCCGTGTCTTCGCTTCGTCCCGCCATCGAGACAGAATCCGCCGACCGTTTTAGAAGGAGGCGGGTTCTGGACGCCAACGCAACCATCGCTCGCGGGCAATCACCGCGAACGAATTCGGGGGAGGAACAATTTTGAATAAATCTCTAGTAGCGCGTCGGAGGGTATTGGTTCCGATTGCGCTCATGTTCGGACTGGTCCTTGGGGTCGTAGGGCTCCAACGGGCCTTTGCGGTCACACCGGGCCTGTATGAAGTTGAAGGCAATCCGAACTGTGCCAACTTGTATCAGGCCACGGTGATCAGCGGGCCGACC
>DATHZQ010000148.1:0-40615 GCA_035458525.1 Acidimicrobiia bacterium
GGGCGGCGGTCAGGGCGGCGTCCGTGTACAGCGCGTTGACCTCCTGGTAGGGGCGCCACCAGTGGCGGTGGAACTCGGGGGTGACAAGGGCATCGTGATAGAGCGGCCACAGCGTGCCGTTGCAGAAACCCTCGTAGAAGCCGGCGAGCTGCTCTGCGCTCAGCTTCACTGGTACCTGTTCGATGCCGGCGTGCTCGAAGGGTGCGAGCTCGAGGTCGGCGGCCCCGGCCCAGCCGACCCAGGCACCGTCACGGTCACGCAGGATGGGCTCCAACGCCCGCACCAGGCCTCCGGGACTCATCGTCCAACCGCCTTCGGGGTGCTGGCGCACCGGAAGCCGATTCGCAACCACTACGACGCGACGTCTCGCTGGCATAGCGCAGACCCTAACGAGGCGACTGCGAACGGCGAATCTCTGTGGGACCGTCGCCCCTGGCATCGTCCGATCGATGGCGTATCGTGAGCCCATGGCTGTGCGGTCGCCGCTGCCCGGCGTCGTCGAGGGAACCTGCGGGCTTCGCAGGGTCGGGCGCTGGCGCTTTCCCGTCGAAGAGCTGTTTGCGGGTGACCGCACGCTGGCGAAGCTCGGGCGCGACGGTTCGATGCGGATCTTCTTCGGTCCGGGGCGTCGCGTCGTGCTGGACAGCGGCGTGGAGTGGCGGATCAAGGCTGCCACCTCCGCCCGGCACATCGTCCCCATCCTGCGGTCGGAGCAAGGCACCGTTGTCGTCACCGGACCGCTCCACGCCAAGCGCAGCTACGGAATCAACGGCAAGGACTTCGCCTTCTTCCTCATCCCGATGGGTCACACCGGCGTGCGGCGAGCGGGAGAGTGGGCCCTGAGGCGCCACGAGACGGAAGTGGCGATGATCAACGACCGGCGGCGCACGATGACGACCAGTGAGCCGATCCCCGTCGCGGCGGTGTTGATGGCCTTCACCCTCATCACCCACGGCATCCCGGGGGAAGCCAACATGACCCCACCGCGCGACTAGCGGATGCCGCTCCTCACCGGGGGTTGCGGTAGTGCTCCTGTACGTCGCCGGGCAGAAGGCCGCCGGCAAGACCGCAAACCCCCCTATCCTCCCCGCCGATGTCGCTTCCCGTGTCGTTCCTCTCCGACTTCGGCCGCACCGACGAGTTCGTCGGCGTGGTGCACGGCGTGATTGCGCGCATCGCTCCTGAGGTGCGCGTCCTCGACATCGGGCACGACTTCCCCCGCGGTGACATCCGCGCCGGAGCCATGGCGCTGGCACGCTCCATTCAGTACATGCCGCAGGGAGTCGCCCTCGCCGTGGTCGACCCGGGCGTCGGCACCGAGCGGAGAGCCATCTGCGCCCAAACCGAGTGGGGTCACTTCATCGGTCCCGACAACGGCCTGCTCGCTCCGGCGGTGGCGATGGTCG
Organism: Acidimicrobiia bacterium; assembly: GCA_035458525.1. Classification (GTDB taxonomy): domain Bacteria; phylum Actinomycetota; class Acidimicrobiia; order Spongiisociales; family UBA5794; genus DATHZQ01. The sequence continues at coordinate 1,407 of DATHZQ010000148.1, forward strand.
GAGGCGCCGATCGCATGGTGGCGCTCGAGAACCCCGAGCTGCAGCTACCCGCAGAGGGGGCGACGTTCCACGGGCGGGACGTGTTCGGGCCGGCGGCCGCCGTCATCGCGTCGGGTCAGGCGACGATCGACGATCTCGGACCCGACGTGGCTCCTGACTCGGTGACCCCGCTCATGATGCCGCTGGTCGAGCACCAGCAGAACGCAGCCATCGGCGAGGTGTTGTGGGTTGATCATTTCGGCAACGCCCAGACGAATATCGCCCCAGGGGACCTGCAGCTGCTCGGGCTGGCGGCGGGCGACGACGTGGTGATGCGCATCGGGTCCGGGGAACACCGGCTGCCATGGGTTGGCGTGTACGGCGAAGTCGGCCGGGGCGAGGGTCTGCTCCACGTGGATTCCTATGGGCAGATCGCAGTTGCGGTCCGTGACGGTCGAGCAGATGAGCTGTATCCCCTGGCGGCCAACACCGCCGTCTCGATGTACCGCCCGGCGGGGGGGAACCGGATCGAGATTCAGGGTGTGAACCCGGACGTCTGAGCCTTTATCAGGAAAGCGGCAAGGATGAGCACGAGGAGTCCAAGAACAACGGCAGCCGTGGTCGGTCGCATGGCGCGGACGTTAGTGGCCCCGTGAGTGGTGCCGGCGGCGTGCGACTCACGTGGTACACCAAGACGAACTGCGGCCTGTGCGACGAAGCCTGGCCACACCTACGGCGTGCGGCCACGGTCCTCCGCCTCGACGTGACGCAGGTCGACATCGCGACAGATCCGGCGTTGGAGGCCCGGTTCGGCACGCAAGTCCCCGTGCTGGCGCACCAGGACGAGGTGCTCGCCGAGGGGGCGATGACGCGGTGGGACGTGTGGCGTTCCGTCTTGTCGGTGCGATTCCCCAGGTAGTCAGCTCTCGGCCGACGCTGGGGCGTGAGGTTGTGCCTCCGCCTGTGCCCGGCGGCGGGCGTCCTCTCGGATCTTCCGCTTCGAGCGGTGTGTGAGCCACGCCATCAGCGCTGCGAGCGCGATGAAGCCGACGAAGATCGCCAGGCCGATCAACCAGTCGTTGCCGCCCGAGGCGCCCTGCAATGCCTCGTCGCGCAGCGCGTCCTGCCACTCCTGTTCGATCTCGCCCCAACGGTCGGGATCCGGATCTGACAACACCTCCACGCCGTGCTCGTCGACCGCCCACTGCACGAGATCGGAGATCGGCGACTCCTGGAACTGCGGGTTCCACACGTAGATGGACGGTTGGCTCGACTGCGCCCAGTCTGTCGCCTCGATGCCTTCTCCTGCGGGGTCCCTGAAGAAGGCCCCGCCTCGCATCTGGCTGTGGTGCAGCTCGAGCTTGTCGGCGGCGCGGGCCAAATACCACTGTCCGATGACGGTCGCCAGTGGTTCCGGGTAGCCGTCGAGGCCCTGCTCGGCGGCTACGTCCCACAGGACGGCGTAGGCGAGCCCGAAGGCCTGCGTCTCGTCGAAAAGGCGGCTCTGCAGGGTGTTGACGTACACGGAGCCGTCGAGATTGAACGCGGCGGCATGGAGCAACTGACCCGTCGTCACCAGGCCTGACGGGTCGAGCTCGTCGACTTCGCTGAATACGCACAGGTTGAGCGAAGGCAGGACGCCGAAATCCTCCTCGAGCTGGCGGGCTGTGGCTGCAGATGTGTCGGCAAAGCGCAAACCCTGGCCGTCGCTCACGGACCCAGTGATGGCAACGACCAAGAGGTCCGTCTCACCGACGATGCGCCATTCGGCATCGGGGAACTGGTCGCCGCACCCGGCATCGGCTGCGGTGGCGGTGAATACGCCTGCGGCGAAGAGGATCGCCGTAAGCGCGATTGCGGAGAGAAAGCGTTGCGCCACAACCCCATCGTATCGCTCTTGGGCGATTCGTCGTTTGCCGACTGTGGCCTGCCGGTGTCGCGCTCACCGGTCGCCCGGATCGAGGTCGTGGAGACCTTCACTAGATTGCCGAGCGTGAAGACGACGATCCCACCTGCCACCGTGCAGCGGCTCCCGATCTATCTGCGGTCCCTCGCCGATCTGCCACCGTCGCAGGCGACCTGTTCCTCGGAGCAAATCGCGACGCTGGCCGGTGTCAACTCTGCCCAGGTGCGCAAGGACCTGTCGTACCTCGGGTCTCATGGAACCCGCGGCGTCGGGTACGGCGTGGCCGAGTTGCGGAATCAGTTGCGGCGGGCGCTCGGGCTCACCACCGACTATGCCGTGATGATCGTCGGCGCCGGCAACCTCGGGGCTGCATTGAGCAACTATGGCGGCTTCGAGATCTGGGGCTTCGAAGTCGTGTCCATCGTCGACGCCGATCCTGGGAAGATCGGGACGTGGATTGCAGGGCTCCGGGTCGAAGCCATCGACGATCTCGAGCACATCGTGAAAGACCGCTCCGTGGAGATCGCCATCGTCGCGACTCCGTCGCGCGTTGCCCAGGACGTTGCCGATCGAGTGATCGCGGCAGGTGTCCGCTCGATCCTGAACTTTGCGCCGACGGTGCTGGATGTTCCCAACACCGTGAACGTGCGTCGGGTCGACCTGTCCACCGAGTTGCAGATCCTGACCTACCACCTGCAGCGGTGAGACGAAGCCGCCTCAGGCGGTGGCGTCCTCTTTCTCATACCGGTCGAGGGCGATGACGAACATGATGAAGAGCACCAGCGACGCAAGTGTCACGGCAATGGCGGGGATCCGAATCTGGAAAGCGTTCAGGCCCTCGGTGTTCGCCGGACGCAGGCCACGTGGTGCGTACACCACAAAGAGCATGCTGCCCACGACCATCCAACCGAACGTCGCGGCGCCGGTCACCAAGAAGGCAAGCCGAGTGCCCAGGTTCGTCCACAACAGCAGGTAGCCGGTGCCGACGAACGCCACGATCGAAACGACGGTGATGAGGATCCCGCGGGCCGCGATCGAGAAGTCCGAGGTCTCGCCGGTGGTGCCGTCCACCTGCTTGAAGATGGCGTCGTATGCGTCGCCGAGCCAGCCGCGGAACTGCGGCACGAAGGCAAGGATCGAGATCAAGATCGCTGCGATGCCGATCCACTCGAGGGTCGACAGTCCCCGCTCGTCACGGTGCACGTTGATCATCACATGGACCTCTCGTACGCAACGATGAGTTCGATGTCTTCGGCGCTCAGAATCTGGCCGAAGCCCGGCATGCGACCGGAGCCGAGACCGTTGATGCCGTAGTTCTCGTTGTTGACCGAGCCACGGATGATGAACTGCACCTGGTCGGCGGCGTCGGGGAACTGGACGACCGATCGTCCGTCGAGCAATGAGGGTCCCCAGGCGCCGCTCCCCGGGCCCTGTTCGAAGGCGACACCGGCCTGGTAGCCACCCGTGTGGCAGCGGGCGCAATACCCGTTGAAGAGGCCCACCGCACGCTCAGCCTCGGACCGGGTGAGACCCGAGTCGGCGGCTACCTCGTCGAAGTCGATGTCCCAGAGGCGTTCCTGCGCAGCCCGTTCCAGGAAGGCGAGACCCTGCTCGACCCGGGCCAGGAACACGTCCTGCCGCTCGGTGATGACGCCGAGCGTGAGGTGTGCAGTGTCGAGGTCGAGGAGGAACGACTCGACGCGCACCAAGTCTTCGATCGGTGTGCCGGTCAGGTCGGAGTTGGTGAAGGCGTTGCCGGGGTCCAGCTCGAGGCCGTACATGTTGGAGAGCGACGGGTCGGGTATCAGATCCACCTGGGGGATGCGGTTGCCTTCGTCGTCGAGCACCGGCGAGCCTTCGTCGTCGACCTGATCGCTCACCTGTCGCACCAGCACCGTTTCGTCGATGATGCCGCCGATCTCGGTGAGCCGCCTCTCGACGGCGTCCGTGAGCCCGTCGCGATCGGTGTCGGTGCCCGCATCGCCGCAGCTGGATCCAACGGCAGCGGCAGACTCGTCGGTGCATGTGCCGTCGTCGGCCATGAGAAAACGGACCTCGGTCGGGAAGTCTTCGATCACGGCGAATTGACCGGGAGCATCCTGAATGTCGTTGAGCGAGGCCTGCTCCTCGATGATGCGCCGCGTCACCGCGGCGTCTCCTCCGGCAATGCGGGCAAGGGCGTCGTCGACGATGCCCTCGACCTCGTCCACGGCCTGGCCCTGCGGGATCTGGATCGATTGCAGGTACTCCAGGATCTGATCGACCTCTTGGACCGTCATGGCGCCGCCACCCTCGAGCCCGCTTGCGGGCATCGGTGTCCCGGCCCGGCCGAACTCGATCCAGTGTCGCACCTCTTCCTCGTCGAAACGCAGGAAGACGTCGTTGATCGACGGTGCAGTCCAGGCGACGTCGAGCCCGCTGCGGGCTTCGACGAAGGGTGCAGCGCCGCCGCCGCCGTCCGGACCGTGGCAATTGATGCACGAGAACACCTCGTACCAGTGATGGCCTTCCTCGACGTCCTTCTCGTGGATCTTCTCGGCGGCCGCCACCTGGCGGTCCCCCTCGTTGACGAAATACACGGGAAGCGCAACGGCAAGCACGGCCGCCGAGACGACGGCGATGTTCAGCACCCGGGTGATGCGGTTGGTCTCGAGCTCGTCGTCGGAGAGGTACGGTTGCAGGTTCTGCGGCGTCTCCTCAGCCTCTCGCTTGCGGCGGCGGCTGTTGAGGAACAGGTAGCCCACCCAGGCGAGGAACGCAGCCGCAGCAATCGTTAGCACCACCGAGCCGACGCCCACGTTGGAAGGATCGACCGGCCCCTCCTCGGCCGCAACGGCCAGCAGCGAGTACATCAGCTCAGACACACGAGGGTCCCTGCGGGTACGAGATGGTCTTGGTCTTCGCACGTGCCGTCTGAATGACCTCGCCGGTCAACACGACCATGGCCCCGGTCTCGCTGACTTCGACGGCAAAGCGATCCATGTTGCGGGGTGCCGGGCCCGACTCGTACTCGCCGTGGAAGTTGTAGCGCGACCCGTGGCACGGGCACTCGAAGCCTTGCGAAGGCACGCAGGAGGGAACGCGGCATCCGAGGTGGACACAGCGCTGCCACAGTGCCATGAGGCCCGGCTCGCCGCCGCCGGCGCCAGCAACGACCGGCAGGCCGGCGAAGGAGCTGCCGGCGAGGTCACCCTCGGGGAACGGCACGATCCAGCTCTGCGCCGCGGCCACGAACTTCGGGACGATCGAGCCGTCGCTCTGGAGGATCTCGCGACGGAGCTCAGCGATGTTGCCGACGTTGATCGGCGTACCGAAGCCACCCTTGAGCTTCGGCCAGACGAACGCAAGCGAAGCGATGGCGAATTGTCCCAGGAAGATCCCGAAGAAGACGAGCAGGGCCCGATTGAAGAACTTGCGACGCTCCACTCCCATCTCGGCGGGGGTGAGTTCCTCCCGAAGGTCGAGCGGGTCGGTCGGCGGCGGAGCGGGTGTGGCCTCCTCCTCGGCGTCAGGGGGCGCCATGACGGCAACCGCCGAACCTCCGGCCTGCTTGGCTTTGGTGGCGGCCTTGTCGGCCTTGAGCGCACGCTTGTCGAAGTCGCCCGTGATGGCCTGGGCGGAGTCGCCGCGGCGATACGCGATCGTCATGACGCCGAGCACCAGCAGGATGCCGGCGGCGACGATGCCGATGATGAAGATGGTCGTGGGACTCATGGTGCACCCATCAGAAGTCGAAGAAGATGCCGTCGGCCCACGGATACGTGAAGTTGAAGCCGGGGCCTCGGAAGAACGAGCCGTAGATCGTCAGGATCGCCGAGGCGAACAGGAAGAAGCTGAAGATCATGATGGCGAGCTTCCGGTCGCTGGGCCGCACCGAGGGGTTGCGGTCGATGTAGGGGATGATGGCGAGCGCGCCCAGGCCGAAGCCCGGGATGATGACGCCCGCCACCTGTGGATCGAAGTATGAGAGCAGCTCCTGGAGCCCGAGGAAGTACCAGGGCGCCTTCGACGGGTTCGGCTGCTCGTTGAAGTTGGCGAACTCGAGCAAGGGTGCATCGACGTAGATGGAGAAGACGAGCAACGCCGCGGTGCAGATCATGAGCGCCACGAACTCGATGGCCACGAGGTGCGGCCACGTGCTGACCTTGTCGGTCGGCTCGGTCTTGACCTGCTGAATTGCTCCGGCCTTGACCACCGTCAGGAGCCGCTGCGTCCGAACGCCTTCCGGTATGGCAGGCGCCGCCGCGGGTGCGGCCGCGGCACCACCGGCCGCCGCGGCTACGGCCGGGGTTGGCGGCGGTGCGGCTTCGCCTGCGAACTGCGGGGCGGCCGTGCCGTCCCACTTGGACCGGGCGAGGGCGGCGCGGCGTAGCAATACGGCGGGAACGCCGTATTCGGCTTCCTCGGCGGCGAGGTCGCGAGCAGGCCCGCCGGCGGCCGGTGCCGGCGCGGGCGCAGCAGCCGCAGGGGCAGGGGCAGGGGTGGCTTCGGCCGGTGCCGCCGCGGCGGGTGACGGGGCCCCCGTCATCTCGGCGAGCATCGCCTCGACGCTCACTCCTTGCGCCTTTGCCTTCGCCTCGACCGAGCGGCGGAACAGCGACTCGGGAATCCCGGCGGCCTCGGCGGCGGCAGCCATGTCGACAGGGCCTGCCGCGGCGGGTGCGGGTGCGGGGGTCGCCGCCGTGTCGCCGGCAGCGGGCGCGGGCGGAGCCGGTGGCGCTTCGCCCTTCATCTCGGCGAGCACCTCTTCTACGGTGCGTCCCTCTGCCTTGGCGCGAGCCTCGGCGGAACGCCGCAGGATGTGTTCGGGTATCTCTGCCACAGCGCTCCTTACAGCGGTCCGGAGATGCCGCCGTCTTTGCGTACCCGCCAGAAGTGCACCGCCATGAAGATGACGATGACGAACGGCAGGAACAAGACATGGAGAACGTACCAGCGCAGCAACGTGTCCGGCGTGATCTGGACACCGCCAATCAGCGTGAAGGTCACTTGGTCGCCGATCACAGGGCTGTACGCCGCCATGTTGGATCCAACGGTGACGGCCCAGAGCGCGAGCTGGTCCCACGGCAGCAGGTAGCCGGTGAACGACAGCAGCAGCGTGAGCAGCAGCAGGATGACGCCAACGACCCAGTTGAACTCACGCGGCGGTTTGTAGGCGCCGTGATAGAACACGCGGGCCATGTGCAAGAAGACGGTCAGCACCATGGCGTGCGCACCCCAGCGGTGCATGTTGCGTACCAGCTGTCCGAAGGCGACGTCGGTTGCCAGCGCTTGGATGTCCTGGAACGCCTGGGGCGATGTGGGCCGGTAGTAGAACATCAGGAAGATGCCGGTGATGGTCAGAAGGATGAAGAGGAAGAAGCTCAGACCGCCGAGACACAGCGTGTAGGACAGTCGCACGCCGTGTCGCTTCACCTTCACGGGGTGCAGGTGATAGAGCACGTTGTTCATGATGACGTAGGAGCGGTTGCGCGGGCTGTCTGAGTAGCCGTGGCGGAAGGGTGAACCGGGACGGAAGATGCTCGACCACACCTGGCTCTGGCGAATGTGATCGCCCGCCTCGGCGAGACGGTCTTTCAGCCCGACCCGGCCGTTCCCGTTTCCGTTGGCCACCTGTGCTCCCTCGTCAGCTTCCGCGGCGCCGGCAGTTTCACCGAACGGCGCCGATGGTCAAAATTCCCTTTCCTACCAGCGCATGCCGTAGGAGTAACCGTTCTTGAAGTCGCGTTGCTGGGTGTTGTACTCCCAGGGCTTCTGCTCGAATTCCTGCGCCTGGTCGGCGAGCGATCCGGCGAACTTGCCGAGCGTGATGACGCCCGTGGGGCACCGGTCGATGCAGAGCGCACAACGAGTGCACTCGTCCTCGTCGACCAGGAAGAACCCCTGGTTCTCGGCGCTGTCGCCTGGGTTGTCGACGTTGGTGCCCTCGGCGATGGCATCGATCGAGAGGTAGTGGATGCACTTCCAGGGGCAGATGTCAACGCACCCTTCGCACAGAATGCACTCCGACTGGTCGATATGGAGGAACTGCTTGGGCTTGACGGCTGCCTTGAGGTACTCGCCGTCGACTGCTGCGAGCTGGTAGTCGTCGCGCATGGGCGGCGTCTCGAACCAGATGTCGGTCTTGGCCACGAGTTACCGCTCCACCTTGGACAGGGGACGTCCGTACGTCGACACGGGCTGCGGCGGCGGTCCGGACGCGACCTTCTTCTGGTATTCCTGCCACTGGTACATGCCGACCGCCATGCCGCCGAGGACCACGATGGCGTACGTGCCCGACACGATGTCTTTGACGGCGGCGTAGCTCACCGATATCTCATTGTTGAGCACCAGCCAGGGTGGAATCGTGACCGCGATCTTCTGCGGCGTCCACTCCCACACCGACTGGGTGAGGGTGAGCCACTCGTTCGGGACGATGCCGAACAGGATTATGGACACCGAGACGAACACAAACGCACCCAGCGCCGCCCGAGCCCAGGTCAGCGGGCGCTTGTAGACGAAGGCGAAACAGATGCCGGCGAGGAAGACGAACGTACCCGAGAGGGAGATGATCTGACCGATGACGACCGGCACCCAACCACGGGGGATCGAAGGGTAGAGGTCACGGCCCAGGGCATCGGTTTCGGGCAGGCCCGTGAAGTGGGCGATCAGGGAACCGGCGATCGCGGTCAGGCCTCCCACCACCATGGCCGCGAGGCCAATCAGCTGGTAGCGGCGTATCTGTTTGTCCGTGGTCTCTGCCATGTCCTCGCCTGGGCAAGTCCGGGGACGGTCCGTTGGAGCGTCATTCTATGCACGGCACCCTCACATCTGTATTCGGCTTGTCGGGACCCCGATGCAGCCCTTCAGCCGCCGCCGCGTCGCGGGGCGCACGCGCGCACTCGCAGTCCTCGGCCGGTTTGGTGAGTTGCCACGACACGCCGGCGCAAAGGGACATCGACGCAGGCGTCGATGAGGGTGCGGCGGATGACTCGATGACCTGATTCGGTACGCGCCGTTCCTCCGCAACCGGCGGGCGCCGGAACAGCTCCGCACGGATGATCCTCGAGCCGCCGAGCTCAATGACAACTGCCGCGTACCCCTCGGAGGGTTCAACGCCTGGCTTTGTTCTTGCCGCCCAACCGCGTAACCTGCCCGCCGCCACTGTTTCGTGGCGGGAGCAGGCTTCGAGACGCAGAGGGAACCGGCCGCGGTGACGTCCGACATCACAGAGACCGCCGAGATCGAAGCGTCGCTCGCGACGCCTGAACCGGTGTCTCCGCCGCAGCCCCGAGGCTATGCGGCAGTGAGCCTGCTGTTCCTCGCCGTGTCCCTCGTCCTGGGCGGAATTGCCGGCCTGCAGCTGCTCGTGCCGGAAACGCTCGAGGGCGTTGCCCCAGCGACCTACGGCAAGCTCCTGCCGGTCGCCACCAACCTCTTCGTCTACGGCTGGCTCACGATTGGGCTGGCCGGGGCGCTCCTCTATGTCGTCGGAAGAGCCGGCGGCGTCGGCATGCCGAAGACGCTGGCCGCCCGAGCCGCGCTGGGCCTGATGACCATCGGCGTCCTCGCCGGCTCCGTCGGCGTGGCGTTCGGCTACAACGAAGGCCGCCAATACCTCGAGTATCCGCTGTGGGCGGACGCATTCCTGCTCCTCGGGTTCCTGGCCCTGGCCGCCACCATCGGCCGCATGTCGAGCCGTGCGCCGCAGAACGCCGGGCCCGTGCGCTGGTACGCCAACGCCGCCGTTTGGTGGCTCGTGCTGGCATTCGTGGTGGGCAACATCCCGGGGATCACGGGGGTGGCCGGGGCGTTCCAATCGTCGTTCTTCCGGTCGTCGCTGATGGGGCTCTGGCTGGCGGCTGCGGCGATTGCGGTCGTCTACCACGTGATTCCGCGCATCGCCGGGCGCCCCGCGCTGACGGCGACACGTCTGACGGTTCTCGGCTTCTGGTCGTTGACGTTCGTTTGGGCTTTCACGGCGCCGGCCAACCTCGTCTACTCCCCGGCCCCGGACTGGCTGGAGACGGTCGGCGCCGTCTTCTCGTTCGGCCTCATCATTCCGCCCCTCGTGATTCTGAGCGATCTCCTGGTGGCCCTGCGCTCGCGCTGGGACAACGCCACCGGCAACCCTGCGCTCGGATTTGCGATGCTCGGCGGCGTCCTGTTTGCGATCTGGCCGGTCGTCAACCTGGCCATGGCACTGCGCTCGTCGAGCGGGATCGTCCAGTTCACCGATTGGGTCGGCGGCGCCGACTCGCTGCTGCTATACGGAGCCGTGTCCTCCTGGCTCCTGGCCTACAACTATCACGCCGCACCAGATCTCTTCCGGGGCGTGGCACGTGGCGGGCTCGGCCGGCTCCACTACGCAGGCACCGTGCTTGGTCTGCTGGTGTGGATCGGCGCATCGCTGATGGCGGGACTCACAGCAGGATGGACCTGGGTCGCCTCGGCCAACGAGGCCGCCGTGCCCGCGGCGGGTGTCGGTTTCTCGAACACCTTGGCGGGGGTCGAGGAGCTGTACGTCACCCGCTTCATCGGATTCGTCGTGTTTCTCGTCGCGCAGCTCATCTTCGTGATCAACGTCATGACCTCCACCGGCCGCGCGAAGGCAGTCGATCAGATAGCCGCCGCCGAGGTCGACCCGGAATTGGTCTTGGAGGATGGCGCGCCCTCACGCTTGCGGGCCAGCGTCGTGGCCATCTTCCTGCTCGCCGCCACATTCGTATGGCTGGTTCCGTGGGCTGAGACTGCCGGCGCCGAGGCGACGATCCTGGCGGATGCCGATCGTCGCTATCGCACGGACGATGCAATCACGGAGGGTCGGGCACTGTACGTACAAGAGGGGTGCTGGTACTGCCACACACAGCAAGTGCGGCCAATCGTCAGCGATGTGGGCCTCGGCGCCGTGTCCGTTGTCGGCGACTACGTCTACGAGTCCCCGGTGCTCTTCGGCGTGCAACGCATTGGTCCCGATCTGATGCACGCCGGAAGCCGGCCACAGACCGACGATCCGGGATGGCTCGTCGGCTACCTGAGCGACCCTCGCTCGGAACGCTCGTATTCCAACATGCCTTCGTACGATCACCTCTCCGCTTCGGAGTTGGACGATCTCGCCGCCTACATTGCCGCTTCGAGGTGAGTCGATGGAACAGCTGATCGCCCAGATCGCAGAGAAGCTCGGCTATCCGGCGGAGATGGTCGAGCGTTCGGCGGCAGCACGCGCCGGCGCCATGGGCGTGAGTGTCGAGCAGATCCTGCAGCAATGGGCAGGCGGCGAAGCAGCCGTTTCCGCACCGGCTGCGGCCCCGGCGGCCGCAGTGTCGGCTGCAGCGCCTGAGCCCCCGGCGGACTCGTCGGAGGCGGAGCCACCGCCGACATCCGGGCCTGAGGTCGAAGTGCTCGCCCCTGTGGCAGCCGATGCAGAACAGCAGGAGCCGGCGACGGAGGAGACGGAAGCAGCGGGACCTGCGCCGAAGCCGACCGTACCGAAGGGATCCGTTCTCTCCGGCTTCCCCCGCTGGCTCGCTGCGGCCTTCATCATCATCCCGACGATCGCCATGCTGTATCTCTTGACCGCACCGGACGGTCCGGATTGCGGGGTGTCCGGTCAGCTTGCGATCGACCCTGTGACCGGCGAAGCGATGAATTGTGACGGCACACCGTATGGCGTCGACGTCGTGAACTTCTTCTCGGTCGGTGAGGAGATCTACGAGACCCGTTGCGCCGCCTGCCATGGTGCTGACGGCGGCGGTGGTGCAGGCCAGGTGCTTGCGGGTGGCGCCGTGCTGGCCACCTTCCCGGCCGGGCAGTGCGCCAGCCATGTCGAGTGGGTCGCTCTGGGGACGACGAACTGGCCCGAGGCGACCTACGGGGCGCTCGCCAAACCGGTGGGGGGCTTCGGGCAGATGCCCGGCTTCGAGGGCACGCTCACCGAAGAAGAGATCGCATCCGTCGTGCTGTACGAACGGGTGGCCTTCGGCGGCGAAGCGCTGCCTGAGTCCGAAGCAGATTGTGGCCTCGGTCACGACGCCGAGGTCTCGGCCGCTCCGTAGCGGCTCAGTCGGTCAACCCGACGTCTGCTGTCGCCGGACACACCACGACCTCTCCCGGATAGATGAGATCGGGGTTGCCGGATCGCAGTTGGCCCCGGTTCGTCTCGATCAGGTGCGCCCAGTAGGTGGCCGTCTCCGCCTCCGTCGTTTCCCGTTGCAGCGCCGCGGCGAGATGACGTTCGGCGATGGTCCAGAGATTGTCGCCACGGACGACGTCGTGGTCGTATGCCGTGGCCGGGTCGAGACGAGCTGCGGAGGTTGCCAGGTCTGCACTCGGTGGATGCACGAACCAGTCGGCCGCTTCGCGGTGAGGGTTGGGGTCATTTGCAGCCTCGCCGGCGGGCACAGGTGTGTACTCGTCCTCCGCCTCCTCGCCCAGGCGTACCGGGTTGAGCGGTGCGTCCGCGGCAGGGACCGGCACGTAGCCCTCGTGGGGGACGGCTTCCGGTTGATGGAGCCTCACGACGGGTGCGGCCTCGGATTCCTGCGTCGGCTGGTCTGCTGCGAACGCCACCCCGGCGCCGCCCGCCGTGACCGAGCTCACGGCAAGGGACACCGCAACGACGCGGTCGGCGATGCAGCGGACGACGGGCAACGTGATTCGATCCATCGAGCGAATGAGGGTCGGCAGCTGCAAAGCCCGAGCGAGCGTTGCCAGCAGCAGACTGCCCAACACCCAGTAGCCGAGGCCCAGCGCCGCGTACCGACCGAGAGCGAGGACCACTCGTTCGGGACTGTGCGCACCGATCCATGCCCAGAGGCGCGGGACGTCGGCGGCAAACGCAGGGTTTGACCCGAGGCCGTGGAGCCCCGCGATGCCGGCAGCAACCGTTGCGAGGGACAACAGCCAGATCCCCACAGCGGCCCCGCGGTCTTCCGATGTTGGCTCTCGAGCGATCATCGTCCCAGCATACCCATCAAAAGACATGGCAACAAGGTATAAACCTCTTAAAACGTCGCTATACAATGTCAGATTCGAGGCGACGTCGAACCGGACCCAAAGTCTTTGTGGCGGGCACAGGTGTGTAGCCTCTTGCCGATGACCCCGCAGCCTGACATCGACCCAGCGCCGCGCCCAGCGGTGACGCGGCTTGCCTGGTCGAGCCTCGTTTTGATGGTCGCCGTCATCCTGGGTGGTGCGGTGGTGCGTGCGACCAACTCGGGTGCGGGTTGCGGCGAATCGTGGCCTCGCTGTGACGGCCAGATCATCCCGCTCTCCCCGGAGGGCGCGACGCTCATCGAGTTCTCGCACCGGATGATGACGGCCGCGTTGGGCATCGTGCTGCTTGCGCTGGTTGTCATGGTGCGGCGCCATTACCCGGCTGGGCATCGCGTGCGGCGGGCGTTGTTGTGGACGTTCGGTTTCTTCATGGGTGAGGTCGTCATCGGGGCGATCCTCGTGGTCTTCGGTTGGGTGGAGGACGATGCGAGCATCGGACGCGTGTTCGCCGTGACGCTGCACCTCATGAACACCTTCTTCTTGCTCGGCGCGATGACGCTGACGGCGCACTTCGCGTCGGGCCGACCGCCCGTTGCGCCCGACTGGAGCCGCACGCGGGATCGACTGCTGCTCACCGGCGTGATCGCGCTGCTGGTCGTTGGCGCCAGCGGAGCCCTGAATGCGCTGAGCGACACGCTCTTCCCGGCCGATTCGGTTCTCGACGGCATTCGCGACGAGTTCGGGCCGACGGCGCCCTTCCTGCTTCGGTTGAGGACGATCCATCCGCTCGTGGCGATCGCCGGCGGCGGCATCCTCTTCATACTGTGTCGGGCCCCCTCGTTGGCCGGATGGCAGCGCGCCAACCGGTACTCGGTGGCCGTGCAGGTACTCCTGGCCGCACAGCTCGTGATCGGGCTGATGAACATCGCGCTCCTCACTCCCGTCGAGACCCAGGTGGTGCATCTCCTGGTTGCGGACCTCTTGTGGATCCTCTGGGTGCTGTTGGGCGCCGAGGTCATCGGGGCTCGGGCCGGCTACGGGGCCAGGGAGGTTGAGCCGGCATGAGTGCTCCCGAGATTCGCATCACCGATCCCGAGGCTGCCGGCTTGCGCGGTGGAGTCGTCAAGGCCTACATCGAGCTGACGAAGCCACGCATCATCGAGCTGTTGCTGGTGACCACGGTGCCTGCAATGGCGGTCGCCGCCGCGGGCTGGCCGGCTACCTGGCTCGTCGTGGCGACGCTCGTCGGCGGAACGTTGTCGGCAGCAGGAGCCAACGCCATCAACCAGGTCGTCGACCGCGACATCGATCAGAAGATGCGACGGACCCGGCGCCGCCCGGTTCCGACCTATCGCATCGAGCCGCGCAATGCCGTGGTGTTCGGTACCACCCTCGGCGTGGCTGGCTTCGCATGGCTGTGGTGGACGACCAACCTCTTGGCGGCGGTCCTCTCCACGATCGGGCTGCTCTTCTACGTCTTCGTCTACACGATGTACCTGAAACGCACCACGGTGCAGAACATCGTGATCGGCGGAGCGGCCGGGGCGGTGCCGCCCCTGGTCGGTTGGGCGGCGGTGACAGGGGAGCTGGCGCTGCCGGCATGGATCATGTTCGCCATCGTCTTCTATTGGACGCCGCCCCATTTCTGGGCGCTCGCACTCCGGTATCAGGACGACTACGCCGCGGCCGGAGTGCCGATGTTGCCGGTCGTGGTCGGTCGGGAGGAGACGGTGCGGCACATCGTGCTCTACACCGCGGTTCTCGTAGGAGTGTCGTTGATGCTCGTGCCGACGCAGGCAGTCGGTGTGCTCTACTTCGGTGCTGCCGCCCTGTTGGGCGCAGGACTCTTCGCCGCTGCCTGGCGGCTTCGTGCCCACGACGAGGAGGCGATGCGCTTCTTCACCTGGTCGAACGGCTATCTCGCACTGCTGTTCGTGGCGATGCTTGCCGACGCACTCCTCTGAGCGCCGACCCGTAGAGGCTCAGTGGATAGGCGAGCCGTCTTGGCGAGCCAGGAGCTGATGCCGGGGCCCGAGCGGCCCGCCCGGAGGGCAGGAGCGGGAAGCATCTCTTCGTCCGGCGCGACAACCGCAACTGCCGATCCGCGCGGCCTCTTACAGTGTCGCCGCTGAGGCCACACGCGCCAGCGCCTCGAGTCGGAAGTAGATTCTCCAGATGAGCTCGGCGATACCGCTTGCCATAGTGGGGTTGGGGCGCATGGGCCAGGTGCATGCCCGAGTGCTCGCCTCGGTGTCGGCGGTCGATGTCGTCGCCATCGTGGATCCGCGGCCCGAGGCACACGCCGTTGCCTCCGAGCTGGCGCCGGATGCGGCCACCTACCGTGACGTGGCGGAGCTTGCGTCGTCTGGAGCGGCGGCGGCATGGCTGATAGCCGCCTCCACGCCGAATCATCCCGAACTCGTGGGTGCGGCAATCGACGCCGGAGTTCATGTGCTCTGTGAGAAGCCGCTAGCGCTCGACATCTCGGTGGCTGAAGCACTCGGCGACCGGGCAGCTGCCGCAGGGCTCGTCCTTCAGGTCGGCTTCTGGCGGAGGTTCTCTCCTCCATGGTCCGTCGCTCGGTCCCTGGTCGCTGCCGGGTCCATTGGGCGCCCGCTCATGCTGCGGCTTGCGCAATGGGATCAGGATCCGCCGCCGCCGGATTTCTGCGATCCGGCGGTCAGCGGGGGTCTGGCGATCGACTGTGGTGTTCACGAGTTCGATCTCGCCGAGTGGTTGACGGGTGCGGAGATCGTTCGCGTCGCCGGGCGCCACCTTCCCGTCGTGGATGCGGCGGTCGGTGCGTCCGGCGACGTCGACAACCTGGTCGCCGTGCTCGACCTCGCCGACGGGGCGGTGGCGACCGTCGATCTGTCCAGGAATGCGCGGTACGGGGAAGATGTCCGGACCGAGATCCTCGGTGCGGACGGTGCGATCTTCGTCGATCTCCTGCCGTCCGGGCGCACGAGGCTTGCGGATCGCAGCGGAGTGCGTGTCGTGCCCGAGAGCCAGGTCGACCGGGCCGACTTCGCCGGGGTTGCGGAGCAAGCCAGGATCTTTGCCGCGCGCACGGCAGGCGCTCCCATCGACGGTCCGGGCGCCGCCGCCTCGAATCGTGCGGTGCACGTCGCCCATCGCGTCGAAGAGGCCATCAGGCGAGGAGTTCCCGTTGCCGTATGAGCGCTACCGTCGCCGGCCGCTGCTGCCGACCCGCTGGTCTGGATCATGAGTGCCGCGCTCGTGTTGCTGCTCGCAACCGGCATCGTGGTGCCATCCGCCGTTGCAGTCTTCGTCCGTGATCTGCGCATGGCCGCCAAATCCCCCAACAGCGCGGAGGGCGCTTCCGTGCAGCCCGCGACGAGCCGGGCACGCTCCGCCGTAGAAGCCGCACTACCTCTGGTCGGGGTCGTGCTGCTCCTGTGGCTGGCCTGGGCAGGTCTGTAGGGTGCCCCCCGTGGCCCACGACACCGCTCCGATCCGGCCCGAAGAAGGCTTCGACGAGCGCCGGGTCGCTGCGTACTTGCGCGAGGCACTTCCCGAGCTGGTTGCCGATCACGACATCGTGTTCGATCAGTTCCCGGGAGGCGCGGCCAACCTCACCTATCGCGCGACTGCGGGCGATGTCGAACTCGTGTTGCGTCGTGCTCCTCTCGGCCCGGTGGCGCAGGGTGCACACGACATGGCACGCGAATACCGGGTGCTCTCCCGGCTGTGGCGCGTTTTTCCCAAGGCGCCTCGAGCGTATGCCTTTTGCGACGACGCAGAGATCATGGGGAAGCCGTTCTTCGTCATGGAGCGCCGTCGCGGCTGGGTGATCCGCGCTGCGTGGCCCCCGGATTTCGGTGACGACATCGAGGTGCGGCGACGCCTTGCGGTCGATCTCGTCGTGACCTTGGCCGAGCTGCATCGCATCGATCCCGCCTCGGTCGACCTGGCCGGCCTCGGTCGGCCTGAAGGCTTCGTGGAACGGCAGATCGCCGGATGGGCGCGCCGGTGGGACGCGGCGAAGACCCGCGAGGTGGGTGCGATGGATCATGCCAGGCGCCTTCTCGAGCAGCATCTCCCTTCGCCGCAAGCCCAGTCGATCCTCCACAACGACTACAAGCTCGACAACACCATGGTGTCCGGCACCGGAGAGGTCGTGGCTGTTTTCGACTGGGACATGGCCACGCGAGGAGATCCGCTGGTGGATCTCGGAACGTTGCTCGCCTACTGGGCCGACCCGGACGGTCCGACGTATCCGGTGTTCGGGGAACGCGCCGTCACGCTTGCGCCGTACCTGTCGAAGGCCGAGCTGGTTGCGCAGTACGCCGAGACGACCGGTTTCGATGTCTCCGGGGTTGGCTACTACGAAGGGCTTGCGCTCTATCGTATCGCCGTCATCATCGAGCAGATCTACGCTCGATACGTGGCGGGGCAGACCACTGACGCTCGATTCGCTGCGTTCGAGCCGCTGGCTCCGCTGCTGGCGCGGGCCGCCGTTGACGTGCTGGAAGGAACCTGATCCTCCATCAACCGACTTCGAGCTCGAGGAGCAGCAGGTGACTGCTTTCCAGCTCGACCTCGAAGATGCCCGGAATGTCTGCCATGAACTCGATCGTGGTCGGTGCTTCGGGGCCGATGTCGGCGAAGAGGTCGTAGCCGTGGACGTGGACCTCGTCGATGGTGTCGGAGACCACCACGATGGTGACGAGGTCGCCGCGGGCAACCACAGGCCGTTGCGGCGCTTCGACTGTCCCGGAGGACACGACGATCTCGATACGGAGGCCCGGCGTTTCGGTCGTCGTGGTCACCAGGGTCGGGCTCGACGTCGTGGTCGTTGCCGCTGGGGCGGAGGTGTTCGGCGGCACGACCGTCTCGGGCGGGGCGGTGCTCGAGGCGGCGGCTTGCCCTCCCGGCGCAGTGGTTGTGGGTTCGCCGTCCGTGTCGCTCATACCTCCACAGGCCGCAAGCACGCTCATCAGCGAGATCCCGGCAATGACGGGCAGGATTCGGTGGCGCACCATCATGGAGTCGAGGCTAGGCGCCTGCGCACCAACCAGGCTTCCGGTTGACAGGCACCCTCCCTCGCGTAATGATGTAATCATGAAAGCACATGGTACGAACGCCTCCGTCGAGGCCGACGAGGTCGTTGAGTGGTTCGTGGCTCAGCTCCAGGGCGGATGGTCCGAAGCCGCACCCGAGATCAGCGTGGACGGTGACGAGATTCTCGTCATGTTGCGGATCGCCGACGTCGAACTTGCCGGCCGAGCCGAGGGTGAGGAGCTCCTGGCTGCTCGCAAGGCGCGAATCAGCAACTTCAGGGAGGAGACCCGCGGCAAGCGGGTGGAGATAGCGGCGGCCGCCGAGGTGCGGTTCGATCGCAAAGTCTCGTGGGGCGTTCGATGCGGCGATGTCGGAGTCATCTTCACCCATCTCTCCATCCCGGCCATGACCCGCCTCCGCATCAAAGAGCGCATGGTGCTCGATACGCTCATCGATGCCGGCGTCGCCCGTAGCCGCTCAGATGCACTGGCGTGGTGTGTGCGGCTCGTCGGCAAGAACCTCGATGAGTGGCTCCAGGAGCTGCGCGACGCGATGGTGCACGTCGAAGAGGTGAGGAAGCGCGGGCCGGAGGCCTGAGTCTTGCGCATACAGTGAACTGGGCCCCTGCCCTTGCCACCCGGGGTGGGCAGCGGTACATTTCACCCCACATGCGGTGGCAGTACTTCTTTGCGTATTCCTTTACCGGGCTTTCGGCCCGGGCCGAGGGAGCGCGCTGACAGCACCGTCGCATCGCATCACCAGCCCGAAGCCGAGAGCGGCTTCGGGTTTTCCTTTCTCCGGGGCCGCCGCATCTCAGGAGCAGCCGTGTCCAACCAGCCAACACCCCCACCCAAGTCCGAGCCGATTCTCAAGAGTCACCGGCGACCCGACGACGTCTCGACCACGATCGTCAGGGTCGGCAACGTCGTGTTCGGCGACGGCTCGTACCCGGTGATCGCCGGTCCGGTAGCAGTCGAGAGCGATGAGCAGATTGCCGGCATCGCAGTCGGCGTCGCCGAAGCCGGAGCCTCGGTCCTTCGCGGCGGCACGTTCCGTGCGGAGAATTCGCCGTACAGCTTCCGCGGTCTCGGGCGCGAAGGTCTGTGGTTTCTCGAATCCGCCGGTCACGAGGCCGGGCTGCCGGTCCTCACCGAGGTGATCGAGCACAGCCACGTCGGGGAGGCCGCCCACCACGCCGACATGCTCGAGGTGGGACCGGACAACATGCAGAACTTCTCGCTGCTGCGGGACGTCGGCAAGGCGGGGCGACCCGTTCTGCTGCATCGTGGACCGTCGGCGACGATCGACGAGTGGCTGATGGCCGCCGAGTACATCCTCGCCGAGGGCAACCAGCAGGTCGTGCTGTGCGAGCGGGGCAGTCGAACCTTCGATCCCCGGACCAGCGACACGCTCGACATCTCCGCCGTGCCGGTGGTGCAACGGATGTCGCACCTCCCGGTCGTCATCGATCCGGCGCCTGCGTCCGGGGGTGAGGATCTGATCGGACCGTTGGCCCTGGCGGGACGCTCAGTCGGCGCCGACGGTCTCAGCGTGCTGGTTCACACGGATCCGCCGCGGTCGAAGGCCGGCAACGGCAGCCAGCTCGACCTGGGTTCGTTCCACCGTCTGATGGACCGGCTTGGCATCCCAACACTGCGTGACGAGATCGATCGCATCGATCGCGAGCTCGTGAAGCTGCTGGCTCGCAGGCAGCACAGCTCGATCGAGATCGCCAAGATCAAGGCCCACCGTGGCCTGCCGATGCGATCGCCTGAGCGAGAGGTCGAGCTGATCGACGAAGCGCGGCGAGACGCCGCCAATCTCGGCATCGACCCCGACTACATCAGCGAGTTGATGACGCTCGTGCTCGACCACAGTCGCGACAAGCAGCGCAAGGCGCTCGGCGACGACGCGTAGGTCGGTACGCCAATGGATCCCCACGTTGTCGTCGGTGAAGATGGCGTCAGCCGTTGCTGGTGGGGAGCGTCGACGCCCCACTACGAGCCCTATCACGACCACGAATGGGGCATGCCGGTCGACGACGACGACCTGCTCTTCGAAAAGCTGTGTCTCGAGGGGTTCCAGTCGGGGCTGTCCTGGCTGACCATCCTGCGCAAGCGGCCGGACTTCCGCCGGGTCTTCGACGGCTTCGACTATCGACGGGTCGCCGAGATGGGGCCCGTCGACGTGGAGCGGCTCCTCGGTGACGCTTCGATCGTGCGGCACCGGCGCAAGATCGAGTCGACGATGAACAACGCCCGCAAGGCGCTCGATCTGACTGATGAGTTCGGTTCGCTCGGTGCCTTCTTCTGGCGTTACGAGCCCGCAACGCCGTCCAGCGTCCTCGCCACCGAGAGCCCCGAGAGCTGGCAGATGGCGAAGGATCTCAAACGCCGAGGCTTCACCTTCGTCGGCCCTACGACGGCGTATGCCTTCATGCAGGCCATGGGCATCGTGAACGACCACCTCGACGGTTGCGACGCACGGCAGCGGTGCGCAACCGCTCGGCAGGGCTTTCAGCGGCCGTCTTGAGCCGCCGGCTCAGATTTCATGAGCTCGGTCGAGGGCAAATGCGGCTCTCGCCGCGACAGAACTCAGGCGCGTCATCGTGCTCATACCTGGCCTGTCGCTCGGAGAATTGCGATGGTTCCCAGCGATGGCAGCCATCCATATCGGAGTTGGCTTCGAGCTAGACCGGCATCGGTATCTAATCTCGCCGGCATGAATCCAGATGTCCTCGTTGTCGGCGGTGGTCCCGCAGGCGCCGCCACCGCTTACTGGCTGGCCAGAGACGGTCTCTCGGTCGTGGTCGCCGAGAAGAAGTCCTATCCCCGCGACAAGACCTGCGGCGACGGCCTGACCCCACGGGCGGTCAAGCAGCTCACCGACATGGGCTTCGACTTCGACGTTCCCGAGCTGCACAAGATCATTGGTCTGCGGGCCTATGCCGGCGATCTCACACTCGAGTTGCCGTGGCCGGAGCACACGATCTACCCGAACTGGGGCGCCGTGATGCGCAGGGCCGATCTCGATCAGCAGGTGGCGATGCTCGCCGAGAAGCAAGGTGCGGTGATCCGGCAGCGCAACGAAGCGGTGGCGGTGGTTGAGGACGGCAACCTCGTCGGCGTCGACCTCAAGCAAAAGGACGACTCCGGCATCGTCGACATCGAGCGAGTGACACCGAAGCTCGTCGTCATTGCCGACGGCTCCCTGTCACGGTTCGGGAGAAAGCTCGGCACCGCACGTCGCAAGGACTACCCGTACGGTCTCGCCGTGCGCGGATACTTCGCCAGCCCGAACTCGACGGACGGGTATTTGGAGAGCCAGCTCGACATCCGCGACGCAGAGGGGCGATCGCTGCCGGGTTACGGATGGATCTTCCCGCTGGGCGACGGCGCCATCAACGTCGGTGTCGGCGTGCTTTCCACGTTCAAGAATTGGAAGGACGTGAACACGTCCAAAGCGCTGGCCGCCTACATCGACGGCCTCCCGGAGTACTGGGGCGTCACTCGCGAGGATGCGATCACGCAACCGGTCGGCGGCAAGTTGCCGATGTCCTTCTCCGTCGGTCCCAAGGTAGGCCGAAACTGGCTCACGGTCGGAGACGCAGCCGGTGCGGTGAACCCGTTCAACGGCGAGGGCATCGACTACGCATACGAGACCGGGAGGATGGCGGCGCCGCACATCGCCGATGCGATCGCCACCGGGGACATGTCGCTGTTGTTGCGCTACCGCCAGCAACTGGACGACGAATACGCCGCCTACCACCGGGTGGCGAGGGCGTTCTCGCTCGCCATCGGGCAACCGCGCCTCATGCACAGCCTCACCCGCATCGGTCTCCGTTCCCGGCCGCTGATGGAGTGGGTGCTGAAGGTCATGGCGAATCTCCTCGAACCCGAGGAGATCGGAATGCAGGAGCGGGTGTACCGCGCCGTCGAGAAGGTCGTCGCCGTCGGTCCGGACCCGCTGGTCCGCAGCTGACCATCCTCCGGGGCCTCCGACGTCCGCAATGGCCTGTACGTCGGCGCCGTTTTGATTTTGGACCCGGCATGGGGCTTCCTAATCTCCGCCCCGGAGAGGAGCCGCTGCCACCATGACGCTTGCCGACTACGTGCCGATCGCGCTGATGCTGATCCTTGCCGCAGGCTTCGCGTCGGTCATGATGTACCTGTCGTGGAGGCTCGGCCCGAACAAGCCGACGGCGGAGAAGCTGGCGCCGTACGAGTGCGGCATCGTGCCACTCCAGGAGCCGGTCGAGCGGTTCCCCGTCAAGTTCTACATCGTTGCGATGCTGTTCGTGATCTTCGACGTCGAGCTCGTCTTCTTGTTTGCATGGGCGGTGCGGTTCGACCAGTTCGGTTGGGCCGGCATCGGAGCGATGGCGATCTTCGTTGCGTTGTTGGCAGAGACGCTGGTCTACGTGTGGAAACGCGGTGCGCTGGATTGGAACGTGGCGCGTCGTGAGCGCAACCGCCGGGTGGTATCGCCCGTCGAGCCTCCTTTGATGGAGGAAGCCGCCTGATGGCAGGCCAGACACAGCCTCCTGGCTTCCTGCTCACGACTCTCAACAAGGGCGTGAACTGGGCCCGGACACGCTCGATGTGGCCGGCGACCTTTGGGCTGGCGTGCTGTGCGATCGAGATGATGGGGACGGGGGCGGCCCACTACGACCTGGCGCGATTCGGCATGGAGGTCTTCCGAGCCTCGCCCCGCCAAGCCGACCTGATGATCGTCGCCGGCCGCGTCTCCCAGAAGATGGCCCCGGTGTTGCGGCAGGTGTACGACCAGATGTCCGAGCCGAAATGGGTCATTTCCATGGGGGCCTGCGCCTCCAGCGGGGGCATGTTCAACAACTACGCCCTCGTACAAGGTGTCGACCAGGTCGTCCCCGTCGACATCTACGTTCCGGGTTGCCCCCCTGGACCGCAGTCGCTGATGCACGGCATCCTCACGCTCCAAGACAAGATCATGAAGGGCGAAATCCGCAGCGAGACCGGGCTCACGCAGGCTTCGTGACATGACCGACAACGCCCCCGACACCACTCCAGACCAGCCCGCGCCCCGTGTCGATCGGACGATCCCGGCCGACCCGACGCTGGCCCGCCTCGCCGGCGAGTTCGGCCAAGTGGTGTTCGTATCCGAGACCGACGGCGACGTCGCACACGTGCCGGCAGCCGACGTCCCGGCGTTCGCTGCGGCGCTCCTCGCCGTGGGCTACGACGTGTTCGTGGATCTGTGCGGCGTCGATTACTTGCGGCGCAAGCCGCGGTACGAGGTCGTCATCAACCTCTTGTCCTACACGAGACGGCGCCGCATGCGGATTCGGGTGGGCGTCGACGGCGCCGATCCCCAAATGCCTTCGATCTCGAGTGTGTTCCCCGGCGCCAACTACTACGAGCGCGAAACGTACGACCTGTTCGGCATCGCCTTCACCGGTCACCCTGACCTGACTCGGATCCTCTTGCCCGACGATTGGGAGGGGCATCCCCTCCGCAAGGACTACTCGGTCGGATCTGTTCCGGTCCAGTTCAAGGGAGCGCACAAGGCCTCATGAGCGATACGCCGAACGTTGTGACGGGCGATCTCGAAGCACCCACGATCGACGCGCCTTCCCAAAGCGATCAGTCGTCGTCCGAATCCACTGATACCAGGCGGCGACTCCACGACGTCTGGGTCTCGGGTACGGAGGAGCCGGAGTGGGTGCGTCAATCGACCGACGAGGGGGCGCAAGAGCTGCTGCCCGAGACGGAGGAGCCCGGGCTGGACGCTCAGCGCGGCGTGCTCGTCACCGACGACTACGTGGTGGACGATTCGATCAACGACGAAGAGCGGCAGGTCATCAACATGGGCCCGCAACATCCGTCGACCCATGGGGTGTTGCGGCTCCAACTCGAGCTCGAGGGCGAGACGATCCGCCGCGTCAAGCCGATCATCGGCTACCTGCACACCGGCATGGAGAAGACCGCGGAGACGCTCACCTGGCTGCAAGGTCCAACCAACGTCACTCGGATGGACTACCTGTCGCCGTTCCACAACGAGTTGGGGTATTCGCTCGCCGTCGAGCGGCTTCTCGGCGTCGATGTGCCACCGCGGGCGGAGGCGATCCGGGTGCTCATGACGGAGCTCAACCGGGTGTCGAGCCACCTGCTCTTCCTGGCGACCCAGGGCATGGACATCGGTGCAGTGTCGATGATGATCTATGGCTGGCGCGAACGGGAATTGGTGCTGCGCTTCTTCGAGGACGTCACGGGTCTGCGGATGAACCACAACTACATCCGCCCCGGAGGGGTCGCCGCCGACCTGCCCGACGGCTGGGAGGACACGGTCGAGCAGCTGCTCGTCGACGTTCCTGCCGGTGTTGCCGAGTACGAGGAGCTGCTCAACGACAACCCGATCTTCCAGGACCGTACGCTCGGCGTAGGTGTCATCACGCCGGACGAGTGCAAAGCGTTCGGAGTCACCGGTCCGAACGCCCGGGCCTCCGGCATCGACTGGGACCTGCGCAAAGTCTTCCCGTACAGCGGCATCGAGCACTACGACTTCGAGGTGCCGCTGGGCAAACACGGCGATGTCTTCGATCGGTACTACATCCGAGTGCGCGAGATCGAGCAATCGCTCGGGATCGTCCGGCAGGTGATGGAGACGATGCCGGCGGGTGACTATCGCACGGAAGATCGCAAGGTGACTCCACCACCCCGCAAGCGGATCGACGAGTCGATGGAAGCGCTGATTCACCACTTCAAGATCTTCACTGAGGGTTTCAAGGTTCCGGCCGGCGAGGTGTATCAGGCCGTCGAGTCACCTCGTGGCGAGCTCGGCATGTACATCGTGTCCGAAGGGGGCGCCAAACCCTGGCGGGTTCACGTGCGCGGGCCGTCGTTCGCACACGTGCAAGCTCTGCCGGCGATGATGACGGATTCGCTCGTGGCCGACACGATCGCGACGCTGGCTTCGACCGATCCCGTCCTCGGGGACGTCGACCGATGAGCGAACGCCAGCTCGACAAGATCGTCGCGAGTTGGAGCCCAGCCAATCGGGAACGCGCCGCAACCCTTCTGGCCACGTATCCGGAGAAGCGCAGCGCAGTCATGCCGTTGCTGTACCTGGCCGCCCTCGAACACGGCCACGTCGTCGACGCCGCCATGCACGAGGTCGCCGAGTTGACCGGCCTCACGCCGGCACAGGTGCAGTCCGTCGCGAGCTTCTACACGATGTACAAGCGCGCCGACGTGGGGCGCTACCTCATCTCCGTGTGCACCTCCATCTCTTGTTATCTCATGGGTGGCGACGAAGTCCTGGCCGCCATCGAAGACGCGACCCGCACCCTTGACGGCGAGACCTCGGACGATGGTGTCTTCTCGGTCGAGCATGTCGAGTGCATCGGGGCCTGCGGCGGCGCACCCGCAGTGCAGGTGAACTACGAGCTCGTCGAGGGCCTGCACCCCGACAAGGCACTCACCATGTGCCAGTGGCTCAAGAAGGCGAAGCCTGAAGTGGTGATGGGCGACGAGCTCCAGGAGAAGTTCGGGGATCAGATCTCGTTCGACTGGGGCCCGGCCGAGCCCGAGGGGGCCGTAGCGCCCGTTCCTGCGTTTGGGCCGTACGGCAGTGCTGCGGCGGGGGAAGCATGAGCGTGACACGGCACAGGACCCGACCCGGCCGCCGCAGCGAAGGCACCGCCCGATGACTGCCCCCCTCATTCTCACCCAGCGCATGGTCGACCACCGCACCGATTCCCACACGATCAGCAGGTACGAGGCCAGCGGCGGGTACGACGCGTTGCGCCGGGCACTCGACATGCCGCCCGAGGACGTGGCTGCCGCAGTGAAGGCATCCAACATTCGTGGCCGTGGCGGCGCAGGATTCCCCACCGGCGTGAAGTGGGGCTTCCTCGCCCCGGCGTATCCCCGCTACCTGGTCATCAACGGCGACGAGTCCGAGCCGGGCACGTTCAAGGACCGACAGTTGCTCGAGCGGGATCCTCACCAGCTCGTGGAAGGCGTGATCATCTCATCGGTCGCCCTCGGGGTGCACCATGCGTTCATCTACATCCGCGGCGAGTATCCCCGACCGGCGCGCCGCGTGCAGCGTGCGATCGACGAGGCCTACCAGAAGGGCTATCTCGGTAAGGACATCCTCGGCAGCGGATTCGACCTCGACGTGACGGTGCACCTCGGCGGCGGCGCCTACATCTGCGGCGAGGAGACGGCGCTCCTGAACTCGCTGGAGGGCCGGCGCGGCGAGCCGCGCATCAAGCCGCCGTTCCCCGCCGTCGAGGGTCTGTACGCCAAGCCGACCATCGTGAACAACGTCGAGACGATCTCGAACGTGCCGTGGATGATCCTGAACGGCGGCGAGGCCTACGCACACATCGGGCCGGAGAAGTCGTCAGGCACTCGGCTCTTCTCGCTCTCCGGCCACCTGAAGAAGCCGGGCAACTACGAGATCGTCATGGGAATGTCATGGCGCGAGCTGATCTACGAGGTCGGCGGCGGCATCAAGGACGACCGCAAACTCAAGTGCTGGATCCCGGGCGGGGCGTCGGCGCCGTGGTTCGTGCCCGACCTCCACCTCGACGTTCCGGTGACCATCGACGACACCGGTCAGCACGGCTCGATGCTCGGCTCCGGCGCCGTCGTAGCGATGGACGAGTCCACGAACGTCGTTGCGGCGGCCCACCGGATCGTGCGCTTCTTCGCTCACGAGTCGTGTGGCCAATGCACGCCGTGCCGGGAGGGAACCACGTGGCTCGAGCGCATGCTGTGGCGGATCATGAATGGTCACGGCCGGCCCATGGATCTCGACATGCTGCTGGACGTGTGCGACAACATCAGCCCGGGTTTGCGATGGCCGCCGGCGCAGACAACGATCTGCCCGCTCGGGCCGTCGGCAGTGTCGCCGATCCGTTCGATCATGACCCACTTCCGCGACGAGATCGAAGCGATGATCCCCACCGCCGAAGGCGTCGCGTCCGAGGTGGTGCGTGTTGGCTGAGCAGCCCGATCAGGTCACGATTCACATCGACGGCGAGCCGCGCCAGGTGCCGGCGCGGGAGCTGCTGATCAAGGCTGCGGAAGACACCGGGACGTACATCCCGCGTTTCTGCTGGCACCCACGAATGAAGCCGGTCGGTATGTGCCGCATGTGTCTCGTCGAGGTGGAGACGCCGCGGGGGAAGATGCTCACGACCTCGTGCACCATGCCGGTCAACGAGGGCATGGTCGTGGATACCCAGTCGGACGTCGTCACCAAGGCACAGGAAGGGATACTCGAGTTCCTGCTGATCAACCACCCGCTGGACTGCCCGGTCTGCGACCGGGGCGGCGAGTGCCCGCTGCAGGACCAGACCATGGCCTACGGTCCGGGGGAGAGCCGGTTCGTCGAAGAGAAGCGCCACTTCGAGAAGCCCATCGAGATCAGCGACGTCGTGCTCCTCGACCGGGAGCGTTGCATCCTCTGCGCCCGGTGCACCCGGTTCTCCGACGAGGTGTCCGGCGACCCGCTCATCGAGTTCATCGAGCGCGGTGGCAACACCCAGGTGCTGACGTTCCCCGACGAACCCTTCGCCTCGTATTTCTCGGGCAACACAGTCCAGATCTGTCCGGTGGGTGCCTTGACGGCCAAGCCGTACCGCTTCCGTGCCCGGCCGTGGGATCTCGAGGCCGTGGAGAGTGTTTCGCTCGTCGATACGGTCCACTCCAAGGTCTCCGTGCAATCCAGTCAGAACGAGATCGTGCGTATCAACGGTGTCGACAACGACCCGACGAACCACGGTTGGCTCTCCGACAAGGACCGCTTCATCTATGAGTACCTGCACGGCAAGGAACGGCTGAGCGTTCCTCTCATCCGCAAGGACTACGGCCTGGCCGAGGCCAGCTGGGGTGATGCCCTCGACCTCGTCGCCGAGCGGCTCGGGAGCTTCCGCGGTGATGCGGTGGCCGGACTCGGCGGTGCGCAGGGAACGAACGAGGAGGCCTATGCCTTCAGCAAGTTCCTTCGCACGTGCATCGTGACCCCGCACGTCGACGCCCAGATGGGCGACGGTCTCGACCCCCAACTCCTCGCAGGCGTCACGAACCGGGCCACCATCGACGATGTCGACCGCGCCGCTGCGATCCTGCTTTGGGCCGGCGACCTCAAAGAGGAACTGCCGGTGCTGTATCTGCGGGTCCGTCGCGCGGCCCGCGAGTTGGGCGCCAAGCTCGTCGTGGTGCACCCGCGGCGCACCGGACTCGACGATGTCGCACGGCACAAGATCACCTACCGCCCCGGCGAAGGCCCCGACGTGCTGCGCAAGCTGGCCGCCGGTGCCGACGGCTACGCCGATGTGCTCGACACGCTGTCGTCGGGCCCGGTGGTCGCCATCGTAGGCCGCACCGGGCTCAGCGAGGACGGCAGGCTGGCTGAGTCCGTCGCCGCCTTCGTGTCGGGAATGGACGAGGCGAGGGTGCTGCCGATCGTGCGCAGGGCCAACACCTACGGTGCGCTCGACATGGGTCTTGCGCCGACGCTGCTCCCGGGGCGAGTCGCCATCGACGATGCCGCAGGCAGGGAAGCGCTCGAAGCCGTGTGGGGACCGCTACCCGACGGTACAGGTAGAGGGGCTACCGAGATTCTGCAGGGGCTCGTCGATGGAGAGCTCGGAGCCCTCGTGCTCTACGGAGCCGATCCCGTGCGTGACCACCCCGACCCGACGCTGGCGCGCCAAGCCCTCAAGTCCGCGGAGTTCGTCGTGTCGCTCGACCTCTTTCTCAGCGATTCCGCCGCCATGGCCGACGTCGTCCTCCCGGTCGAGGGCTTCGCGGAGACGGAAGGCACGGCGACCAATCTCGAGGGCCGCGTGCAGAAGGTCAATCAGCTGCTCCCCGGCCCAGGACAGACCCGGCAGGCGTGGACGGTGCTCGACGAGCTGGCCCGCCGCATGGGGGCGCAGCTCGGTGCGCAGACCGTTGAGAGCCTCGCGAAGGAGATCGCCACCGTGGCGCCGGCCTACGGAGGAGTCACCTGGGATCGTCTCGACTGGGGCGACGGCCGCAGTGGCATGCGGCTGCCGACCGAAGCGGGTTCGCAGCCCTTGCAGTACGCACCCCTGGACACCGGCCTGCTCGCCGGTGGCGAGCGACTGGCGCTGCATTACGCCCGCGTGCTCTTCGACGACGGCGTCCGCAACCGCATGGCACCGTCCCTGGCTCGCCTACAACCGGAGCCGTTCGTGGCGCTGCATCCGCGCGATGCCGGTGCGTTCGCCGTGTCCGCCGGTGACGTCGTGCGCGTGGTCACCGAGCATGGCGCCGTGGAGCTTCCGGTCCGCATCGATCCGACGCTTGCGGAGGGCGCTGCATACGTGCCGGCCAACCTGGCGGCGACCGCGGTGCTCGGCGCGGCCCCCTCGGTGACCATCGAGCCTTCCGCAGGGGATGGCGGCTGATGCTGAGCGGCTGGGAGGTCTTTCTCGAAGCAGCGATCAAGGTCGTCGCCGTGTTCGCGCTGTTGTTGACCGCC
Organism: Acidimicrobiia bacterium; assembly: GCA_035458525.1. Taxonomy (GTDB): domain Bacteria; phylum Actinomycetota; class Acidimicrobiia; order Spongiisociales; family UBA5794; genus DATHZQ01. The sequence goes on from DATHZQ010000148.1 coordinate 30,793, forward strand.
ACCATCTTCCTGGTGTGGATCGAGCGCAAGGTCGTCGCCGACATGCAGAACCGTGTCGGCCCCGACCGGGCGGGCCCGTTTGGAATCCTGCAGACGGTTGCCGACGGCGTGAAGCTGATCTTCAAGGAGAACGTCACTCCCCGCCGGGTCGAATTCGGCCTCTATATCGTCGCTCCCATCGCCGCTCTCGTTCCCGCCTTGCTGATCTTCATGGTGGTCCCGATCGGCCGACCGTTCACGATCGGTGATCGCCAGATACAGATGGTCGGCGCCGATCTCAACATCGGCGTGCTCTACATCCTGGCGCTGAGCTCGTTGGCGGTCTACGCCGTCGTGCTGGCCGGATGGTCCTCCGGTTCCAAATACCCGCTGCTCGGCTCGGTACGTGCGTCCGCGCAGATGATCTCCTACGAAGCGGCAATGGGCCTGGCGCTCGTGCCAGTGATCATCTTCACCGGCACGACGTCGCTCACCGGCATCGTCGAGGCCCAAGCCGGCAGCACGCTTGGCTTCCTGGGGGTGTGGAACGTCGTGCTGATCCCGTCGTTCGTCATCTTCTTCATCGCCGGGGTCGCCGAGACCAACCGACCACCGTTCGACCTGGTCGAGGCGGAGTCTGAGATCGTCGGCGGCTACCACACCGAGTACAGCGGCTTCCGGTTCGCCCTGTTCTTCCTCGCCGAGTACATCAACATGTTCAACATCTCGGCGATCACGGTGACGATCTTCTTCGGTGGCTGGCACGGGCCGACGTTCGGCACCCCGGATTGGCTCTCCTGGATCTTCCCGATCTTCTGGTTCCTCGCGAAGACGCTGTTCTTCGTCTTCGTGTTCGTATGGGTGCGCGCCTCGCTGCCGCGGATGCGGTACGACCAGCTGATGTCGTTCGGCTGGAAGCGGCTGATACCGATCAGCCTGGCATGGATCGCACTCGCAACAATTGCCATCGGCGTACGCCGGTTCGGTCTTCCGTGGGCGTGAGGTAGCTATGGGTTGGTTTGCAGACATGCTCGGGCCGTTCCGTGGCTTCGCCGTCACGCTGCGACAGATGGGCAAGCCGCGGGTGACGCAGGAGTACCCGCACGTGAAGCGGCAGAAGCCCCAGCGCTTCCACGGCCGGCACGTACTCAACCGCTACCCGGACGGGATGGAGAAGTGCATCGGATGCGAGCTGTGTGCCGGCGTCTGCCCGGCGCGTTGTATCTACGTCCGCGGCGCCGACAACCCACCGGAGGCGCCCGTCAGCCCCGGCGAGCGGTTCGGGTTCGTGTACGAGATCAACATGCTGCGGTGCATCTTCTGCGGCCTCTGCGTTGAAGCGTGCCCCACCGAGGCGATCACGATGACGCACCTCTTCGAGATGTCGGTCGAGGATCGTGAGGACGCGATCTACACCAGGGACGAGTTGCTCGTGCAGCCGGACGGTACGCCGAACCATCCGCAGCCGGCGGGACCGCTCATCGATCTCGCCGAGCTCAAGATCGCCGACGGCTGGATGCGAGCCACCGCACCGTCGGGCCGTGCCGCCTACGAGGGTATCCCGTCGTGGACCCCATCGGCGGGCGTCGGGCTGAGGCCGCCGGAGATGGGGCAAGGCGAGACGGCAGACGCCAGGCATCAGAAGCCAGACGACGCGGACGGGAGCAGATCGTGACCGCAGTCGCGAACTCTCCCTCTGGCATCCGGCTCCCACGAAGTGGGTCGCCCTCGTGAACATCGAGTTCTTCGTCTTCGCGCTCTTCGCCCTCGTTGCGATCGGCGGCGGCCTCGTGATGGTCACGGCCCGCAATCCGGTTTACTCCGCGATGGGTCTGCTCCTCACCATGTTCTCCATCGCCGTCTTCTACGTGCTCAACGACGCTCATTTCGTGGCGGCGGTGCAAGTGCTCATCTATGCCGGTGCGGTGATGACGCTGTTCCTCTTCGTGATCATGCTCATCGGTGTCGACCGCAGCGTCGAGCGGGAAGAGGTCATCCCATTCCAGAGGCCGATCGTCATCGTGCTGAGCGTCGCGCTGCTCGGGATGGTCCTGCTCGCCGGACAGGCAGCCTGGATCACGGGACGCGGCGTGTTCAGTGGCGGCGAGATCAACGGGACGATCGAGACGATCTCCGACGAGCTGTTCGGCACATGGATGATCCCTTTCCTGTCGACCATGTTTCTCCTGACGATCGCCGCCGTCGGCACGATTACGCTGGCGTACTTTGCGTCGCAGCCGAGAGGCGCCGCCGAGGAGGGGTCGAACGCCGAGTCGCAGACCTCCGACTCAGCCGTCAGGGGCGCCGAATGACCGGTCGCGTGTCGTTCGGTGTCGGGCGTCAGCCGTCGGCCGGCCGGGTCGCCACAGCGGAGGCACGTGCATGAGCGTCGACGCTTCCTGGTACATGGCGCTTTCTGCGGTCTTGTTCGCCATCGGCGGCGCCGGCCTGTTGCTGCGGCGCAACGCGCTCGTAATGTTCATGTCGATCGAGCTGATGCTCAATGCGGTCAACCTCACGTTCGTTGCGGCGGGCCGTGAGCTGGGCATGATCGAGGGTCAGGTCTCGGTGCTGTTCGTCATGGTGGTCGCCGCCGCGGAGGTCACGATCGGGTTGGCCATCATCGTTGCGGTTTTCCGGCGCCGCGCCACGGCGAGCGTCGACGAGCTTGCGGAGATGCGCGGATGATCTCGCCCCTCCTCGCCGCTGCCGAATCCGCCGCATCCTCGTCTGGTTTTGTCGATACCGCCGAGGATTGGATCTGGATCGTCATTGCGCTGCCGCTGTTCGGTTCGGCCACGATCTTGTTCTTCGGCAAGCAGCTCGGTGACCGTGTCTCGGCCGTGCTGGCGTCGACTCTCGTCTTCATCTCGTTCCTCATCGGCGCAGTCGCCAGCCTCGACTTCGTGCGAGGGAGTGCGGAGCACTCGGTCGAGGTGACCCTGTGGGAGTGGATTCCGGCGTTGGGTATCGACGTTGCTTTCCTGTGGGACCCGCTCTCGGCCTCCATCACGGCGATCGTGACCGGCATCGGGTTCGTCATCCACGTCTTCGCCATCGGGTATATGAAGGGCGATGCGAGGGTGCCCCGGTTCTTCGCCTACCTCAACCTCTTCATCGCGTCGATGCTCATCCTGGAGCTCGGCGCCAACTTCGCCATCATGTTCGTGGGCTGGGAGCTCGTCGGTTTGTCGTCGTACCTGCTGATCTCGTTTTGGTTCGAGAAGCCGTCAGCGGCAGCGGCGGGCAAGAAGGCCTTCATTGTCAACCGCATCGGTGACTTCGGCTTCCTCGTGGCCCTGATGCTGATCTTCGCCAGCTTCGGCTCACTGGATTTCGATGTCGTGTTCTCGGCGGCGCCGTCGGTCCTGACGACGGCGATGGCGACGGCGATCACGCTGATGCTGTTCATCGGTGCGACGGGCAAGTCGGCGCAGATCCCGCTGTACGTGTGGCTTGTCGATGCGATGGAGGGCCCGACACCGGTGTCGGCGTTGATTCACGCCGCCACGATGGTGACGGCCGGGGTGTTCATGGTCACCCGGGCCGCCCCACTGTTCGAGCTGTCAGAGGTCACGATGACCGTGGTGGCGACGGTGGGTGCGTTGACCGCGCTCTTCGCGGCGACCATCGGCATCGCCCAGCGCGACATCAAGCGCGTGCTCGCCTACTCGACGATCAGCCAACTCGGCTTCATGGTGCTGGCGGTGGGCCTGGGCGCTTACGTGGCGGCGCTCTTTCACATCATCACCCACGCCTTCTTCAAGGCGCTGCTGTTCCTCGGCGCCGGATCGGTGATCCACTCGATGGCCGACGAGCAGGACATGTTCGAGATGGGCGGGTTACGCAAGGCGATGCCCGTCACCTGGATCACCATGCTGGTCGGTTCGCTGGCCCTGATCGGGCTACCGCCCTTCGCCGGGTTCTTCTCGAAGGACGAGATTCTGGCGTCCGCATTCGAGAAGGGCGGGTATGCGATGGGTCTGTGGATCGTCGGCCTGATCGCCGCCATCTTCACCGCCTTCTACATCACACGTCTGATGGTGCTCACCTTCTGGGGCGAGCCCCGCTGGAACCAAGGCGTGCACCCGCACGAGTCTCCGAACGTGATGACCGTTCCGCTCATCATCCTCGCCGTGGGATCGCTCTCGGTGGGATTCATCAACGCTCCGGGCATCTTCTGGCTCGAGCACTTCCAAGAGTCGGTGTTCGAGGGGGTCGAGCTGCTCCACCCGCCGGAGGAGCTTGGCGAGATCGTCCTGCTGGCCGGCATCGCGGTGCTCGGCGCGCTGATCGGGATGGTGTTGGCCTACCGCCGCTACACCCGCGACGAGCTTCCCGACGAGACGCAGGGCATCTGGAACACGCTGCTCCACGGCTACTACGTCGATGATCTGTACGGGAAGACGATCGTCCTGCCCGGCAAGCGGGCGGCCGAGGCGCTCGCCTTCTCGGTGGACGCAAAGGTGGTCGACGGCGCGGTCAACGGTACGGCCAAGCTCGTCGGCGGGATTTCCAAACGGCTCAAACCACTGCAGAGCGGGCTGGTCCGCAGCTACGCCACCGGCATCCTGGTCGGCACGTTCGGGCTGGTCCTGTGGTTCCTCGTGCGAGGTGGGATATGAGCCGCATGCTGCGCGTGCCGGCTCGTGACGGGAGGGCCGACTGATGGACTTCCCGATCCTGGCGTCGCTGGTGATCCTGCCGGTGGCGGGAGCTGCGATCGTCGCGATGCTGCCACGCAACCGCACGGAGTTGTTCCTGCCGGTAGCGGTGCTGGTGAGCCTCCCGACGCTCGCCGTCGCCGGCTACCTGCTCTTCTCGTTCGAGACCGGCGAGGCGGGTTTCCAGTTCACCGAACGCGTGCTCTGGTACGAGCCGTGGGGTCTTTCGTGGAACATGGGCGTCGACGGCATCTCGATCCTGCTGGTCGCACTGACGGCGCTGCTGTTCCCCATCTCGATCTTGGCCTCCGCATCCATCACCAAGAACGTGAAGCTCTACATGGTGTCGATGCTGATTCTCGAGGCCGGGCTGCTCGGCGTGTTTCTGGCGCTCGACCTCGTGCTCTTCTTCGTCTTCTTCGAGATCACCCTGATCCCGATGTACCTGCTCATCGGCATGTGGGGCAGCGCCAACCGGGTGTACGCCGCCATCAAGTTCGTCATCTACACCGCACTCGGTTCGGGGCTGATGCTCGCGGGGATCATCGCACTCGGCATCATGGCCGGAGACCAATTCGGCGGGATCACGTTCGACTACATGGCGCTGCTGGATCTCGAGCTGTCGTCCAACGCCGAGCTGTGGCTCTTCTTGGCCTTCGGGATCGCGTTCGCGATCAAAGTGCCGCTGTTCCCGTTCCACACGTGGCTCCCCGATGCCCACACCGAGGCCCCCACGGCGGGGTCGGTGTTGCTCGCCGGCGTGCTGCTGAAGCTCGGGACCTACGGGTTCGTTCGCTTCAACCTCACGCTCTTCCCGGCAGCGAGCGTCGATCTGGCCCCATGGCTCGTCACCCTGGCGGTGATCGGCATCGTGTACGGAGCGCTCGTCGCCATCGTGCAGCCGGACGTGAAGCGTCTCATCGCCTACTCCTCGGTCAGCCACCTCGGCTTCATCGTGCTCGGCACGTTCGCCCTGACCATGCAGGGCCTGCAGGGCGGTGTGATCCAGATGGTCAACCATGGTTTGACGACGGGTGCGCTCTTCTTGCTCGTCGGGATGCTGTACGACCGGCGCCACACGCGAGAGATCTCCGATTACGGCGGCATCGCCAAGGTGATGCCGATCTTCGCCGGTGTGTTCCTCTTCTCCGCGTTCGCTTCCGCAGGACTCCCGGGCCTCAACGGCTTCATCGGCGAATTCATGGTCCTCCTCGGCGGCTACCTCAGCTTCCCGGTGCACTCGATCATCGCCGCGTCCGGTGTCGTGCTCGCGGCGATCTATTTGCTGTGGGCGTACGAGCGGGTGTTCACAGGACCCGTCACCAAGGCGGAGAACGAGAAGCTGTTCGACCTCAACTTGCGAGAGATCGCCATCGTGGCACCGCTCGTCGTGCTGATCATCTACTTGGGCGTCAACCCCAAGCCGGCCCTCGACAGGATCGAACCATCGGTCGAGGCGATCTTGGAACGCATCGAGACCAACACCGATTACGACGTTCCGGACTTCGGATACACCGCCGAGCTGCCCGTTGAGGCTGCAGGAGAGGAGGAGTAGTGGAGAACATCTCCTTCCTGTCGGTTGCTCCAGAAGTCGTGCTGCTGATTGGGGCGGTGCTGGTCCTCATGGCCGAGGTGACGCTGAAGCTCGGGCGGCGCGCCTGGGCCCTCCTCGGTGGAGGTGCCACCGTCGCAGCGTTTGGGTTCTCGATCCTGCAGTGGTTGCGCGTCGACGAGGTGATGGGTCAGCTCAACTTCTCTGCCCGCGGGGTCACGGCCTTGCGGCTTCCGATGGTGGTGATGGACCATATGTCGGCCTTCGCCGGCATGCTGATCTTCGCTGTTGCGGTGCTGGCGCTGACGTCCGCGTGGCCGCTGGTCAGCTCTCTGGGCAGCCGCGGTGCCGAGTTCGTCGCGCTGTTCCTCCTGGCTGTTGCGGGTCTGCACATGATGACGATGGCATCGAACCTGATCCTGCTGTTCATCGGCTTGGAGACGGCCTCGATCAGCCTGTACGTCGTCGCCGGATTCACCCGGGACCAGGCGCGATCCGACGAGTCCGCCCTCAAGTACTTCCTGCTGGGGTCGTTTGCTTCAGCGATCTTCCTCTACGGGGTTGCGCTGTCGTTTGCGAGTACCGGCTCGACCTCGATCTACGGCGCCGGCGGGATCCAAGCGTTCTTCCAGGCCAACGTCATCCTGGAGCCCGGTATCGCGCTGATCGGCGTGGCGTTGATGATGGTGGGGATCGGATTCAAGGTGTCTGCGGCGCCGTTCCATCAGTGGGCGCCAGACGTGTATCAAGGTGCACCCGCTGCGGCGGTCCCCATGATGTCCGCCGGGGTCAAGATCGCCGGTTTCGCCGCGCTGGCTCGGATCCTCACGGTTGCGTTCCCCGCCCTCCAGGACGATTGGACCACGGCCGTAGCGCTGCTGGCTGCGATCTCGGTGGTGGTCGGCACGTTGTTTGCGATCGCACAGAGTGACGTCAAGCGCATGCTGGCCTACTCCGGTGTCGCTCATGCCGGCTTCATTCTCATGGCGCTCGTTGGCGGCCGCGCCGGCATTCCCGGCATGTGGTTCTACGTCGGGACGTATGCGTTCCAGTTGGTCGGGGCCTTCACCGTGGTCACGCTCGTCACCGGATCCCGCGCCGACCGGGCGCCGTTCGACGCCTTCCGCGGCCTCGGCCAGCGGGCGCCCTTCCTGGCCGGCATGATGGCGCTCTTCCTCATCGCAATGGGCGGCATCCCGGCGACGGCTGGATTCGTCGGCAAGCTGTCCGTGTTCGGTGCCGCCGTCGACGCCGGCTATCTGTGGCTGGTGATCCTCGGAGTCGTGATGGCCAGCGCCGGACTCTTCTTCTACCTGCGGCTCGTCGTGGTCATGTTCTTCCAGGATGCCGCCGAAGCGCCGGGCACCGCAACGGCGCCTCCCGAGCTTCACGCACCGAGCCGGGTGGTGCTCGCCATCGCCGGCGCGATCACGCTGGTGCTCGGGCTCGTGCCCTGGCCGCTGCTCAACCTGGTCGGTGATGCGCTCCCGCTTTAGGAGGGTCCTGAAGAAGTGCCGGGAGCGGTTCGACAGATACCGTCGGAGACCACGTACTGTCGACACGTCACTTGCTGCCCATTTGGGAGGATCCACCTTGCAGCACCCTCCTCGCATCCGGCAGCGTTCGATGCGATCCGAATCACCACCTCCGCACCTGCTTCTCGTTCTGCTGGTGCTGGCTGTCGTCGCCGGTACCGCCTCCATGGCGATTGCCGACGTGATCAACACGGGGCGATTTGTCATCGCGGAGGACCAGGTCCAAGACGAGGACGTGTACGTGGCCGCCACCACAGGTCGAGTGGACGGTCGTATCGAGGGGGATCTCTTGATCGCCGTCGAGTCACTCCAGATCAGCGGCGTCGTCACGGGCGATGTGCTCGTGGCGGCCCGCGGCACCGTGCATGTCTCGGGCGTTGTGATGGGCTCGGTGCGCGGCGTCGCCAGGCGAGTCGTGGTCGACGGCGAGATCGGCGACGACCTCGCGGTGGCCGCATGGTCGGTTGCCACGGAGGGTGACATCGGCCGCGACGTCATTGGGCTGGCGATGTCGAGTGACGTCGCCGGGGCCGTCGGCCGCGACGTGCGCGGGAGGTTCCGCTCGCTCTCGGTGGATGGCGCCGTCGGTCGCGACGTCGACGTGACCGCCGGCGGCGTCGAGCTGGGATCCGATGCCCGGGTTGACGGCGACGTCGTCTACCAGTCGGCAGCGGCTCTCGATGCGGCCACAGGTGCAGAGATCGGGGGCCAGGTCATCCAGCTGCCGACAACGCTGCCGTTCTCCGTTGCGCTCGTCGTGAACGTCGTGGGGTTGGTGAGTTTCCTTGGCTATCTCCTGGGCGGGATCCTGGTGCTGTGGCTGATGCGCTCCACCGCGCATCGTGCGGTTGCTGCTATCACGCTTCGGCCCGGAGTGACCCTCGGCGTCGGCTTCGCCGGCGCCGTGTTCGGCCCGGTGCTGCTGGCGGCGCTGGCCGCGTCGCTCGTCGGGATCCCCATTGCGTTGGCGGTGCTCGCCGTGATGGTGGTCGGCTTGTTCTTCGGGTCGGTTCCGTTCGTCAGCGCCGTGGGCACGAGGATCTTGCGTGGGCGGGGCGGGCTGTACGGCGGGTTCATCCTGGTGGCGGTGACGGGCAGGCTGCTGGCGGCGCTGTGGTCACCCCTCGGCGTGGCCATCTACGCAGTGGCGCTGTTGTGGGGGATCGGCGGCTGGCTCGTCGGAATCCGAGATGCGAGGCGAGCCACCCCGATGCCGCATCAGTTGGTCAGCGAGAATTCCAGCCAGTCGGATCCCGCCGGTTCAATGAGCCGAGCCTGATCGGAGCTGGACAGGTCGCCAAGCCGGAGCTCGTACATCGTGACGGCGCCAACGTTGCCGGAGCCGGCAGGAGGGCCGTTCAACGTCTGGGCCTGCTCCGGTGTGAGCGAAACGTCATCGGACACGATCGTATTGAGGAAGATGAGGGTGAGGTCGTCGTAGTTCTTCAAGCTGCCCGTGCCCGCCGTGGTCCGGATCGCCCACGAGAAGCGGGGAGAGTCGACGACACCGTCGATGAAGTCTGCCGTCCCTGACTCGATGCACCTCCTCATGGAGTTCGACTGCTCCTCGAGCGTCGGCAGGGCGAGGATGTCGGCCTTGTTGCACGCACCAGGAAGACCCGCGACGAGGTACTCCCACAGGGGCAGCGATGCGCCCTGCAGCGGCCCACCGCCCTGCGTGAGCCCCGAAGTGAGCTGCCCAGTCGACGGAGTCGTGAGCTCGGCGGCGTTCGGCATGGTGAGATGATGGCCGTATCGGCAGGCGTCGAATGCGGAGCGAGTCTGCGTTGTGTCCGCATCGGTCTCCACGAGATGATCGATGCCGTCTCGCAGGTTGGACGGCGAGTTGGGTGTCGGGCAGGACGGGTTGTTCGGTGGAGCGATGTTGAACACCTCGAGAAGGTCGACGTCGTCGCCCTCCACGGCCTGGCACACCTGGGGTTGGTTCGCAGCGACCGGGACCGACAGTAGGTAGCACTGGTACGGGCGCCCAGGGTCGTTGCGCAAACCGAAGGGACGCAGCAGGTTGTCGGTCGCAAAGTCGCCGATCTCGATGTGGCCGCTTGCGGTGGTTTCGAGGGAGATGGTGTTTC
>DATHZQ010000149.1:0-6951 GCA_035458525.1 Acidimicrobiia bacterium
GAGGTGGCCTGGAGCGAAGCGGAGGGTCGGAGGGGGCGGCCCACGACACGAGCCCGAGACCCTCAAAGGGCGTGCTGGCGGGGCCCCCATCGCCCGCAGCCTGGTGGCTGCGGCCACTCCCCCCAACATCCGTGCGCGGAGACCCCGAACCACTTCCATCGCACAATCGCAAAACACCGCACCCTCGGAGTGGATGGCGCTGAGCTCACTTCGGGTAGGTGCCGGCGTCTTTCAGCGCGCGCTTCGCTGTGCGCACCTTCGCGATGTCGTCGTGGGCCGCCACGTCGGCGATCGAGGGCCAGTCGGCGGCGAGGGCCTCCCAGCCCTCCGGGGCGACGCCGAGCCGCTTGCCGAGGACACCGATGAAGATGCGAGCCTTGGCCTTGCCGAAGCCGGGGAGATCGAGAAGGCGGCGCAGCAGATCGTCCCCGCCGAAAGCCTCGGTCCACAGCCGGGACACGTCGCCGTCGTAGTGATCTACGAGGTACGCACACAGGGCCTGCGTGCGCTTCGCCATGGACGCCGGATAGCGGTGCAGCGCGGGCCGCTCTCGAAAGAGCCCCGTCAGCACGTCTCGGTCCATCGCGGCGATGTCTGCGGCATCGAGCGGACGGTCGAGGCGGACGGTCAGGTCGTACGGCCCGCGGAACGCCTTTTCCATGGCGATCTGCTGGTCGAGCAACATGCCGATGAGCAGCGCCAGCGGGTCGGCCGCCAGCAGCGCATCAGCGTCCGGGTCGCCGGTCCATGGCAGCGTGTCAGGCATAGCGGGAGCCTATCGACTGCGCCCCTGTGCTGTCCCCGTAGCATCGCCCGGATGCACCCACCGCACCTCGGCCGGCTGATGGCCGTCGCCATCCTGGTCGTCACGGTGAGCACCCAGCCCGTCTTCCTCCTCGGCGCCGCCTATCTGCAGATGAGCGATGAGTTCGGCTACGGCCCGACCGGGCTGGGCGTGCTGACGGCAGTCTTCTTCCTCACCGCCTCGCTGTCGTCGACCCCGCTCGGCCGTGTCGTCGAGCGCATCGGCTGGCAGCGGGCGATGCGGATCAACGTGGTGGCCACGATGCTCATCACGCTCACCATCGCCTTGGCGGCTCGCGACGTCGCGGTCCTGGCCGGGCTGCTGTTCGTGTCGGGGTTGGTGTACGGCCTCGCCAACCCATCGGCGAACCAAGCGCTGGCGGATCACGTGAACCCACACCGGCGCGGCCTGATGTTCGGGCTGAAGCATGCCGGGATTCCCTCGTCGACCCTCGTCGCCGGGCTGGCGGTTCCGGCACTGGTGCTCACGCTGGGATGGCGCGCCGCGTTCGCCTCGAGTCTCGTCCTCGGCATCGTCGTGTTGCTGCTCATCCCGTCGCAGCCCGTACCGGCCACGGCCGACCGGCACCGTCCCGACCTGCGTCGCTACGTGCCGCCGCTGTCCCGAGGGCTGCTGTCGTCGCTAGCCGCGGCCTCCTCGTTCGCCACGTGGGCGGCGATCGGGCTCAGCACGTACCTCGTGGCCGCTTCGGTCGACGTCGGTCTCTCCGAGACCCAGGGCGGGCTGCTGCTGTTCGCCGGCTCCGGAGCCTCCATTCTGTCCCGCATCGCCGCCGGGGCCGTTACCGATCGTGTCGGCGGCAAGGGTTTCGGGGCGATGGCGGTGCTGATGGGCGGCGGCGCTGTCGTCTTCGCCTTTCTGGTCGCCGCCACGGGAGCGACCTTTGCCGTCCTGGTGCTCGCCGCCTTCGCCACCGGCTGGGCGTGGCCCGGACTCATGACCTACACCGTCGTCAACGCCAACGCCGGGTCGGCGGCTTCGTCATCCGCCATCACCCAGGCCGGTGTGTTCGTCGGCGCGGGGGTCGGCCCGGTCGTGCTGGGCGCCATCATCGACGCCTGGGGCTTCGACGCCGGGTGGATCGCGGTCACGCTGGCCCTCGTGGTGGCGAGCGGCGGCGTCAGCGCCGTAGGCCGGGTCGCCACCCGGGCACCCTCCTAACGCTCGGAGGCGGCGGCGGCTCGTTCCCCCATGATCTCGCGGACTTCGGTGATGTCGGCGGGGCAGGTCTGGGACGCCCTCCAGTAGCAGTACCCGGTCGGGAGGAAGAAGACCTGGAACACCGTGAGACCGAGCGCCCAATTCCATGGGGCCGGTACGGCCCGCTCCAGTGCATTGGCAACGGGACCCGTCACGGCGCTGCCGATCGACCGGCCGACGCCGTTGGCCAGGTTGCCTGCGCCGAACACGGTGCCGCGGTGCTCCGGCAGGTTGACGTCGGTGATGAGCGCAAACCAGTTGGGACTGTCGGCTGACGTCAGCGCAATGGCCCCGACCCCAGACAGGAAGGCGATGAGGGACCACGGGTTGGTGACCAGGGACGTGAGCACCTCGCCGGCGAGGGTCACCGTTCCCGCCCCCTCGGTCACATCGAGTCCCCGCAGCGGCACCCAGAAGAACACCAGGAAGAACGGGATCGCCCCGAGGATGCCGACTGCCGACACGATGGCGCGGCCCCGCAGCGTTCGGCTCTGCATGCGGTCGCCGATGTGCCCGGCGAGGATCGAGAACAGCGCACCGACGGTGAAGATGGCGGCGAAGATCCCTCCCACTTTGGTTGCCGTCGACTCGCTGTAGCCCTGGGCGAGCACCTTCTCCTGGTAGAGCAAAGTCACCCAGATGAGCGACCCGTAGGCGATCTGTGCCGTGAGGCCCTGCAGGATCAGCCAGAGGTTGGTCTTGCGCTTGGCGATGGCGGGCAATTGCGAGCGATCGATGCGGTACTCGTACTCGACGCCGCGCTCACGCATCGCCGCCAGCTCCGGCTCCTTGAACCCGCGTGGTGCGTCGTACGTGAACACGTAGAGCGCTGCGAACGCCAGCCCGGCGATGCCGATGGCCATGAGCGGCTGCTGCCATGCATCGGCGCCGAGTTGTGAGGCCAGCAGCCCACCGACGAGCACGCCGATGCCCTGGGAGAGGCCCCAGAAGCTCATGGCGAGGCCGCGCCGCTTGGGTGCAATCAGGTCGGAGACCACCGAGAAGCCCACGGAGGCGATCGATCCGAGGCCGATCGCGACCACCATCTGCCACAGCGCAAAGAGCACGAAGGACGAGGCGGTCGTCGAGGCCAGCAGGGCTCCCGCCCAGATGACCGTGCCCCACAGCAGCAGGCGCTTCCGGCTGCGAGAGTCGCCGGCATAGCCCCAGACCACGCCGACGAGGGCCGTGAGGAAGATCTGCGCCCCGGTCAGGATCGTGACCGCCGACTCGCTCACGTCGAATGCGGACGTGAGCGGCTTCACCATCGCCGGAATCGCCCCGATGGCGGCGTTGTCGAGCGATGCGAGGACTACGAACACGACCACGGTGAAGACGACGTGGGCGCGCCCGCCCCACCAGGCAGGTCCGGAGGAGCGCTGGTTCGACATCGGCGCATTCTCGCCCGTCGCCGCGGCGGCGGCGACTACGCTCGCCGCGAGTCGCTCGCTGGGAGGATGACGTGCTGGAGCCGGCGTGGACACCAGACCCTGCAACTGTCGCCCGCGCCAACGTCACGACCTTCGCCGCAGCCCACGGCCACGCCGGCTACGAAGCGCTGCACGCCTGGTCGGTTCGCGACCGGGCCGCCTTCTGGGAAGCCGCGGTCGAGCGGCTGGACATCGTCTTTCGGACGCCGCCCCGGTCGGTACTCGACACGTCGCAGGGCGTCGAAACGCCCGTCTGGTTCGCGGGAGCCGAGCTCAACATCGTGGAGTCGTGCTTCACCGCACCGGCGGACGCTCCTGCGATTCGCTACCGCCTCTATGGCGATGTGATCGAGATCAGGTATGGCGGGCTTCGACGATCGGTGGCGGAGGTTGCCAACGGCCTCCGCGCTGCCGGATTCGGGCCCGGTGACCGCATCGCCATCGCCATGCCGATGACGGTCGAGGCGGTATACGCCTACCTGGCGATCGTGGCGATCGGCGGCGTCGTCGTGTCGATCGCCGACAGCTTCGCCACCGACGAGATCGCCACCCGCCTCGACATCACGGGCGCAGCCGCCGTCGTCACCCAGGACGTGACGCATCGCAGCGGACGCACGCTTCCGATGTACGAGAAGGTACGCCCCGCCAAGGACATCCCCCGGATCGTGGTCTCCACGGGCACGGATCTCGAGCTGGCCAATGGCGATATCTGGTGGAACGACGTGCTCGTGGCCGATCAGCCGTTCACCCCGCACATCGCCTCACCGGATGCCCACACGAACGTGCTGTTCTCCTCCGGCACGACCGGGACGCCGAAAGCGATCCCCTGGACACAGCTCACGCCGGTCAAGGCTGCCATGGACGGGCACTTCCACCACGACATTGGTCCGGGTGACGTGGTGGCGTGGCCGACCAACCTCGGCTGGATGATGGGACCGTGGCTCATCTATGCGTCGCTCATCAACGGTGCGGCCCTGGCGCTTCACGACGATGCTCCCACCGGCCGCAACTTCGGGGAGTTCGTCACCGAGGCCGGGGTCACCATGCTCGGTGTCGTGCCGAGCCTCGTGGCCGCGTGGCGGTCGTCCGGGTGCATGGACGGTCTCGATTGGAGCCGGGTCCGTCGGTTCAGCTCAACCGGTGAAGCGTCCAACGCAGACGACATGCGGTGGCTGATGACGTTGCCCGGCAGCAGTCCGGTGATCGAATACTGCGGCGGCACGGAGATCGGCGGCGGGTTCATCACGGGCACGATGGTGCAACCCGCCGTTCCTGCGACCTTCACGACGGCCGCCCTGGGCGTCGACCTTCGGCTCCTCGACGAGGCCGGGGAGCCGACGACGAATGGCGAGCTGTGGATCGTGCCTCCGTCGATCGGCCTGTCGACGGAGCTGCTGAACCGTGACCATCACGAGGTCTACTACGCAGGTGCCCCCGCCTCCGACGTTCCGCTCCGGCGCCACGGCGATCAGTTCGAAGCGATGCCCGGCGGCTACTACCGGGCGCACGGCCGCATCGACGACACGATGAACCTCGGAGGCATCAAGGTCGGCTCGGCGGAGCTGGAGCGCACCATCGCCCACGTCGAAGGTGTGGCGGAAGTAGCCACCGTTGCAGTCCAGCCTCCCGGAGGAGGGCCGAGCCGGCTCGTCGTGTTTGCCGTGGCCGAGCCCGGAGTCACCCTCGACATCTCGGATTGGCGCCGTGAGATGCAGCAGGCGATTCGGACCGAGCTCAACCCACTGTTCAAGATCCACGACGTCGTGGCCGTCGATGCACTGCCGCGAACGGCGAGCGCAAAGGTGATGCGACGAGCGTTGCGAGCCCAATACGAGCGGTAGTCCGGGCTCGCCGTCTGGGGTCTGCCGTCCGACATCTATCTTGCCCGCATGCGCATCGCCGTCGTCCAGCACAACGAGATCGCTCCGCTGGGGCTGTTCGCCCAGCACTTGCCTGCTGCCACCACCGTCGTTCATCTCGAGCGAGGCGACGCCTTGCCCGACCCGCGCGACTACGACGGGCTCGTCGTCCTCGGCGGGATCATGGGCGCCTACGACACCAGCGAGTATCCGATGCTCCTGGACGAGAAGGAGATGCTGCGGCAAGCGTTCGCCGCCGACGTACCGGTTCTCGGGATCTGTCTCGGCTGCCAGCTCCTCGCCGATGCCCTAGGTGGTGCGGCGTATCGCGCCCCGCGCATCGAGCTTCGGTTCGAGCCGTGCCGGCTCACCGTTGCTGGTGCCGCCGATCCCGTCGCCCAGCATTTCGCCCAGCCCGTGTTGAGCTTCCACCAGGACACCTGGGATCTACCACCCGGGGGAGAGCTGCTCGCTGAGAGCGCCCAGTATCCGCAAGCTTTCCGAATCGGTTCGGCGGTCGGCGTGCAGCCTCACCCCGAGGTGACCCCAGAGATCGTCGCCGGGTGGATCGGCGAGTTCGATCCCGTCTCGCTCGCCCAGGCGGATGCGGATCCCGCGGATGTGCTCGAGGCAATGCGGTTGCACCGGGCCGCCAGCGGCGAGACGGCGGGCAAGTTGATCGCCGGATGGCTCGCCGACGTCCGCTGAGCCGGTTCCGAAAAGGTACATAGGTCGCTCGACCTATTCGCGAGAAAGGGACCTGTGAGGTGACAGAACCAACCTCGGTGAGTGTCTTACCTATGTCGGCTACGAGCCGGCTGGCGAGAAAGGTAGGGGAAAATGACACTCGCGAACACCCGTTGGATCGCCATCCTGGCGGTCAAGGTGGCTCTGGTGGCAACAGCGCTGCTCCACGCTCACCCGGGCGCCTGAGCAGACCGTCGCCTCGGGCCGTGGCGATGCACAACTGAAGAGCACACAACTGAAGAACAAGGGTCGAGGGCCGGGGTCTGTGGTGGAACCCCGGCCTACCCACGTTCTGGGCTTCGGGTCAGCGACCGGCCCAACTCGTCGAGCCAGTCCTCGGGCTCGACGCCTAGCCCGTCGGCGATCCGATTGATGTAGTTGAAATAGGCGCACACCTGTGCTGCATCGTGAACCGCACGATCGCTCCAGCCCGCGATGCGCAACGCGGCTACGTCCGCTGGGCCGCAATCCTCCGGCGTTTGCGTCAGCTTCTCGGCGTACTCGAGCAGCGCCAGCGTTGGGCGATCGAGGCCGGCGGTGCGCCAATCGGTGGCGAATCGATCGACCATCGTCTGGGCCTCAGGCGTGTCGGGGACCTCCGACCGGAGGTCGTGCAGATGCGCCCGGATTCAGTAGTGGCACTCGTTGATCTGCGACGTGACCACGGCGATCATCTCCCGCTGCGCCCGGCTCAGCGGCGACCCACCGAACATCGCCGACCCGTACAGGCGCATCGAGTCGCGCATGACCTCACCGTTCGGGCTCATGATCGAGACGATGTTCCAGATCCGACCCGCCCGGCGTTGGGCCTTCTCGTACTCGCGCTGAGCGATCGGATCCGCGTCGTCAGGAGACACTTGCTCGATGTATGGCATCGCGTGAACCGTAG
>DATHZQ010000150.1:0-8615 GCA_035458525.1 Acidimicrobiia bacterium
CTCCATGAAGTGGGTTCCGGCGATCACCTTCATCCAGACGCTGATCGATGCCGCCAATGCCATGGTCACCGTTCCAGGCGAGTTCCTCTCGTTCGGCCACGACTACCGCGCCGACACCGCCCGGATGGTGCAAGCCGCCTACCAGCTGCCACCCGTCACGGCGGAGCAGATGGAGCGAGTCGAGGCGAAGCTCCGTGAGCTGGAGCTCGACCGAGCGGGGCGAATCAAGGCCGCCACAGCTGATGTCGCGCCGCCGGCCCCGGCGCAGATGACCGTCGAAGGCGTGATCGCCGGGGTGCCGATGCGCCAGCCGCGGGCGCAGGGAGCGAACTGGCGCAACAACCAGCTGTTCGCTCGCCTGAAGCGCAAAGAGGGCACCGTCCAGTAGGGCCGTTGCAGCGGCTTCATAGCCGCGCCTCGAGACCGTGTCGCGCCACTCGCCTGGCGCGCGGTTTTGGGCCGCCGGTAGGGTGCTCGGCGACCACCGGAAAGGGCATACAACATGAGCGACCAAGGACGTTGGGTGACTAGCGATGAGGCGACCGAAGCCGGTCGCGCCGTTCGGAAGGACGTTCCTCGCTCCAGCCATGGCGATTGGACACCCGCAGCGGATCGTCCCGACCCGGTCGGGCTGATCGAAGGCCAGAACGCCGACCGCCTCGAGTGGCTGCTCCCGGTCCGCCGAGCTCGCATGTCGGCCTCGCCCTTCACGTTCTATCGCGGTGCGGCTCGGCTCATGGCGACGGACCTCGCCGCCACTCCGAACAGTGGCCTGAACGTACAGCTCTGCGGCGATGCGCATCTTTCCAACTTCGGCGTGTACGCATCACCGGAACGCAAGTTGGTGTTCGATCTGAACGACTTCGACGAGACCCTGCCGGGGCCGTTCGAGTGGGACGTCAAGCGGCTGGCCGCGAGCTTCGCCATCGCCGCGCAGAACGTCGAGCTTGGGGATGAGGTTGCGCGCAAGCTCGCCGAGCGGGTCACGGAGGTGTACCGCAACGCAATGGCCGAGTTTGCGGAGCGCAGCTGGCTCGAGATGTGGTACGCCCACCTGCCGTTCGACGACCTCCTCGAGCTCAGCAAGTCGAGAGGTGCTTCCAAGAAGGCGTTGAAGCGAGGCGAGAAGTTCGCCAAGAAGGCACGATCCAAGGACAACCTCCGGGCGGCGCAGAAGCTGGTCGACCGGTCCGGCGATGCGCCGAGGTTCAGGAGCGATCCGCCGTTGCTGGTTCCGTTCGACGAGTTGCCTGACGAGGCCCACCCGGACCGGCGCCGTGAATCGGTCAACGAATCGCTTCGGTCATATCGATCGAGCTTGAGCGGCCAGATGCAATGGCTCTTCGACCGGTATCAAATGGTGGATGGCGCCATCAAGGTGGTCGGCGTCGGCAGCGTGGGGACGCGCTGCTCGGTCGGCCTGTTCCTGGGTCGTCACGAGTCGGATGTTCTGCTCCTGCAGATCAAGGAAGCGACGCATTCGGTGCTCGAGGAGCACTTGGAGCCGAGCCGGTACGAGCGCCACGGCCGTCGTGTCGTTGAAGGCCAGCGGTTGCTCCAGGGAACGAGCGACATTTTCCTGGGCTGGAGCCGGTCGAGCACCGGACGGGAGTTCTACTGGCGCCAACTCAAGGATTGGAAGGGCTCGGCCGACCTCGACAACGCTTCGCACGACCTGCTCGCTCGGTACGCCGACCTCTGCGGTTTCACGCTGGCACGAGCCCACGCGGTCACCGGAGATCCAACGGCCATTGCGGCCTACCTCGGCAAGGGCGACGTCTTCGACCGAGCCATGGGGGAGTACTCGATTCGATACGCCGCGCAGAACGTCTCGGACGCAGCCAAGTTCAGCGCCGCGATCGCCGAGGGGCGCCTCGAGGCCTCCGAGCTGCAGTCGTGAATCGAGGGCTACCGCCCTCGACATCACTCGTCCGCGGGCGGCTCAGCCGGTTGCGTCGTTGCGGGAGGCTCGGTGGTGTCCGTGTCGCTGTCGGTGTCCTGGTTGAGCAGGACCATGAGGACCAGGAGCACGGCAACGACACTGAGTATGACGGCGACGATCGTTCCGCCCGACGAGCCGGACGATTGCGTCACCGTGGTCATTGGCTGCTGCGCGGGTTGTTGGGCCACCGCAGCCTCGGTCCCGGGAGCTGGCGCAACGTATTGCATTTCCGCCGGTATCGGATCCTGACCGTTGGCTCCACCGCTGTTGACGGTGGCGGTCCACTGCTGACCATCCCAATACCGGATGCTGTACCGGCCGGTCGGATCTCGATACCAGCCTGCTGCTGAACTCATGGAACATCCTTCTCTTGACGGAGGGTCGAGCTGAGGTCGTGAAACTAGCACCTGAGGCCCACTGCCGGACGTCGACCTCGTAGGCTCCCTAGACTCCAGACCAGAAGGAGCGGACGTGGCCGCGGACACCAGCAGCGGCGCAGCGAAGCAACTCATGCCGAGTTTCCGTGGTGCTTTCGGTCTGCTGACGGCGACCTACGACCACTGGCGGGCGACGCGCACGCTGCGGATGGGTGCCGGATTGGCGTACTACACGTTGTTCGCCATCGTTCCCCTGATGTCGCTGGCGGCTGCGATCGTGGCGCGCCTCATCTCCAACGACCTGGCCGAGCAGTTCGTCACCGATGCCTTGGACGGGCTCATCGAAGGCGACGCTGCTGCTGTTGCGTCGACCGTTGTCGATGAGATCTCAACGGCTTCCACGGGCCTCGGCCTGCTCGGGTTCGCAACGGTGCTGATCTCGGCTTCGTTCCTCTTTGCGGCACTGCAGGATGCGCTCAACGTGATCTGGGAAGCGCCGGTACGGGTTGGCTGGCGCAACACGATCCGGCGCCGGCTGGTTGCGATCGGCGCCGCACTGGCGGTTGCCGCCTACTTCGTGGCCAGCCTGGTGATCAATGCGGTCGTCGGTCTCGCCGAGCGGCTCGTGCCCGGCGACTTGCCAGTGATCGAGTCGATTTCCGAGCTGATCGGCTCGACCGCAACGTGGGTGATCGGGATTCTGACGATTGCTCTGCTCTTCCGGAGCCTGCCGTACGTCGCCGTCCGGTGGCGAGATGCGATCGTCGGAGCCGCAATCACCGCAGGTTTCGTAGCCATCGGTAGCTGGCTCGTTGGTATCTACCTCTCGCGGTTCTTCACGACGTCGATCACGGGCGCCGCCGGAGGCGCCGTGCTGTTCCTCGTGCTCGTGTACTACGAGGCGCAGATCCTGCTCGCCGGTGCAGTACTGACCACGATCCTCGGTGGCCGCTCTGCGGGCCGATTCTCACAGGAGCGGCGGGACCCAGCGGGCGAGATGCCAATCGCGTAGAGTCTCGATCCGGCTGCGAACAGGGATGAAACCATGGCTCGCCACGGTCACTCCATCGACGGACAGCGTTTCGCCTTCGAAGCGCATCTCAGTGATGCGTTGTCACTCGGCGCCTACGTGCGCATCGACACGGTGGACGGACGCTCCTACCTCGGTCAAGTTCTCCACGAGACCGTGGTGCCGACTGCCGGGTCCGAGCGGCAGCTGGCCTCCCGCCACATCGAAGGTGGAGGAGTCCTGCTTTCCCGACTCGCAGATGATCAATCGGTGGCGGTCGAGAGCAGCGACGTCTTCGGTGACGGCACGGTGGACGAAGCCGACGACGAAGTGGTGCGCGCCTATCTGGATTCCATCACGGCCCAAGGTCCGCGACTGCGTCTGGGCACCATCGCCGCTCTGTCGGCTTGCCGGCGGATCTGGTAGCGAAGGGATTCAACCGCCACACCTTCCTCTGCGGTCAGTCGGGATCCGGCAAGACCTACACCTTGGGTCGGGTGCTCGAGCAGCTCCTCCTCGCCACGGACCTGCGTATCGCCGTGTTCGACCCGAACTCCGACTACACCCACATGGCGTCGCTGCGGCCACGAGACGAGACGGCGCTCGACGAGAGAGAATACGGCGAGCTGGAGCAACGCTACGGCCCGATCGCCGCCGGCATCCACGTCTTCGGGGGCCCCAATGCGCCCCGCCCTCTCCAGGCTCGGTTTGGCCGGCTCTCCCAGCAGCAACAAACGATGCTGCTCGGCCCCGATCCGATTCGAGACGCGGAGGAGTACAGCGCATTCGTGCGCACGGTGGACCGTATCGGGGGTGACAGGTACGGACTCGAAGACGTTCTCCTGAGCCTGCGGGACTCGTTCGCAGACGAGGATCGGCGGCTCGGAATGCGGATCGTGAACCTCGGGGTCGCCGACCTCCCGATCTGGGCGAGTGCCGGGGATACGCCGATGCGGGATGCGCTGCCACCCGATTGGCGGATGCTCGTCTTCGACCTCGGCAGCCTCGCTTCCGATCGGGAGCAGTGGGTGGCATCGGCCGCCGCGCTCGGTGAGCTGTGGGCGCTGCGCACCCGCCGGCAGCCGCTGCTGATCGTCATCGACGAAGCCCACAATGTCTGCCCGCGGGAGCCGGTGAGTCCAAATCAGGCGCTCGCCACCGAGCACGCAGTGCGCATTGCCGGCGAAGGTCGCAAGTTCGGGCGCTACCTTCTGCTTGCGACGCAGCAACCCGACAAGGTGCACGCCAATGTCGTGTCCCAGTGCGACAGCCTGCTGCTGATGCGAATGAACTCGGCGGCCGACATCGAGTCTCTGAAGTCGGCGTTCTCCTTCGTGCCCGACACGCTCCTGGACCAGGCGTCTGGCTTCCGGCTCGGCGAAGGGCTGGCGGCCGGCAAGGTCGCACCTCATCCGTTGCGCTTCGTCACGGGTCGTCGCTACACCGTCGAGGGTGGAGCAGATATTCCGTCGACCTGGGCCGAGCCACGCTGAATCCTGCGGCCGGGCTCCGCAGCGGGAGAACGCCGAGGAAGGCGATGCGTTGCTTCATTCGGCTACTGTCTGGCCCGATGCAAGCTCCAAGGATTCCCCCCGACTCGCCGCCGCCGGGTTTGGGCCTGCGATCGCGATGACCGCCCGGCAATCAGCGGGCGCCGCATATGAACGCCTCCTGGGTCGGCGGATGCGTTCCGTCTCGATGGCGACCTGGCTGGCGCTCTCAGTCCTGGCGATCACGGTGGCTTCGATCCTGGTGGCCACCGCAGTCAGCCTGTCGACCGGCAGCGAGGTGACGGACGACGTAGCAGACGGGCAGCTCACGGGGCGCGCCGCATTGAGGGCGGATCAGGTCGAGCAATATCTCCGGGCGATCCAAGGGCAGGTCGGACGCCTCGGGAGCAGCTCTTCCATAGCCGCGGCGTCGGCCCGTTTCATCGATGCCTACGACGAGCTTGGTGCTGTGACGGTCGAGGACTCTGTGACACGAGAAGTCGCCTTCGCCTACCGCGATGACTTCGTTCCGACGATGGAAGAGAAGTTCCAGACTTCGATCGCCTGGCAGGACTTCGTGCCGGTCGACGACAGTGCGATCTACCTGCAGGAGCAATATGTCGTATCGCCGGAACTGGAGAGCGGAGAACTCCGCTTCGTCGACGACGCGGGCGACGGCAGCGCCTGGTCGGAGGTGCATGGTGAACTCCACCGGGACTTCCTCGAAATCACAGAGCGTCTGAATCTCCAGGACCTCCTCATCGTCGAGGCAGATCGGGGCGTGGTCGTCTACTCGACGGCCAAGGGCTTGGACTTCGCCACGAGCCTCGAGGTTGGACCACACAGCGGCAGCACGATGGCGACGCTGGTGCGTCGTATACGGGACAATCCCCAAGCCGGAGAGGTCTCATATGCCGACTTCGTCGCCTACACCGGCCAGAGCGGGCAGCCTGTGGCATTCTTCGCAACTCCGGTATTCGACGATGAGCGTCTTGCTGCCGTGTTGGTTGCGGAGTTCACGCCCGCAGGGCTGACCAGCATCATGACGGCCAGTGGCCGAGCCGGGGAAGCAGGAAGCCTCGGTGAGACCGGCGAGGTCTACATCGTGGCTCGAGACGGCCGCATGCGCTCCGACTCGCGTCTCTTCCATGAGGACCAGGAGCAGTTCCTGGTCGATGTCGCCGCCGCCGACAGCGCCACAGAGTCGGAAAGATCGGCGATGGTCGAGACGGGGACGACTGCGGTCTTCCAACAGGCGGTCCTCGGTGACGACGTGGATCGGGTCTTTGACGGCCCCGACGAAGCGTTCGTTCGCAACAACTACACCAACCGCGAAGTGATAACGGCGGCGGAGCTCGTCGATTTCGAGGGGCTGGAGTGGGCAGTCGTCAGCGAGATCGCAAGAGAAGAGTCCGATCAGGCTGTTGTTGATTTTCGGCGGAACGTGCTCATCGCGGTGGCGATCTTCGTGATCGGGGTGAGTTTCTTCGCAGTTGGTTGGGCAGGGAGCGTCTTCCAGCCATTGCGTGCGCTGGGAGATCGACTGCGTCGAATCCACGACGGCGACGCGGCTGACGCTGCGGAGCCGCCCCCGCGCGGGGCGCGCGAGTTCGCCGAGCTCGCAGCAAGTGTCGATGCAACGATCCGCTCGCTCCAGAACAGAGGATCGGCGCTCGAAGCCGCCGTGCAGCAGCGCCTGCACACGGTACGAAGTCTTCTCCCCCCGGCCATCGCCGAACGTGTCGAAGCAGGGGATCGTCAGGTGCTCGACCACGTCCCCCAAGCCGGCATCGTCGTCCTGATCATCGACGGTCTTGGAGACACTAGCCAGGCTCGCAACGCTCAGGAGCATCGCAGAATGCTGGAGCGCGTGGTGGAGGAGCTCGACTCGTTGGCGGAACATCACGGTCTGGAACGCGTGAAGATCGTCGGCGATGCGTATTTCGCCGGGTGCGGTCTCACCGAGCCCTACCTCGACTATGCGCCGCGCTCGGTCAGGTTCGCGATGGATGCGCAGCTGGCGCTGCGGGCGGCAAGCTCGGACTCCCTGTACGATCTCGACCTCTCTGCCGGTGTTCACGTCGGACCCGTGACCACGGGCTTGGCTGGCAGCGCCCGGCTCGTCTACGACCTGTGGGGCGACACCGT
This sequence comes from Acidimicrobiia bacterium, assembly GCA_035458525.1. Taxonomy (GTDB): domain Bacteria; phylum Actinomycetota; class Acidimicrobiia; order Spongiisociales; family UBA5794; genus DATHZQ01. Next base: position 6,967 of record DATHZQ010000150.1, read on the forward strand.
GGCCGTGGCGCGCGAACTGGCACGATCTGCGCCAAGGGGAGCGATCCTCGTGTCGGAGAGTGCGAAGTCCCGCTTGCCGTCCGACGTCGAGGTGGCCGAGTCGCCGGTTTCTCCCGAAGCGTGGGAGATCATCGGCTACCACGTAGCTGACGGGGCAACGCAATGACGTCGCTCCTCTCGGATTCGTCCTCGGTTTGGGCCGCTCTGCTCGTCGTCGTCCTTCCGATCGTCGTCATCGGCTCAGCGGAGCTGCAGGAGCGGCTGCGGCAACGCGACTCGGCGTTGATGCGGGTGGTGCAGATTCTTCGCCTCTGGACGGTCCCGCTGCTGGCGGCTTGGGCGCTCTTGCGCGGCATGTTCGAGTTCGAGGCGAGTTCGCTACTGGTTCGCGTGGTTGGAACCGGTCTCGTCCTCTCGCTGGCCGTTGTCGCGTTGTTGATGGTACGGATCGTCATCGCCCAGGTGGCCGATCGCAATCAGGAGCGGGAGCGGGCCCGGATCCCGCAGCTCGTGCTGGCGCTACCGCGCATCGTCGTGCTGATTGCAACTGGCTGGGTGCTTCTCGACACCGTGTGGGGCGTCGATCTGTCGGCGGCCATGGCCGCGCTCGGCGTGACCTCTCTGATCGTGTCGTTTGCGCTGCAAGACACATTGAGTGGTCTCGCTTCGGGTTTGCTTCTGTTGAGCGACTCGCCCTTCCAGCCGGGCGATTGGATCCGCGCCGGCGATCTGGAAGGCAAGGTCGTGGACATCAACTGGCGCAGCTCGCGGATCCTCGACAGGAACGGTGACCTCGTGGTCGTCCCCAATGCCGAGCTGGCAGGCGGAACCGTCATCAACTTCGACTCGCCGAGCCGGCTGCACCGCGTCGTCGTGCCGGTGCAGGTGGCCTATGTGAATCCGCCAACCCTGGCGAAGGAAATGCTGCTCGATGCGGCCCGCGCCACGGACGGCGTCCTCGACTACCCGGCACCGAACGTGCGCGTCGTCCAGATCGACGACCCGCTCATGGGCTACGAGGTCGACCTTTGGATCGACGATTTCACCATTGCGCCCAAGGTGTTCAGCGATTTCGGTTCCCTCGTCTGGTATTCGTCGCATCGCAACGATGTGCCGCTCCCGAGCCCGGCGTATGACCTCTATATGTATGACGGCGTGCAGGCAGGGCTCGCCGGGATCCCGGACCGCAGCGAGATGCGGAGGCGCCTGCAGATCTCGCCGCTCTTCGAGTCGCTCGACCTCGATGACCTCGATCGACTCGCCGCTGCCGGTGCGGCCGTCAGATACGCCGCGGGAGAGCGCGTCTCGAGGGGTACGGACGAAGCGAACCGAGACCTCTACGTTCTGTGGGAGGGAACGGCACGCATTTCGGTGACCGGTGAAGCCGGCGCCGAGATCAACCTCGCCGAGCTGGCGGCGGGTGATGTGTTCGGGATGCTGCGGCGCTCCGACCGTGACCTCTATGTACCGCAGGTGGTCGCCCTGTCCGACTGTGAGATGGTGCGTATCGGAGAGGAGGCGGCCGGCGCCGTCGCCAGCCGTAACCCTGCTCTTGCCGCTGCGCTCAACCAGGTTGCCGCGACCCGCAGGCGCCGCCTCGAACGCATCGTCGAGCAGCTTGACCGTACGTCGGCGGTGTCCGCAGAGCC
>DATHZQ010000151.1:0-92647 GCA_035458525.1 Acidimicrobiia bacterium
TCGATTACGTCACCGCCGCCCGCATGCGCGGGGAGCGAAGCCTCTTCATCATCGCCCGGGAGATCTTCCCGAACGTGACCGGCGTCGTCATCGTCGAGGTGACCGTGCGCCTTGGCTACGCCATCTTCACGCTGGCCACCCTTGCCTTCCTCGGCCTTTCGGGTGGTGACGTGACCGATCCGAACTGGGGTGTTGACGTTGCACAGAACTACCAGCAGATCGTCGCTGAGGTGTGGTGGCCAACAGTGTTTCCAGCACTGGCCATCGGCACGCTCGTCATCGGCGTCAACCTGATCGCAGACTCCATAGAACGGGCGACCAAGTCATGAGCGAAAGAGAGACGGCTCCCACCGCCACGGAAACCCGACCGCCGGCGCTCGAGATCAAGGACCTCGAGATGGCGTACATCGTGCGCGGCACTCCGCGCGAAGTCTTGCGCGGCGTGTCGTTCGAGGTCCGGCCTGGTGAGGCGTACGGGCTCGTCGGGGAGAGCGGGTGCGGCAAATCGACGACGGCGTATGCGGCGCTGCGCTATCTGCCCAGCAACGGCCGGATCACGAACGGAACGATCTCGGTCGATGGCGGAGACTTGACGAACATGTCGTCCAAGGAGCTCCGCCAGTTCCGGGCGCAGCGCGCCTCGATGGTGTACCAGGACCCGGTCCAAGCCGTGAACCCGGTGCTGAAGATCGGCCGGCAGGTCGCAGAATCGTTCGAGGTGCTCGGCCATTCCAAGGCCGAATCGATGGAACTCGCCCGCAAGGCGCTCGAGCGGGTCCACATCGCCGACCCGATCGGAGTGATGGAACGGTATCCGCACCAGCTCTCGGGCGGCATGCTGCAGCGAGTGGTCATCGCCATGGCGCTCGCCTCGGACCCTGTGCTGCTCGTGCTCGACGAGCCCACCACGGGCCTCGACGCCACCGTCGAGGCCGAGGTCCTCGACCTCGTGCGCGAGCTCCGCGACGACATTGGCGCTGCGATCCTCCTCATCGCACACAACCTCGGCGTCATCCGCACCATGTGCGATCGGGTCGGCGTGATGTACGCAGGCCGAATGGTCGAGGAAGGAACCATCGAAGAGGTCTTCGACAATCCAAGCCATCCCTACACCGTCGGATTGCTCAACTCGATTCCGCGGCATGGAGCGCGCAAGACCGACAAAGAGCTCTTCTCCATCCCGGGCAGCCTGCCGCAGATCGGCGACCCGCTGCCGACGTGCGTGTACGTGGCCCGCTGCCCCATCGCGACCGACACGTGCCGGACCGAAGTACCACCCGTCGTCGACCGCAGCGACGCGCACTGGACTCGGTGTCACTATCCGGACCGGATCGACGAGGTTCCCGAGCCGGAAGCGGTTTCGACGGAACACACCGTCGGCACAGAGGAGATCATCGGCGTTCACGGTGTCTCCAAGACGTTCCGGCAACGCTCAGGCGATGTTCCTGCCCTCGTCGCCGTCGACCTCGGCTTTGCCAAGGGCGAGACGCTCGGTTTGGTGGGCGAGTCGGGATCGGGCAAATCGACGCTGGCCAAGACGATGCTCGGCGTGCACGAACCCGACGAGGGCGGTGCGATCACACTGCGCGGCCGGCCCATGGCTACCAAAGCAACGGATCGCAAGGACGAGTCGATCCGGGCGATTCAAATGGTCTTCCAGAATCCCGACTCGGCGCTCAACCGGTCATGGACGGTGCGTCGGATCCTGACTCGTGCCGTGTCGAAGCTGACGGGGAAGAAGGGCGCCGAGGCCGACGCCCAAGCCGTTCAGATCGCACACGCCATGCAGCTCTCGGATCGCCATCTCGACATGCGCCCTCGCCAGCTCTCCGGTGGCCTGAAGCAGCGTGTGGCGATCGCACGCGCCTTCGCCGGGGATCCACAGGTCGTCGTCGCCGACGAGCCCACGTCGGCCCTCGACGTCTCGGTGCAGGCTGCGATCCTCAATCTGCTCGCCGAGCTGCAGCGGGATGTACGCACGAGCTATCTCTTCATCACGCACGACATCGGTGTGGTCCGGTACCTCGCCGACAGAATCGCCGTGATGTACGTTGGCCGGGTCATGGAGGTGGGACCGACCGACGCCATGTTCGACGGCCCCAACCATCCCTATACCGAGGCGCTGCTGTCCGCCGTGCCCAGCGTCGACGGTGACGCGGAGAACCGGATCCCGCTGCGAGGCGAGATTCCGAGCCCCAAGGACCCGCCGCCGGGATGCGTGTTCCATACTCGCTGCCACAGGGTGATCGCCGGCACCTGCGACAAGATCGAGCCTCCCGTCGTCGAGGTCTCGCTCGGTCACACCATCAAATGCCACATCCCGCCAGATGAGCTGCTCGAGATGCAGAAGGAGCCGTGGATCGATCACACGGTGCCGGAGGTCTAGCCCGTCGAGCCTCGGTGGAACCGCCGTTGCTATCGCCGCGGATACAGGGTCTCGGTATTGCCGTCGACGGCGATGACCTGGCCTGAGATGGACCGTCCCGCGTCCGAGCTCAGGTAGAGCGTGAGATCTGCCACGTCTTGGGGGTCGATGAACGTCGCCATCGAGACGCCCTGGGAATACATCTCCCTCACCGCGGACGCCTCGATTCCTTCGGCTGACGCATGGGCGGCGATGACCCGCTCCATGCGGTCGCCATGAAGCGACCCCGGGGCGATGGCGTTGACCCGAATCCCGTCCCGCCCGAGTTCCATCGCAAGGGTCCTGGTGAACCCGATGACGCCATGCTTGGCGACGACGTACGGGGAACGCAGCGGCATGCCCATCAGGCCGGCCGTGGATGCGATGTTGATGATCGCACCTGCACCCGACCGCTTCATGCCGGGGACGACGCAGCGGGCAGCGTAGAACATCGCATTCAGCCCGACGTCGAGACACCTTCGCCACTCGTCGATCTCGACATCCTCGACGACCGCGGTCGGCCCAGCGATCCCGGCGTTGTTGACGAGCACGTCGACGCCGACGACGGAGAAGGGCTCGAGCCAACCGGCGATGGCGTCCGGGTCGGCCACGTCGAGACACCTCCCCTCGACGCCTGCGGGCAGGTTCGCCACGGCCACCGGATCGATGTCGGCGACCGTCACGAAGGCTCCCGCAGCGAGGAAGGACCGCACCATGACGAGTCCGAGCCCGGCCGCGCCGGCGGTGATGGCAACCCGTTTTCCGTCGAGTCGTGCCTTCATTTCACGCAACGCTACCGGCCTCGACGTGCAGAAGCTTCGAGAACAGTTCGCTGGACCTATCCTTATGCCACCGGGCCAGCGGTAACATCGCTGCCTGGACAAGACGTGCGCTCGTGCGCGACGACGCCGTGTTAGAGGGGCAACGGGATGCGATCATCCCAGGACCTGCATCACGGATTCGACCGCGGTGCACCCTGGGGGAAGACCGGAAAGCGACTCGTAGTGAGCAACGTCCAATCAAGCATCGTCGTGGAACACGTCACCAAGACGTACGTCCCGTCGCCCACGTGGCTGAGAGCGCTCGTCAAGTCGAACATCAGCGAGCCGGTGACAGCACTCCGCGACATCAGCTTCACGGTCGATCCCGGCGAGATCGTTGGCGTCGTCGGCCCGAACGGGGCAGGCAAGACCACGACGTTCAGGATCCTGGTCGGGCTGACCACCCCAACGTCCGGCACCGCCAGAGTCATGGGGTACGACGCAGCAAAGAACGCCGCGGACGTCCGCTCGTTGGTTGGCTGGATGCCGGGCGACGACCGCAGTCTCCTGATGCGGCTGACGTGTGCAGAGAACCTGAGGTTCCATGGACGCCTGCAAGGTCTCGATCCACGGACGATGGACGACGCCATCACGGAAGTCCTGGAGACGGTGGGCCTCGCCCATGCGCACAGCAAGACGATCTTCGCCCTCTCCGCAGGCATGCGGTCACGACTGCAGTTGGCCAGGGCGCTGCTCCACCATCCTCGAGTACTGATTCTCGATGAGCCGACGGCGGCAATCGACCCCGTAGCCTCCCACGCCCTGCTCAACCTGATCATGGAGATCGTCAAAGAGCGGGAGCTTGCGGCGCTGGTGTCGTCGCACCGCCTTGAAGAGATCGAGGCGCTCGGATCACGCGTGATCCTGCTTGATCGAGGAACCATCCGCCACGATGGCGACCTCGATTGGATGCGTAACAAGCTCGAGCGACCGATGCTCGAGATCGAGTTTGACGACGCCGCATCGGCAACGCTGGCGCTCAAGACCATCAACGAGAGCGGGCTCCACACGATCAGCTCGCTCAAGGATGACATAACCGTACGATGTGAGCTCGATCATGGTGCGCCTACCGGGGCGGTACTCGACGAGTTCAACGGCCTCCTGCCCCAGATCTCTCGCATCAGTGAGGTCAAACGCCCGCTGCGGGAGCTCCTCGCCGAGCTCTACGGGGAGGACGACACGTCCGTTCATCGCGACCGCCGTGCCAGGGACGCGGGGGACGGCGACGGCCGCACTGGTCGCAAGCGCAAGAAGGACAAGCAGAAGACCGGAAGCCGAAGGATCAGGCGATGACGTCGACGGCAGCGCCAGAACAGGCGGAACACACTCACCCAGGGCCGCCTCGGAGGCGACCGGGCAAGCTCGCCACGACGCTGGCTTTCTTGAGGGCCGAATTCGTTGAGGAACTCAGCTACCCGTTGTCCTTTGCGTTCAGCATCTTGCGGAGCGTGCTCCCTCTCCTCCTGTCGTTCTTCATCGCCCAGCTCGTTCGCGACGAGCGGGTGGGCGGTGACTACCTGACGTTTGTTGCCGTCGGCCTCGGAGTCACGGCCATGCTCGGCGGCGCGCTGAGCGGCTTTGGGGCCAGCCTGCAGCGCGCGTTCCAGCGCGGCACGCTTGAGACGTATCTGGTCGAGCCGGTGCCGTGGACCTTCCTACCTTTCGCCATGAACATGTGGCAGGTACTGCTCGGGATGTTCAACGGCACCATCCTGATGGTCTTCGGCAGTCTGCTCGGCGCCAACTACGAATTGTCCGCCATTCCGGCGTTCGTCCTGCTGGTGCTCATCGGATTGCTGGCGACAACCGCAATCGGCATCCTGTCGTCTGCGGTGCTCATGCTGACCCTGAAGTCGCAACCGATTCTCCTCGTCTACGGGATGGCCGCAAGCCTCCTGGCCGGATCCGTCTTCTCGGTCTCTCAGCTGCCGGATTGGCTGCGGTTCTTCTCCTACCTGATCCCACACACGTACGTGATCAACGGCGCGCGCGGGCTCCTGATGGCTGACCCAGGCTCGTTCACCATCGAGTACTCCACGGCGATGACGGTGTTGGTCAGCTTCACCGTGATCGTGCTGCCGCTTGGGGTCTGGATGTTCCGTCGCACGCTCGAGCTCGCTCGCCGACTCGGCTTGCTCAGCGGCTACTAGGCCGACGGCCTCGTGAACCAGGCGTTCCCGGTGCGTACGGACGGCCTCCCTGCAGTTCTCTTCGTCGCCACCCCCGCCGCCATGGGGGGATCCAATCGCAGCTTGGTGACGCTGCTCCGCGAGCTCGACGGCAGAGTGCACCGCGTCCTCGCCTCCCCTGGCTTCGGGGCGTTCGTCGAGCACGTGCGTGAGGAGGGGTTGGCCGACGAGTTCGTCGAGCTGCCTCGCCGTCCCGGCCATACGCTCGACCGTTTGCTCCGGGTCACCGCAGGACTCTGGATTGCCCAGTGGGCGCTACGGAACCGAAAGCGGCTCGCCGCAATTCACGCCAATGCGCTCACCGGCCTCAATCTGTCCACACCGGCGGCACTGATCACACAACGGCCGACGGTGGTGTGGATTCACGATCCCGTGGGATCCAAGTGGGGTGCCCGGCTCGGACCGATCCTGCGGCGCCTCCTTCCTCGACTCCGCCTGGCCGCCGTGTCGCCGACCGCCGAGTCGATCGCCGTCGAGAACGGCCTGTGTGACGAGGGCGACGCCGTCATTGTCCCCAACCCGCTCTCGGCCGACGAGATCCTTGCCCCTCAGCCGCGGGACGGCGCTGTGCCACTTCACATCGGCTTCGTCGGCGGTGCCTCTCCCCGCAAGGGATTCGACTTGCTGCCCAAGGTCGTCGCCTCGACGATGGACCTTCCCATCGTGTGGAAGCTGTATGTGAACCTCGAACCAACCGTCGGCAATGACATGACCTGGATCGCGCTCGAGCAGTACCCACGGGATCGCGTTGATCCGGTCGGCAAACTCGTCGACGTGAAGCAGGTCTACGCCGACCTCGACATCGTCTTCATCCCGTCGCGGGCGGAATCCTTCTGCCGCGTAGCCGCCGAGGCGATGATGAACGGGATACCCGTCGCCGGCAGCGACATCCCCCCGCTGCGGGCGCTGCTCGGCGACGATGAGGCGGGACTCATATTCCCAACAGGCGACGGCGGAGCAGCTGCGGAAACGATCCGCAGGCTCGTCGAGGACGGGGCCCTGCGGCGCAAGCTCGGCGACGAGGGCCGGCAGCGTGCGGAAGCGCTCGCACCGTCGGCCATCGCTGCCCAACTGCTCCGCCTCTACGGGCTCTGAGCCAGGCTGCGTCGGGATATGGCACAGACCGCGCTACCGGCCGGTTCCAGCAACAGGTCGAGCGGGTCTCCGGCAACCCGGCCATCAGCCAACATGCGGTACTCCGCGAAGCCACCGAGAAGAAGGCTGCCCACCGTATCCTGCCGCATCAGGACCGTGCGGCGACTCCGCAGCCCGGCGGACGACCGTTGCTCCCGAGTCAAGACGACGGCAAGCGTCCCGCAAGGTGGCGCCCCGTGGGATCGCTGGAAGCACGCGTCGTGGAAACATCCACGTTCGACCGGCTTCTCCTATGCGTCAATCATCTTCGAGGTCGTCGTCGAATGGCTCGACCACCGACGCCTTCGGCATGTCAACGGCGATTCTTGCGGGAGGCACTCTCTCCAGGTCCACAGCATCGCCGTCGGCGCCGAGCAAGCCCACGACTGAGCCAATCTCGATCCGCCCACCCTCGGAGACGAGGATCTTGCCCATCTGCGTGTTGGCCTCGGACGAGATGATATGGATGTGCACGAGGCCGCGTCCCTCTCGACGGTCGTAGCCGTCCGTGATCTTTCGCTTCCGCAGCTTCTTCGACGAACCGAGCAAGGTTGCTCGCTTGGTTCGTTGCAGCGCCATGAACTCGTCGATTGCGATGTCGCACAGAACCTCGCCGAACTCGACCGGGTCGCCCGGTTCCTTGAACCACTTCTCCACGTACCCGGCACGAAAGGCAGCATCGTGCGCCGGAACAACCACTTTGAGAATCATCGTTTCCTCCGATCGGCGAACAAGGTGTTCATGATTATGCGGCGCCGACTCGCCGCCACGCACCGCGCAGGCAAGGTCGCACTCTGGCTTGAAGCCGCTTTACCTGCCATGTCAGACCGGCGAGGGCAGCTCTCATTCGGATCGTCGGCGACGGTGCTCCAGACGCGAGCTCATAACCGACCTCGCCGAGCTGTTGCCCTGCGATCGACTCGAAGAGAGCCACATCGGCTGCGTCCATCTGAACTCGCCAGTCGCGCATGCCTTTGGTGATTGGCTTCGCCAATCCACCAAAGGCCTCGGGCGTGTTGCTGGCTGCAATGAACGCCGCGCCCTTCTCATGGAAACGGAGCATCTCGTCGTGATACTCGAGCCCCAGGAAATCGCACAGATGCCTGATCGTCTTCTCGGGATCATCGACCAGGTCCTCGTAGCGCACCTCGACGTACCGGGCCGGACCCAACGCCGCCCCCCCGCGCCGCCCGCGCGACACACGGCTCCGCCAATAGAGCGCAGCGTCTGCGACGGTCGACGGGCCCCATTCGGCACGGTCGAGGTAGCCGAGCGCTACATCCCGTCCGTCACGGATGACATGCACGAACTTGGCCTCGGGGAAGACGCCGCCGAGCAGCTCGAGGTGGTTGACGTAGCCCGGAGTCTTGTCGCCGGCCATCGTCTTGCCGTGGTCTGCGGCGTACAGCCGAAAGACTGAGCGCACTGCGTCGGCGAAGCCGGACACGGCATCAGCTTCGAGCTGCGCTTGCACCGCGTCTTGCAGAAGGCCTTGCCTGACGAAGTTCGAGTTCTTGAAGAGGTCCGCGACAAACCGGTCCGTATCGAAACCGTTCGTCTCGTATCGGCCACGCCGTTTCGCCATTGGAGCGACGAAATGCGCCTCGTGCGTGATCGCCAGGTCGGGATGGCTGTCGAAGATGTTCCGGAACACGGTCGTGCCGGAACGCCCGCTGCCAACGAAGATCGGGAACATCGCGAATGCCATCCTCTTGATCGTCTGTGGTGAGCTCGGGTCAGACCAATTCGGACTGGCGGAGGATCCGGAAGACCTCGGCGCCGAGCGGAGCCATCCGGTCGACAGGGAAGTGCGCAAAGTCGACCTGCTCCTTGACGCCGGCCGTCTTCAAGATCCTGTCGACGTCCACGATCGGGAAACCCAACTCCTGGGACAGTTCCGCCAGCGCGATGATGAACTCACGACGCCGCACGCTGTGCGCCGTCTTCACCAACTGGTAGTTGTGCGTCGGGTTGGCCGGGTCGAGCCCCATCGTGTTGTAGTAGATGACCTCGCCGCCGAGCCGCTCCCGAATCTCGCGAATCAACTGGGAGTTGCTCTTGCGGAAATCTTCGACGTTCATCCGGCCGATCCGCTTGAACGTGGTTCGGAACCACTCGACGACTTCCTGATTCTCGAGCACCCGGTTCATATCTTGGTTCAGCCACCAGCCGCCGGGGTCGGCGATGAATCCGTGCTCGCGATGTCGATACATCTGACGTGTCTCGTCGGATGCGATCGAGAGGATCACCACGTTCTTGGGGAACTCGCCGGCTTCCGGGAGCCGTGGGATGCGGAAGGTGGGATCGAAGAGTGTGGGCTCGAAGTAGTCCTCGGACATCTTGAGCATCTTGCGAGTCTCGGCAATGGCCGCGGGATCGAGATCTTCGAGCGTCTGCAGGATCTGATCCGAGCGGTTGCCGCCGGTGCCGCCGATGTGGCGAGTGATGGCGATGGTGCCCTTGATGCCGTCCCGCAGCAGTGGGCCGGCGGTGAACACGGACGGAAGATCGCAGCCGCCCTTGAGCAGAATCCCGCGACGCGGCTCAGGAAAGTCGTCAGACTCGCTGACAACGATGAAGCGCCGACCGGAATACTGAACCCAACCGGGGCCGCTCTCCTTCGTCACCTCAGTGCTGATCGACGTGAGGTAGCGGTTCTTGACCCAGTTCTCGATCACGGTGCCCTCGCCGAACACCGTGCGCCAAGTCTTGAGCGCCGTGTTCACAGGCTTCGAAAGTGGCATCTACATCCCCCTTGGATTGGCCGTCGCGGCGTACCGGATCGATGACACCCCGCCTCTCTGCGGAGCACTTGCAGCCGGTATGTCTCCACAGCTGATCATGACTGTTTGCGTTTGGCCCCGACTTGAGCAAGCAGCGGCCGGTCGTCGAAGAAGCCGTAGTCCGCGAGCACGCGGATCGTCTCGCCGGCGATGATGGCGGCGGCCTCGGGCAGGTACCTCATCGGTGCGCTCAGGTTCCCGCCTGCGCCCGTTTCGGCCACCTTGCGATCGACGTCGATGATCGAGATACCTTCGTCGTGGCTGACCCCGATCAGCATGAGGTCCAAGCGTTGAATGCGGAGCGAGATCGGCTCGGGGCTGACGCCTTGGTAGTTGTACGTGTCTCCGCTCGGGTCAACGGTGGAGTGGTTCGCCACGAGGATGTGGGCTCCCATCTTCTGCTTGATGAGCCGAATCGCACCAACGAGTGCGTCACGCGACCGGTGAACGGCCTCTTCCGCCGTGGCTCCGAGATCAGGCAAAGCATGAACATCATCGGCGATGGAGAGAATCACGATGTTGGCGCCGGAATCCAGCATGGGCGCCGATCCGTTCGCGAGTGCCGAGTGCAACGCAACGAAGCCTGCCGAAGCTTCATGGATCAGTTCGACACCGACCCCGTACTCGGCAGTGATGCGCTCGGCGAGACCGCCATCCGGAAGCATGCCACCTGCGGCCTTCGAGATGAGCGCATCGCTCAGATCGGCGTTCGCATGCACAAGGATCTTCAACGTAGTGGTGTCGGACATTGCCATCTCTCAATTGAGGTCAGTGATTCGGGGAGACAGATCAGTTCCGGACATGCATCGACATCCGGTTCCCCACGAGGTGATCAAACCCTGCAAGGGTACCAGCGCGCCCCTCGCTTCCATACGGGCTGACCGACCTATTTTGCCAACAAACCCCTGTCCAGCCTGGGTTTCAGAAGGCAGGAGCAGACCCGAGTGCCCGGCGTTTGGCCGCCCACCACCGTACGCTTCGCATCGTCGGAGCGGGCTGCCGACCTCGGATTCTTCCCACCAACTGTGAGCCGACACGCGAAAGCTCGTAGAACTGTAGCAACCACCTGTCGAGGTCGGTTTCGAGTGTGACAGGCCCCGTCGTGCGATATCCCTCGAGGAACGAATCCTGAAGACGCACATACACCCGATCAGGTGACGTCAGGTGGCGCTCGCCAATCAGCGCCCGGTGCAGAGCCAGCGTGAAAGCGCTCAGGTCGCGGTGCAGATGGTCGAACTTCCGCACGTGTGGCGGGTCGAGGATCGTGAGACCAGGACCACCCTGTACGGGCTCGCCAACGGTGAAGTCGTTGTGGGAGAGCCGATAGCCGCGCACCACGGCAATCTCCCGCTCCAGACGGTCGACCAAGGAGCTACGGAAGCCGCTCCGCCTCGCCGCCGCCTCCATGTCGAGCCGGGCGACTCGACGCACTTCTGGATCATCGGGAACCGTCTCGGCCGAGTGGTACGCGCCGAGCGCCTGGCCCGCACTGCGCATGATGGTGTCGAGCTGGCCGCCGGCGGCGTGCAACGGGTGGGTACTCTCTCCGAGGGCGGTGAAGAGGTTGTCTCCTGCGACATACGGCAGGGCGATCATTGCTGGGCCGGGGCTCCATCCAAGCGCAGGCGGGACCTCCACGTGACCGCCCGGCAGAGCAGCGAAGAGCCGCCGTACCCTGCCGATCTCGGCCACCACGCATTCAGTGTCTGCGGCGGTCCAGCCCTTCCCGAACTTGATGGCCAAATCGACGCCGCGATCGCTGCGAACATGGAGGAATCGAGCGAAGAAGCTCCCCCACCCGGAGATCACCGTCCATGTGGATCCCCTCAGATGGTCGGCGAGATCTCGCATCCCATCGATGAGCTGCCCCACCTCGGTCGGTGAGAGCGAGGCAACCGATGTCTGCGCCGCAATCTCACGCCCTGCCACGAAACACCGCCCAGATCACGGGCTCTGCAGCCACGGCGACTGGGACGACGTGCGATCGAGGACGCACACCTCGCGGCCCCCCCGCATATCACCTGTGAGCAACGCCCTGGGACGGAGCACTAGACGAGCCCCATGTCCTTGAACACGCGGTGAGCCTCGGCGCCGATTGGCATCATCCGATCCACCGGGAAATGCGCAAAGTCGACCTGCTCCTCGATGCCGGCGAGTTTGAGAATCCGGTCCACGTCGACAATCGAGAAATCGAGATCTTGCGAGAGCTCTGCGAGGGCGATCGTGAACTCCCGCCGCCGGACATGGTGGGCGGTCTTCACGAGCTGATAGTTGTGGGTGGGGTTCGCCGGATCGAGCGCCATCGTGTTGTAGAACACGACTTCGGCGCCGATGCGGTCCCGAATCTCGGTGACGAGTCGAGTGTTGTTCTTGCGGAACTCGTCGATGGGCAACCGACCAACCCGCCTGAAGTTCTCGCGGAACCATTCGACCGCCGTGAGATCGTCCAGTACGCGGTCGAGGTCCTGGTTGAGCCACCAGCCGCCTGGATCGACGAGGAAACCGTGCTCGCGATGCCGGTAGAGCTGTCTGGTCTCGTCGGTCGAGATGCCGAGAACGATCACGTCCTTGTTGAACTCGCCTGCTTCCGGCACATGCGGCAGACGGAACGACGGCTCCCAGAACGTCGGCTCGAAGTAGCCCCGGCTCAGCCTGAGCATCCTGCGGGTTTCGGCAACCGGCTCGTGCGGCAGGTCTTCGAGGGTTTGGAGGATCTGGTCGGAGCGGTTGCCTCCGGTGCCGCCGATGTGCCGTGATATGGCGACCGTGCCCTCGATCCCCTCGCGAATGAGCGGGGCCGCCGTGAAGACGGACGGCATATCGCAGCCACCCTTGAGCACGATGCCGCGCCGCGGCTCGGGGAAGTCGTCGGACTCGCTCACCAGCACAAAGCTCTTGCCGCTGTATTGAACCCAGCCTTTGCCGGAGTCCTTCTTGACCTCGGTCGCAATGGAATGGAGGTAACGGTCCTTCACCCAGTTCTCGATCTTGGTGTTCTCGCCGAAGGCCCTTCGCCAGCTCTTCAGCGCGACGTTGACAGACTTGGGAAGCGGCATTATTCGCTCTCCTGCAGATCGTTCTCGGCCCCGGCGACATTCACGACAACGCGGAACGATGGCGCGTCGCGCCACTGCTGTTCCCCCTCGGTCAGCTCACCGTGATCATCCGTTGCGACGACGGCGAGCAAATCGCCGTTTGCGATGGGTTCGCCCTCCTTCGCAATCTGCTTACGCAGCACTCCCTGGTCGGAAGAGCGCAACTCGATCTCCAGATAGACCTTGCCCTGCCGCACCTCGAGATCGTCCTTGAGCTTCTTGCGACGCTTGCCCGAAAGTAGCGTCGCCCGTGCGGTCCTGCGCAATACGGCGAACTCGTCGATCGCCAGCTTGCAGATCTCCTCGCCAAAAGCGATGGGATCGCCCTCTTCCTTGTACCAGGTCACGACGCGGCCGCTGCGCAGCGATTGATCGACCTTCGGCATCTCGAGTCTGAGGATCATCGCGAGCCGCCCTTGGCGCCGACCTGGGCGACCAGCATCCGCTCGTCGAAGAACCCGTAGTCCTCCAAGACACGAACGATCTCGCCTGCGATGACGCCGCACGCTCTCGGCGAGTACGACATCGCAGCCTGGACGTTGCCGTCGGCGCCGATCTCGGCGATCAAACGATCAACATCGATGATCGAGATGCCCTCCTCATGCGAGACCTTGACGAGCATATGCGCAAGACGGTGTGCCTGCAGCGGGAGGGGATCCGGCGAGATGCCGTGGTAATTGTGCGTGGCATCGTCCGGATCCACGGTCGAGGCATTCGCCACGAGGATGTGAGCTCCGACGCTCGCCTTGACCATGTCCACGATCGCAACGAGGTCGGCACGGACCGCCTGCACCGCCTCCTCTGGGTTGGCTGCGCGCATCGCCAGCGACCGGACATCGTCGGCGACGGAGAGCACCAGGATATCCGGCGGATCGACCAGCAATGCCGAGGTTCCATCCTCGAGTTCCTGGCGAAGTGCCGCAAAGCCGGCCGAAGTTTCAACCGTTGTAGAGATCGTGTAGCCGGGATGCGACGCAGCGGCCATCTCGCTGACACCTCTGTCGAGCTTGGCTCCGCCGTCCGCACTGGACAGCGCTGCATCCGCAATGTCTGCGTTGCCCTTGACGAAGAGCCTGAGATGCCGAGTTTCAGTCATGAAGAATGGCTCCAGTCGTTGTGACGGCGACCCTCGGAGCAAATCGATCTGGGTCCCACATGTACTTGGCCCCCTGGTTGGGCGTGCCCGCGAACTTCCCCCTGCGGAACCTCCGAGGCGCCACGGTACCATCGGAGGTACCCGGAGTTAACAGGTTGAGCGACCCATTTCGGGAGGGTGCGTTCACCCAAGCGCCGACGAAACCCTTGCCATGGCTGGACTTCCCGGCACCGAGTGCTGCGCCCTCATCGGCTGACTTCCGTGCCATCAGTCGCAACGTCAACCAGCAACTCGAACAGCCTGTGCGCCGCGTCGTCGGCCAGGAACGATGCCTCGAAGAGCCCCCTGCTCTTCTCGCCGAACTGCCTGCGCATCAGCGGATCCCGCAACAAGGTGACGATGGCACTTGCGAGCGCACCAGGGTCGGCCGGGGGCACCACGATGGCGTTCTCCCCGTCAACCACGACCTCTCGCAGCGCCGGGAGGTCGGAGACCACCGCCGGCAACCCCAATGCCAGCGCCTCGATGAGGGCGCCGCCGAGACCTTCGTAGACGGACGGGAAGACAAACAGGTCGGCGGCGGCAAGGAGGTCGGGAACGTCGGAGCGATGACCGAGACGGACCACCGATTCCGCCAACTCGTATTCCTGAATCGAGGCCACGATCCGGGCGGCGGCATGACCCGAGCGGCCGGCGATGAAGAGCATCGCCGTCGGGCAGGCTTCGACGACGGACGCGAATGCCCTCACGAGGTGCACGTGACCCTTTTGGTATTCCTGGCGGCCCACGGTGATGACCATCGGGACGTCGTCGCCGATGCCGAGGTCATCCCGAACTCGCGCTCGGCGTTCCGGACTTGGCACCCCGAGACGAGCCTCGTCCCGGCCCCGATAGACCACCGTGATGTTCTCGGGTGCGACGCCGAGCGTCTCGACCGTCGAGTCCTTGACGGCCTGGCTCACGGCATGGAAGTGGTCGGTCAAGTGACGAGCCGAGAAGCCGTCGACGGCCCTGACGATCCGAAGCTTGGATGCCTTGACGCCCGGGTCGTCGAGCCGAACCGGATCGTACGCCGTGTTGGCGAGCAGCGACATGACGGGCACTCCGGTCCCGATCGAGGCGAGGCGGCCGGTGATGTCGGCATCGAACAACGACGTGTACACCAGCGACGGCTGTTCCTCCTTGATCAGCTTGCGCAGCGATCTCAGTTTGCCGACGCGCCCTGGTGCGTCGACGAAGCGCACATCGAAGCCCCCTGCTTCGACCTCGTGCTCGAACCCGACGGCGGAGTGATCGAGACACACGATGATCGGGGCGATGCCCTGCTCGCGGAAACGGGGCAGCAGTTCGACCAGCGAACGCTCGGCACCGCCAGCTCCAAAGCTGTTGATGACGAAGAGGAACTTCATCGCGACGCCCTACGGTCCGGTGTAGCCGGTCAGCCTGCGGCGCACGACGTCCTCGAGCCGCATACCGGAGCGCATCTTGCGAGTGAAGAAGTACACGCCATCGCTGAGCTGCACCGGAATTCGGTTGAGCAACAGCAGATCGCGATCGGCGGTGACCGCGGCGCCGCTTCCGAGGGTCGCCGTGGCGTAGCGGCTCGCCACCGCATCGGCGCCCTGCTCGGACCAGTATCCCCAGGGGTAGGCGAAGTGTTGCGGGGTGACGCCCATACGGCGCTCGATCAGCTCATTGCTGCTGTCGAGCTCATCGACGACTTGGGCGGTCGAAATCGAGCGAAAGTCGAGGTGGTGGTGCGTATGCGCTCCCAGCGTCATGAGTCCGCTCGCCGCCATCTTGTCGACCTGTCCCCACGTGAGCGGCTCGGCTCCTCCGCCGTCCTTCAGCGGCTCACCACTCTCGACGGGATGCGTGGTGAGGTAGAGCACGAACGGAAGGCCGCGGCGTTCGAGCTCGGGAAAGCCGAGCCGGTAGAAATCGTCGTAGCCGTCGTCGAACGTGATCACGAACAGCCGGTCGGCACCTGGCTCCGCACGCCGCAAGATGGCCTGCTCCAAACTCACCACGTCGCCGTGCGCCTGCATCCACTCGAGCTGGGCCACGAACGCGTCACGCGTGACCTCCATCTGCCGTCCGAGTCCGGCGTCGATCTGGTGATAGATGAGGATGCGGGGGCCGGGCACCGCCCCATAGGCGACGTCGGCAGCCGCAAACGCCAGCTTGCCGCCGCGCCGAGCCAGCTCCTTCACCGCAGCGCCGACGCGTCCCACCGGTACTCCTCTCCGAGCAGCTCAACAAGGCGTGCGTTGGGACCTGCGAACTTCTTGGCCAAAAACTCGTGCACGGCGTCCGACGGCCTGTCGTAACTCGACCCCCCCGAAGCCACGTAGCTGTGGTTCCGAAACTCGGGCGGCTCCCAACGTGGTATGCCGACGAAGTCCTGGATGGTCGCCAGCGTCTTCACCGGATCGGCGATCAGCGACTCGAATTTGACCGCCAGCAACTGCGTGCGCGGGTACACGTGCAGCCATCGCTCCAACTGCTCTGCGTAGAGACCACGTTGCACGTAGGAATGGCGGCGCAGCGGCAGAGCCCGATACCGAGGGTCCGCCTCCAAACGCTCCAGCTCTCCCTCGAGCCGCTCGTCTTCGGCGCGCAAGGCGTCGAGCAGCGGAAGTGGCTCGTGATCGAGGCGGCGGTTGTGGTGATACTGCGACACAGCTCGCTGCGCCGGATCGCGCAGCAATGCAATCAGCTTGGCCTCCGGCACGAGCTCATGGGCTCGTTGCGGGGCCCTCGGGTCGAAGAGGTAGTCGGGCGTCGCTTCGAAGGTGACCATGGGCCGGCCGCGCCGATCCGCCAACGACCGCCGCATTCCCAACGGGAAATGAGCGCGATACCAATCCTCACCACGCCAGTACTCGAACGTGAAGTAGTCGACCTCTTTGCGCAGCGAAGGCACGACATTGGGGTGCCGGCCGAGGTACTTGTAGAGGGAACTCGTCCCGCAACGCTGCCCGCCCAGGATGAGCACGTCGGGCAGGAGTCGATGGTCGGCGGTACGACGGCGCGTCCGCAGCCTCCAGCGCACCAAGCGCCTGCGCATCTCTATCGGCGCAACCGCCTTCAGTCGATCGGCTGCCGCATGTCGAATTCGATCCGTAGCTCGCGCCACCGGCCCGTCCCCTCGACCTGTCCCGTTGCCTCTTCTCGCGTCTATTGGTCGCGCTTGTCGCCCGCCAGCGCACCGAGGGATTGACCCAGTCGGTCCATCAATCCTTGTTCGGCGTCGGCATCCGTCGGCATTTGCGTCTCGCCGTGTGCGAGCGGCGGGATCGCGGCCCGCGCTTGGGTGACACTGGAGGCCTGCACCCAGCCCCGGCGGGGCCGGATACCGAGCAGCACCGCACCGATCAGGCGGCTGCGGCTGCCGGCAAACTGCTTCACCAGCTGCTCGACATGTGCCTGGCGGGTGCGTCCAACCGTCGAGATCACGATGTACGCCGAGACCAGCCCGGCCATCACGTACGCAAACGGTGACAGAGCCGACGGCCCCACCACGAGAACAATGTCGAAACGGCCGAGTGCCTGCTCGGTCAATTGGGAGAACGACTTGCTCGCCAGCGTGTCGACAGAATCGGCCGTGCGCGGATCACCGGGGAGGACGGCCAGGTTCTGCCCCACGCGAACGCATCCGTCGAGCACACCGGCAACGTGCTGGTTGAGCGTTGCGTCGTCTGCGTGATCGGCCACGAGGTCGGCGAGCGTCGTGCCACCGGCCACCTGGTCGCGGTAGTCGGACATCCCGCCGATCTGGCCATCGACGAGCAACACGGAGCGGCCGACGCCGGCAAGGCTCTGAGCGACTTCGAGCACCATCCCGCTCACGGCTTCGTCGGCTGATCCCAATCCGGTGAACCCGATCGTGACGGGCCCGGACGCATGGAACAAACCCAGGATCGCCGAACGTACCGACTGCGTGCCTTTGGCTCGCACGGCTTCGTAGCGACGGTGGCTGAGCGCAAACCTCGAAGCATGCTGCGGCACTTCGGCGAGCACCGGCATGGGCTCGAGGTCGCCAGGTGTCCACACGGTGCCCTGCACGCGGTCGGCGAAGATGATCGCGATCAGACCGGCGAGCGCACCGCCGAGGAGGCCGATGAGACCCGCCAGCATTCGATCGGTCGGCCCCGGCGTTTGATCCTCGACGACGATGTCGAGAACGTTGATCGTGTCGGTTGACTCACCGACGTCGAGCAGCTCCTGGTATTGCTGGCCGATCTCTGCGAGACGGCTGTTCAGCGCCGACTGCTCCAACTCCTCGGCCGTGGTGAGGCTGAACTCGACCGGCTCTGGAGGAACCGGGGTGATTCTCAGCAGCTCTACCTTGAGATCGACCAGCTCCCCGCTGAGCGTTGCGATCTGCTCCTCCAGGGCCGCAACCTCTTCCTCGTCGGGCTCGTCCTCGTCCTGGAGATCTTCGAGCTCGTTGACCAATTCGTCGAGGTCACCGTTCGTTGCCGCGATCTGGGTGTTGAGGATACCCAACCGCACCTCCAGCTCCGTGGAAACCGGGGGCTCGACAGGATCCGGAGGCGGTTCCAACTCGTCGAGCCGGGCCTGAATCGTCTCGGCCTCGCCGATCAAGAGCTGGATCTCGGCATCGACGTCGACGGTGGTCGGATCGACGGCCACGTAGTTGTCGCGCATCTCCTGCACGATCTGCTCTGCCGTCTCCGGCGACGCTTCGATCGCCACGAACTGGAGCGTGCCGCGAGGCGCCGAGGACACGAGTTGGACCGACGGGTTCTCGAGGAGCGCTGCGTTCACCTCTTCGGCCACCACGGTGGCGGCGTCGACGAGCGCGGCCGCAGGGCTCGTGGCCGGCGTGCCGCCGCCACGAGAGTTCCCACCCGTCGCCGAGTCTTCTTCCTCTGCTGCGATGAACTCAATCGTCGCGGACGCGGAGTAGCGAGGTTCGATGCGATCGTTTTGCAGGCTCGTGACCGCAAGGGCGATCGCCAAACCCAGAAGCGCCAGAACGGCAACGAGCCACCAACGGGCCCGCACCATCCGGCGCAGCCGGCTCAAATCCATGTTGTACTCAGTTCCATGTAGCAGCGTCTCTCAGGGTCCCCGCCTCACCGGCGTCGCGCACACCGACAACGTGGGCGAGGTCGTGTACGGCCATCCTGACCGCTTCGCGCTCCCCCGAGTTTGCCAGATTCCGAAGTTCATGCACGGCATCGGCCAGCTCGCGCTCATCCGGATAGCCAATCGAGGCCTTGTTGATCTTCGGGTGGTCACTCGGCACGAGCGGTCCGTCTGAGAGGACCTCCTCGAGCTTCTCGCCGGGGCGCATGCCCGTGATCTCGATCTGGATGTCGCGCCCGGGCACCATGCCCGAGAGGCGGATGAGGCGTGACGCCAGGTCCATGATGCGCACCGGCTCACCCATATCGAGCACGAAGACTTCGCCGCCGGACGCGAGAGCCCCGGATTGCAGCACCAGCTGCACTGCTTCGGGCACGGTCATGAAGTAGCGGGTCATTCGAGGATCGGTGACCGTCACCGGACCACCAGCTTGGATCTGGTTCATGAACGTCGGCACGACGCTGCCGCGACTGCCGAGCACGTTGCCGAATCGGACCGCCGTGTAGACACCGTGGTCGGACTCTGCGGAGGCCGACTGCAGCATCATCTCGGCGATCCGCTTGGTCGCCCCCATCACACTCGAAGGACGAACCGCCTTGTCGGTCGAAATGAGCACGAAGCGCTCGATGCCGAACTCCTTGACGACGCTGAGCACGTTGGAGGTTCCCTCCACGTTGGTCTTGACGGCCTCCTCAGGGCAGTCCTCCAGGATGGGCACGTGCTTGTGTGCCGCGGCGTGGAAGACCACCTGCGGACGGAATCGGTCGAACACCTGCGCGAGACGTCCGCCGTCACGAATATCGCACAGCACGCGGATCGGTTGATTCCCGGTTGCATTCCAATGGGACATCGCGTCGTGAAGGTGCGTCTCGTCGTTGTCGAGCGCGTACACCGTCGTCCCATTGAACTCCAAGCACTGCTTCACGATCTCGGAGCCGATCGAGCCACCGGCACCGGTGACCAGGATCCGACGCCCTTCCAGCATCGCTGCGACGGGTGTGAGGTCGGTCTTGACCGCGGCCCGAGGCAGGAGGTCGGACAACTCGATGTTGCGAATGCTCTCAGCGGCATGCCCCTTGAGCAGCTCGTTGAGGTTGGGAACGATCCGCAGCGCAACGTCGACGGACATGCACGCATCGACGAGGTCGCGCAGTGTCGACTCTGGAACATCTGCGGCGACGATGACCTGATCCGCGCGATACGTGCGAACCAGATCCGGAACCCGATCGACTCCTGCCCACACCGGTTTGCCAACGAGGCGCCGAGCATGCGGACCCGCATGGTCGATGTCGACGAAGCCGATGACCTCAGCGGTCGGCTCCAAGTTCGGCGCCTGCCTGGCGAGCACCGCGGCGGGGCGACCCGTGCCGACGATCAACGCCCGGACGGGTGCACCGTAGATCGCCATTCGTTTGAAAGAGAACATGCGGGAACGGAAGCGGATGGCGCCCATTCCAACGAGCGTGAACATCGCTCCGAGGATGACCACCGACATGGGAATCGGCTGTTCGACCTGGAACGCATCGCGACCGATGATCATCGAGGCGACGATCACGATCCCGGCCGCCGCGGACGCAAACCCGACACGCAGGGCCTCCGCAACGGAGGCGTACTCCCAAACGTGGCCGTACGTGCCGAAGGCGACGTTGGCGATGAGGTGGACCAGCACGATCATGGGGAGCACGCGCCAGAAGCTCGGCCACCAGTCGGTGGAGACGCCTAGGCCGTCCATGAACCGGGCCACGAGACCTGCGACGTAGGCCATTGAGATGATGAACGCATCGATGAGCGCGAACGTCACGTCCGCCCTCACTCGAGCTGCATTCTGGGCGACGGACATCCGCCAGGATGGTCCTTGGTTGTCGCCTTGTCGTGTGTGCGGTTGCATCGTTCCCCCACGCTGCTCCGCTCCGCCCGACACCCATCACTCAGGGGCATCGGAGGGCGGGATTCCCCGTGATCTTCGGTCCAGTAACGCAACCACCCTGCACCGGCTGCGATCAACCGACTGTAACCGCATCCACCGCGACCGAATACCCCATTTCAGGCAATTGGGGCGATTTGAGTCGCACGCCCTATGCCTTGTCATACCGGGGTTTCCTCCCGCATGGTACGTTGACCGAGCGGGCCGACGCGAGCCTGCATTCGGGGGTTATTTCAGGTCATGGATCGGCATCTGCCATGTCGGAGCAAGCGGCGATCGAGCCCGCCCGGCGCGCGCGCCGTCGCCTCGCCCTGGAGCCGAAAGCGCCGACCGTGACCGGACGACCGCGCATCGTCGTCGCGATCAAGGGTCTGGGCATCGGCGGAGCCGAGATGCTCATCGCCGAGAGCGCACGTCTCTGGGACCAGCACCGATTCGACTACCGGGTGGTGTATGCATTGCCCTGGAAGGACCAGTTGGTCAAGCGGATCGAAGAGCTGGGCGTTCCGGTCACATGCATCGGGACGAAGCGAGGAATGACACCCGGCTCGTGGATCGGTCTGCGAACGTACATCTCGAACAACGCCGATCTCGTCCACGCTCACCTACCGGCGATGGGTGCGGTGGCCCGGATGGTCTCCAAGGTCCCGCTCGTATACACGGAGCACAACGTCGCCACCTCGTATCGCAAGCCGGTCCAGCTCGCCAACCGGGCGACGTACGGCCGGAATAGGGCGGTGACCGCCGTCTCGCAGGCCGTCGCCGACTCGATCGCGAACTACCCAGGTCCCAAGGCGGAGGTCGTCTCCAACGGTGTGTCGGTCTCCGTTGCGCCCGGAGCCGCGGCCGCCGCACGCAGCGAGCTCGGGATCTCCGCAAGCACGCCATTGGTCGTGCACGTCGGGAACATCCGCCCCCACAAGGGCCACGGCAACCTGGTCGAGACGGCGTCGCGGCTGGTCGACATGGTGCCCGAGGTTCACATCGTCTCCATTGGCGGCGAGAAGAACGACGGCGACCTCGAGCGCGTGCGCAGCCTCGCCGCTGAGGCGGGCGTCGCCGACCGCCTCAGATTCCTCGGACGACGGGAGGATGCCCTGGCCTTCGTCGCCGCAGCGGATGTGTTCGCGAATCCCTCCGATTTCGAAGGACTTCCTGTTGCCGTCCTCGAGGCAATGGCGCTCGAACGTCCCGTGGTGGCAACCAACGTAGGCGGAGTCGCCGCCATCGTGCAGGACAACCTCACGGGCATTCTCGTGCCGGCCAAGAGCCCCGACGCGCTCGCCGCAGGGGTTGCCCGACTCCTCAACGACCGGTCGACCGCCGCCGCCTACGCTGCGGCAGGGCGCAAAGTGGTAGAGCGCGACTACAGCCTCGAGGCCATGGTGCGGCGCTTCGAAGGAATCTACGCCGAGGTGCTGGATGCCTGACGCCACCGTCACGATCCGTCCGTACGCCGACGGCGATCTCAGCGGCACCCTCGAGTTGCTCGAGGCGGCGCTCGGCGAGACACCGTTGTTGAAACGCACACCTGAACTCTTTGCCTGGAAGCACCTGGACAACCCGTTTGGTCGATCGATCTTGCTCGTCGCCGAAGCCGAAGGTCGGATCGCGGGTCTGCGGGCCTTCATGCGCTGGGAGCTGGAAACCGCTGCCGGGCAGCGGTTGCGCTGCGTCAGGGCCGTCGACACCGCAACGCATCCGGAGTTTCAGCGGCGCGGCATCTTCAGCAGGCTGACGCGGGCAGCGCTCGATGCCGCCGAACGCGACGGTGTGGACCTGGTGTTCAACACACCGAATCCCAAGTCGGGCGCCGGCTATCTCAAGATGGGCTGGCAGCACGTAGGGGCAATCGGCGTGCTGGCGGCACCCAGCCGCGGCATCGTGCGCGGGAAGCCTGCGCAGGACCAGCCGCCACGACCCGAGGACTACCTTGCGAATCCGCAACCGGCCAACAACCTCGAAGTGAGCGACCGGAGCGCCGCGGGGCTACGCACACCCCGCACGGGGGCCTACCTGCGCTGGCGGTTCAGCCAGCACCCAACCGCACGCTACGTCCGCATCGATCGCAAAGGGTCCACGGCCATCGTGCGGCCGAATCTGCGAGGTGGCCGGCGCGAGCTGGTGCTATCGGATGTCTTCGGCCCACACCCCGGCGCTGCGATCGGTGCAACCATCGCCCAGAGCCGGGCTGCGTACGTTGCGGGTTGGTTCTCCGAGGGCTCGCCGGAGCGTGCCGCCGCGATGAGACGCGGGCTCGTCCCGATTCCCAAGCTGACGACATTGACGTTGGTGGCGCGGCCGCTGCGCGCTTTGCCAACCGACGTGGGTAGCCTCGCCGCCTGGGACCTTGCCTCTAGCGACCTGGAGCTTCTCTGATGATTGCCATGCTCCCGATGTTCGGGACGCTTGGGCTCGTGATCGGGCTCGCCATCGCCGCGGGCAATGGATCCGAGCACGTCAGCGCGATCTTCGTCGCAATGGGCGGCGGCCTCATCGTGTCCTGGCTCGCCAAGAAGGTCGCCAACGACGAGGACCGGCTGTGGCTCCCCACCTACATCATGGGCGGTTACACGGCAAAGATCCTCGCCTCGTGGATGCGCTGGTGGGTGCTCGTCGACTACTACAACGGCTCGGGGGACGCAGTCGTCTATCACAACCGCGGCATCCTCAACGCCGAGTTGTGGCGCAGCTTCGATCCCCCGCCGCTCGGCATCGGCACAGAGGCCATGGAGGGTGTGTCGGGGCTCGTCTACATCTTCTACGCACCAAACTTTCTCGGCGGCTTCTTCATGTTCGCCACACTGGCGTTCTTCGGACAGCTGCTTCTCTATTCGGCGTTCCGCACGACCGTCGTGCCGCGGCGGTTGAAGCTCTACGCACTGGCGATCTTCTTCGTGCCCAACGTCGTCTACTGGCCCTCCAGCCCCGGCAAGGAATCGATCATGATGCTCGGGCTGGGCATGTCGGCGTACGGTGTCAGCAAGCTGCTCGCCAAAGGCTCGCTGCAGGCCCTGGTGCCGATCGGTGCCGGACTGGTCATCAGCGGCATCATCCGTCCCCATGTGTCTGCCATGCAGATCGCGGCCGCCACACTGGCGCTCCTCTTCGCCAAGCGGGGCGCCGGCGTTGCACAGTTCCCGGCGAAGCGGCTGTTCTTACTCGGCCTGGTCGGTGCAGGTCTCGCGGCGACGATCTCGATTGCAGCGGCGAACTTCGGCATCTCGCTCGACGACACCTCTGCGATCGATTCGCAGGTCAACAACCTCCTGGACACGGTTGAGGAACAGACGGAACAAGGTGGTTCTTCAGTTTCCGGTAGCTTCATCTCGAGCCCCGCCGAGTTCCCCGAGGTATTCGTCAGAGTCTTGTTCCGGCCGCTCCCCACCGAAGCGCACAACGGGCCAGCGCTCGCGGCGAGCCTCGAGGGAACGCTCCTCCTCGCGATCCTGCTTTGGCGATTGCCATGGATCTTGCGTCGCGGGCTCCGGGTGCGGCGCGACCCGTACATCTTGTTCAGCCTGTTCTTCATCATCGGATTCGTGATCGCCTTCTCGTCCTTCCTCAATCTCGGGCTGATGGCGAGGGAACGCTCAATGGTGATGCCGTACGTACTGGCGCTCGTCGTCGCCTTGGGATTCGGTCCGCCGGATGACTTCGAAGAGGATGCAGACGTCGAGAAGGCCAAGGTGGAAGGCGTCGAGGCGCTTCTGCTGGGCTCGGCACCCGCAGCCCCCGCCGACTCCACGGTCCATGGCGAAGCCGAGCCCGTCGCGCTATGACGTGGCCTCGGCCTCGTCGGGACGGGCGAAACCGGCGAGGCTGAGCCCTGCGAGGGCTGCGACGAACACCACGACGAGAACGGCAATCGCCGTGCCCGGCTTGAACGCGGCGTCGACACCGATCACGAGCACACCGATCAACGCTTGGGCGACGGCCGCCGTGCCCACGACTCGTGTAACGGACCAGCCGCGATCGGAGAGCTGGTCGTAGACATGACTGCGGTCGCCCGGGAACAAAGGCTTTCCGGCAAGCTTGCGGCGCAGCAGCGTCATCGCAAGGTCGATCGCGTACACGCCCATCAGCCCGAACCCAATGAGGACCGCTGCGTCACTGCCTTCCGGCGAAGCCGCGATGAAACCGTATACGAGGAACACGGCGACGGAATAGGCACCGTTGTCGCCCAGAAACATCCTTGCCGGGTGCCAGTTCCAAAGGAGAAAACCGAGCAGCGCTGCGGCCAAGACGAAGCCCGGCCGTAGCCCGAGCCCTCGCGACGCAGCAAGGCCGATCGTGCCGGCGGCCGCGACCAGACCTGCCGAGCCGGCAAGGCCGTCGAGACCGTCGAACATGTTGACCGCGTTGATCGCTACCACGACGAGCACAACCCCGAGGATGACGCCCAGTGGACCGTCGCCGAGTGCGGGCAGATCGGCGACAACGACCAACACGACCCCCGCGATGAACTCGACGAAGAGCCGAAGGATCGGTGCCAGGTCGCGGCGATCGTCGATGAGCCCCAACACCAGCACGATCCCCGATGCCAGAAACAGCCCTTCATCGAAGAGCCCTTCGACGGCCATGCCGGCATGCACCCCGAAGAAGATCGCCACGCCCCCGAGAGGAACGGCCGGCCACTCGTGCGACTTGAGGAAGCCGTCCGGCTTGTCGACGAAGCCACTTTCGTGACCCAGCTGGATGAGCAGGGCGCCACCGAGCGCCGACAGCAGCAGCGCTAGGGCAAAGCCGACCACGTCAACACCTCCGATCGCTCACCAGCATGCACTTCGACCGACCCGCTCTTGGCGAAACCCATCCGCTCGTATGCGGCGATCGCCGCATCGTTGTCGGCGCCGACTACGACCTTGACGCGCTGCTCACCGCGAGCCGACAACGCATCCAGCAGACGCTCGCCCAGCGCCAGCGCCAACCCGCGTCGTCTCGCTTCTGGAGCCACGGCCATGGCGAGGAGCTCGGCGCGAGCTTCGTCGTGTTCGCCACCATACGTCAACGTCTCCCAGGCGCGCCGCATGATCGAGGGGCGCACCAGTTTGGGGATCGCACTGAGGCCGGCGGCCGCGCCGTGGTGTCGGATGAAGTGTTTGTAGAACGCACCGACGTCGGTGACGCCGGCGACGAAGCCCACGATCCGCCAGGTTCCATCGGCTACGAAGACCTCGGCGCCTTCCCACTCCAGCATCGCCGCATAGAGACGCTCCATGAACCCAGACCCGAGCCTCGGGAGAAAGCCCGTGCTGATGGCCTCCATGTGGAGACGAGCCAAGTAGGGAACGTCGCGGTCCGTCGCACGGCGCAGCCGGACGGCCCCGATGGCAGGTGCCGCGCCGGTAACGCCGGCGACTCCCTTGCGCTGCGCGACGCCGTGGTAGGTGGCGAACACGGTGTGAACGACGTGCCGCTCGTCGAAGAACTCCTCGGCTCGCCGGCGGCTGGCAAGGCCCATGGCCTCGCGCTGCACCGGATCGGCCGCGACCTCACGGATCGCGGAAGCCAGCGCCGCCGGGTTGCCGACTGGGACGAGCCTTCCGTTTTCGCCGTCCACCACGACCTCGCGGCAGCCGCGGATGTCGGTCGCAATGACCGGCAGCGAGCTGGCGGCGGCTTCCATGGCCGCCCGCGGGAAACCCTCCCGGTGCGAAGGGAGCACGAACACGTCCATCGCCGGATAGAGCCGTTCCACGTCGGTTCTCATTCCCAGCAGCCGCACGCCGGCATCGGCGGCGCGTGAGGCGAAGTCGGCGCCCAGGGCGTCGGCCTTGTCTGGATCGTCAGGACCGATCGCCAGGAATGCGAACCGATCATCGAGTTGCGCCGCAGCGTCGACGAGTTCCGGGTAGCCCTTCTCGGCGACGAGACGGCCGACCGTTCCCACGACGATCTGGCCGTCGTCGATGCCGAGCTCACGACGTATCGCAGCTCGCTCCGCCGCGGCGACGTTTGCGGCGTTGAATCGCTCGAGATCGACGCCGTTGCCCAGCCGGAACGTGCGATGTGCCGGCGAGATGTGCTTGCGGGTCATCAGCGCGACGTCTTCCGCGCTCTGGACCAACTCGGCATCGGAGAACCGCGCCGCAACAGCCTCGAGCACATACACCACCGCGCGTTTCGCCAGCCGATCATCCTCGGTGGCGTACAAGCCATGGACCGTGTTGACGACGATCGGCACACCGGCGAGGCGACCCAAGATTCGCCCGTACAGGCCCGGCTTCGGGTTGTGGGTGTGCAGGATGTCGATGCGCTCTCTACGCAGGATGCGCCAGAGGTCCCTGGCCGCACGGAGGTCGTCGCGCAACGCCCAGCCACGCGTCGACGTCGGCAGGGGAATATGACGCACACCGACCTCTTCGACCACCGGCACATGTTCGCCGGGAGCGCTGATGCCAATCGTGTCCCAACCGGCGGCAACCCCGGCTTCCAGCTGGGGCAACACGAGGTAACGCAGACTCAGATCGACGGTGGTCAGGTGCGCGAGCTTGACGGTCTTGCTCATCGCTCGCGTACTTCGTCGCCGAGGAGTTGGATGTAGCGCTGGACCGACGCTTCGAGGGTGAAGCGTTCGCGCACCATGGCGCGAGCGGCGTCACCCCACTTGCGACGCTTGATGGGATCGCGAGCGAGCTCGACGAGAGCGGCGGCCGCGGCGTCGACATCGCCCTTGGCGACGACCCGTCCTGTCTCCCCGTCGCGGACCGTCTCGGCTGCGCCCCCGGCGGCGTACACGACGCTGGGAACACCTGCGGCACCAGCTTCGAGCGGCACCCCGGGCAGGCCCTCCGTTCTCGAGGTGAGCAACAGGACGTCGGCCCAAGCCAGGTGCGGAAGCACGTCAGCCACCGAACCCATGATCTCCACGGCACCGCCGAGATCCCGGTCGAGGACGCCGCGCTCGAGGGCACTCTGCAGCGGTCCGGCACCCAGGTAGCGCAACGTCATGGCTGCCTGCCGGAGGCCCTCGGTGAGCACATCGAGAGCGGCAAGCGGATCCTTCTCGGCGGAGAGGTTGCCGATGAATATCACCCTCAGCTCGTCGGCGGCGGGTTCGGGTTCGACGGTGAAGAACCGCGCCGGAACCCCGGTGGGAGCGACCCGCACCTTGCTCGCCGGGACCCCGAGGTGGTCGACGAGCTGACGTGCAGTGGTCTCGGACACCGAGAGCACCCTGTCGACACCACGCAGGATTGCCGCACGCACGGCGCGATGGCGCCTGTTGCGAATCCAGTACGAGGGCTCACCAATGCTGGAATACACGAGACGGGGTCGGTCCCGCATCACTCGCAGCCCCGCCACGGCATACTGCATCGTCGCCGCGCCGTTGGCCAGCACGACGTCGGGGGCGTATCGCTTCATCTCGGAACGGAGACGACGCACCACTGCGGGATCGAGCTTGCCGAGCTGGTCGGGGGCGGTCGCAGAAAGCGGCGTCGCATCCACACGCGGACCACGGGCGCTCGACGCAAGCGAGAAGAGCCCGGCCTCCCAACCCTGAGCGCGGATTCCACCGGCGAGGGCCTCCCCGAACACCTCTGCGCCCCTGCGCCGATCGCTCGAGACGACGATGGCGAGCCGGTGCGACCGGCCCTGTGAGTTGTCGGTCATGCGTCCGTTTCCCCTCAGCACCCCGCCTGCAACCCCGGGTGCGGCGACGCAGCGTAGCGCCGGCGGCCCACCTTGGCGGTTTCCGGCTCGAGCCGCAAGCATGCTGCGGCAACGCAGGGAAGGAATGTTGCCGCGACGGCCTCGGTTAACGTGGGACACGTTCCACTGCGAGACAACATGGCAATCGACGAGCTGTACCGAGAAGTCATCCTGGACCACTACCGCAACCCGCGCCGCCGCGGGCGGCTGAGCGGCGACCACATTCATGTGGAGGGTGAGAACCCGTCCTGCGGCGACGAGTTCTCGCTCGACCTGCTCGTGCATGAGGGAGTCGTGGCCGATGCTGCGATCCAGGGACAAGGTTGCTCGATCTCGCAAGCGTCCGGCTCGATGATGGCGGACACCATCGTGGGCAAGACCGTCCCCGAGGTGCAGGCGCTCACGCATCAGTTCAAGGTGATGATGTCGATCGAGGAAGGCGAAAGCGCCATCGATCCGGAACGTCCCGGGGCTGTGCTCGGCGACCTGGAAGCGCTTCAGGGCGTACGCCGGTTCCCGGTCCGCATCAAATGCGCCGACCTGCCTTGGGCCACGCTCCAAGATGCCCTCGATCAAGCAGAGTCCTCCGCTTGAGGAGGTCGCCGTGAGACTGAGCTATGGACCAACGACGGCGCTGATCGTCGTCGACGTCCAGAATGATTTCGCCGATCCTGCCGGATCGCTTGCGGTGTCGGGCGGCGAGGATGCGATTCCCTTCATCAACGAGCAGGTTGCCGCCGCCGAGGAGGCGGGCGCTCTCGTGGTGTACACCCAGGACTGGCACCCGCCCGACACGCCGCACTTTGCCAAGGATGGGGGCATCTGGCCGGTGCACTGCGTAAACGCCACCTGGGGAGCCGAGCTCCATCCATCACTCCAAGTCGCCGGACCGACGGTCCTCAAGGGCAGCGGAGGCGAGGACGGCTATTCGGGATTCACGGTGCGCGACCCGGACACCGGGGCAACGACCCCCACCGAGCTCGGTGAGCTTCTGCGCAGCCGTGGAATCGCATCGATCGTCGTCGTAGGTCTCGCCACCGACTACTGCGTGGCGGCCACTGCGTGCGACGGGGTGGCCGCGGGATTCGCCGCCGAGGTCCTCGCCGACGGCATACGTGCCGTGAACCTCCAGCCCGGCGATGGTGCCCGCGCGATTGCAGCGATGGTGGCGGCCGGCGTTTCGGTCAGCTGACTGCATCACCCGCCGTGGCCGCAATCAGCCGGTCGCGGAGCGCTGCCATCTCGTCGGTCAACGACACGTGATAGATGTGGGGGTTGACGAGCCGGCGCACACCCCGGTCGAGCCGGTCGAGATCGCGCCGGCGCCACTCTCGGGCATGCTCGATGCTGCGCTCGGGAAGCGTTCTGCCGGATCTCCACACGCGTTGAAGCAGGGGTTCGACTTCCGCCATCTCTCCAGGGCCCAACCATCGACGCACCCCGGTCCGGTAGGGATGATGCAGCGTCGCCCCGGCCGCACCATCGATCACCTCCCCTTCGCACGCCACGGCGTCGGCCGTTGCGTAACCCCGCCGGTCGTAGACCCGCCACAGTTGCTTGCGGCCGGGAATCGGGATCTTCTCTCGCGTCTCCGAGATCTTGATGGCCGGCGCCCACCCGCCATCTTCGGCAACGGCAACGAGCTTGTAGACGCCATCGAGGGCCGCATGGCCTTGCGAGCTGACGAGCCGAGTGCCGACGCCGTACACCAGCCTCGCGATCAGGGCGTCGGGGTCGACGTCGTATCGCGCCGCTTCCTGCTCGATCTGCGAGAGAATCTGCCAGATCGCCAACTCGTCGAGATTGGACGACAGCACGATCGACACGTCGCCATGGCCGGCGGCGTTGAGCATCTGCGCCGAGCGGATCGCCAGGTACGCAAGGTCACCGGAGTCGAGTCGGATACCGCCGGGCACATGGCCGCGGCTCCGAAGCTCGTCGAACACCGTGATGGCGTTGGGAACACCACTCTGGAGGGTGTCAATGGTGTCGACGAGGAGAATCGCGTCATCGGGATACCTGGCCGCAAACGCACGAAACGCCTCCAGCTCACCGAGGCCCAACGCCATGAAGACCTGCACCATGGAGTGGGCATGCGTTCCCCGTGGCGGCAGACCGACGGCGTGCGACAGACCAACGTTGGAGGAGAAGTCGACCCCGCCCACCAGCGCGGCGTACGTGCCGGCGTTGGTGCCGCTGGCCGGCCCCCGCCGCATCCCGAACTCGAGCACCTTGCCATCTCGCGCGCTTTCGACAACGCGGGACGCCTTCGTGGCGATCAACGTCTGGTAGTTGAGGTGATTGAGCAGCGAGGTTTCGAGAATCTGGGCCATGGCCAGCGGCCCGGTCACGGTGACGACCGGGGCATAGGCATGCACGACCCGGCCCTCAGGTACCGCATCCATCGTGAGGGCGCCGAAGTGCCCGTGTGCCTCGAGCCACTCCAGGAAGCCCGCATCGAAGAGGGGCGCACCGGAAGCGGCTCGTTGCTTGCGAAGCGGATCGATGTCGGCGGCGACGAAACGAGTCTGTTGCATCCAGTCGAGCAGCCATTCGAGCCCGGACAGCACGCAATAGCCGGCCTGATGACGGCCGTAGTCCGGATAGGTGCGGAAGGTGTAGTCGAACTGAGCCTGGCGCTCGTGCAGACCTTGTTCGAAGTACAGCTGCGCCATCGTCAGCTGGTACTGATCCGTGAACAGGGCTCCCTCAGTCCTCTGTCGCTCTGCGGGTTTCACGCGCTGCCTCCTGCGCCGATTGGCGCGTCCTCATGGTCGCGTACTCGGGTCGCCACGATCCAGCCGGCGGCAACGGCAATCAAGGCTGCGGCCAGCCCCGCCCCCGTCATCCCCGTCGCCGTGTAGAGCGCGACCCCCACAACGGCAGCGGCGGCGCGGCCGAACGCCTGGGAAACCACCATGCGGGAGAGGTACTGCACCCGACTACCGGGAACGAGCTCAGTCGCCAGCGAGATGGATGAGACGATGGCGAACTCGAACCCGACGATTCCCAGCACGAGACCCGACAGTGCGGGCGCCAGCGCAGCGCTCGTGAGAGCGGTGACGGTGAATCCCGCAGCAGCGACCGCCATCCCGGCCGCAACCGCCCGCGCCTTGCCGATCCGGTCCGTGAACAGTGCCGTTGCCCCTTCTGCGGCCAACTCGCCGAATCCAATCACGGTCGCCAGGGCGGCCAGCGCCCCAAGACCGAACTCGTGCACGTCCTCGAGCCACGTGGCGAACGTGATGAACATCACCTCGGCGCAGGCTGCAACGAGTGCCGCCACGACGAGGAATGCGCGGGCTCGTCGATTCGGCTCGACCTTCTCGATACGCTCCGCCGGACCGAGAGAGTCGCCGACGACCATCTTCAGCGGGATGAGCAACAGCCCGCCGACGACCGCAAACCCTATGAACGGCGCCTCCCATCCCCAGCGCTGAATCATCCATCCGGCGATCGGCGCCCCGACGAGGAAGCCGAGCGCCCACGTCGTCTCCACGACACCGACCGTTCGCGCTCGCTCGCGATATGGGATGCGGTCGGCAACGACTGCTTGGACGCCTGTGTCGACGAGCGGTTTGCCGAGCCCCATGAGCACGAACCCGACGAGCGCCCCGACGAACACACCGAACACCGCCGTCACGAGCGAGCCGGCGACGAACAGGACCAAACCGAGCGCCAGGACGCGGCGGCGATGCTCCCGACCGGCGAGCCGGATCGTGAGCGGCGTCAGCGCTCCGACGCCCCAGCGGGCCGAGGCGAGCCACCCGACGGCTCCGATCGAGACACCGAGGCCGCGGGCGATGGCCGGCAGAAACGCGTACACGAACCGCGTCGCCACGTTCAGGGTGAGCTTGACCACGAAGAACACAGCGACGGTCGCTCGGAGGGAACGATGCGGCATTCCCAGAGCGTAGGTGACACGGTGCACGTTCCCGCAGGAACCGGCGACGCTCGGCTGGCCGGCGGCAGGACACCGTCGTGAGCGACGTAGAGTCATCGCTGATGGCACCCACCTCCGTTGTGCAGATCGCGGCCGCTCTCGGCATCGACGACGACACCGACCTGCTCGACGTCATCGTTCGACTCGAGCAATTCCTGGCGTTCAATCGCACGCTCGGACTCGACGTCGGAGAGCTCACGGCGGAGCGGGCCACGTTCCACCTCAAGTTGCGGCCCGAACTCATCGGCAACGCACAGAAGCAGGCGCTCCACGGCGGCGTGATCTCGGCAACACTCGACGCTGCCGGAGGCATGGTGGCCATGGCGGCGCTCGTCGAGCGTGCGGCAACGGCGGAAGAAGCACTCACGGCGCTGATGAAGGTGGGCACCATCGACCTGCGGGTCGATTACCTGAGGCCGGCGACCTCCGCCGCCTTCGTGGCGAGCGCCTACCCCCTCCGGATCGGACGAACGGTGGCGGTCACCCGCATGGAGTTCCACGACGACCGAGATCGCCTCGTTGCGGTGGGCACCGGCACCTATATCGTCGGCTGAGCACGCTAAAGGAGCGGCCAATGGACGAAGCACCCTGGAGCAAGCTCAAGGCGGAGGTCTACTCCTTGTTCGGCCGCAACCCTGGCTCGAATCGACTCGTCGTCCGCACCGCCGGGCTCGAAGCTCATCAGGTGGTGCTGGACGTCGGATGTGGCCCCGGAGCCGCCGTTCGCGGTGCCGCGCCGTCGGTGGCGCAGGCCATCGGCATCGACCGTTCGGCGGCCATGATCGACATCGCACGGCGGAGGTCGAGCCAGCTCGACAACGTTGCGTACCACGTAGCCGGCGCCGAAGATCTCCCGTTCGATCCCTCGTCGATCGACCTGGCATGGACCATCCATGCGTTCCACCACTGGGAGCACCCCGACGCGGGTCTGTCGCAGATGTTGCGGGTCTTGCGCCCCGGCGGGCGCTTTCTCATCGTCGAGTCCGAGACGAAGGGCGCCCACGGATTGACGCGCACTGCGGCCGACGGTGTGGCCGAGCGTCTGGAAGACGTCGGATTCGCCGCTGCGCACGTGTCACAGCACCGCAAGCACCTCGTCATCACCGGCACCGCCGCCGGCGACTGAGGCCTACTCGATCACGCCGCCTTCCGTCATCCGCTTGATATCGAGGAGCTCATCGACCTGCTCGGCCGTGAGCCATCCCTTCTCGACGACCACGTCGCGCACGTTGCGGCCCGAGGCGAAGGCCTCCTTGGCCGCTACGGCGCCCTTGTCGTACCCGATATGCGGGTTCAGCGCCGTCACCACGATGATGTTGCGCTCGACGAGCTCGCGGGCCCGAGCCTCGTCGGCCTCGACGCCGACCACGCACCGCTCACGGAAGGTGTCTGCGGCATTGGTCAACAGCGTGATCGACTGCAACAGGTTGTGCGCCATGACGGGCATCATGACGTTGAGCTCGAAGTTGCCGTTGGCGCCACTCCACGTGATCGTCGTATCGTTGCCAATCACCTGAGCGGCAACCTGCATCATCATCTCAGGCATCACCGGGTTGACCTTGCCCGGCATGATCGAGGAGCCCGGCTGCAGCGAAGGCAGCCGAATCTCGGTGATGCCGGTACGCGGTCCACTGGACAGCCAGCGGAGGTCGTTGGCGATCTTGAAGAGCGATTGCGCCACCGTCTTGAGCGTTCCGGAAGCGTTGACGACGGCATCCTTGGCGGCTTGCGCCTCGAAATGGTCGTCGGCTTCGCGGAACGGATATCCGGTGATGGCGGCCATGTCGGCAATGACCGCAGCGGGATAGCCGTCGGGAGCGTTGATTCCCGTGCCCACGGCCGTGCCACCGAGTGCGAGCTCGTCGAGCTCAGGCAGCATCCGCTCCAGACGCTCGACCCCCTTGCGGACCTGCGTCGCATAGCCACCGAATTCCTGCCCGAGGGTCACCGGGGTGGCATCCATGAGGTGCGTTCTGCCCGACTTGACGACGTCGCTGAAGTCGGCGGCCTTGGCGCCGAGCGCGTCGCCGAGGGAGGTCAGCGCTGGCACGAGGTCCTCGCGGATGGCTGCGGCCGCTGCAACATGAATCGCCGTGGGGATGACGTCGTTGGATGATTGCCCGAAATTGACGTGGTCGTTCGGATGAACGAGGCGCTCACCGCCGAGCTCACCGCCGAGGAGCACAGAGGCGCGGTTGGCGATGACCTCGTTTGCATTCGTGTTCGTCGACGTGCCCGACCCGGTCTGGAAGATGTCGAGCACGAACTGGTCATCGTGCGCTCCGTCCCGCACCTCGTCGGCCGCTGTAGCAATGGCCTTCGCCTTGTCCGCATCGACGTGGCCCGCCGGGCCCGACACACGGGCCGCCGAGCCCTTGAGCAACCCCAAGGCCCAGATGAAGCGGCGCGAGAACCCGATCCCCGAGATTGGGAAATTGTCGACCGCACGTTGTGTCGACGCTCCGTAGTAGGCGCCGGCCGGTACCGACACCTCACCCATGGAGTCTCGTTCGATACGCATTCGCTCACTCCTGCAGTCGGGACGATGCGCTCAGATTAGGACCGCCCGCTGCCGGTTCAGGAGGGCCGGAAGACCCCGCCACCCCAGCAATCGTCGCCGGCACAGCGTTTGGACCCGCCGTGGGCGCCGATCAACCAGCCAGCGCCAAGGAGGTGGCCTCGGGAATGATCGTCGTCACGTCCCCGTCCAGCCGCAACGTGACGAGTGGGTTGCGATCGTGGTCCGTCTCCCCTTGATTCACGATGACGTAGGGCGCACCGGTCGCTGCCGCATGCAACGGAATGTCGGCGGCCGGGTAGACGACGAGGGAGGAGCCAAGCGACATTGCCAGGTCGGCGTTCTCGGCTGCCGTATGCGCCCGTCCGAGGTCGACGGACCGCAGGCTCTGGCCGAAGCTGATCGTTGCCGACTTGAGGTAACCGCCGCAGGAGCACTGGGGAGCCTCACCGGTCTCGTGGAACGCAGCGAAATGCGGTCCAGGATCCGAACGCTGTAAGCACGACTGGCATTCGACGAGCCGAGCCGTGCCATGAATCTCCACGAGCTTCTCCGCCGAGGTCCCGGCGGCGGCGTGCAGGCCGTCGACGTTTTGGGTGACGACCATCTCCAGCTTGCCGGCGCGCTCCAACTCGACAATCGCTGCATGCGCCGCGTTGGGATTGGCCGCTCCGAACTCACGTGCGTCGGTCCACTTCTGCCGCCAGTACGTGTTGCGCGCCTCCTGTGAGGTCATGAAGTCCTGATAGAAGACCGGCCGCCGCGTGTTCCAAACCCCTTGCGGCCCGCGGTAGTCCGGGATGCCACTGGCGGTCGACATCCCCGCCCCCGTGAACACGAGGATGCGGCTGGCGGCCGCGATCAACTCGGCCAGCCGCTCGACGTGGTGATCGCTCATTCCGGATCTCCGCCGCTGAACGTCGTTGCAATCACGTAGACGAACGCGGCGATGGTGACCCAGACCATCAGGGACCGGGCCGGCACCATCCATGCTCCCGAACCGCTCAGTGTCGTCGCGGCTTCGAGTGGTTCCCTCCCATACGCAAGCGCCTGCAGCGCCTTGTCCCGCTCGGTGCCGCGACCAACGACGTTGAACCTGCTGCCCACGAGTGTGTCCTCGGGAACCAACGCCGCCGCCCGGGCTTGCAGCGGCCTCGCCAGCACCAGCAGCAGACCGATCGTCACGACACCGGAGGCCACCACCCACCAGCCCTGGGTGAACAGCAGCGCCGTCAGACCGAAGAGCCATGCAGCCCACAGACGACGTACCTCGCGCAGATAGCGGCGTGCGTCCGGCTCGTCGGTGAAGCCCCAATCACTCATGATCCGACAGTAGCTCGGCCGACCGCCATCCCCTCACAGACCCAGGAGCGGGTCGACCTCCTCCACCGGATCGGCGAGACCGAGCTCACGCCGCATCTCGTCGTACCCGCGGTCTTCGAGTTCGTCGGCCAACGCTCTGCCTCCTGATCGCACGATGCGACCCCGCAGCATCACGTGGACACGATCCGGGCGCATGTACTGGAGAATTCGCGAGTAGTGGGTGATGATCAGCACGCCGAGGTTCGGGCCGCGCAGCGCTTCCACGAGTTCCGCAACCTCCCGCACTGCGTCGATGTCGAGCCCCGAATCGATCTCGTCGAGAATGGCGATCTTGGGGCCGGCGATGGCAAGCTGAAACATCTCGGAGCGCTTCTTCTCGCCACCCGAGAGGTCATGATTGATGGCCCGATTGCGAAACGGCTCCATGCGCAGCAGCGAGCTGGCAGCGTCCACGCGTTCGCCGAAACCATCGCCGTTGGCGAGAGCGTGGGCCATCTCATCGACGAGTTCGTCGAGCTGCACGCCCGGGACCTCGATGGGGTACTGGAACGCTTCGAACAACCCGAGCCGGGCACGTTCGTGGGTCGGGAGCCCGAGAATCTCGACGCCGTCCACCGTGGCCGAGCCCGTGGCGGCGTAGTCGTTCTTGCCCATCAGGACATGCGATAGCGTCGACTTCCCCGAGCCGTTGGGACCCATCAACGCGTGAATCTCGCCGAACGGGACCTCGAGGTCCACGCCCTGCAGGATCTGGAGATCACCCAGCGCGGCTTGCAGGTTGCTGATCTTGAGTGCAGCGTTCATTGGGCTTCCTCCTCCGAGGGTAGATCGAGCATCACATCACCCGAGTCGACCCTGACCGTGTAGACAGGCACGGGTTGCGTCGCGGGCAGCGTCGCAGGAGCGCCGGTCGTGAGATCGAACTCCGAGCCGTGGCGGGGACATTCGACCTCGGCGTCGAAGACCTCGCCTTCGGCGAGCGATGCCTCGGCGTGGCTGCATCGGTCGCCGATCGCATACACGTCGTCCCCGATGCGGAAGACGGCGATGCGGTGCCGCCCGATGTCGACCCGCACGCCACGACCATGGGGCAGCTCGTCCAAAGCGGCGATGCGGACTGGTGTCGTCACACCCGTCCCTCCTCTTGTGCCTCCACGAACTTGGCGTTGATCCGGGTGCCCAGCGGCTCGACGAGCCCTGCGTGGGGGAAGCGATTGAGAGCTTCCTGGAAGAAGCCGCGCACCTGAAGCCGATCTGCGCGCTCAGGATCGAGCCCGCGACTCATGAGGTAGTAGCGCTGTTCGTCGTCGAGCGGACCGACCGTCGAGCCGTGCCCGCAGCGCACGTCGTTGGCGAGAATCTCGAGGTTGGGAACAGACTGCGCGGCGGCACCCTCGGACAAGATCAGATTGCGGTTGGTCTGGAACGCATCCGTGCGTTGGGCCGACTCGTCGATGCGGATCATGCCGGTGAACACACTCAGTGCTTCGTCCTCGACGGCACCCTTGAGGAACATGTCCGAACGAGTGTTGAGCCCCGCATGGTGCATGAAATACCGGTAGTCGAGGACCTGGTCGCGGTCCCCGAAGTACGCACCAAGCACCTTTGCGGACGAGCCTTGCCCTTCGAGATCGACGGTGAGATGGAGACGGGAGAGGCGAGCTCCGATGCCCGCTTCGGCGAGCACGAGGTTGGCGTCCCGCCCCACGACTGCACGGGCATGCGCGATGGAGCGGCTCGTTCGGGCGAGATCCTGGACGACGGAGATCTTGACGTTGGATGCGTTCCCAGCCACGACCTCGAGCCGTGGCACCACGAGGGTGTCGACGCCGCCCGTCGAGGCGAAGTTCACGACCACCGAAGCAGTGGCGGCTTCTTCGGCGAGGACGACGATGCGGGGGAATGTCACCGCATGCGGCGTCGCCGCGTGAACATCGACCACGACGAGGCCGGAGTCTGCGCCTCGGCCGACGTGCACGACGGTTGCGTCGGGTCCGAAGGCTCCGTGCGCGGCGGAGAACACGTCGGTATTGTCCGGCACGCCGACTGCCGAAGCGTCCTGCATCGCTACTTGAACGACTTCAGGTGCGTTGGCCAAGGAACCGAGCCACACCCGGTCGGAGGCGCCGTCTGGCGCAGTCGCCACGAACCCGTCCACCACGGTGATGGTGTGGGTAGCCGCAAGGTTGGCGAGTTCTGCGCCGGGCTCCGCCGGCTGGTCGACGAGGGCGAAGTCGTCCAATGCGAAGTCGAATTCGACGTAGCGCCACAACTCCTCTGCGGGGTCTGGCATCGACAGCTTCCCGAAGTGGTCGAAGGCTGCGGCGCGCTGCTGTGCGCGCCATGGTGGCTCACCTGCAGAGACGCGGGCGACCGCGACGGCATCGAATGGGTTCACGTGGGTTCACGCTCCGAGTGGGGGGAACGCGCGGAAGGATACCCCGGTCCGCAGACGCACCCCAAAAAGACCGGACATTGGCTTTGCATTGATCGCCGGCTCGCCTAACGTTTCGCCCTTGCCGAGCCGCGGTAGGGAATTCGCGGCCGAACCCGAGAACAAAGGGGCTCAGGCACTCATGACTTCACGACATCTCCTGGTCGCGCTCGCCGCCCTCCTGGCGGCAGCACAGATCCTGATCGGACCCGGCGCGTCGGCTCCTGCGGAGGCGGCCGAAGCGGTATCGCTCACGTGTTTCCCGCACGAACCGACCGACATGGTGTATCACGACACATGGGGAGCGGCCCGATCCGGCGGCCGCGGCCATCGCGGCACCGACATCATGAGCCCCAAGGGCACTGAGGTGCGTGCCGTCGCCGACGGCTGGGTGGAGACGCTGAAGAGCGGACCACGATCGGGCTACTACATCCGCCTCGTCCACGAGGGTGACTGGGAATCGTGGTACATGCACCTGAACAACGACACCGCCGGAACCGATGACGGCCGAGGCGGGGCCGACGCTGCGTATGCCGAGGGCCTCGACGAGGGCATTTTCGTGCGAGCCGGTCAGGTGATCGGCTACGTGGGTGACTCCGGCAATGCCGAGTGGACAGGGTCCCACACCCACTTCGAACTGCACATCAATGGACGGGCAGTGAACCCGTACCCGTACCTCGTCGACGTCGACGAAGCCTCCGCACGGCTGATCGACCTGGTCAGTTCGGTGGCCACGCTGCCTGCGCACGAGGTGGGCGGTGCCGCCAGCGGGGAGCTCTGGGGCGAACTCGTGGCGGCAT
This sequence comes from Acidimicrobiia bacterium, assembly GCA_035458525.1. GTDB lineage: Bacteria > Actinomycetota > Acidimicrobiia > Spongiisociales > UBA5794 > DATHZQ01. The sequence continues at coordinate 39,239 of DATHZQ010000151.1, forward strand.
CAACCGTCGATTGCCTGCCTGACTCTCTGAAGAACGTCATCCAGCATCTCTTCGGTGAGCTTCCCAGTGAAGGTGTTCTGCTGACTCGGGTGATAACTCGCTGAGATCGACTGAGACCGCAACGCAACCGTGAGTCCGTGTCGAAACCGCGGGCGGGGACGCGGCAGTGCGAGGCCGAGCCTGCCGAGGCTGCGCCACAAGCTGACGTAGGCGTACGCTCCGAGGCACACGTACGCCACGACGTTGTTCAGGAGGCGCAGTTCCGCATCGAGCCACGCTCCACAGGCATCTCGCTCCGGGGGCGTCGGGCGGTTGCCGGGCGGGGCGCAACGCACCGCCCCGGTGATCCAAGCGTCGACCAGCCGCAGGCCATCTCGACGATCCCGTGACGTGGGCTGATTGGCAAAGCCATTGCGATGCAGGGCTCGAAACAGCCAGTCGCCGCTCCGATCGCCGGTGAACATCCGACCTGTGCGATTGGCCCCGTGGGCCGCAGGAGCGAGACCAACGACGACCAGCCTTGCGTTCGGGTCTCCGAAGCCCGGGACCGGTCGTCCCCAGTACTCCTCGGTCGCAAACGCAGCCCGCCGCTCCCGCGCCACCTGCTCACGCCACTGGACGAGACGAGGACACGCCCGGCAGTCGACGAGTGCGGCGGAGAGCTCCTCGAGTGTCGCTCCGGTCACTCCGGGCGGAGGAAGCTCGTGTCGTATTGCGTGTTGGCGCTCCAGATCATCCACCCGAGCTCCCGTTCTTCTACAACGTCCTGGACCGCCATGATCTCCGCTGCGTTGAGTTGCCAGGTTTGGATCCAAGGCCGGTAGATGGAGAAGCCCCGGTCCCGAGGAATACCGGAGTCCAGTGCGAGCGTCACCAGCTCGACGGCATGCTCGTCCGGGTCTTCGTAGCCGTTCCAGCCGGGCGCATAGGTGTAGGTGTAGATCATCGGGCTGAGCACGTCGATGGCGGTGGACAGCACCTCGGGCCGCTGACCGATGCCCTCGTCCCAATCGCTCGTCAGCGTGATCGCAAAGATGTCTGCAGCCACCGCGCAACCCATCGGGTTGAGCAGCGCATGCGCCTCCTCGAGGAAGGCTTGGATCGTCGCAACGCGGACTTCTTCGGTGTACCCGCCATCGACCTCGATGGTCGAGATGTCACCGTCGGACGGGAAGCGCACGTAGTCGAACTGGATCTCATCGAATCCCAGCTCACAGGCCTCCTGTGCGAGCGCCAACGGGTATTCCCATGCACCGCGGTCGGTGGCGTCGAGCCAGCCGATGTCCTTGTAGTTCCTCCACACACCACCGGTCGTGTTGTCACGGACCGCAATCTCCGGCCGGGCCCGGGAAAGGAAGTTGTCCTGGAACGTGGTGATGCGCGTGATCTTGTACAGACCGTGCGCGTCCATGTCCGCGATGACCTGCTCTACGTCGTAGAGGAAATTCGAGTTCAGCGCTCCGATCTCACTGACCGTGGGAACCGCGCTCTCGTGATAGACCCAGCCGCCCTCATCCTTGGTGTCGATGACGAAAGCGTTGACGACAGATTGATCGGCGAGCTCGAGGAGACCGGCCCACACGTCCGGGTCTGCGGCCTTGTCACCGCTGACCCGCAAGGCCCGGATGTCGCGGGGCTCCATCTGAATCTCTACGCTGAGCGCCTCGCCGTCCCAAGAGCCCGCAGCCGGCTCCCATGCAGGCCGCGTCACCGTCAGCTCTCCCGCAGTCGCCCGCGAAATCCGGAATGCCCCGGTGTCGTCCGTGACGGTGGTGCGGCCGTTCATAGCAACCGTCGTTCCGGGGAGCGGTTGACCGTTTGGCCCCACGACGGCGCCCTCGAGGATGTGCGGGTCCATCGTGACCTCGACGGTGCCGTCGGTCGTCTCCGGGTATGCGGCGATCGAACCTGCTGTGGCTGAGAAGCCCGGGGCCGCCACGGCGTATTGCACGAGCTCGTCGGTCCACTCGAGGCTGATGCTCCCGTCTTCATCGGTGACGAGGACCTGCCGGTCGATCGTCACGTCGGCACCACTCACTGCAGTGCCGTCGTCAACTGCGATGACGGTGAGGTTCAGGATCGGTGCCGGTGGTTCCGGAGTGAGCGCTGGATCCCCGGCTACGAGCGCGGCAGGACTGGCGCACGCGGTGGTGACGAGCGCCAGTGCGATGACTAGGAGGGGACTACGTCGCATCTTCTCCAACCCACGTGTCCGAGCAGACCAATCGTCGAGGTGGGTCTGTACAACAGTAGTGAGGTTCGTACGCGAACGAACCTGCGAACGGCTGCATTCGAGCGATTTGTCCGCACTTTTGACGTGCAGCTGCGTCACGAACCCGTTGCCAGATGGGCGTTCCGGTGATAACTTCCGCCAGTCCCACGAGAGAGCCTTTCGATCCAATCGACGAGGGAGACCAGTGGCGAGAGGTGCCAAACAAGCGCCGGTCTCGGATCCCATCGGGATGTACCTCGAAGAGGTGTCGTCCCATACTTTGCTGGATGCCGAGGACGAGGTCCGACTGGCAAGGACCATCGAGGCCGGGCGGCGAGCGCAGAGCCGGCTGGATACGGCCGGCAAACTCGCTCGGGCAGACCGGCTCGCCCTGGAAGAGGCAGTCCACGCCGGCGAGGAGGCACGCGCCGAATTCGTTCGCAGCAACCTGCGCCTCGTCATCTCGATCGCCAAGCGGTACACCGGTCGTGGGCTCGACATGCTCGATCTCATCCAGGAAGGCAATCTCGGGTTGATGCGCGCCGTCGAGAAGTTCGACTGGCGCAAAGGATTCAAGTTCTCCACATATGCAACGTGGTGGATCCGCCAAGCGATCACCCGTGGGCTCGGCAACCACGGACGGACGATCCGGCTACCGGTGCACATGGTCGATGTCGTGCGAACGGTGCAAGAAACTGGTTTGTCGCTCCTCGAAACGAACAGGCGAGCGCCGACCGTGGACGAGATCTCGCAGATGAGCGGGCTCGATTCAGACAAAGTGGTGGTGGCCCTCAACGCTCCCACCGACTGTGTCTCGCTGGATCGACCGGTAGGCGAGGACGGAGATGCGGAGCTGAGCGACTTCATCCAGGACGACGGCGCAGTCGACCCGTTTGTCGTCGTGTCCGAGGACGCAAGGCGCGCAGAGCTGCAGCGAGCGCTCACGCTGCTCGACGAGCGCGAACGAATGGTCGTGATCCTTCGCTACGGACTGCAGGGCCACCAGCCCCGCACGTTGTCTGACGTGGGCAAAGAGCTCGGCGTGACGAGAGAGCGGGTACGCCAGATCGAGCACCGCGCTCTTTCCAAGCTGCGGCATCCGAGTTGTGCGTACGACCTGGAGAGCCTGCTCTAGAGACCGAGTCCGAGTTGCTGCGGGCTGGCGGGCGCTGCAGTCCGCACGTGGACCCGAGCCGACCGGCGGACGCGATCTGGAACCGGCCCCCCGAACTCGCGCAGCGCTGCGTCGACGGTTGCCGCAATCCTGGCCCGAATTGCCGAAGATGCCTCGCGCCCGCCGCCGTACCAGCGGCCGTGGTCCGAAGCGAGATGCGGTCGATGTCGCTCGAGCCACTGCAAGAAGTGGTCGCGAATGCCTGGCCCGAGGTGGAGAACGACATGGCCCACGCCGACCGCACCGGCGGCGACCGCAGCCCGGACGACGTCTCGGATCTGATCGGCACCGTCGGACAAACCGGGGATGATCGGGCCCATCAAGATCCCGGAGCGAATTCCGGTCTCGTTGAGTTCGGCGACGGCATCGATGCGGCGCTGCGGGTGCGGCGTTCCCGGCTCGGTGAGCTTCCACACGGCGGGATCGAGCGTGCCGACCGAGAAATCAACGCGAACACGTCCGGCCCGGGCAACGTCCTGCAGTACATCGAGATCTCGCAGCACGAGGGTCGATTTGGTCAGGATCGAAACGGGGTTGCCTCGCTCCCCGAGCACCTCGAGCACACCCCGCGTCAGCCGGTATTTGCCCTCGGCGGGCTGATAGGGATCGGTGTTGGTACCCATGGCGATGAGATCACCGCCCCACCTGGTCGGTGCCGTCTCCGCTCGCACGAGGTCAACGGCGTTGCGCTTGACCACGATCTTGCGGTCGAAGTCCTCGCCGATGCCGAGACCCAGGTACTCGTGGGTCGGACGAGCGAAGCAGTAGGTACACCGATGGCTGCAACCCCTGTAGGCATTGATCGTGTATTCGAACCCGAACCTCGGCCCGCCCGGGACCTTGTTGATGATGCTCTTGGCGTCGACCTCGAGAAACTCCAACCCGCGGTACTCGCCGCGGCCCGCAACTCGGCGGGCTGGAGCGAAGAGTGCGGGCTGCGCATCCGGTTGATCAGCGAGTTTCCAACGCAGGTTCTCGGCCATGGGAGCGGGACTCTAGTCGAACATGTGTTCGATCGCTGGGGTGTCACACCGCAAGCGTCACGATCGGCTTGGTCAAAAGAGGCGGAGCGTGGGCGAATCGATGCCACGCAGCACGTCGTAGTCGACTTCCTTCCAACCGATGTCTCGGTCCTCCGCCAGCGTGCGTGCCTGCGGCTTCACCTGCTGGGCAACGAAGATGCCCCGTACCGGCGCCAGCAGCTCGTCACGGTTGAGGAAATCGAGGTACCGGGTGAGCTGCTCGACACCGTCGATCTCACCCCGACGCTTGATCTCTACCGCAACGGTTCGCCCGTCACCATCACGGCACAGGAGGTCGACGGGACCCACCGGCGTCGGGTATTCACGCCGGATCAACTCGAGCCCCGCCTCGATCTCGGCGGGGGTCTCGGCAAGCAGCCGCTGCAGCTCCGATTCCACGCCATCCTTCTGGAGCCCGGGATCCTCGCCCATCTCGACGGACGTCTCGAGATGGATCTCGGCGAAGGTGATGGTCAGCTTCTCCCCTTTCGGGTTGGTGACGACCCACCTACCGTCCTCCTCGGCGAGGTGGTTGGGGGCGTTCATCCAGTTGAGCGGCTTGTAGGCCCCACCGTCTGCATGCACTGCGACGCATCCGTCCGCCTTGACCATGACGAGACGCGTCGCCATTGGAAGGTGGGCGGTCAGTCGTCCGTCGTAGTCGACCGTGCAGTCCGCAACAACGATGCGCATGGCTGCGCAGCGTAGTTGCCAAGTGCTCGAGGCCGGTCCACCGGGCGCGTGCCATCGGATCACCGACGACCGCATCGCGACCCGCAGACAGAGCAGCCGTCGCCAGTTCGGCGCCGTGCTCACCATCGACTTTGCGGGCGCACGGGCCGAGATATCAGTCGAATGGATGCCGAACCACGGCGCTTCTCGTCAGGACTGCCGGACGCCCGACTCGCCCCTCGCTGCCCACGTGGCGATGGTCGCGAGGATGACGACATTGAGGAGGAGCCCGACCCACGACTCCCACAAGCCGAGAGCCGTCAGCACGACGGAAAACACGGTGACGCCAAGCACGAACCGCCACCATCCCTGCCAACCCAACCACTCGCCGGCGGCTGCTGCCACATAAGCGACGGCCACCACTGCCCAGGCGATGCCGACGACACGGAGCACGAACGGGTCGGAGATCCGCCACGCTCCACCGAGGTAGTCGAGCGACTCACCGTCCGCTGCTGCCTGGAAGGCGCGAGACGTGCCTACGAGGTGAGCGACGGCGTGGGCGAACAGGAACAGCGACACACCAGCCGACCAGAGAAAGTCGGTCGAACTCGTTCCGCCGTGGGGCCAGAACGTGGTGGCGTCACCGTGCGCATCCACGCAGCGAGCATGCGTCCCCGTCGAATCCCATCCAAGGGGGCGAAGGTCCCGGTGAACAGGCACAGCCGGAGAGGCGATCGGCCCCAGCCGGAGGCCGGTCTAGGAAGCGGGGTGCGCCGCCGTCTGTGGACGCAGGCCGGCGAACGCACGGCCGAGCCACTCGCTGGCCCGGCGCGTGCGCTGTCGAAACCCCGGAGGCAGGTCAGCAACCAAGAACACCCACGCCACCCATCCGATGATCCAGATGCGGGCGAGCCCGGCGATCTCGAGACCAAGGAGCAACGACCCGACGGCGAACAGGCCGAGCACGTACGGGAACGCACGGTGGAAGCCGCGCTCGTTGAGGCGAGGCCTGCGCAGGGTGTGTCCCCGCCACATCAATCCAGCGCCGAACACGTCAGCGACCAAGTCGGTTGATGCGCCGAACATACGTGACGTGAGGATCAGGAACGCCCCGGCCAGGATGTAGACAAGGCCTCGGCTGGACGGTGCGGGCACGGCGTCAGGTTCCTCTCCCTGACCCAGTTGCGGGCCCCCACCCGTGATCGAAGAGCATACCAGGCGCGCTCCACGGCCGCTCAGCCAACCGAGCCCTCCATCTGCAGCTCGATCAGCCGATTGAGCTCGACTGCGTACTCCATGGGAAGCTCCTTGACGATGGGCTCGATGAAGCCGGCGACGATCATGGCAGTCGCCTCCTCCTCAGAGAGGCCCCGCGACATCAGGTAGAACAGTTGCTCCTCGCCGACCTTCGAGACCGTTGCCTCGTGCCCGATCTGGGTGTTCGACTCCTCGATCTCCATGTACGGGTAGGTGTCGGACCGGGAGTCCTCGTCGAGGATCAGCGCATCGCACCGTACAAACGACTTGGCGTGCTCGGCACCCGGCTCGACGCGCACCAGCCCCCGGTATCCCGCACGGCCGCCGTCCTTGGAGATCGACTTCGACGTGATCAACGAGGTGGTGTCCGCGGCCACGTGGACCATCTTGGCCCCGGCGTCCTGATGTTGCCCTTCTCCGGCGAAGGCGATCGACAACACCTCGCCATGGGCGCCTTCCTCCATCAGCCACACCGCCGGGTACTTCATGGTCAGCTTCGAGCCCAGGTTGCCGTCGATCCACTCCATCGTGGCGTTCTTGTAGGCGACGGCTCGCTTGGTGACGAGGTTGTAGACGTTGTTCGACCAATTCTGGATCGTCGTGTAGCGACAGCGTCCGCCTTCCTTCACGATGATCTCGACGACCGCAGAGTGCAGCGAGTCGCTGGAGTAGACGGGTGCGGAACATCCCTCGACGTAGTGGCAGTAGGCCCCTTCGTCGATGATGATCAGCGTGCGCTCGAACTGCCCCATGTTCTCGGCGTTGATGCGGAAGTAGGCCTGGAGCGGCTGGTCGACGTGGACGCCCGGCGGCACGTAGATGAAGGACCCGCCGGACCAGACCGCCGAGTTCAACGCGGCGAACTTGTTGTCGTTGGGCGGGATGACCGTACCGAAGTACTCCTGCACGATCTCGGGGTGTTCGCGAACAGCGGTGTCCATGTCCATGAACAGCACACCTAGTTCTTCGAGATCTTCGCGATTTCGGTGGTAAACGACCTCGGACTCGTACTGGGCGGTGACTCCGGCGAGGTACTTGCGCTCGGCTTCCGGAATGCCCAGCTTCTCGTACGTGTCCTTGATCGAGTCGGGAACCATGTCCCAGTCCTTGGCCTGGCCCTCGGTCGGCTTGATGTAGTAGTAGATGTCATCGAAGTCGATCTCATCCAGCGTCCCGCCGCCGCCCCATGTCGGCACCGGCTTGCGCAGGAACCGCTTGTAGGACTTCAGCCGGAAGTCGAGCATCCAGTCCGGCTCTTTCTTGATCCGAGACATCTCCCGGATGATCTCCTCGTTCAGACCCTTCTTCGGCTTGAACACATAGTCATCCTCGGCGTCAGACCACCCCAAGGCGTATTTGCCGAGGTCGATGTCAACGGTGGCCATGGATCACTCCTCTGGAGGGTGGTCAAGAATTTGCACTATCCGGATAGTGGGATTGTCCCACAGCGGCGCAGGCTACTCAAGAGCGTTGCCCAAGCACGCATCGAGCCGCATCACACCAGGAAGTCCCGGTCGGCCAGACGTTCACCCGCCTTCCAAGGCCGTTCGCCTTCCCGGAAGTCCTGCATCAGCTCCAACATCCCGAGGACCGTGAAACCCTGGTCGTGGTAGAAGTCGATCGCCTTGCGGTTGCGGCCGACAACCCGAACGCTGAGGGTCCCGTGGCCTTCGCTGCGAGCGATGGACACGACGTGCTCGACCAGTTGTCTTCCTATCCCCTCGCCCCTCCGGGAGCGGGTGACGATCATCGGCTCGACTTCGACATCGACCTCGTCGTCGTGTCCGGTCATCAATCCGACGAGCCCGACGACCTCGCCGCCGTCATGGGCAACCCACAGCAGCTCTGGGCCAAAGAGCGCCAGATGGGCGTCGAACTTGCGCCCCGGATCATCTCCGCCGATGCCCGGTGCGTCATAGATGTCGCGATGCCATTGCGTGAGCTCGACCCACAGCGAACGACATGCCTCGAGATCGCCGGCCTCGTAGCTGCGGATCTCGATCGAGCTCATCGGTCGTGCGTCGTCCCGGCAATCTCGACCACCGACCCCTCCTCGGGTACCGACTTCCCGGCCGCGCTGGCGGCGTGCAGCACCCAGAACTGTCCGGCCGCCGACTCCCAATTGGCGAGCAGGTGCCGTGCCCGATGACTCCCGGTGAGTTCAGCGTGGGCGACGATGAGCGCCCGCAAGGCCGCTCCCTCCCGTGCTTCGAGCCGCTTGGCGTGCGGCGCTGAATCGGCGAGGTGGCCCTTGGCTGCATGCTCGGGATCCCACACGTACAGCGCACCGCCGGTCATGCCGGCGCCGACGTTGCGGCCGACATCGCCGAGAATCACGACGGTGCCGCCGGTCATGTATTCACAGGCATGGTCCGAGGCGCCTTCGACGACGGCCGTCGCTCCGGAGTTCCGCACCGCAAACCGCTGGCCGACTGCTCCGGCAACGTGGAGGGATCCACCGGTTGCGCCATAGAGGCAGGCGTTTCCCGCACCATGCGGGACCGTGTTGAGGTCGGCGACAGTTGGCACGACCACGATGCGGCCGCCTCCCATGCCTTTCCCGACGTAGTCGTTGGCCGTCCCCTCGAGATGAAGTGACACCCCTTTCGCCAAGAACGCGCCAAAGCTCTGACCCGCCGTTCCCGAGAGCCGCACCTCGACGGTTCCGGCGGGCTCGTCGTCCCCGACGATCGAGGCCATCTCTCCCGACAGCCGGGTGCCCACGGCACGATCGGTGTTCTGGATCGGATAGGCGAGATTGATGGACCCCTGCGCCGTGGCGGCCCGGGCGCCTTCGACGGAGAGCTGATCGCCCACGGGAGACCTCGCCACCGTGCGGAAGGAGCGGTCCGTCTTGGCGGCCGCGCCGGCGAAATCGGCCCGCACGAGCTGTGCGGTGAACTCGCGTGCGACCGCGTGACCGGGTTCGCGGGGACGGAGCAGATCGGCCCTGCCGATCACCTCATCCAAGCTGTGGGCCCCCATGGCGGCGAGGTGGCGCCTGGCATCTTGCGCCATGTGCCGAAACATGACGATCAGCTGATCGACCGAGCCGGTGTATTTGGCGCGCAGGTCCTCGCGCTGGGTCGCAATACCAACGGGACAGGTGTTCTCGTGGCACTGCCGCACCATCTTGCACCCGAGGGCGATCAGCGGCATCGTCCCGAATCCGTAGCGATCAGCACCCAGCAAGGCGGCGACGACGATATCCCGGCCGGTCCGGATCCCTCCATCCGTCTCGACAGCGATGGCGTGGCGCAGGCCGTTCGCCACCAACGCCTGGTGCGCTTCGGCGAGCCCGAGTTCCCACGGGGATCCTGCATGCTTGATGGACACCAGCGGCGACGCACCGGTGCCACCACCATTGCCCGAGACGGTGACCACATCAGCCAGCGCTTTGGCGACACCGACCGCGATCGTGCCGACGCCGGGACCCGAGACCAGCTTCACCGACACGCGAGCGAGCGGTTTGAAGACCTTGAGGTCATGGACCAGCTGGGCGAGGTCCTCGATCGAGTAGATGTCGTGGTGGGGCGGGGGCGAGATCAGCTGGACGCCCGGCTCGGTGTGCCGCAGCCTGGCGATCTCCGGCGAGACCTTGTGGCCCGGCAGCTGGCCGCCCTCCCCCGGTTTCGAGCCCTGGGCCATCTTGATCTGGAATTCCTCAGCCGAGGCGAGGTAGCCCGGCGTCACCCCGAAGCGGCCGCTGGCGACCTGCTTGATCTGGGAATTGCGCGGAGTTCCGAAGCGCTCGGGATCTTCCCCGCCCTCTCCCGAGTTGGAGAGTCCACCCAGGTAGTTCATGGCAATCGCCAGGGTCTCGTGGGCTTCCTTGGACAGCGCTCCGAGCGACATCGCCGCCGTGGTGAAGCGCCGCATGATCCGCTCGACCGACTCGACGTCCTCGATCGGAATCGGATCGCCAACCGGGGCAAACGCAAGCAGGTCCCGGAGCTCCAGCGCCGGTCGGTCCGTCTCGACGATGTCCACGTATTTGGCCCATTCGGCGGGGTCGTCGTTGCGTGCGACCTTCTGGAGGGCCAGCACCGCGCGCGGTGAGTTGATATGGGGAATGCCACCACGCCGATGCTTGTAGTACCCGCCGGGATCGTCCTCGCCCTCGGTGTACCCCGCATGGCGCGCCACGACGTCTGCAGCGAGGCGATCGAAGCCGGCGCCCCCAACGCGGCGGGACACAAATCGAAACGCAAGCCCACACACTTCATCGTCGAGCCCGATCGCCTCGAACAACTCGCTGCCTCGATACGACGAGATGGTGCAGATCCCCATCTTGGACATGATCTTCAGGAGACCCTTCTCGAGCGCCGCCCGGTAGTTCTCCTGAGCGACCACGACGTCGGCGGGTACGTCACCCCGCTCCGCCATGGCCCGCACCTCCTCGATGGCGAGGTACGGGTTGACCGCGGAAGCACCGAAGCCGATCAAGCATGCGAGATCGTGGGCATCGCGGGGCTCACCGGACACGGCGACGATCGAAGCGTTCAGCCGCGCCCCGGAGTCGATGAGACGGTGATGCACGGCACCGACGGCAAGCACCATCGGAATCGGGGCGCGCCGCTCGTCGACCTCGCGATCCGAGATCATCACGATCGTGGCGCCGTCCGCCACCGCCCGTTCGGCTCGGTCGGCGAGATCGATGACCGCATCCCGGAGCCCCTCACCACCAGACCCGGGAGGGAAGAGCGCCTCCAGCCACACCGAGCGGAAGCGAGGATCGGTCGACGTCCGCAGCTGCTCGACTTCCGCATCGCTCAGCACCGCCGACGACAGCTGCATGAGGTGAGCCTGCTGCGGCGTCTCCTCCAAGATGGAGCCGCGCCTGCCGACGTAGGTTCGCAACGACATCACGAGGTGCTCGCGGATCGGGTCCATCGGAGGGTTGGTGACTTGCGCGAACGCCTGGTGGAAGAAGCGTGAGATTCGCTGCGGGAACTCGGAGAGCACCGCCAGACCGGTGTCGTGCCCCATCGACAGGACGGGCTCGTTGCCTCCGGTCATCTGCTGGAGAATCAGCCTCCGCTCCTCGGCGGTGTACCCGAACACCCTGCCGAGCTTGTCCGGCACGAATCGTTCGTCCTGGAGATCGTCGAACGGATCTCGGACGTAGTTGGTCTCGGTTTGGATCCACTGCTGATACGGGGCTCTCTCGGCGAGACGCGACTTCACGTCCGCGGAGAAGCCAACGGCGCCCGTGGCCAGATCGACCTCGATGAGCTCGCCCGGACCGAGCTGTCCGGTGCGAACCGCACGTACCTCCTCGGCCGGCGCCAGGCCGGCCTCGGAGGCCACGATGACGAGGTCCGGCGTGATCGTCCAGCGGGCTGGACGCAGGCCATTGCGATCGAGGCCCGCAACGACTTGGAGACCGTCGGATGCGGCGATCGCGGCGGGGCCATCCCACGGTTCCGTCAGGAAGGCGTGGTATTCGTAGAACGCCCGGAGCTTCCCATCGAGATCCGGCACGTTCTCCCAGGCGGCGGGGATCAACATCTCCTTGGCATGCGCCACCGATCGACCGGACCGGACGAGCACCTCGTAAGCGTTGTCGAGACTTGCGCTGTCGCTGCCGCTGAGCGCGACGAGCGGCTTCAGCTCTGCGGTTCGATCACCCCACACCGCGTTCGAGAGGTTCTGGCTGCGTGCAGCCATCCAGGAGCGGTTGCCTTGGATGGTGTTGATCTCGCCGTTGTGTGCGAGCACTCGGAACGGCTGCGCCAGCGACCACGCCGGCATCGTGTTGGTGGAATATCGCTGATGGAACACCACAAAGTCCGTCTCGAACATCGGATCGACGAGGTCCCAGTAGAAGCGCTCGATCCGCGCCGCGGTGAACAGCCCCTTGTAGACGACCGTGCGGCACGAGGAGGACACGACGAACAGCCCGGCGAGCTCCTCGGGCAGCGTGCGCTCGATGCGCCTTCGAGCGAGGAACAACCTGCGTTCAAACTTGTCTTCGCTCTCGCCGGGGCGGGCGGCGACGAGGACCTGCTCGATCACCGGCATCGAGCCCCTTGCGTTGTCCGACAGAGCCATCGGCCCAACGGGCACTTTGCGCCAGGTCAGGAAGTCCAACTGTTCGTCTTCGAGGGCGACGTTGACGTGGTTGCGCGCCTTGTGCTCGCGGCCGGGCGGCAGGAACACCATCAACACGCCGAGCGAGCCGGGCGCCGGGGGGGTCAGAGAGCGCGCCACGAGATCCCGCACGAGCAGCCGATGCGGAACCCGCGTCATCACCCCGGCCCCGTCGCCTGTGCCGTCGGCCGAGCGTGCACCGCGATGGTCCAGGTTGTGGAGACACTCGATAGCGGTGCGCAGCAGCCGGTGGCTCAGCTGGCCGCGCCGGTCTGCGATGAAGCCGACACCGCAGGCGTCACGAACGTCCGAGGGGTCGTAGAGCTGTTGGGCCACCCGTGGGGCTCCTTCTTTGTCGCCACCGCGTATGCGCATACTTCGATGGGTATTCAGGAGCGATCCAGTGTATCCCGAAGCGTTCAGGGCCCAAAAAGCGCCCGCAACGGAGGAGGTACGCTTCCGGCATGCCTGTGATCGTCGTTGGCGCAGACACCGAGGTCGGCCGAGCCGCCGTCGATGCGTTGCTGCCCGACGCCGCAGAGGTCCGTGCGTTCGTCACCGACCCCAATGCCATCGACCCCCTCAAGGCGCTGGGAGTGAAGGTTGCCGTGGGCGACGTCTCGGACGGCTCCCACGTCGGTGGCGCGGCCCTGAACGCATTCTGTGCCGTGCTCGTGCAGGAGGCTGCGACGGACGAGCGGGAGCGGTCCTTCGCCAACACGGTGAAGGAGGTGATCGCGGCTTGGGCCGAGGGTCTCCGTGACAGCGACGTGCACCGCACGATCTGGGTCGGCGATGTTGCGGTAGGCCAGGCCGGCGAGGTGCTGGCAGCGGCAACACCCGAGTTTGCCTCGGTGCCGACCGCCGACCGATCGCCTGACGAGATCGCAGCCGACATCGCCAGGCTCGAGTCGTCATCCACCGTGTGAGGGCAGCGCTGTCCCCCAGAACGGCGGCTGCTGCGTATGACTCATGTGATCGCTGTGACTGAGCAGCCGCTTGCGGACGGCTTCGATACCGTCGACGGAACCGAGTTCGCATTGTTCTTCCGCGACGAAGACCGGTCGGTGGTTGGGCTGGCGTATGTGCTCTCGGGCAGCTTCCTGGCCGCCGAGGATCTCGCCCAGGACGGCTTTGCGGTCGCCTACCGGCGCTGGGAAGTCGTCGGCGGCTACGACAACCGGGGCGCCTGGGTGCGCCACGTCGTGGCCAACCGAGCTCGGTCGCGCTTCCGCCGCCTCCGTGCCGAGCGTTCGGCCTTGCGCCGTCTCGCCGGACGCCCTCCGGCGGTCGTGGAGATGTCGGAGCCGGCGTAGGAGGTCTGGGCCGCAGTGCGCAACCTGCCCAGGCACGTGTCGGGTATCGAGATCGATCTCGTGTTTGTCCGCACAGAGGCCGAACCCAAAGCGTCCGTAGATCGCCGTCTCAGAAGCCCACAAGCCGGCGAGCGGGTCGCCGCGGCCGTGGGCGGCATCGAGGTGCAACTGCATCATGTCACGCAGGATGCCGCGCCTGCGGTGCGTCGCTCGCACGGTGACGATGGTGGTTCCCGCCATCGTCAGTTGGGCGCCACCGGGCACGGTGATGGCGAAATCGAACTCACCGAGCGTGCCGACGATCTCGTCGCCGTCGAAGGCACCGACGGTCCGATCGAGGGGCAACATCTCGTAGAAGCGGTCGTGGTCCTCTTCCCGCGAGTCGCCGCCGAAGCCGCGGGCGATCGCACTGCGAAAGCGCTGGGTCTCGCTTTCCCGGATCGGACGAATGATGATGTGCATTCGTCCAAGCTACCCGCATCGCCATGCCGGCAACGACACCATTCCCAGCTGTCTAGGTTGGGGAGACTTGATCGCCAAGCAACCGAGGAGTGCCGTGAGCGACGTTCGTATCGCCGTCCAGATCCACCCCCAACACGCCGACTATGCGGACATTCGCCGAGCGGTGATGCAGGCGGAGGAGCTCGGCGTCGACATCGTCTACAACTGGGATCACTTCTACCCGCTGTACGGCGATGCCGACGGCAAGCACTTCGAATGCTGGACGATGCTCGGCGCATGGGCGGAGCAAACCGAGCGGATCGAGTTTGGCGCGCTCGTGACCTGCAATTCCTACCGCAACCCCGACCTGCTGGCGGACATGGCCCGCACGGTCGATCACATCTCCAACGGCCGCCTCATCCTCGGCATCGGCAGCGGCTGGTTCGAGCGGGACTACGTGGAGTACGGCTACGACTTCGGCCCGACGCCCGGCTGGCGCTTGGACAACCTCGCCGAAGCGCTACCTCGCCTCGTGTCCCGGTGGGACAAGCTGAATCCTGCCCCGACCCGCGACATCCCGATCCTCATCGGCGGTGGGGGCCGCAGGAAGACGCTGAAGATGACGGCGCAGTACGCCTCCATCTGGCATCACTTCGGAACCCCTGACGACATGAAGGAGAAGTCGGACGGACTGGACGACTGGTGCTCGGAGCTCGGGCGAAACCCGGCCGACATCGAACGCTCTGTTGGCATCGATTGGGACAAGGTCGATGATCCCGTCGCCACGGCCGAGGCGTACTACGCAGTTGGGATGAGGCAATTCACGTTCGGCGTCAACGGCCCGGACTACGACCTCGGCATCTTGCGACCGTGGTTGGCATGGCGAGACGGGAAACGGGGGTGAGTCCAGTCGCCTACGGGGACGTTCTCGAAGCGTCGCGGCGGATCGCACCGCACGTTCACCGCACACCGACGTTTCACTCCCGGTCGCTGGACACGTGGGTGGACGGCAGGGTGGCCCTCAAGGCGGAGAATCTGCAGCGGGTCGGCGCCTTCAAGATGCGCGGCGCCACGAATGCAGTCATGCAGCTGAGCGATGAAGAGGCCCGAGCCGGCGTTGCCGCCCACTCGTCCGGCAATCACGCTCAGGCGCTGGCGTTGGCGGCCCAACTCCGCGGCATCCCGGCGCGGATCGTGATGCCTTCCGACGCCCCGTTGGTCAAGAAGGACGCCGTCGCCGGATACGGCGCCGAGATCATCGAGTGCGAACCGACACAGGTGGCTCGCGAGGACGCAGTCGCCGGTGTGGTGGCGGAAACCGGGGCCACGGAGATCCACCCCTACGACAACGATCGCATCATCGCCGGCGCCGGCACCGCTGCGCTCGAGCTGCTGGGTGCGGCCCCTGAGCTCGAAGTGATCATCGCCCCTGTCGGCGGGGGCGGATTGCTGTCGGGCACCTGCTTGGCCGCCCACGGGGTCGACGCGTCGATCAAGGTCGTGGGGGCGGAGCCGCTCGGCGCCGACGACGCAGCCCGCTCGCTCGCCGCCGGCCGTGCGCTCCCGCAAGACAATCCGCAAACGATGGCAGATGGGTTGCGAACCGGCCTCAGCGACCGGACGTTCGCCATCATCTCCGCGCACGTCGATCAGATCTCCACGGTCACCGAAGACGAGATCGTCGAAGCGATGCGCTTCGTCTGGACCCGCACAAAGCTCTTGATCGAGCCGAGCGCAGCGGTGGCCGTCGCTGTCGCTCGAAAACTGGACCTCCGGGGCAAGCGCACCGGCATCATCCTGAGCGGAGGCAACGTCGACCTCGACGCATTGCCCTGGTGAGATCGAACTAGAGGTCGTCGATCGCTCTGAACCCGCGGTAGGCGCCGATCAGGGCTGCAGCCAGCATCACCAGGAGCACCAGAACCACGAGCCCCAACCCGACGATATTCGAAGGGCGGGTGAACAGCGCCAGGCCGCCCATCACGGCCACGTAGCCCGCCACCGAGAACGAGCCGGCGGCGGCGTGGTGGGCTGCCTGCCACGCCGCCGCCGACTCGAGGGTCTTGGTGGTGCGGATACCGACGATCCAGTTGCGAGGCAGGCGGCCCGCAGCCGCCCGGCTGCCCACCACGACCAGGAGCACCCCGGCTCCGGTCAGCACGACGCCGAGCACGATGACCGCCGCCCACGGCATGAGATCGCCGGCGTCTGCCCCGTCGAACACGGTCAGGCCTGGGGCCGCTGGTAGCCCTGCAGGTATGCCGGCAGCGGCACGCCGGACCGGAGGTCGGGATCGTCCAAGGGGGCGCCGGCTTCGAGCCGCAGCGGAATGACACCTGCCCAGATGGGGAGTTCGTAGTCCGCATCGTCGTCCTTCGGCGGGCCCGTTCGCACCTTGGCGGAGGCTTCGACGATGTCCATCGCCACCACCAGTGTCCCCTTCTCCTCCTTGGCCGTTGGCAACCGGCAGTCCGCCCAGCGGCCGGGCGTGACATGTTCGGTGAGCACCTCGAAGGCCCGGCCCTTCTCCCCAACATCGTCGACGATGCGCGGCCTGCCGTACATGACCACCGATCGGTAGTTCACCGAGCTGTGGAACGGAGCGCGAGCGAGGGCGATACCGTCGAGCAGCGTCACGGTGATGCACACCTCCACATCGCCTTTCATGGTCCGCAGCAGGCGGCTGGCAGGTGACCCATGCAGATAGAGCGTGTCGCCATCGCGGGCGTGCAGCATCGGAATGACCACGGGACTCCCGTCGTCGATCAGTCCGACATGGCACACGAGCGCCTCATCGAGGATGGCGTCGATCACGGCCCGGTCGTACGCCCCCCGCTCGGCGAGCCGGCGCACCCTGGTCCGTTCGGAGTATGGAGCCGTCATGAGACGAGCGTAGATGGGACCGTCCGAGCGCGTCGACGCAGACCCGCCGTCCAGGCCACGTGGGGCACCCTGCTAGCGGGGTGCGGAAAAAGGGGTCCGCCGGTTTGGTGACCGAGGACGCGGTAATGCCACGCACGATTTGACGTTGTTTGCCGAACCGGCACTGGTGCTTTTTCCGCATCCGGCTAGAGCCCCGAAGACGAACCGCGGCGAGCCAGGAGCCACATAGGGACGTTCAGACCTTCTGGTATGAACTCCTCGACCACGTCGAATCCGAAACGCCGATAGAAGCCGACGTTGCGTTCGGTCTCCGTTTCCAAGTAGATCGGCCTGCCGTCACGATCCGCCCTCGCCATCCCGTGCGCCATGAGAACCGATCCCAATCCTTGGCCCTGAACTTCGGGATCGACTCCCAAGGCAGCCACATACCAGTGAGGCTCGGGCATCAGCGCCTTCCTCCGGGCCCCGATCTGGCGAAGTGAGAACAACATGCGCTTCCGGTCGCGCCTCGGAAGGCTCATCACCGACCGCGGCAGGGCAAGACCCGACCTCACCATGGCGCATACACCCAAATCTCGTTCTGGTGGATGCCACAAGGCGACCCCCGTCAGGTCCGAGGTCTTCTCCGCTATCCCCTTTGCAGCGATCGTTGTTCTGACCAAGCCCGAGAACACCCTGGCGAGCAATTCAGGACGGCGCTCAGGGTCACGGATCGTCGCGACCCACAACGGATCGGTTTGAAACGCTCTGCTGAGCACTGCCCCCGCATCGGCACTCTCTCTCGATTCCAACAACGTCACTGCAGTGGACGGCTGGCTCCTCATGTCACCATCATCGAGACGGCGCGGGCATTCAGAAGAGGCGAACGTCCCGGCCCGCGGTCAGGGCACGACGTCGTTCCGCAGTCTCGCTTCGAGTCTGCTCACGGGTTGGCGAAGCCACCTGCGACATCTCACGCGACGCCGCGCTCCCACACCTCGACCAGCTCCCGGTACCGGTCGCTGGTCTCGACGA
Source organism: Acidimicrobiia bacterium (assembly GCA_035458525.1). GTDB lineage: Bacteria > Actinomycetota > Acidimicrobiia > Spongiisociales > UBA5794 > DATHZQ01. The sequence goes on from DATHZQ010000151.1 coordinate 57,323, forward strand.
GTGCGTCGTGAGAGCCGTCTGCGATGATGCGGCCGGCATCGACCATCACCACGCGATCAGCTCGCTCGGCACTGCGGAGCCGGTGGGCGATCACGACCGCGGTGCGCTCCGCCAGGAGGACGCGCAGCGCACCCTCGACCTGGACCTCGGTCTCGGGGTCGAGGTTCGACGTGGCCTCATCGAGCACGACGACGGCCGGATCGGCGAGGAACGCCCTACCCAGCGCCACCAGCTGTCGCTCCCCCGCGGAGAAGCGGCTGCCCCGCTCCCGCACTTCCGTGTCGAGTCCCTCGGGCAGCGACCGTACCCACTCGTCGATACCCATCGCCCTGCACACGTCCCAAATCGCTTGATCGGGCGCTTCCGGCACGGCGTAGCGGAAGTTGTCCCGCAGCGTTCCGTCGAACAAGAAGCCGTCCTGCGGAATCAGGGCGATGGCCTCGGCGCGGGACGAGAACGAGAGATCGCGCAGGTCGATGCCGTCGATCCTGACGGCACCACGGCTGGGGTCGTAGAAGCGCATCAGCAGCTTCGCCACCGTCGATTTCCCTGCGCCGGTCTCACCGACCACGGCCAAGCGCTGGCCGGGCGGCACGTCCAGCGTGAAGTCTTCCAGGATCAGATCATCGCCGTATCCGAAGCCCACAGCCTCCAGCGCGAGCGCGCCATCAACCGTATCCGGCAACTCCAGCGCATCGGGGCGCTCCTGCACCTTGGGCGCCACGTCGAGCAACTGGAACAGCTTCGCCAGGGCCGCCAGCGACGCTTGGGCGAGGTTGTAGACATTGGCGAGGTTGACGATCGGCTCGAAGAACCAGTTCAAGTAGAGCGTGAATGCCACGAGCGACCCGAACGTGAGGTCCCCGGAGATCACCCGGCGACCGCCCAGCAGCAGCACAACGCCCAGGCCGACCGTCCGCAAGAAGTTGATGGCGGGGAAATACCAAGAGATCGCCCGGGCGGCCGTCATGTTGGCCTCGAAGTACGTTTCGTTGATACGGCCGAAGCTGGCGGCCTGCTCCGTCTCCTGCGTGAACGCCTGCACCACTCGTACGCCGGTGATGCCCTCCTGCAGGCTTGCGAGGACTCGACCGATCGACTCGCGCACCTGCTGGTAGGCGCGAGAGACGTGCCGTTGAAACAGCACGGAGACGAGCACGACGACGCCGATGACGACGAAGACGGCAAGCGCCATCTGCAAGTCGAGCAGCAGCATCGCCACGGCGACCCCGATCGTCGTCAGCAGGTTGGTGAGCGCCAGCACCGCCCCCTGGTTGGTGAACTCGGTGATCGACTCGATGTCCGACGTCATCCGTGACACGAGCACGCCGGTCTTGGCACCGTCGTAGAACGCCATATCGAGCCTGGTCAGGTGATTGAACACACGGGAGCGCAGCTCCAACAGGAACCGCTCGCCCACATTGGCGACGGCGAACTGCGACACACGCTGCGCCCAGTACTGCACCGCCAGCAGGCCGAGGAAGACGAGCGAGGCAATCGTGATGGCGCGCTTGTCCCCTGCAGCGATCCCCTCGTCGACACCGGATCCAACGACGATCGGTCCGAGCAACCGGGCAACCGTGGCGATGATCGTGACGAAGAGCGCCCACAGTGCCGCCCGGCGCAGGTGCCGCCCCAGTCGGGCGGCGCGCATGAGCAGCCCCTTGGTGTCGTCGATCTCGTGGTCCCCGCCGTAGCGCATGTACCTCACGACGCCGACCCCGGTGTAGCGGGTGCGGCAGCGGTCCCTTCGGCTCGTGCGAGGACTTCGGCGTACCGAGGAACCGTGCGAAGGAGCTCGGTGTGCGGCCCGACGGCGGCGATGGCGCCTTCATCGAGGAACACAACCTGGTCGACCAGTGCCAGCGTCGACGTACGGTGCGCCACGATGACGGTGGTTCGCCCGGCCATCACTTGGCGCAGCGCTTCCTGGATCTCCGCCTCGACGATGGCGTCGACCGATGACGTGGCGTCGTCCAGGATCAGCACCCGGGGATCGCGCAGCACGGCCCGCGCCAGCGCAACCCGCTGCCGCTGGCCACCGGAAAGGCTGTGGCCGCGTTCCCCGACGACCGTGCCGTAGCCCTCCGGAAGCGCACAGATGAAATCGTGAGCGCGCGCCAGCCGAGCCGCAGCTCGCACCTGCTCGTCGGTTGCCTCGGGGGCGCCGAGGGCGATGTTGTCGCGAATCGACGCCGAGAACAGAAATGTCTCTTGAAAGACCACCGCTACCTCGTTGCGGAGCTGGTCGAGCGGCACCTGCCGCACGTCCACGCCGTCGACCACGACGCTGCCTTCTGCGGCTTCGAGGAACCGCGGAATGAGATAGGCCAGCGTCGACTTGCCGGCACCGGTCGAGCCGACCAGTGCCACGGAGGTGCCGCCGGGAATGCGAAGGTCCAACCCGGACAGCACCTCTTCACCGTCCGGGTAGCCGAAACGGACTCCCGTCAGCTCGATCTCACCGGGGCCCGGCGTCAGCCGGATGGGATGCTGTGGATCTGCAGGATCGGGCTCGGTCCCCAGCAACTCACGCACCCGGGTGGCCGCAGCCGCTGCCCGTGGGAGATTGGCGAAGAACCACCCGGTGATGCGGGTCGGCAAGATCATCACCGCGAGGTATTGGGTGAAGGCCACGAACTCACCGAGCGTGATGGCACCGTCCACGACGCGGAAACCGCCCAGCCAGAGCACGACCACGGTCCCCGCCGAAGGGATCAGCTCGAAGAGTGGGCCGTACACGGATGAGATCTTTGCCAGGCGAAGGGTGCGGTCGTAGATCCGGTCTGCAGTTGCATCGAGGCGAGCCTGCTCCTGCCGCTCCTGGCCGTACGCCTTGACGACCTGGATACCGGCCACGGCCTCCTCCACGACTTGGCTGAGGTCGGCGAGGCGCTCCTGAATCTCGAACGACAGCCCGATCGACCGTTTGGCGTACGCCGTGGCCGACAGGAAGAGCGCCGGAATCGTGAGCGCCGACGCAGCCCCGAGCACGGGATCGATCAGTACGAGCACTGCGATCACCACGACGAACATCGCCATGTTGGCGAGCGTGATCGGCAACATGGCGAAGATCAGTCGCACCTGGCCCAGGTCCGACGAGGCCCGAGACATGAGCTGGCCGGTTGGAGTCTCATCGTGGAAGCTGAACCCGAGCTTCTGCATGTGGACGAACATGCGGTTACGCAGATCGGCCTCCGCCCGATACGAGAGCCGGAAGCCGTAATAGCGACGCAACCCGACCCCGAGTGCTTGGAACAGGCCGGCCGTCATCAGCAGCGCAACGAGCGGTACCAGCAGATCCAGGTCGTTGGCTCGGATCGCATCGTCGATGATGCGGGCGACGACGTAGGGGATGGCGACGACGAGCGCCATCCACAGCAACGCACCGAGAATCGAACGTACCGAGTCGGCCCGGTACTGGAGCAGCGTCTTGCCCAACAGCCCGAGCCCGGACCGCACCTCGGGGCTGCGAAGTCCGGTCGGGTCGGGAGGGGCCATTCGCTGAGGGTAGGCCCGGAGCCGATGGGCCCTGCGCGGCAAAGGTCCCTCGCATGATCACGTCATGCCCGTACACTCCACGGCTCTCATGCGCCGCGCTGCCCAAACGCTCGCCGTCCTCGCCTTGGTCCTCACGATATCGGCGTGTGCGCTCGGCGAGTCAGAAGACGGGGCGGGTACCGCCGCGCCGGAGATTGCGGCCGCCGGAGCGCCGGCAACCACCGTGGTGGAGGCGCCGGTCACCTCCACCACGTCGAGCACTACGACCACCACCTCCACGACGACAACGACACTGCCACCGGTGATCGGTGCCCCCCATGGCACAGTGACCGGGCTGACGATGTTCCGCGGCAACCCGAGCCGGACCTACTACGGGGAGGGCACCATCCCGACCGACCTCGAAGTGCTGTGGCGGTTCCCCGATTCCCCGATGTGCGGGCTGTCTGCGGTAGGCGGAGAACAGAAGCAATGGTGCGGCAGCGGATGGACCGGGCAACCAGTCGTGTGGGAGCGACCCGATGGGATCACGGAGGTGATCTTCGGGGCCTACGACAAACAGATTCACTTCCTCGACGCGACCACGGGCGAGCGAACCCGCCCCGACTTTCCGATGGGCGACATCATCAAGGGCTCGGTCACACTCGATCCCGACGGATTCCCGCTGTTGTACAGCGGTTCGCGGGACCCCAACTTCAAGGTCATCGCCCTCGACCGCGACACACCCACCCTTCTGTGGAGCCTGGCCGCATCGGACGTGCCCGGGATGTGGAACAACGACTGGGACTCCAACCCGGCCATCGTCGACGGGATCCTCTACCAAGGTGGCGAGAACAGTTGGTGGTATGCGATCGAGCTCAAACGCGACTACGGCGCCGACGGGCTCGTCACCGTCGATCCCGGGATCGTGTTCGACATGCCGGCCTTCAACGACGCGTCGCTGGCAGCCGTCGGGAGGCAGCAGAGCGTTGAGAACTCGACGGCCGTCTTCCAGGACCGGGCCTACTTCGCCAACTCGGCGGGCCGGGTCGTCGGCGTCGACATCGGAGCGCTCCCGGATGGTGAAGCCCAGATCGTGTTCGACTATTGGGTGGGCGACGACGTCGACGCCTCAATCGTCATCGACGAGGCGGGCGACCTGTACGTGTCCGCCGAGATCGACCACGCCACGTCCCGCGGTGCCGAGATCGGCCAGCTCGTGAAGCTCGACCCGGACCGGCCCGAGGATCCGGTGGTGTGGGGCGTGCCCGTACCCTCCCGCGATGGTCTCGACGGAGGGATCTGGGCAACCCCGGCGTTGGTCGACGACGTGCTCTACGTTCCCACCAACCCGGGCGACTTGTTGGCCGTGGATACCGCAACCGGTGCGGTGTTGTGGACCGGCGACATCGGTGGCCATGCGTGGTCCTCGCCGGTGCACATCGGCGGCCGGCTGCTCGTCGCCGTGAACTGCGACACCAATCCGGCGCTGCGGGTGTACGACGTCGCAAACCCACGGAATCCTGCCATCCTCTCCGAGGTGACTTTCGCCGGCGGGTGCATCGAATCCACTCCTGCGGCGTGGCAGGGCCAGGTGTTCGTGGGCTCACGAGACGGCTTCTTCTACGCCTTGGGAGAGCGCTGATGCGCGATCTCGTCGTCAAGGCCGGCGTGGCGCTGGGGATCCTCGCCTTGGTCGGGACCGTTGCCGGGACGGTCGGAGAGGCGTGGTGGATCTTCGACCTGGCATCCAACTTCCGGCTCCAGTATTTCATCGCCGCCGGGATCGCCGCCATCGTGACGTTCGCGGCGCGTCTCCCCTTGCTCGGCATCGCGTTCGGCGTGGTGTCGCTTTTCAATGCGGCGCTCGTCGCGCCCTTGTACGCCAGCGAGCCGCCACCGGTGGCCGGCGATGCTCGCATGGAGATCGCCAGCTCCAACATGCAGACGCACAACTCCCGCCAGCAGATCAACTGGCTGACCTCAACCGAGCCCGACCTCATCTTCCTGTTCGAGTCGTCGCGGCAGGCCGAGGATCTCATCCGAGAAGCAGACCTGGGCTACGAGGTCACCAGCGGCATCGACCCCGACGACGCGTTCGGATTGTCCATTCTCAGCAAGGACCCGTTCGAGTTCGAGGTATTGCCTTCCTCACGAGACGGCGGCGACGCGGTCCGGCTGGAGGCCCGGCTCGGCAACGAGACCATCGTCGTCTATGCCATCCATCCGCCCAGCCCGAGCAATCCGGTCCGATCCGAATCTCGCGACAAGCTGTTGGAGCGGATCGGCCGGGCTGCGGCCGAAGAAACGCTTCCCGTAGTCGTCGTCGGAGACTTCAACGCAACGCCGTGGTCGGCAGGATTCCGCAAGTTGGTCGAGCCGGCGGACCTCGCCAACTCCCAGGACGGGTTCGGCTTTGGCGCTACCTGGCATGCGAACTGGCCGGCCTTCGCCGGCGTTCCCCTCGACCACCTGGTGCACAGCCGTGATCTGACCACGGTCAACCGGGAGGTTGGACCATCGGCGGGACCGGACCATCGACCGATTCGCGTGGAGTTGGGGTTCGCCGAGATTGACGCCTGACCGGCGTTCTTCCGGTTCTCAGGATTCTCTTAAGTGTGGTTTACGAGTGTTTTACACCCGGTTCGGCATGCTGCGCCGTATGAGTGATACAACCACATTGGTTGGGCGGAAGCTGACCGGGAAGCGCCGTCGTCCCAAGGCGGTCGACGGAATGCGCATTTGCGCCGACTCGGAATGCACGACCCAGCTGTCTCGTTACAACCGCAAGGGAACCTGCCATCTCCACAGTCCCGTCAAGTTCCCCAGGGTGCGAGGCCGGGAAGCCCCAGCTCCAGCCGAAGCCTGAGCCGAGAGACCGGAGAACGAACGCCATGCAGCCAAGCGACTACGACTCGACGACGCCCCAGCGTTTGGCTGCGACGGGAAGCCGGGAACCGGGTTGGGCCCGGCTGCCGGAAGAGCCTCCGCACCACGGAGGACTCGACGTGCCCGTCCCCACGACCAGGGTGCGGCCGATAGCGCCTCCCATGTCGGCTGCACCCTCACAGCCCTCCCCCCGCGCCGGCGGCGGCTGGTGGCAACTGCTGCTCGCAGCCGTTCTCGGTGGCGGGCTCGCCCTCGCCGGCTTCCTTCTCCTGGACTCCGACACGACGACCCCTCCTGCTGCTGAGGCAGCCGCACCGGCCGTCGCCGGTGCCGAGCCAGCCCCCGCGGTCCAGGCTCCGGCCGAGGTACCGGCGCCACGCGTCGAGATCGAGAGCACCGACGCCGTCGCCATCGGCACCAAGGTGATTCCCTCGATCGTCACCGTCGAAGTCGGCGCCGGAACCGGAACCAACCTCGACCTCTCCGGTTCGGGCTCCGGTGTGATTCTCGACACCGCCGGCCACATCGTGACCAACGACCACGTGGTCGCCGCCGGCGCCAGCTACCAAGTGGTGCTGTCCGATGGACGGACGACGTACGAGGCAGAGCTGATCGGAACCGATCCCCTCACCGACCTCGCCGTCCTGAAGATCGACGCACCGAACCTCACGCCGGTCGAACTGGGTGCCACCGAGTCGCTCAACGTCGGCGACACGGCCGTCGCCGTCGGCAGCCCGCTCGGACTGGACGGCGGACCGTCGCTCACCGTCGGTGTCGTGTCGGCTTTCGGCCGCCAGGTCCAGGTGTCGGCCAACGACACGCTCTACGGCATGCTCCAGACCGACGCACCCATCACGCAGGGCTCGAGTGGTGGTGCGCTAGTCGACGGACTCGGGCGACTCATCGGTATCACGACGGCAGTCGGCGTGAGCGACGTTGGCGTGGAGGGCATCGGCTTCGCCACGCCGGTCGAGCTGATGCGCCGTGTCACCGACGAGCTGATCACCGCTGGCGAGATCAACCACGCATTCCTCGGCATCCTGGGAGCCACCAGCTTCTCGACCACTGCCGACGGCGCCCGGGTCGCAGCGGGCGTCGAGGTGGCATCGGTGGAGGAGGCAACAGGCGCCATGACGGGAGGGCTCGTGTCCGGCGATCTCATCACAGCCATCGACGGCGAGCCCGTCACCACCATGGACGATCTCGTGCTCGCGCTTCGCTACCGAACGGCCGGCGACGGCATCACGATCACCGTCTCCGACGGCGACCTCACCCGCGACCTCGACATCACTCTCGGCGAGCGTCCTTGACGGGAGCGGCCGCGGGCCGCAGACCGAAGCGGGTTCAGCGCCCGGTACGCTGGCCGGATGCTCAACGACTACACCACCATCACCGCCGACGCGGTTACAAACCTCACTGAGGAGGCACTCGCCGTCGCCGACGGGCTGGTCGAGGCGGCGACCACCGCCGAACCGACCTACGCCGGGGTGATGGGCCGCCTCGACGAGGTCGCCGATGTCACCAGTCGCGCCTACGGGCACGGTGCGTTCATGGCGCGAGTGCACCCCGACGCCGACGTGCGTGCGGCAGGCCTCGAGGCGGAAGAACGGCTCACCAAGTGGGGCAACGATCTCGTGTTCCGACGCGACTTGTTCGAGGCCGTGTCGCAACTGGCAGCGACCGAAGAAGCGCAGTCGCTCGAGGGGACGCAGCGCCGACTCCTCGAATTCACCTTGCGCGACTTCCGGCGTGCGGGTCACCAGCTGGATGAGGTCGCACGCAAGGAGCTGCAGCGATTGCGAACCCGGCTCGTCGAGCTGGAGGTCGAGTTCGGACGCAATCTCGACGAGTTCGAGGACGGCATGGACCTCACCCGAGAGCAGCTGGCCGGGTTGTCCGACGAGTACGTGGCCCGCCTCAAGCCTGCGCACGACGGCCGGTATCGCGTATCGATGGAGTACCCGGATTACATCCCGTTCATCCAGATGGCGGAGGACCGCGATCTTCGCCGCCAGATGCAGTTCAAGTTCTGGAACCGCGCTGCGCTCAAGAACAAGCCGCTGCTGGAAGAAGCCGTCGAGATCCGACGCAACATCGCCGACCTGCTCGAGGAGCCCACCTGGGCTCATCATGCGATGGAAGTCAAGATGGCCGGCGCTCCCGAGCGGGTCGAGGAGTTCTACGAATCACTCGTTCCGGGCCTCACAGTCATGGCCTCCGCCGAGTTGGAGGTCATGGCCGAGCTCGCCGCCGACGAGTTCGACGGACCCATCGCCTCATGGGACACGAACTACCTCGACACGCAGCTTCGACGGCGCGATTTCGGCATCGACCCCGACGAGGTCGCCGCCTACTTCCCACTGGAGCGAGTCGTCGAGGGCATGTTCGACCTCACCGGCGCGGTCTTCGGGATCGACTACGAGCGGATCGAGAACACCGCAGCGTGGCATCCGGATGTGCATCTCTACGCGCTGCGGAATCGCGGCCAGGACGACGTCATCGCCTACTTCTATGCGGATCTGTTCCCGCGCGAGGGCAAATACGGCCACGCCGCTGCCTTCCCCATCGTCTACGGCAGAACGCTCGAAGGGGACGGCTACCAGACCCCGGCAGCTGCCATCGTCGCCAACTTCACGAAACCGACCGCAGACAGCCCATCATTGCTCAAGCACGACGAGGCGCTGACGCTGTTCCACGAGTTCGGCCACATCCTTCACTTCTGTCTGACCACCGTCGAGGAGGTTCGGTTCTCGGGCTTTGACACCGAGTGGGACTTCGTCGAGGCGCCTTCGCAGATCATGGAGAACTGGATGTGGGAGCCTGACGTGTTGCAGAGGTTCGCCAGGCATCACCGGACCGACGAGGCGATCCCGGCCGACTTGGTCACCAGACTGGTGGCGGCACGCGATCTCAACGAGGGCCTCTTCACCATGCGTCAGGTCTTTCTCGGCAAGCTCGACCTCGGGATGCACGCCACCGCCAATCCTGTCGATCTCGATGAGGTGTACCGATCGGCCTACGAGTACACCCTGCTCCCCTTCCACGACGGCACGTTCTTCCCAGCGAGCTTCGGCCACCTGATGGGCGGCTACGACGCCGGCTACTACGGCTACCTGTGGGCACGGGTCTACGGCGACGACATGTTCTCGGTCTTCGCCAACGAGGGCATCACCAGCCCGGCCGTGGGGAACCGTTACCGAAACGAGGTGCTGGCCACCGGCGGCTCCCGGGATGCAATGGACCACCTGCGTGCGTTCCTCGGCCGCGAGCCGAGCAGCGACGCGTTCCTGGAGAAGCTCGGGCTGGACTAGGCGTCACCAGTCGCGATGCGACTGCGTACGGCACTCCGATCGATCTTGCCGTTGGGTAGCTCGGGTAGAGACTCGACGAACACATAGCGCTTGGGTCGATCGGCGGCAGCGAGCGTCTTGCGTGCGTGGCTGCGCAACTCGCCCTCCGTCGCAGCGCCACTGGTGGTGACCACACACGCAACGACGATCTCGCCCCACTCGTCGTCTGGGAGACCGACCACAGCCGCCTGCTGGAGCCCGGGGAACGCCTCGAGCGCCCGCTCCACGGTCGCGGGCACCACGTTTTCCCCTCCGGTGACGATCACACCGTCGGTGCGGCCGAGAACCACAAGCCGGCCGGAGTCGTCGATCCGCCCGAGATCGCCCGTACGGTGCGGACCGGCGCGGAGCGGCTCCCCTCCATACCCTGGCGTGACTGCGGGACCGTCGATCGTGATTTCGCCGGCACCGGTCGGATCCGGGTCAGAGACGGTCACGGACATGCCGCCCAACGGGCGCCCGACGGTTCCCACCGAAGTCCACATCTCGCCAGGCGCAACCGTCGCAACCTGCGAGCAGGCTTCGGTGAGACCGTACGTAGCCAGCACGGGCAGCCCGACTTCGAGCGCCCGGCGCAACAGATCCTCATTCGCAGCAGCCCCGCCCACGAGCACGGCGCGCACCTCGGGCGACACCTCGTCGATGTGATCGAGCAGGCGATACAGCATCGTCGGAACCAGGCTCGAGATCGTGATGGCGCCATCGGCGAAACGCTGCGCAGTGCGCGACGGATCGAACCCCTCGTCGAGCACGACCGCACCGCCCGCTGCGGCGCTGCGCCACAACACGGACGCACCTCCGACATGTGCCGGCGGGAGGACGAGCTGCCAGCGGTCAGCGGCGTCGTTGCGCAGTCGAGTCTGTGATGCGGCAACCGCCGCCGCCACGTTGTCGTGGGTGAGGATCACCGGCCGCGGCGCTCCACTGGACCCTGAGGTGAGGATCCAGGAGTGGTGGGCTGGATCGGCGGCGCCTGAAGGGCCGTGTACCTCAACCATGTTCTCTCCGTCCACGAGTGCGGCGACACCCCATCTGGCGAATAGAGACTCGTCGCGGCCATCCAGGGCGGCGGCATCGAGCAGCAGCGCCGTGTGCGGCGACTCCCATACAGCCCACAGCTGCGCCATCGACTGCGGGTTGCGCCGAACGACGACGCCGAGATTCGATGGCCCCGGAAGGTCGAGGTCGGCGAGCTCGGCACGCCATCGCTCGGCAGCACCGGCCAACTCGGCATACGACATGATCAGAGAGCCGGCGATCAGGGCAGGGGCTTCCGGGGTCGAGCGGACAGCGGTGGACAACCAGGCGGTTGGAGCAGGCACAGACATGGCCGTCACTACAGTATCCCGCCAGCATGGTCTCTGAACTCTTCGACCCATCCGCCTGGCACGTCGTGCCCGATTTCGACTTCACCGACATCACGTATCACCGCGCCAACGACACCGGAGCGGTCCGCATCGCGTTCAACCGGCCCGAGGTGCGCAATGCATTCCGTCCCCACACGGTCGACGAGCTCTATCGGGCCCTCGATGACGCCAGGATGACCTCCGACGTGGGTTGCGTGCTCCTCACCGGGAACGGGCCGTCCCCCAAGGACGGCGGCTGGGCGTTCTGCTCCGGCGGCGACCAGAGAATCCGGGGCCGTGACGGATACCAGTACGCCGACGGCGAGGAGATCGAGCCGGGCCGATTGGGACGGCTGCACATTCTCGAGGTGCAACGCCTGATTCGCCACATGCCGAAGGTCGTCATCGCCGTCGTGCCCGGCTGGGCCGTCGGCGGTGGCCACAGCCTGCACGTCGTGTGCGACATGACCCTGGCGAGTCGCGAGCATGCCGTCTTCAAGCAGACCGATGCCGACGTCGCCAGCTTCGACGGCGGCTATGGCTCAGCACTCCTCGCCCGTCAGGTCGGCCAGAAACGGGCACGGGAGATCTTCTTCCTCGGGCGCGACTACCGCGCCCAAGATGCGTTCGAGATGGGCATGGTCAACGCCGTGATCGATCACGCGGACCTGGAGAAGGTGGCACTGGAGTGGGCCGCCGAGATCGTCGCCAAGAGCCCGACCGCGCAGCGCATGCTCAAGTACGCGTTCAACCTGCCGGACGAGGGCATCGTGGGCCAGCAGCTCTTCGCCGGCGAAGCAACCCGTTTGGCCTACGGCACGGACGAAGCGCAGGAAGGCCGCGACGCCTTCCTCGAGAAACGCAAACAGGACTACTCCGACTTCCCGTGGCACTTCTGATCGTCGCTCGAAGCAGGCTTCGAGCGAACCTAGACGTCGGCCTACGGCCGCCATCCTTTGATCCCTGCGACGGCAAAGCCATCGCGGGGAAGATCGAGGGGGCCGGGACAAAGCCCGCCCCCTCGAGCACCCCCACCCCCAACACGCAGCTTCTCCGACGACAATTCCGCGGTCGTGAGGCTGACGGAAACCTCTCATGAATCAGTTTCGTCCGTGGATCCTGGCGGCCCGGCCGCCGACACTGTGGGCAGCCGTGGCGCCCGTGTTGATCGGATCGGCCCTCGCACACCGCGACGGGGTGTTCCGCTGGGATGCCTTCGTCGTCACCGGCCTCGCCGCGGTGCTGATTCAGATCGGCGTCAACTACGCCAACGACTACTCCGACGGTGTGCGCGGCACCGACTCACCCGACCGCATCGGCCCGCAACGCGCCGTCGCCTCCAAACTCGTGACGCCGCAACAGATGAGGGCGGGGATCGGCATCGTTTTCGGGCTGGCGGCGCTCCTCGGGCTGTACCTGGCCACGATTGCCGGCCCTGTGATCATCGTCATTGGTGCCGTGTCCATCGTTGCGGCTCTCGGCTACACCGGCGGTCCGATTCCCTACGGTTATCGCGGGCTCGGCGAGGTGTTCGTGTTCGTGTTCTTCGGCCTCGTTGCCACCGTCGGCACGCGATTCGTGTTCGACCGCACGGCACCACTCGATGCCTGGGTCGGCGGCGTCGCCATGGGGCTGCTCGCAACCGCCATCCTCATCGCCAACAACATCCGCGACCTCGACACCGACGCGGCCGCAGGGAAGCGCACGCTGGCCGTCAAGCTCGGGAGAGACCGCACGCGCACCTTGTTTGCCGCAGTGGTCTACGGAGCTTTCGGTGTTGTGGCGCTCTCCGCAGCGTTGCAGTGGACTCCGCCTTGGACGACGCTTGCGCTCGCCGCCCTCCCACTTGGGATTCGGCTCGCAACCGCCATCAGGCGCGCGGTGGCTGGACCCGAGCTCATCGCCGCGCTCAAGGGAACGGCCCGGCTGCAGCTTCTCGTCGGCGTGCTTTTCGCGGCTGGAGCCTTGGTGTGACCAACACGTTGCGGAAGCACTGGGATCTCGACCCGAACGTGACCCACCTCAACCATGGATCCTTCGGCGCTGCCCCGAGAGCCGTACTCGACTACCAGTTCGCAATGCAGCGCCGCCTCGAGGAGAACCCGATGCGGTTCTTCTCGAGGGATCTGCCCGGGTTGCTCGACGAAGCACGCCTCGCGCTGGCGGCATTCATCGGAGCCGAACCGGAGCAGCTGGCCTTCGTGCCGAACGCATCGGCCGGCATCAACGCGGTGTTGCGCAGCCTCGAGTTCGGACCCGGTGACGAACTCCTGGTCACCAGCCACGGCTACGGGGCAGCGGCGAGCGCCGCCGCCTACGTTGCGGAACGCAGCGGCGCAACGCTCGTGACCGCCGACGTCCCCGCCACACCGCACTCCAGCCACGAGGTCAGGGACACGATCCTGACTGCGGTCACGCAGCGCACCCGACTCGCACTGATCGACCATGTGACGAGCTCGACCGCCCTCGTGTTCCCCCTCGCCGCGATCGTTGGAGACCTGGCGGGGCGGGGCATCCCGACGCTGGTTGATGGAGCTCACGCACCAGGGATGATGGACCTCGACCTGAGGGCGATCGGTGCGGCCTACTACACCGGCAACTGCCACAAGTGGATGTGCGCACCCAAGGGGGCCGGTCTTCTGTATGTCGAGGACCCTGAGGCGGCGACGGCGCTCGTACCCGTCGTTGTCGGATGGGGCCGCACCTCACGCCCGATTGGCCGATCGCAGTTCCACGCCGACTTCGACTGGGTCGGCACGGCCGACCCGTCCGCCTACCTGTCCGTGCCGAAGGCGATCGAGGTCATGGGCGGGCTCCTGCCCGGTGGCTGGGCCGAGCTGCGCACCCACAACCAAGAGTTGGTCCTCGCTGCCCGTCGCATCCTTTGCGAGCGACTCGAGGTCTCGGCACCGGTTCCTGCGGCAATGGTCGGATCCATGGCCATCGTGCCGTTACCCGATGCGGCCGTCCCCCCGGCGCCGCTCGAGCCCGACCCGCTACAAACCCGGCTCGCCGAGCGTGGATTCGAAGTGCCCATCACCTATGGACCGGCACCCACCCGACGGTGGCTTCGCATCTCGGCTCAGGCCTACAACGCGGTGGACGACTACGAGCGACTAGCCGACGCGCTGTGATTCCTCAGCGTGATCGAAGCGAATCGATCGCAGCAAGGGACGGCAAGCCGGCGCGAGGCATCGCGGCGGCTGCCGCTCCCGCAGCTGCGGCGAACTCGATGATTTCTCCCGGACCCCACGCCGCCGCAAGGCCATAGGAGCAGGCCGCAGCGAATACGTCACCTGATCCGGTCGCATCGTCCGGCGTCACGGTCGGCGGCGACACATCGAAGTGTGTGCCTTCCCACCACACCCCGATGGCGTCCGGACCCGCCGTCAGGACCACCGACGGCGCCGCGGCTGCCACACGAGCCGCAGCTGCGGCATCGTGCTCGTGGCGAGACCACACGACGAGGTCGACGGCGGCGGGCGGCGGGTCGGGAGCGTCGAGCCACACGACCGGAACACCTCGCCGAACCGCCTCGGTCGCAACCGCCGCTGCGGCATCACCGCCGAATCCGTCGACGAGCACGACATCAACACCGTCCCACGCCGCGGCCGGCACCTTCTGCCACGCGGCGCCTTCGTACCCGGTGCAGACGATCGAACGATCTCCGTCCGGCGTCACCAAGATGATGCAGTGCCGCGTTGGCTCGTCCGTCCGCACCAGCCAGGACCGATCGAGCATCGGAACGTGGAGGGATGCCATCAGCAGCTCACCGAGCGCATCCCGGCCCACCGGCAGACCCATGAGCCGTGCCGTCGCACCCCATGTGGCCAGCGCCATGGCGGCATTGGCCGCCTTGCCACCCCAGTTGGTGGACCAGGCGCTGGAGCGGATGTCGTCGCCCGGCCCCGGGAGCCGCTCGACGCGGTGCACGATGTCGGGGTTCAGCGCCCCGTACACGATGGCCGTCGTCTGTCCCATGCGGCCCACCGTACCGAACCGCGCCCGCACCGTCGGTCTCGGTCTGGGCGCCTCGACGTTCGCTATGCCAATGCTGCGCCCCTGTGCCAACAGCACGACTCGCCCTCGCGGCACGCAACGATCCCCGCAAAGGCACGGCACTAGAGCTGGCGCACGTCCATGAGCTCGGTGGAGCCTCGAGATGGAGGCGGGCGTCCGCCCTCGAATATCGACGCGGCGTGGTGAAGAGGTAGACCGCTCCCGAGTCCCAGTGCGTCGACCCTTCGCGGCCTGCGTCGTCGCCTCCAGGTTGCCCGACGACCACCGTGGTTCCCTGAAGCGCGACAACGTCTCCAAAGTCGTTCGTACGCGTCAGCATCACTCGCGGTCGGCTTCGCAGCCTCAACCCATCCAGAAGGAGCGCGACCAAAGATGTATGCCGCCCCGGAGGAGAATCCTGAATCGTCGCGCTGAGGTGCTCCAATGACGATCACGTCGCCATCGATTGCGACGGACCGGCCGAACCGGTCGCCGGTCGAACCGTCTGACGCGACGAGCTTGGCCGACCCAACCCAACCCGACGCCGTGCGGTCGAACACATACGCCGAACCGGTATCGGCAGTCACACCGTCGCTTGAGAACGCCCCAATCAGAATCGTGTTGCCGTCGACCGCCGATGAGAAGCCGAACCAATCCGACGTCGCCCGAGTCGGACGCGACAAGCTTCGTCGACTCGACCCATCCCAATTCCGTTCGCTCGAACACATAGGCGGAACCCGAGTTGTCCGAGAGGCCGCCCCCAACCATGCCGTCGAGCGGCGTGCTGGCAACGCTACAGCTGCTCGACGGCATCTCGAGCCGCATCGCACCGTGAGGCGGAAGCTCACCCGTCACCTGTGACGCCAGACCCTCTGCCTCCAGCAGCACGAAGGGCCCTGTCCGCCTGTGGCGTGACGAATCTGACTGGCGGCGATGCCGATCGCGGCGACGATGAAGACGAACACTGCGGCGACGTGGCGAGACCGGCGATATCCGCACGTTCGAGTACCTCACCGCCCTTTGCGCCCGACTGAGCCGGCCGTCTCAGGCATCATCATCTGCTTTAGCGGCTCGCCCGGCACCTTGCCCTCTCGTTAGTGTTCGCGCTACGTACCACCCTGAGGAGAGTTCGCGTATGAGTCATGATGTTCGGGTCGGGTTCGCCGAAGCCATCGGAACGGCGGTCCTCGTGATCGGCGGCGCTGGCACCGCGATCTTCGCAACCGGCGGCTTCAACGAGGGCCTCAGCGTCGGGATCCTCGGCGTTTCGCTTGCGTTCGGGCTCAGCCTGCTGTGTATGGCCTACCTGATTGGCCGCATCTCCGGCTGCCACATCAACCCTGCCGTGACCATCGGCATGCTCGCCACAAGGAAGCTACCTGCCGCCAAGTCGGCCCCATACTTCGTCGGTCAGTTCGTCGGCGGAGTGGTAGGTGCAGGCTTCCTCGCGCTTGTCCTAGCCGGCACCGATGGCTACATGAGCCAAGCCCAGGACGCCGGCTTCGCGTCGAACGGCTACGGCGCCCACTCGCCCGCGGGGTTCGATCTATTGTCAGTTGCGATCATCGAAATCGTTGTGACCGCGGTCTTCATCCTGATCGTGTTGGGCACAACCGACGAAGACGGAGTACCGAACGGGTTCGGCCCGATCGCCGCCGGCCTCGGGCTCGCGCTTGTGCACATGATCTCGATCCCCGTGTCGAACACTTCGGTCAACCCCGCCCGCTCACTCGCAACGGCCGTCTTCCAGGGTGACTGGGCCCTCGGTCAGGCCTGGGCCTTCATCGTGTTCCCAGCGATCGGGGCGCTGCTTGCCGGCGCGATCTGGCTCGTCGTCGGTCCCCAGCGATCCACTACCGCCGAAGCCGAAGGGTCCTGACGGGCTCGACGCGATAAACAGCTACCAGCAGTACCAGATCACCACTTCGTCGAGTGTCCTGGACCGGCACCCATATCAGTCTGGTCGGCTCCCAGGTCAGGTCCGACTGCGTGTTGTTGGGTCGTGCTGGATGTGCCCGTCAAGCGGCGACGTGCACGCCGTGCATCAGACCGCGGTGGGCTTGAACGCTGAGCGGCATCACCAACCTGTTCCCGGCTCGTGATACTTGCCCCAGGCGAAGCGGGGGATCGAATCTGCATCGACGGGACGGCATAGGGTGTTGGAAGCTCGTGAATGCGAACCATGGGATGGCCGTCACACAGAGCACATCGTCTGCGAGTACTCGGTTTCGACAGAATGGGTCAAGAAGAGCACATGGCAGCACATCGACGATCAGGGGGGTGAGTCAATGAGGCTGACAGCAGCCGCGCTCAGAGACGAACCCCCCTGGCAGGCCGATCACCAAATAGGGAGCAAGAACGCACGCTGCCCCAAACCGAGCCGATCGGCACGTCTCGGGTGTCCCCAGCCGCTCAGCATTGACGGTTGTCGAGCTGCCTCAGCCGACAGTGGCTCGCTGCTTCTCCACGACCTGTCGATAGATCCAGACGCTGAACCCGATCCATGTCAATCCCATCACCAGCAGTCCGTACCCGAGCATCGCGCCCGTCGACCCCAGGAGGAGAAACAGACCCGACCAACGCATCGGAGATCGGACGGTCAATGCGAGTACGCCCGCCAGCGCCAGGGTGATCAACATGCCCATACCACCGATGAAGAACCCCCACTCCGCCCATTCCCACCCGAAGGCATCCTCGAACAGGTTCCCCAATCCTTGCATGATGGCAGCGACGCCGCCGACACCGATGAGTAAGGCTCCTCGTTGGACCGGCGGGGCACGCCAGAGAACGAGCAGGGCGACTCCAGTTGCCAAGCCTGCACCTGTCTGTATGAGTACGCCGCTGTAGCCGACGATCGATTCGGGGTCGTAGTACTGGATGTCGGCGAACTCGAGGAGCCACCTCGCGACAGAGAACACGCCAGCAGCGACAAACCAGCCGATCTCGGGCCGTGGCATACTGATCGCCCAGATTGGGAGGGTGCCGTTTACGACATCGCGTTGAGCGTGCTTTCGTGCTTGCGCGCCAGCACCCGCGTGCACGTTGCATGGGTGGTTTGTCCCGAGTCCACAGCGCGCAATGAAGCGGTCGCCATCACCCCCGGCGGAGGGCGCATCGGCGATCTGATGGGCGGGGCGCTCGATCATGCGATCGCCGAAGCCGTGCGTCGTCTCGACGGCGCCGGCAGACTCATCGAGATACAACTCGGCCCCGTCGAGGCCCTTGTCACCGGACGAGCCGAGGGCTCCACGATGACTCTGGCGCTGATGGATGGAAGCGCCATCGCCGTTGACATCTGGGAAGACCTTGCGGCACGGAGACCAACTCGCTTTGCTGTTCGCGTCGATGGAGAACGTCTCGACGAAGCGGAACACCTCGAACCCGGTGATCCTGGCATCCACCTCTCGACCGATCACCTCGTGACGTCGCTCGTGCCCGTGCCGCGCGCCGTGATCTCGGGCGGTGGTCCGGTCGCCGAAGCTCTGGTCGATGCGTTCACGCTCATTGGCTGGCAGCCGTCGTTGGTCGCCGACGTGGCCACGGCGTCGGGAATGATGGCGACCCTCTCGTCGATCGATGCCGTCGTCGTGATGGGCCACGAAGTCGAGACCGCGGGACGTGCCCTCCAGGCTGCACTTGCGTCCGGGACGGGATATATCGGCTCGATCGGATCGCCGCGCATGCAGGAGTTGCGGAAAGACTGGCTGGCCTACCGCGGGGTCGACTGGGACGACCGAGTCCGCGGTCCCGCAGGATTGCCCATCGGCGCTTCGAGCGCTCCCGAAGTCGCTGTCTCCATTGTCGCCGAGGTCATCGCCACGCGGCCTTAGCCGCCACGCGGCCCGGTGTTCGACCCGACGCACTGCTACGATCTGCTCACAAGGAGACGCGATGGATCAGCGAGATCAGCCCAACGACACGACCACCATGTGGTCTTCCCCGACGGAGGATCAGGTGCTGCTCGACGCCGATTGCAGCCCAACCAAGACGTGCCGCAACATGGTCGGAATCACCTTTGATGGGTACGGCGAGCCGGGCACTGATCTGCAGACCGCGTGGCGGGCAACTCTCGAGCGCGAAGGCAAGCTGTCCGGCGACGGGGCAAGCCTGCGAGAGCTCGTGCTCGGTACCCACGACGCCTGAGTTCATGCGCAACTCCGGCGGATCGAGCTCCTTGGCGCTGGAGAGCATTCCGGCACTCGACGCGTTGCTGAGAAGCGACGGCTATCTGCCCGATAGGGGGCTCAGCACGGCGGCATTCATCGCGATCACCGTCGGCAGACCGCTCCTTCTCGAAGGCGAAGTCGGGGTCGGCAAGACCGAACTGGCAAAGACGCTCGCCTCTGTGTTCTCCCGCCGCTTGATCCGGCTGCAGTGCTACGAGGGCATCGATACCAACCAGGCCCTCTACGAGTGGGACTATGCGCGTCAAATGCTCCACATTCGAGCGCTATCCGAGCATCGCCTCACGGATGAACAGTCCGTCGATGCACTGTTCGGAGAGAAGTTCCTGCTCGAGCGCCCGCTTCTCGAAGCGGTGCGGGCGGGTGGAGACTGTGTTCTCCTCATCGACGAGGTAGATCGAGCCGATGACGAGTTCGAGGCGTTTCTGCTGGAGCTCCTGTCCGACTTCCAGGTCACCATCCCTGAGATCGGCACCATCTCGGCAACCTCCCGACCTCTGGTCGTTCTCACGTCGAACCGCACGAGAGAGCTCCACGATGCTCTGAAGCGGCGTTGTTTGTACCACTGGATCGACTACCCGACCGCCGAGCGCGAGGAAGAGATCGTTCGCACGCGGCTCGCAGGAGTGTCGGAAACCCTTGCGGCCAAGGCAGTTGCTGCTGTGCACCGCCTTCGAGGGCTCGATCTCGCCAAGCCCCCCGGCGTCGCGGAGACCATCGATTGGGTCGAGGCGCTGCAGGCGATCGATGCCGACGACCTGGATGAAGACACGTTCAAGTACTCACTCGGATCCGTCATCAAGGATCGAGACGACCTCGACGTCGTGGGGCGACGGATCGGGAGCATCATCGGTGGAGACTGACAGGGGTCCCCTCCCGACGCTCCTCGACTTCTCCAGGTTCGTCCGTCGGCGGGATCTTCCCGTCGGAACCGACGATGTGATGGCCTTCACCACTGCTGCGGCGCTGCTCGATCCGGGGCGACTGGAGGACATCTACTGGGCTGGGCGCGTCACGCTCGTACACGGTCGCAACCAAATCCCCATCTACAACGCCTGTTTCACCGAGTACTTTCTCGGCGGCACCTCGGACGATGCATCGCATGCCGTGCCTCGCAAGTTGTCGGCTCGGGGCGCCGAGTCCGTCTTCGATGTTCCGTCTGGCGACCAGCCGGAGGACGGCCAGGAGCAGGAGGAGACACGCCTCGGCGCTGAAGCCTCGTCCGTGATCGTGAACCACTCGAAGGCGTTCGCAGAGTGCACTGACGAGGAGCTCGAGTCGCTTCGACGAATCATCTCGAGCCTCCGGGCCACCCCACCCCTCCGTCGGACCCGCCGCCACCGCAGCTCCAACCGCGGCCGGCGGCTCGACCTGCGGAAGATGGCGAGGGAGACGATGCGCTCCCACGGAGAGCCTGGCGAGCTCTGGTGGAGGAAACGCCGCAAACGGCCACGACCGCTCGTGCTCCTTCTCGACATCTCCGGCTCCATGGCCGATTACTCGCGCAACCTCCTGCAGTTCGCCCACTCTACGCGCGCAGCGACCTCCCGGATGGAGGCGTTTTGCTTCGGGACGCACCTCACTCGGATCACGCCGTCCTTGCGGAGACGCAACCCTGACGACGCGCTCGAGCAAGCAGGCAAGGAGGTCGTCGATTGGGCAGGCGGCACGCAGATCGGCGCCTCACTCGACACGTTCGTCCGGCGCTACGCCCGGCGCGGGATGGCGCGCGGGGCACTGGTCATCATCTGCTCCGACGGTTTGGATCGCGGCGACCCAGCCCTCCTCGACGATGCGCTCGAGCGGCTTGGCCGGCTGTGCTACCGCATCGTCTGGATGAACCCGATGAAAGGGGACGCCGAGCAGTCTGCCCCGACCAGCCTGGGGATGTCGGTGGCGCTTCCCCACATCGACGTTCTGTGGTCCGGACACAACCTCGCCAACCTCGAGGCATTCGCCGAACAACTGGCGACGATCTGACAGGAGCGGACACATGCGATGGAGCATTTCGTTGCGGTCCGATGGAGACCGCAAGATGGAGCGCGAAGAGATCGTTGAGCTCGCGGACGCAGTGGCCGCCTGGGAGGGAATCGCCAGTGGCATCGGAACCTCGAGCTACGCTGCTCAGTTGGTGATCGAGGCCGAGACGGCCGACGCGGCGGTCGACAAGGCAATCGACGTGTTCACCGACGCCGCGCAGCGGGCAGGCCTTCCGCAGTGGCCTGTCGTGTGGGCTGAGTCGGTGAGCGAGGAGCAGGATCTGGAGGCGTACCAATGATCCGCCTCGGTTCGCTGGGTGGATATCCCTTTGAGGGGCCCAGGGTGCTGGGCGGATGGAAGGCACCGGACGAGGCGGCGCTGTTCGCCATCCTCACTCGACCTTCGCCGGACACTCAGAGGTTCGAGGTCATCTATCTCGGACACGCAGATGATCTCTCGGTGTGCGGCTTCCCTTTTGACCATCCTCAGGCTCCCAGTTGGATCGCACGCGCAACCAGCAAGTGGAACCTGTGGATCGCAACCTATGTGATCCCGGGGGATTCCCGGTCACATCGTGAACGCATCACCGAGGAGCTGCTGGCGAT
Source organism: Acidimicrobiia bacterium (assembly GCA_035458525.1). Classification (GTDB taxonomy): domain Bacteria; phylum Actinomycetota; class Acidimicrobiia; order Spongiisociales; family UBA5794; genus DATHZQ01. Next base: position 79,153 of record DATHZQ010000151.1, read on the forward strand.
CTACCACCCGAGCTGCAATGGCGAGCAGTTCGACCGGGAATGGAAGCAAGAGTGGATCGGGTCCTATCGCGCGCCGACGACGAAACCGCTCACGACCCGCCGCGACGCGCCCCCTGGTTGAGGGGACGCGTCGTCAGTCGCTGTCGTACCCGACACTCTCCAGCAGACGAGATCGCCTCGTCCCCGACGCGGGCGCGGCATGGCCCGAGTCCATTGCGGCGTCGTGGTCGAAGGTGGCACCGGCCACGATCCGCTCGCCCATGTCGTAGAGCAGCGGAAGCGCTCCGGCGATCACACGCCCGGTGTTGTTGATGCTTCCCAGCCCTGCGTCGATGACCTCTGCGTTCTTCTTGACATCCCAGACGAGCTCGGAGCACTCCTCCAGAACGGTTGCCACCCGCCCCAGCTGGGATCCGACGATGTAGAGGTAGATGGCGAGTCCTGCGATCAGGAGGGCGATATCGATGACCGTGAAGACGACGAGACCGTTCACGAGCGCACCTTGTCGAGAACCCGACCCAGGAACAGGTGGTGTTTGAGCCCTTCCTCGAGCACGGCGTCAACCCGCTCCGCCGTGGCGCCGATCAAGGCCGTGTCGTTGGTGTTGGCGACCGCTTGCTTGAGGGTTTCGCGGACCTGCACGACACGCTGCTCGATGGTCCTGACGAACAGAACGAGAATCGTGAGCAACGCGGCGACTGCAATGACCACGACGAGACCTGCGTAGTTGGCAAACTGCCATAGTTGCTCTTCGGTGTATCCATCCAGCATCGGTCAACCTCCCAGTCGCTGGCGTCCCCGACGGAGGCCGTCGACGATGATCTCGGCAGATTCCATGGTCGTGTTGAGATGGGACAGCGCGGCGGTGTTCTCTGCCGCTCGCTGGAGCCCGGCGTTGACGGCTGCCGCCTGCACGCCGACTCGGTGGGCGAGCACCAGAATCGGCACGACCAGGGCCACAACCACCAGCACGACGACGATTCCAATGATGTACCCGACGGTCCATCCGGTTGTCGAGGCGAGGACGAGTTGCGTCATCTCTACCTCCTCAGATGCTTTCGGCAAAGGCGCGAACCGGTGCCAGGCTCTCGTTGAGGGACGGCGCGACGACCGGCACGGCGGCGGTCTTGTCGACGATGAGGTCCACGCCTCCGATAAGGGTGTCAAGCGTCTTGACGACGGCTCGGAGGTGGAAGATCACCCTGAGCAGTCCAAGCGCTGCAGCAGCGATGATGAGGCCTGCAAGGACAAGTGTGACAATTGCGACAGGTTCCATGGTTCCCTTCTAGCCGAGCAGTTTTCCGACTGAGCCGGCGTATCGCACGGCGCCGTTGGCTACCTCGTCGATGACTTCGTCCGTGACGGCGAGCCGATCGGTGACGTGATGGACCTCTTCGATGATCCCGAGCCCGCCGGCGAGGGTCACCTCGGCGGCGCCGCGGATGTCCTCGAGGGCGGCGAGCACACGGTTCAACAGCGCTACCAGCACCGGCACCACCACCAGTAGGAGCACGAGGTTTCCGATTGTCCAGAGTGACATGTGATTCTCCTCGTCAGTCGGTTGCTGATCGGTAGGGAAGGAAGAAGCGGCGGGCGACGCGGGCGAGCGCCATCCACATCGCCTTGAGGCCGATCATGAATCCGCTCGCCGAGGATCCGGCTGTGGGCACATAGTCCACGCCCGCCTCGAGTGCCGACAACTGGCCTCGCATGTTGGCGGCGAACTCGTCGAGGAGGACGGCCGTGACGTCCTGAACCAGGCCGCGCCCGTACTGTGCCGCAGCCCCGGACAGCTGGAGGTCCTGGTCGACGCGGACCCGCGTCCCCGAGTGGTGAGGAATGAGCGCGGCGTTCACCAGGAGCGCCGCCTGGCCCCGACCCTTCACCTCGGCGCCAGCGGCGTCGACCACGATGGACCGCTCGGCCTCGTTCCGCTCCTTGATCTCAGCCTCTCCCGTGAAGTTCAGCTTCACCGGGCCGAGTCCGATCACGACCGTGCCGACGTATCGATCGTCACCGATCTGCTCGGAGATGTCCGCACCGGGCAGGCACGCGGCGACGAGGGGGATGTTGTTGAAGAACTCCCAGACTTTGTCGGGAGACTCTGTGACGTCGAACTCACTCGTGATCAGCATGCGCTCTCCTCAATTCTGCTTCGGGATCCGCGACGAACGTGTTTCGACAGGCAGGACAGCAGAAGTAGTAGGTGATCTCCCCGTATTCGTACGGGCGCCCCGACTCGTCTGCCGTCACCTCCATCCCGCACACCGGGTCAACGGCGGTAGCCGGTCGGGATGTGTCCATCACTGCCGTTGAGCTGCTCAACTCGCCGCGAACGCGAGCGGCGACGAGTTCGGCGAGGATCGACACGGCCATTTCTCGGTGCGATGTCGGGCCGAGATCGATTCCGGCCGGGACGTGGATCGCCTCGAGCAGGTCGTCGGTGACTCCGTGGGCACGCAGGTAGTCCAGGACGACCACGCTCCGCTTGCGGGATGCAACCAGACCGAGGTAGCCGGGCTGCTTGGCGATGGCCTCGATCAGGACCTCCTCGTCGCCGTGGCCTTGGGTGGCGACGACGATCGCAGCCCCGGGCGATACGTCGATGGGATCGGAGCGATCGATGAGCCGTGCCTGCCACCCGAGTCGATCGACGAAGTCGACGAGCGTGCTCGCCATGGGCGAACGCCCTACGACCACGACCATGGGAGCCGGCACGACCGGTTCGAGATGAACCTGGAGCGCACCATCACTTTGACACGAGATCGGCACCGAGATCATCCCCTCCGGTAGGTCAACCAGGAGCTGTTCCATGCCAAGTACCAGCAGGCGCGGATTCCCATCTTCGAGCGAGGCGAGCGCCTCGCGGATCATGGCGGGCTCGGCGCACGCACCACCGATCCATCCGAATGTCGAGCCGTCGGCCGACACGATGGCACGGGATCCCTCTTTCCCCGACGACGGCCCCTGACGCCACACGACGGTTGCCAGCACGAAGCTCTCTCCCCTGCGGGAGAGCTCGACGGCGTGCTCGAGGACCTTCCAGCCGTCCGGCGGTGGGGAGGTCACTCGTCCGTCCTCACCGGAGGTGCTCCCGACACGTCCGTTCGCTCCGCAATCGCCTTGTGGACCCGGTCGGGCAAGAGAGGCATGTCGATGTTGCGAACGTTGTAGTCCTTGAGCGCATCCATGACTGCGTTCACGAATGCGGCCGGGCCTCCGACCGTGGCGCACTCGCCGATGCCCTTTGCCCCGATGGGGTGGTGGGGGCAAGGCGTGACCACCTCGTGGAGTTCGAATCCCGGCGTCTCCCAAGCAGTCGGCAACAGGTAGTCCATGTAGTTGCCCCCGATGCAGTTCCCTTCCGCGTCGAAGGTGATGTACTGCATGTTTGCCATCGCATATGCCTCAGTCAGCCCCCCCATGATCTGGCCCTCCACGATCATCGGGTTGATGCGGACCCCGCAGTCGTCGACGGCGACGACCCTCAAGACATCCCAAACACCGGTTCCGGGGTCGACCTCGACGGTCACGATGTAGCAGGCGAACGGCCATGTGAGGTTCGGCGGGTCGTAGTACGCGGTGTTCTCCAGGCCCGGTTCCATGCCGTCAGGGACATTGGAGTAGGCGGCCATTGCGCACTCCTGGATCGTGACCCCGCGTGAGGGTTCGCCGCGGAGGTAGAAGCGGCCGAGCTCCCATTCGATGTCTTCTTCGGAGGCCTCGAGGAGATGGGCGGCGAGCCTGCGCGCCTTGGCGCGGATCTTGCGGGCCACCATCGAGACCGCGGCTCCGGCGACCGGGGTGCTCCGCGAGGCGTACGTCCCCATTCCAAACGGGGCGGTGTCTGTGTCGCCCTCCTCGACGACCACGTCCTCGGCAGGGATGCCGAGCTCGTGAGCGACGATCTGGGCCCAGGTGGTCTCATGCCCCTGCCCCTGTGTCTTCGCACCGGTGCGGAGGATGGCCTTCCCCGTCATGTGCACCCGCAGCTCGGCCGAGTCGAACATCTTGATTCCGAGGATGTCGTACTCCCGGCTGTTTCCTGCGCCGAGCGGCTCGGTCATGGTCGAGATCCCGATTCCAAGGAGCCGGCCTCGCTTCCGGGCTTCCTCCTTCTCCCGGAGGAAACTCTCGTAGCCAATCGCCTCCAGACCGACGTCGAGGCACTTCCCGTACTGTCCCGAATCGGTGAGGAAGCCGAAGGCGGTGCGATGTGGGAAGTCGTCGTCGCGCACGAAGTTCATCCTGCGGAACTGAGCTTGATCCATGCCGAGGTCGTCTGCAGCCGCTTGAACCATTCGCTCCTGGAAGTACATCGCCTCGGTCACACGGAACGAGCATCGATAGGCAACCCCACCAGGAGCCTTGTTCGTGTAGACACCACGCGCAGTGAGATGCGCCACCGGAATGTCGTAGCAGGAGAAAGCCGAATGCATCAGCCCGATCTTGAACTTGCTTGGCTGGGCGTCGGAGAAGAAGGCACCATGGTCGGAGTCGGTGTGCATCCGGAAACCGAGGATCTTCCCGTCGCTGCGGAGCGCCATCTCACCTTTCAGGTACACGTCCCGACCGAACCCGGTCGATATGAGGTTTCCGCTCTTGTCCTCGATCCACTTGACCGGACGTTCGAGCAGGATCGACGCCAGGATGGAGACCACGTATCCGGGATAGATCGGCACCTTGTTCCCGAAGCCGCCGCCGATGTCGGGCGACACGATGCGGATCAGGTGTTCTGGCAGCTCCGCGACGAGAGCCACCGCAGCGCGAATGATGTGAGGCGCCTGCGTCGTCATGTACATCGTGAGCTTCGACGTCGAGCGGTCGAAGTCGGCGATCGACCCGCAGGTCTCGATGGGCGACGGGTGCGACCGGGGGTAATGCATCGCGATCTGCGAGACGACGTCGGCTTGGGCAAAGGCCGCGTCGGTCCCGGCCTTGTCGCCCACCTCCCAATCGAAGATCACATTGTCGGGCTGGTTCTGCTTGTCGTCCCGGATCACAGGAGCCTCCGGAGCAAGCGCCTGCTCCGGGTTGACGATCACCGGCAGCGGTTCGTACACGACGTTGATGACTTCGCACGCGTCCTTGGCGATGTACGGGTCGTCGGCGATGACGCACGCGACTTCCTGGCCTTGGAACCGCACCTTGTCGGTGGCGAGCACTGCCTGGGTGTCGTAGGAAAGGGTCGGCATCCACGCGAGGTTGCGCGACGCCATCATCTCACCGGTGAGAACGAGTCGAACGCCGGGGATATCCCATGCCTTGGACGTATCGATCTCCTTGATCCGGGCATGAGCGACGGGGCTACGGAGGATTTCCATGTGGAGCATGCCGGGCAGCACGATGTCGTCGACGTAGTTGCCTTTGCCGCGGATGAAGCGGTCGTCTTCGACCCGTCGCCGGCTCGAGCCCAACCCCCCGATCTTCAGTTCGTCCAGAACCATCAGGACTCCTCTCCGTCACCGCTCTCCGCGCGGAGCTTCTCACCCGCCCAGAGGACGGCTTTCACGATGTTCTGGTATCCCGTGCACCGGCAGAGGTTGCCTGCCAGGGCCCACCTGACGTCCTCCTCCGTCGGCTCCGGGTTTCTGTCGAGGAGCGCCTTGGCGGTCATCATCATTCCCGGAGTGCAGAATCCGCATTGGAGACCGTGTTCGTCCTTGAATCCTTCCTGGATGGGGTGCAGCTCGCTCGGCCCGGCGAGACCCTCGACTGTCATCACTTCGTGACCGTCGGCTTGGACGGCGAGCATGGTGCAGCTCTTCACCGGCTGGCCATCGAACAGGACGGTGCAGGCGCCGCAGTTGGTCGTGTCGCATCCGGTGTGCGTCCCGGTGAGTTTGAAGCCTTGTCGGATGAGGTGGGCCAGCAGCAGCCTCGGCTCGACGTTGGCGGCTCGACGTTCACCGTTGAGGGTGATCGTGATCCTGCGGGTGGGGACGTCCTCACCAGGGTCTGGTCTGATCTCCTCGAACAGGCTGGTCATGTCAGGCCGCCTTCTCAATTGATGCCGCGACGCGGGTGAGGATCCGCGTCACGAACGTGTGGACGATGTGCTTCTTGTAGTCGGCGCTTCCGCGGTGGTCAGTGCGAGGCTTTGCAGCCCCGGCGGCCAGGTCTGCGGCAGTGGAGATCGTGTCCGCCGTGATCCGACCACCAACCAGCGACGCGGCTGCGTCGGTTGCGTCGATGGTCTTCGGGCCGACCGCGACGAGGCCGATCCCAGCTCGTGCGACCGAGTCGCCCTGCATGTCGACGCTCACCGCGACGGCCACGGTGGCGAAATCACCGATGCGGCGCTCGAGTTTCAGGTAGCCGCCCATCGGCACGCCCTGCGGAGCGGGGACCGTCGCCTCGATGCCGATCTCATGATGGGCGAGGGCATTCTGGAAGGGCCCGTGGACGAGTTCCGACGTCGGGATCGTCCTGCGCCCCTGGGGACCCTGGACCACCAGGCTTCCTCCGAGAGCGACCATCACGGCCGCCCAATCACCTTGAGGATCGGCATGGCACAGCGAGCCGACCAACGTGCCGCGGTTGCGCACGATAGGGTCGGCAACGAGGGCGGCGGCAGCCGCCATGACCGGTTGCCTGACCTTCAGCTCCTCGGACTGCTCCAATGCCGAGTGGCGGCACAGTGCACCGATCCGTATCGAACCGTCGGCGCCGAAGTCGAGGTAGTCCAGCCCGGAGATCTCGTTGATGTCGACGAGCAGGGTCGGTGAGGCAAACCGCAATTTCAGAAGTGGGATGAGGCTTTGACCGCCTGCAAGCACCTTGGCGTCACCGGCGCCTTCCGACAGCAGGTTGATCGCACCCTCGATGGTCTTGGGGGCTTCGTACCGAAATCGTGGGGGATACATGGTGCCTCCGTGATGCAGATCGGGTCAGGCCCGCCGGTAGTCAGGTGCTTGTGGATCAGGGACCGCAACGGGCTCGGCGTCGGCATCCGGGCCAGGTCGGCGGTTCTGGTGTGGTGGCCAGGGCCCTTGGACAGGTTGCGCGGCCACCTTCAGATACTCGGTGAGCTGAGGCCATGCCCAGATCGTGGGGCTCGTGCCCTCGCGTGGCGAGTCCTCGATCAGTTCGTACAACCGGGGATTGCCGACGCTCGCGTCGGATGATTCGACAGCCACTACAGCTCCTTCCATCGACCGCACATCTCAGCGTGTCGGACGTGCGCCAAGATCAAGATAGCGACCGCCGCGTGAGGCTGCCGGAGGGAATGCGGTCTGCGCAGTAGCCTCGACGCTGTGAGAGGTGAGCGGGCGAGTGAGCGTTGGCGTCGCCGGCTCGAGGAATGGGCGATCCCGGATCGCATTCTCCTGGCGGCGCCGGTATCGCCCTGGGTGCTGCCACCATCGTGCTTCACAGCAGAGACGAATCCTCCGAACTCATCAACCACCAAGCGGAGCCTGGACCTGCTGAGAAGCGCTGGTTCCGCACCGACCGTACTCGATGTGGGCTGCGGCGCCGGCCGCGCCTCTCTGCACCTCGTGCCGCCGGCCGTTGCCGTCGTTGGAGTTGACAAGAGCCAACCACTCCTCGAACAGTTCCGCACCGAGGCGGCTTCGCGCCGAGTTCCCGTCGAGGCGTTCGCCGGGGAGTGGACGGCTATCGAAGGGACCGTGCCGAGCGCCGATCTCGTGGTGTGCTCACAAGTGCTCTACAACGTTCCCGAGATCGAACCGTTTCTCCGGGCCCTCCAGAGCCACGCTCAGCTTGGCGTGGTCGTCGAGATCGATACCCGGCACCCGCTCGCCAAGCTCAATGGCGCATGGAACCACTTCTGGGGCCTCGAACGGCCCCGTGGCCCAACCGCGATGGACCTCCTTGATGTTCTCGCCGAGCTTGGAATCCGTCCGCACATCGATGTCGTCGAACTCCGCGACCACAAGGGCCGCATCGGACCCGCCGACATCGAACGCACGCGGGTCCGCCTTTGCCTCACCGAGGATCGGGACCCAGACATCCGGCAGTTCCTCGAAACGGAGCAGCGGCCCGGCCGCCAACTTGCGACGATCTGGTGGGAACGCTGAACCGGTCTTGGCGGGATGTACGCACGGCCACCGCAGCCGGCGCGCCAGCGCTACGGGACGAGCGCGGTTCACAAGACAGCGCAGACACAATGCCCGTGTCCGGTGAGAGCACACGCGGGCTGCCTCCCCGCAACCGAGCCGCAGGCGACCTCGGTGCCATGGGGCAGGACGACGCTCTGCCCACGGCGAAGGCGGCGTCGGTGCGGCCAGCGAGTTTCCGAGCGCCAGCAGCCAGGATTGCGGAAACCACTGGGTCGGGATCTGCCACGTGGTTGGGGCGACGCCCCGCCGTGGTGGTTCGACCTCGCCGGTCGTCGTCGAGACCAATGCTCCCTCGAGCCGGGACTGGGGTGACCCGATGTCGGTGCCCAGTACGTGCCGAGGATCTAGCTGCCGCGCGGCGCGCTGGCTCCACGGTACGGCTCGTAGGTGCGGAGGTCACAGACTCAATAGGGTAGGCGGATGCTGACCCCCGCCTACGGCGACCCACCCCTGGTGGGTTTGATCGCGAATCCGGTGGCCTCCAAGGACGTTCGCCGCTTGGTGGGGCTCGCGCGCGTGGTCGATGTGGAGGAAAAGGCCAACCTGGTCGCCCGGCTGTTGGTGGGGATGACCGCGGGACCCCCAGCCGTGGTGGTTGCGCTCGACGACTCCGGCGGCGTGGCGAAACGGGCAGTCCGCCTGGCCCGAGGTGCCGCGGCTCGGGTGGACTTCCTGCCGCTCGAAGCCGAAGCCTCCGAGCGCGACACCCATGATGCTGCCGCCATGCTGAACGCGCTGGGGGCTCGGGCGCTGGTCACGGTGGGTGGAGATGGTACGGTTCGATCCGCCGTCGAAGCGTGGCCCGGTGCCCGGCTCGTCCCGCTGGCAGCCGGCACCAACAACGCCGTGGCGATCGCGCACGAGCCGACGATGGTCGGCTACGCCACGGCGCTGGCGGCGGCCGGCAACGTACCTGACGACGCTTACGATCAGCTCACGACGATGGTCGTGCACACCGGAGCCGCCGAAGCGAAGACTGCCGTGGTCGACGCCGTCGGTGTGCGGGCTCATTGGACCGGGGCCAGGGCGCTCTGGGATCCCGATGAGCTCGTGGAAGCCGTTGTCGCCAACGCCCGGCCTGAGGCTGTTGGCATTGCCTCGATCGCCGCGGCCCTCGGCCCGGTGCCCCCTCGCCACGCTCGCTACATTCGATTCGGCCCGGGGCGAAGGGTGCGAGCGATCCTCGGTCCAGGCCTCGTCGGCGAGGTGTCGGTGGCAGAGCACCGCACGGTCGCCGAGGGCACTCGGATCGAGCTCTCGACCGCCACACGGGTCGTAGCCCTCGACGGAGAGCGGCACCTCATTCGGAGTGGCGCCGCCCACGTCGAGGTTTCACCCGGACCCTTCCTGCTCTCCGTGTCGAAGACCCTTGCGGCTCATTCACGGAGGGGCGACGACACCCCGGCGCTTGGGCCGGACTCGAGCAGCCCCAGAGGGTAGAGTCCGAAACGTAGTCGACTGCGGCGGTGGCTGGTGACAGCGGCCCACCCGATCGAAGGGAGTTCGTGTGGAGATACCCAAGGACCATCTGGTCGACATGTACTCGACCATGGTCAAGATCCGCTACTTCGAGGAGCGGCTTCGCGAGATCTACTTTGCGGACAAGCTGCCAGCATTCGACATCGCGGCCGGCGAAGTGCCCGGCGAGATGCATCTCGCAGCCGGACAGGAGCCCGTTGCCGTCGGCACGATGCCGCACCTCAAGGCAGGCGACGCCATCACCGCGACCCACCGGCCCCACCACGTGGCGATCGCACAAGGGCTCGATCTCAAGCGCATGGCCGCTGAGATCTTCGGCAAGGACACCGGTCTCGGCCACGGCAAGGGTGGCCACATGCACCTCTTCTCCGCTGAGCCGAACTTCGGCTGCTCCGGAATCATCGCCGAAGGCATGCCGGTTGCGGTCGGGGCAGCCCTTGCCTTCAAGAAGCTGGGCAAGGACAACGTTGCGATCTCCTTCTTCGGTGAGGGAGCGGCCAACCAGGGAGCGTTCCACGAGTCGCTCAACCTGGCCGCATTGTGGAACCTCCCGGTGGTGTTCATCTGCGAAGACAACGCCTACGCCATCTCGGTGCCGAAGGAAGCATCCACTGCGGTTCCCGACAACAGCGATCGTGCATCGGCGTACGGTATGCCCGGGGTGCTGGTTCCGGAGAACGACCCGGTGGCGGTGTACGAGGTCGTCCGGGAGGCCATCGCCAGGGCCCGCGCCGGTGACGGCCCCAGCCTCATCGAGGTGAAGACCGACCGGCTGTGGGGCCACTTCGAAGGCGACGCAGATGCCTATCGCACCGATGAGTTCAAGGATTCCATGGGCGATCGCGACGCGCTCGTTGTGTTTGGAGATCGCTTGCTCGAAGAAGGTGTGCTCACCGCTGCGGACCGCGAGGGTATCACCGAGAGGATGCACAACGAGGTGGACGAAGCGATCGATTTCGCCCGCAACAGCCCGGATCCAGCGCCGGAGGATGCACTCCTCCACGTCTTTGCGTAGGAGGCTCCGATGACCACGACAACTGAGCGCAAGCTCACGACTCAGAAAGCCATCGCCGAGGCAATTGCCCAAGAGATGGACAGGGACGAGACCGTGTTCGCTCTCGGCGAGGACATTGGCGTATACGGCGGCATCTTCGGGGCGACCGAGGGCCTCCTCGATCGGTTCGGCCCGGACCGAATCATGGATACGCCAATCTCGGAGACCGGGTTCATCGGCGCCGCCATCGGCGCCGCAACCAACGGGTTGCGGCCCATTGCCGAGTTGATGTTCATCGACTTCTTCGGCGTCTGCATGGATCAGATCTACAACAACATGGCGAAGATCCATTACTTCTCCGGAGGCAACATCAAGGTGCCGATGGTGCTGATGACGGCGGCCGGCGGCGGTTACTCCGACGCCGGCCAGCACTCTCAGACACTGTGGGGCACCTTCGCCCACTTGCCCGGGATGAAGGTTGTGGTTCCGTCGAATCCCTACGACGCCAAGGGGCTGATGATCTCAGCCATACGGGACGACAACCCTGTGCTGTACATCTTCCACAAAGGTGTGCTCGGTCTCGGCTGGATGACCAACAATCCCCGGGCCACCGGCCCTGTGCCCGAGGAGCCGTACACGGTGCCGATCGGCAAGGCTGCGGTTGCCCGCGAGGGGACAGACCTCACGATCGCCACCATCAGCCTGTCCGTGCACCGGGCGCTCGACGCTGCGGAGCAGTTGGAGGCCGACGGCATCTCGGCAGAGGTACTCGACCTGCGGTGCCTGGTGCCACTCGATCGAGAGGCGATTCTGGAATCGGTTCGCAAGACGCATCGGCTGCTCGTCGTCGACGAGGACTATCAGAGCTTCGGCATGACTGGTGAGGTGATAACAACGGCGGTGGAGGGTGCGTTCGACTATCTCGATTCCCCTCCAGCACGCATCGCCATCCCTGATGTACCGATCCCCTACTCCCGAGTGCTCGAGCAGTACGTCCTTCCCGATGCCGACAAGATCGTCGCGGGTGCCAAAGCGCTCCTCACAACCTGAGGAGATGACATGCCTGCCGAGGTAGTGATGCCCGTCATCACCGAAGCCGGTGATGACGGGGTCGTCACTGCGTGGTTCGTCGATGAAGGTTCCCGCGTCCAGCGCGATCAGCTGATCGCCGAAGTCCAGGCCGAGAAGGTCGCTCAGGAGGTGCACTCGCCAGGTGACGGTGTGGTGCGAGGCCTGGTTGCCATCAACGAGCCGGTGCCGCAAGGCACGGCCATCTGCGCTCTGGTCGACATTGACGTCGCCGGGCAGACGCGCAGTGCGTCTCCTGCACCGGAGCCGACGATGGCCCATCCAACGGCGCGGGTGAGAGCATCACCATCGGCGAAGCGCGTCGCCCGCGAGCTCGGAGTCGATCTCGCATCCGTCACGGGAACCGGCCCGGAGGGGCGGATCACGGAGGCCGACGTGCGGGCGGTCGCCGGCCGGGTCCAGCAGCCAGCGAGGGAGATGGCGGGGTTGCGGGCAGTGATCGCTCGCAACATGCGCCGCAGCGTTGCGGAGACGGCGCCGGTGACGCTGACGACGACGGTCGACGTGACCGACATGAAGCACGAACGAGTCACCGCCTGGATCGTCAGGGATGCGGCTCGTGCACTGGCAGACCATCCCTCGCTCAACGGTGTCCGGGACGGTGACCGCTTCACACCTGCTGCGGCCGCGCAGGTCGCGGTCGCGATTGAGACCGAGGAAGGCCTCGTGGCGCCGGTGGTGCACAACCCCGCCGACTCGACGGTCGAGGAAGTGGCGGTGGAGATCGAGCGACTGGCGGGGCTAGCCCGCGCTCGGAAGCTATTACCCAGCGATTACGAGGACGGCACCTTCACCGTGACGAACCTGGGCGGCTACGGCGTCGACGGCTTCACACCGATCATCAATCTGCCTCAGGTGGCCATCCTCGGCATCGGGGCACTGAGGACCGTGCCTGGCTTCGACGAGACCGGAGCGTTGGTCGCCAGACGACTCATGACACTCAGCCTGACCTTCGACCACGCGTTCGTCGACGGTGCTCCGGCGGCCGAGTTCCTTGCACGAGTGGGCGAGCTGCTGGAAGGTCGGGACTGAGTGCATCGCCCGTGGCCGCGGGTGCCGTCGGTCGGGCGAACGCTGGCGATCTCGATCTTCACAATCGCTGGATGCAACTCTGCAGGCTGGCCAGCGGCAGCCTGCGACGGTGGGTTCTTCGGAGTCCTCTCGATCGTCTGCCGGCACGTCCGCCGGAGAGCAGGAGTCCGACCGCCTTTGGCGCCCGGGCCCAGCCTCACCGCCCAGCCGACCTCGGGGCGCCCGGAGACTGGGATCGCTCCACATCGCGCGCATGGCGAAGTCGTGCGCGCCGGTTTGTCTGTTTGTCACCTTCCCGAACTCGACCATCTCGGGAGCGAGGCATCTCCAGCTGGGTGAGGACGCACAGCACACGTGGCGCTTGGCGTGCGCGTATTTCGAAATCTCTCGACAAGTCGGGATTTGCCGAGATTAAGGGCTCCACGGAGACGACGATGAGCGAGAGCGGTGAGCGGCGGTCGATGCGGACCTTCTTCATCGTGTGGGCGGGGCAGCTCGTGTCGCTCGGCGTCCCTATGTGAACCTCACCGCGATCACGTTCCGAATGCAGGTGGCTGCATAACCACCCGGGATTGCCGGCGGCGCCGCGCTCGGTGTCATAGCCGGGACACTCGTGCACCTGGTGGCCCCACCTTCAAAGGTTCCGTCCCGAGAAAAGGTCTTGACCTTCCAGTCGGATGGAAGGGATACGGTGATGACACAACTCGAGAGAGGCCGACCATGAACGATCCAGTGTGCGGAATGCCGGTTGTCGACTCCGCGCTCGCCATTGACGGGTACGACGATCTTCGCTTCTGCTCGGAGCGCTGCCGAGACG
>DATHZQ010000152.1:0-41642 GCA_035458525.1 Acidimicrobiia bacterium
GTACGGTGACAGACGCGAGGCCCCCGACCGCGACGCCGGCCACACTTCACTCCGGGTCGACGCGTACCCGGCAACATCGAACGCTGCCAGCGCCCGCTCCGCCGCTCGCTGCCCGCCGACGAAAGCTGGGGAGGCGGCAAGCTCGCCGGCATACAAGCCGGCAAGATGGCGACCGACCCAAGCCACTGCAGCGGTGCGGTCCAGGTGAGGAACGGGAAGGATGCTCAACGCGAACCTCCCCATGTCGTGTCGGCGGCAAGATGTTTGGAGACGAGACATCCTCCTCGGAGTGCTCACGCTACCCAGCCCGGGCCGCCAGTACCGTCACTCCAGACCCAAGGAGCACCGATGCCCGCACCACGCCCCGTCGTGAACCTCGACGACAAGTTCGCCAGCTTTGAGGACCGCTGGTCACCCAAGATCATCGCCAAGATGAACGACCTCGACGTGAAGATCGTCAAACTCGAAGGCGAGTTCGTGTGGCACTCCCACGTTGACACCGACGAGCTGTTTCTCGTCCACAGAGGAGAGCTGACGATCCAGCTCCGCGGCCGCGAAGACGTCATTCTGCGGCCAGGCGAGATCTTCGTGGTGCCTAGGGGGATGGAGCACCGCCCCGTCGCCGCCGTGGAGTGCGAAGCCCTGCTCATCGAACCTGCCGGCGTGGTCAACACCGGCGCCGCAGGAGCCGGTGACAGGACCACCATGCCCGAATGGATCTGAGGAGCCAATCTTTCAAAAGGGAGGCGGGATCGCAAGACGCCGAGGTCCGACGCGCGGGACGCAGGCAACTCGGCCGACGAGACAGGCCGGCGACAGCGCCGACCGGCGTCTCGACGACGCGTCGAGGCAGGGCCGCGTACGATCTCATCCATGACGCCCTGGTCCGAATTCGCCTCCGAAGCACCCGAGCTCGCCGCCGCCATCGAGCAGCGGATGCTGCAGAGCCGCTATACGTTGCTGGGGACGATTCGCAGCGACGGCTGGCCGCGCATGAGCGGCATCGTCACGGGAATCTCGCTTGGTGAGTTGTGGCTGGCCATGCGGCCGGACGCGACCATGGCGGCAGACCTGCGCCGAAACGAGAAGTTCTCGCTGCACTCCGGCCCCATGCAACACGGCGAGCTGGTCAGCGACACAAAGCTCAGCGGGATCGCCAACGAGGTCACGAACGACGATGTCTTCGACCAGTTCGTCGCGGCACTTCCCCACGATCTACCCGCATCCGGACTGGCGCTCTTCGCCGTCCAGCTGCGCGATGCCTCACTGATCCGCCTCAACGAAGCCGGCGACAAGCACGTCATCGACTCCTGGCGGAGCGGCGAACCGGGCACGACCCGCAGGTTCCGCTAATCAGCACCTCGACGCTTTCCGAGAAACCGACGCCGGTCAACGAGCATCCGAACCACCTTGCCAGAGGCAACTTGTCCCCGTGAGTCGCGCACGACGACATCGAAGTCGAGGCGCCGGCCCTCGACATTCGTGACCAACGCATCGGCAGTCACCCGATCGCCGACGGGGGTCGGCTTCGCGTGATCCAACTCGACGCGTACACCGACCGTCGTCTCGGCTGCGGCGACCCTCGGTGCAATCGCAGCACAAGCGGCTTCCTCAACGAGCGCGACGAGTCGCGGCGTTCCGAGCACCTCCACATCGCCCGAACCAAGCGCGGCGGCGGTGTCGTGAGCCCCCACCGTCATCGACGCCGTGCCGCGCGCTCCGGGCTCGAACAGTGACTCCACCATGGCGGGAAACGTACCAGAAGCCGGGGTCTGCGACGGGGCTACGCTCGCCGTCATGCACAACGATCTCATGTCCGCCGTCGACCGGCTCCTCCCTTCCATCCGCGCCGACTTGGAGAGTCTGATACGTATCCCTTCGGTCAGCGCAGCGGGTTTCGATCCCACTGAGGTGCGTCGATCCGCCCAGGCGGTCGTAGAGCTGATGCACGACGCCGGGCTTCGCAACACACAGCTGCTCGAGGTCGATGGAGCGCACCCGGCAGCGTTCGGTGAGATTCCCGCACCGGACGGAGCGCCGACGGTCCTGCTGTACGCGCACCACGACGTGCAGCCACCAGGGCCGGACGAGATCTGGACGACGCCGGCCTTCGACCCAACGGAGCGTGACGGCCGGCTCTACGCCCGCGGCTCCGCAGACGACAAGGCGGGGATCGCGGTGCATCTCGGTGCGATTCGAGCCCACGACGGTGCGCCTCCGTGCGGCGTCAAGATTTTCGTCGAGGGCGAGGAGGAGATTGGCTCGCTGAACCTCGGGCGCTTCCTCGACCAGTACACCGAGCTGCTGGAAGCCGACGCCATCGTGATCGCCGACTCTGAGAACTGGCGGGTGGGCACTCCCGCCCTCACGACGTCGCTGCGTGGCCTCGTCGATTGCGTGATCGAGGTCCGCACTCTGGAGCACGGCGTGCACAGCGGCCAGTTCGGTGGTGCGTTCCCGGATGCGCTCACGGTGCTGTGCCGAACGCTGGCAACGCTCCACGACGATGCGGGACGGGTCGCCGTGCCGGGTCTGGTGGAGGCCGACAGCGACCCCCTCGACCTCACCGAGGCAGAGCTGCGCACGCAGGCGGAGGCGCTGCCGGGCACGCAGCTGATCGGCTCAGGCTCGGTCACGGGCCGCACCTGGAGCATGCCCGCCGTGTCGGTGCTTGCGATCGACGCCCCACCGGTCGCCGAAGCGATCAACCAGCTGCTGCCTTCGGCGCGGGCCAAAGTGAGCCTTCGCATCGCACCCGGAGACGATCCCATCCGAGCCATGGACGCGTTGATCGCCCACCTTGAAGCCAACGTCCCCTGGGGCGCGGCGGTGACCGTGACCCCCGGGGCTGCCGGCGATGCGATTGCGCTCGATGCACGGGGTCCCGCCTACGACGCCTACCGAGCCGCATTCGCCGCCGCATGGGGCACCGCGACCGCCGAGATCGGCGTCGGCGGCTCGATCCCATTCGTTTCGGCATTCCAGGCGGCCTACCCCAACGCAACGATCCTGCTGACGGGAGTGGCCGACCCCACGAGCCGCACGCATGGGCCGGATGAGAGCCTCGATCTCGGAGAGTTCCGGCGTGGGATCTTGGCCGAGGCCATCGCCTTGCGCCTGATCGCCGGCTGAGCAAGGAAGGGTCGCTCACCGGGACCTTCGGCGCTGGAAGCGGCCGCTCGGCTGCGGCCCACTGGAGCCGTACACCAACCGAAGTGGAGGCGCGGGCGAGGTTTCGGGAATGGTGCCCTCCCCAAAGGGTCCCAACACCACCCGAGCCCGTCGCTCACGCCTCCCAGAGGAGGCAGGAGTCATGCGCACTACGCATAGGTCTCTCGCTCGAATCCTCGGGCTCATCGCCATCATCTCGATGATCTCGGCGTTGACCCTCACCACCGCGTCGGCTGCCCCCGAACGCGCCCGGGAATCTGAGGCGGAGCACATCATCCTGGTGATCGGCGACGGCATGCAGCTGGAGCACGAGATCGCCACGAGCCGGTATCTGACCGGCAAGGACTACAAGCTGGCGTTCCACCGGCTGCCGTACCAAGGCAACGTCGCCAGCTGGGACGTGACGACCTATGACAACTACGGCGGCACGAGCGGAGCACTTCCGTTCGATCCGGGAGCGGTGCATCCCGAGGTCGGTTACGACCCGGCGATTGGCGGCCACGAGCCCTTCCCAATGGACTCGGGAGTCGATGACTACTTCCTGTACATCCCCGACGACGGCTACAAACCGTTTGCGACGGACTCCGCATCGGCCGCAACGGCCTATGCGACCGGATACAAGACCGACGACGGCAACATCGCCTGGCTCCCCGGTGATGTGGCCGACGGCGACCTGCAGACGATCGCCGAGCTGCTGCGGGATGAGAAGGGCTACGCCATCGGCGTCGTGTCCACGGTGCCGTACACCCACGCCACGCCCGCCGCGTTCACGAGCCACAACGTCTACCGGAGCAACTACGGCGAGATCGCACGGGAGATGCTCACCGAGGTCCAGCCCGACGTCGTCATCGGTGCGGGTCACCCCGGCTGCTGGGACGAGGGCTGCGAGTCTGGCTACATCCCCGCCGACCTCTACTGGAACATGAAGACCGACACGACCGATGACTACGTGTTCGTCGAGCGCATCGATGGCCAGGACGGTGGCCGTGCATTGCGAGCTGCCGCACGGGAGGCCCGGGCGACCGACATGAAGCTGTTCGGGTTGTTCGGCGGCCCGGGCGGCAATTTCGAGTCGCCCATCCCGCTCGACCAGCCGGGGAACCCCGCAGTCGTGCAAGCAGCGACTGAGGATCCCCTCCTCGCCGATGCGGCGCTGGCGGCCCTCCATGTGGTCGCGGCCGATGAGGACGGGTTCTTCCTGCTCATCGAACAGGGCGACATCGACTGGGCGAACCACGGTAACGACTACGCCCGCATGGTTGGCACCACGTGGGACCTCCACAAGGCGGTCCGCTCCATCATCAGCTACGTCGACCGCCAAGGCGACGACATGCACTGGGGCAACACGTTGCTGGTGGTGACATCAGACCACGGCACTAGCTACATGCGCCTGACCGGTGATCCGGACCTCGGCAAGGGGGACCTGCCGCTCCAGGTGCCGCCTGAAGGTGAGCAGGTCTGTGGCGCCTACAAGACGCCGTTCTGCGAGTACCCGGACGGCGAAGTGACCTACGGGGTCGGCGAGCACACCAACGAGCTGGTCCGGCTCTATGCCAGAGGAGCGACAGCATCCCTCTTCACGGGCCACGAAGGTACGTGGTACCCGTGCACGAGCATCATCGACAACACCCAGGTGTACCTCACGATGGCGGCCGCAGCCGGCCTGCCCCAAGCGAGCCCGTACACCGTCATCCCGGGAGCCTGCGCTCCCTGAACCATGCACGGGGCCCCGGGTACCCCGGGGCCCCAATGGTCGTTACACCGAGGAGCGATCCTGCAGCTTGCGCAGGATGATGTCGCGGGCGTGGGGAACGCTCTTCTGATACCAAATCGCACGCAACCTGCTGCGGGTCTCGTGGTCGACGTCACCGTGGGAACCCAGCGACGCAGTGCGATCACGCCGCGCCGCATCGAGGCACAGCGCGGTTGCGACCGACACATTGAAGCTCTGCACGAAACCGTTGATGGGAATCATCACCGTTTCGTCTGCGAGGGTCAGCATCTCTTCGCTCACGCCCTCCAGCTCGTTGCCCACCACGAGAGCCGTCGGCGGCGAGAAGTCGACGCTGCCGAGGGGCGCGGCGCTTTCGTCGACGTGAGCGGCGACGATCCGCAGGCCCTGCCGGCGTAGGTCGACCACACATTCGGTAGGGGAGGTCCAACGCCAGCGATCGAGCCACTTCTCCGCACCCTGGCTGGTCCGGCGCGAGTGCTTGTAGCGCCGTGCGGTGTCGATCGTGTGAAATGACTGCACGCCAAACCCTTCCGCGGTCCGCATCATCGCAGCGATGTTCCCGCTGTCGACCATGCCCTCCACCACCAGCACCAGCGACATCGTCCGCTGGTCGAGGACAGACTCGAGCCGGGCGATACGCTCCTCACTCAAGTGGTCTGCGAGGAGATCGACCACCTCGTGCGGGGTCAGCTCGGCGCCGTCGAATGTGAACCACCACGGGTCGTATGACGTGCGCCTGGCCTCGGTGAGCCGGCGCATCTCCTCGGCGGCGAGCTTCGGATCGTTCGGCACACCGTCGAGGGTAGGTGACGGCTCAACCGGGCGCCTTCGCCGCGCCGTCTAGCGCGGGATGCGAGTCCGCCTGAATTCGTTGAGCCGTGCCCAATCCAGCATGTCGAGCACCTTGTCCACGTCGGACACGACGTGGCGCTCCATCAGCCGAACGAAGACCGCGTCGGGATCGAGGCCGGAGGTGGTGGCGACGCCGCGCAGCACTCGAGCGTCGTCGACGTCGGCTGCGCTGCTGTGACGTGCGTCGAAGAGTCGCACGTGGAAGTCAGAAACGATTCGGGGAAGTGCTCCCGGACGGCGAGGGACAACTGCAGCGCCATAACGCCACGCGTCCCGTCGGCTCCAACCGCGCGATCCCATACGTCCGGTTGGCCCTCGTCGACATGTGACTGGGCGAGCGAGAAGGCGCTGAACGTCAACTCCCAGTCCGCGCCGTCCCGGAGTGCCTCGACCACCGTCTCGTTGGCGATGCGAGCGAACGGGCACAGATAGTCGTAGGTGATGGTGAAGGCGTGATGCATCGAAGCTCCCGAGCAGATGGTTGCGAACCGCAGTCCTAGGAGGTGCCGGAGGCCAGGGCGCAGAAGCTGGACACGAGGAGTGACGCCTCACGGGCGTGCCAGCTTCGTCCTCGAATCCGTGACGGGTTGACGAAAGCCAAGCTGCGGCATCCAAAAACCTGAGTGCGCCGTAGATAGATTGCAGGGAATACCGCCTAGTATTACAGCATTACATCTGGACATGATGCTGAAAGGACCCTCGTGGCCGACTTGAAGACGATGACGCTGCCCGTGTTGCCGCTACGCAACGGGGTGGTCTTCCCTCATATGGTGGTCACCGTGACCATCGAATCCGCGGAGGCGCGCCGAGCGATTGCTGCGGCGGAGAGCACCGGCGGACGACTGCTCCTCGTGCCCAAGACCGACGAGGGCTTTGCCTCCGTCGGGACGATCGCCTCGATCCAGGAAGTGTCGCGAGACGACGTGACGTCTGCGCTCGTGGCAGGAATGAGTCGCGCTCGCATCGGTGCAGGCCAGGCCGCAACAGGCGACGTGCTGTGGGTCGAAGCAGAACCGGTCACCGACGAGGACCCCGGGCTGACCGAGATGATGGACGAGTTCCGCGCCGTCGTCGCCGAGATCATGCAGCACCGCGGCATTGGTCCGGCGGCAAGCCGGATTCTCGACATCGACGATCCGGGGCAGCTCGCCGACCTCGCCGTCTACTCCCCCGACTTGTCGCTCGAACAGAAGATCGAGGTGCTGGAGACCATCGACGTCGCCACCCGGCTCGACAGAGTGCTGGGCTGGATGAACGAGATTCTCGCCGGCATCACCCTTCGCCAGCGTGTGCGAGACGACGCCACAGAGCGCATCGACAAGAGTCAGCGCGAGTACATCCTCCGCCAGCAGCTCGAGTCCATCAAGTCGGAGCTCGGAGAGGGCAGCGGTGATGTCACGTCCGAGTATCGCAAGAAGCTGGCGGAAGCGGACCTGCCGGAGAAGGCTGCCGACGCCGTCGAACGAGAGATCGATCGCTTGGAGCGTATGAGCGAGCAGAGTCCCGAGCACAGTTGGATTCGAACCTGGCTCGACACGATGTTCGAAGTCCCATGGAACATCCACACCGAAGACCAGCTCGATCTCCCCGATGCCCGCAGCGTGCTCGATACCGACCACACCGGTCTCGACGACGTGAAGGAGCGGATCATCGAGCACCTCGCCGTGCGCAAGCTCCGCACCGAGCGCGGCATGACCGCCGCGGAGGCCGGCCGGCGCGGCGGTGCGATCCTCCTCCTCGTCGGGCCGCCGGGGGTGGGCAAGACGTCTCTGGGCGAATCGGTGGCGACCGCCCTGGGGCGCAAGTTCGTACGGGTGGCCCTGGGCGGGCTGCGGGACGAAGCGGAGATCCGCGGACACCGGCGCACCTACGTCGGAGCCAGGCCGGGTCGGATCGCCAGGGCGCTCATCGAGTCCGAGTCGATGAACCCCGTGTTCCTGCTCGACGAGATGGACAAGGTCGGATCGGACTGGCGCGGCGACCCGTCGTCGGCGCTGCTCGAGGTGCTCGACCCGGCCCAGAACCACACGTTCCGGGACAACTACCTCGAGGTGGATCTCGACCTGTCAGACGTCATGTTCGTCGGTACGGCGAACATGCTCGAAACCATCCCGGCACCGCTGCTCGACCGCACCGAGGTCATTCGGCTCGACGGCTACACCGATCGCGAGAAGCAGACGATCGCTCGTGAGCACCTGCTGCCCCGCCAGGTCGAGCGCTCCGGTCTGACCCCCGATGAGATCGTGGTAACCGATGATGCGCTCGCCGCCGTCATCGACCGCTACACCCGGGAGGCGGGCGTGCGTGGTCTCGAGCGTCAGCTCGGCAAGCTGGTCCGCAAGGTGGTGACCACCGTTGCCACCGATCCGGCATCCGTCCCCGTCACGGTCGACGACGAAGCGCTCCGCGAGCTGCTCGGCAAGCCCACCGTCCACCACGATGAAGCCAAGGACCGCACCCAGGTGCCCGGGGTCGCCACAGGCCTCGCAGTCACCGGCGTTGGCGGCGACGTGCTGTTCATCGAAGCGACCGCCATGGACGGCGAGCCCGGCCTCACGATCACAGGACAGCTCGGCGACGTGATGCGCGAATCTGCCGAGATCGCCTTGTCGTATGTTCGCGCCCACGCAAACGAGCTCGGCATCGAGCCGGAGGCGCTCAAGAAGCGCTTCCACCTCCACGTGCCGGCCGGTGCCATCCCGAAAGACGGCCCGTCTGCCGGCGTGACGATGACGACGGCGCTGGTGAGCCTGTTGACCGGCAAACCGGTGCGCGACCCTGTGGGGATGACCGGCGAGGTGACGCTGCAGGGGCGCGTCCTCCCGATTGGAGGGGTGAAGCAGAAGGTGCTTGCCGCACACCGGGCCGGATTGCGCGAAGTGATCGTGCCGGAGAAGAACCGCAACGATCTCGACGACGTGCCCGATGAGGTGGCAGCCGAGATGACGTTCCATGTGCTCGGTGACGTGCGCGAGGTCCTCGACACCGCGCTCGGGGCGGCGAGCTAGCCCGGCCCGTCCTGCCGGAGGCGTCGTCGTCTCGTCACGAAGTAGCCGGTCGCGGCGACGCCCGCCGCAACCAAGGCGAGCACGAAGCGGGGGGTGGCACCCCGTCGGGTGGTTGCGTCAGGTTCGGCAACCGCAACGCCGCCGATCGGCTCACGGTCTGCCGTCGCCAGCTGGACTGCGGCAATTGGTTCCATACCGTCGCCGAGGGCGTCCTGCATCAGGTCGACATCGATGATGCCGCACTGGCCGACGGAGAGATGGCCGGAGCGCCAGTGTGCAATCACACCGATGCGGCCATAGGCGCCGAGGTCGACGCGGCAGGAGTCCCCTTCGGCGGCCCCGCCAACGGCGATCACGGTCGCTTCGGGCCCGGTGTAGACCCGTTCCACGGCGAAGTCCCACAACTCCGCCTCACCGAAAGGCGTGCGAAACCTGCGATTCAGATGGTCCGGCTCGCCGATGAGGGCGGCTCCGGCAGCTGCAGTCATCTTTGCGACGTCGGGCGAAGGGTCGCAGCGACAGGTACCCGCCTGGGGGGGTTGGCAGGAGAAAACCTCCCACCATCGCGGCGACCAAGATGAAGGTCGCCAGCACCCGGACGGCACTGCGCCTGACGGACGGCTGCGGCCCATCAGCGACGCCGCGCCTCCTCGACGATATCGACTTCCAGTTCGGCACCACGCCACTCCGCTCTCAATCGCGATAGATGGTTGGAGCTGCGAAACACGATGTTGACGCGTTCCGGCCCGTTTCCGCTGATGATCATCGTGTAGCCCGATGCGGGCCCAGCTGCGTCGAGCTGCACGATCCCCTCGGAATACGTCAACCGAACCCAGCCCCCGAGGAGCTGGTAGGTGGATTCCTCCTCGGCGGCCCCGGGTGGGTCATCCGGTGGAGGCGGTGGGCGTAGTGGCCTCGTGGTGGTCGTCGATCGTTCGGCCGGGGTCTCGCCGGCCTCCGCGGGGGGTGTGGTGGTCGTGGTCGCCACCGTAGCCGCCGGCGGTTCGGGGGCCGCGACAATCGTGGCGCCGGACCCGTCTTCAGGCTCCGAGTCCGGTGCCTCCACGACCGGCACCTCGGTCGTGGAGGTAGCGGCGTAGCCTTCGGCCTCGCCGATTACGAGCGGTGGAAGCTTGCTGCCACCATCGCCGGTACCGGCCGGTTGCGCCGACTCGGTGGTCGGAGTCGGAATCGCCAGCAACTCAGATGCGGGCTGATCGACGACCTCGCCGGCAACACCGCGCACAGCGGCCAGGCCCATGCCGGTAGCCAGCATGGTCGCGAAGACCCACAAGAGTACGAAGGCGGCCCGCCTCACCATGTGCGTAGGATGGCACGATTCTGGAATGGCTGAGCTAAAGCGAGGCTAATTCCGGACGAGGCCCAAACTAGGCCTGACATACCCCCACACGCAGGTATCGTGCCGGCACCATGGCTTCCGTACTCCTCATCGAGGACGACCAACGCATCCGTCAATCCCTGGCGGCGAGTCTCGCCGAGATGGGCCACGAGCTGCGATCGACCCCGAACGGGATGAGCGGTGTGCGAGAGGCCGTCGAATCGGACCCCGACGTGGTTGTGCTCGACCTCGGCTTGCCCGACCTGCCGGGTGCCGAGGTGCTGAAGATGATCCGGGCAGTGAGCACGGTCCCTGTGATCATCGCGACCGCCCAAGATGACGAGTCCGGCATCGTCTCGCTGCTCGACCTCGGCGCAGACGACTATGTGACGAAACCCTTCAGCGCCGCACACCTCGCCGCCAGGATCCGTGCCGTCTTGCGGCGCAGCAACGATCCAGCCATGCCGCAGGAGCTCGTTGTCGGTGACCTCACCGTCGACCTCGCCGCCCACTCGGCATCCATCCACGGCGAGCAGCTCCAGCTCACGTCGAAGGAGTTCGAGCTCCTGGCGTTCCTCGCATCTCGCCCTGGTGTGATGGTCTCGAAACGGACTCTGATGGCGGAAGTCTGGCGCCAGCCATACGGCGGCGCCGACAAGACCGTCGACGTTCACCTCTCGTGGCTGCGGCGAAAGCTCGGCGAAACCGCAGCAGACCCGATCTACATCCACACGAAGCGGGGCGTTGGGGTGAAGCTCGTCGATCCGACCGCGTGAGGCGGCGCCTGGGCCTGGTGGCCGTAGCGGTCGCCTCGCTCATCGTGGTCGCGTTCTCCGTGCCGCTCGGCGTCATGGTGCGTGAATTGGCGAAGGACCGCGCCCTCTCTGGAGCCGAGCGCGACGCCCAGCTCATCGCCGTGTTCATCGATGCCAACAGCAGTGACCCTGATTCCATCCGGCGCATTGCCGGCGGCGGGGTCATCAACGGCAACGCCCTCTCGGTCATCTTCTCGAACGGCGTCGCCATCGGCAGCGAAATGCTGGCCGGCGAGGACCTCGAGCCGGTGTTTGCCGGCACCGCCGGAAGAGCTGCCGTGGAGGGTGGCCAGGTGGTGTACGTGCCGGTGATCGACGCCGAAGGCAGCGTGACCGTGGTTCGGATCTTCGTCACGAACGCCAAACTGACGGAGGGTGTAGGCCGGAGCTGGGCAATCCTGGCGATTCTCGGCACGCTCATCGTCGCGATTGCGGCGCTGATCGCCTACAGCCTTGCGCGCAACATCGTGGCTCCGGTCGAGGAGCTGTCGCAGGCGGCAGGCAGGCTCGGTGCGGGCGAGTTGTCGACGCGGGTCGAGCCATCTGGTCCTCCTGAGATCCAGGAGGTCGGCGCAGAGTTCAACCGGCTCGCCGAGCAGGTCTCCCAACTCCTCGAGGCCGAGCGGGAGACGGCGGCCGACATGTCACACCGCTTGCGCACTCCCCTTGCGGGGCTCGGGCTCGACATCGAGCGGATGCCCGAGAGCCCGCATCGGGAACGACTGCTCGATGACTTCGCCGAGTTACAGCGGGCCGTCGATCACATCATTCGGGAGGTGCGGCGGCCGGGCCGCAACGATCAGCGAGCATTCATCGATCTCGGCGTCCTCGTGCGCGACCGGATGTCGTTTTGGAACGTGCTGGCTGAGGAAGAGGGCAGGGAGACGAGCCTCGAGATCCCGGCAGTGGGCCCCATGGTTTCCGCACCAGAGGCCGACGTCGAAGCAGCGATCGACGCACTGATCGGGAACGTCCTCGCCCACACCAAAGAGGGCACCGGCTATTCCGTGGTGTGCGGTACCGAGGGCAACAAGGCAGTGATCACGGTCGACGACGCCGGTTTCGGGTTCGATCCTGCAACGGTGGAGCGGGGCAAGAGCGGCGCCGGCTCGACCGGGCTGGGTCTGGACATCGCCCGGCGCACCGCAGACGCGACCGGGGGCTCGCTCACGGTCGGAGCGAGCCCCCGGGGTGGTGCTCGGGTGTCGATGACGCTGGGCAGCCTCTTCGAACCGGCCCCCAAGCGACGTTGAGGCGCTAGCTACTCAGTCGTCGTCCTCGTCGTCATCATCGTCGTCGTCATCTTCATCGTCATCGTCATCTTCATCGTCATCGTCGTCGTCGTCATCGTCGTCGTCGTCATCGTCGTCGTCGTCATCATCATCGGCGATCGTCGTCGAGGTGACCGAGTCGTCATCGTCGTCATCGGCGATCGTGGTCGACGTCACCGAGTCGTCATCGTCGTCGTCGTGAAGAGGCCGGACTTCGACCTCGACCTTCACGCCACCGTCCTCGAGCTCAGCCTCGAAGTCGACGCGGGTGGTGCCGTCGCTGAACTTGACCTCGATCTCCACGCCGGCCGCCATCTCGATCTCGACGGTCCAGCCTGCGTTCGGCGCCGCATCGACCACGGTCAACGTCTGGCCGTCGAAGGAGTACGTCACGGCGCCCGCATCGGCGGCGTCAACCGTGAAGGTGCCGATGTCGCTGCCGTCGCCCGGCAGTGTGGTCGACGTGGCGTCGCCTGGCAGCGTCGTCGAGGACGCATCTCCGGGCAGTGTTGTCGAGACACCGCCGCCGCCTTCGCCGCGTCGCTCCCGGATCCGGATCCGGACCTGGCCGTCCTCGAGCTCTGCGTTGAAGTCGATGCGGTCGACGCTGTTGACGAACTTGACCTCGATCTCGCGACCGGCCGGGACCTCGATCTCTGCGTCCCAGCCGTCGGCGGCAACCACCTCGGCAACAGCAAGGGCACCGTCGGCAACCGTGTAGGTCACGGTTCCGGCCTCGGCGACGTCGATCGTGACCGGCTCGCCTGCGGCGGGAGCGTTGGAGGAGCTCGTCGACTCGACGGCAGTGGTCACGGTGGAGCCTTGCGTGGGCGCCTGGTTGGTACCAGTCGCGGCCCAAGCGGCCCCGACAGAGATCACGACGGCCACTGCGATGAGTGACAGTGTCATGCGGGCAATCATCTCGTTTCCTCCTGATTGGATGAGACGATCATCCGATGCGTCCAATCAAGCCGTTCGCCGACGAAAGCTAAGCGGGCGGTAAACGCGGATGGGGCGCCACCCGCAGGTAGCGCCCCATCACCTCCCTCCCGATCTCGGTCAGGCCCGTGCGATGGCCTGCTCCAAAGCACGACCGACATACACCTTGGCGAGGTGGGCCTTGTACGCCTCGGAGCCGTAGAGATCCTCCAGCACCGTCACGCCTTCCGTCGCCCGCTCGGCGGCGGAGGCGACGGCGTCCGCACCGCCGTCGGAGCCGATGATGGCTTCCATCGAGCCTGCCGCCAAGGTCGGCTTCAAACCGACCCCGGTCAGGGCGACCCGGGCATCCTCGACAGTCCCGTTGCTCTTCTTCACCCAAGCTGCGGCACCGGCCACGGCGTAGTCGCTGTGGCCTCCCCGGCGCCCCAGCTTGTCGTACACCGAGCCGCCTCCGGCCTTCGGCACCCGCACCTCGACCAGAATCTCGTCTGGGTTCAGCGCAGATGTGAGCGTGTCGACGAAGAAGTCGGCCGCGGCGATCTCCCGCCGGCCCGCCTTCGATGCCGCCACCATCGTGGACCCGAGTGCCAGCGCGGCGGCCGGCTGATCGGCCGCGATGTCGGCATGGGCGAGCGCGCCGCACGTCGTACCTCGGGCCCGCACCTGCGGGTCGCCCGTGTAGCTCGCGGCCTCGGCAAGCGCCGCGGCGTGGGCTGCCACGAGGTCGCTCGATGCGGTCTGCTTGTGACGCACGAGGGCGCCGATTGCCAGGTGATCGCCGTTGTCGGAGATGTCGCCGAGCCCTGGGATGCGGCCGATGTCGACCACCATCTCCGGTGAGAACAGCCGCATCTTCATCAACGGCAGCAAGCTCATGCCGCCTGCCAGCACCTTGGCACCGGGGTTGGACGCAAGCGCATCGAGGGCCTCGTCCAGCGATGCAGGAACGACGTAGTCGAATTCACGTGGATACATGAGCTACCTCCTACGCCTGTGCGTCCTGAATGGCCTGCCACACCTTTTGCGGCCGTAACGGCATGTCGACGTTCGTCACGCCGAGAGGTGCCAGCGCATCGACCACGGCGTTGACCATCGTCTGCGCCGAGCCGATGGTTCCGGCTTCGCCGATGCCCTTGACGCCCATCGGATTGACATCCGTGGGGGTCGTGGTGTGCTCGAGTTCGAAGGACGGCAGGTCCCCGGCCGTGGGGATCGGATAGTCGACCAGCGAGCCGGTCAGCAGATTGCCCGTTTCGTCGTAGACGGCTTCCTCGAACATGGCCTGTCCGATGCCCTGCGCCAGACCGCCATGGATCTGCCCATCCACGATCATCGGGTTGATCCGATTGCCGCAATCGTCCACTGCCATGTAACGGAGGATCTCGACGTCTCCGGTGTCGCGATCGACTTCGACCAGCGCCAGGTGGGCTCCGAAGGGCCAGGTGGCGTTGCCGGGCGAGAAGACAGCGTGAGCCTCCAGGCCGGCCTCCATGCCATCCGGTCCCGTGTGAGGGCGGTAGGCGACGTCGGCGATTTCATGCCATCCGATGACATGCCCGGGAGTACCAACGACGTGGGGCCCGCCCGGACCGAAGGCGATATCCTCTACGGCCGCCTCCAGCAGATGCGCGGCGATCACCGCCGCCTTGGCCTTCACCTTCTGGCAGGCCTCGTAGGTGGCTGCCCCGTCCACGGCTGCAGACCGGCTTCCGAACGTCCCGATACCCATCGGGGACTCCGTGGTGTCACCATGGTGCACCATGATCCGGTCGTAGTCGATGCCGAGTTGATCGTGTACCACCTGCGCCCACGTCGTTTCGTGGCCCTGTCCGGACGGTCCTGTGCCTATGACGACGGTCGCGGAACCATCGGGGTTGACCCGCACCAGCCCGGAGCCACTGAATGACGACGGCAGGCCGTAGTTGTTCCATCCGAATCCGATCTCAGACAGAACGGACGGCCCGAATCCGCAGATCTCGACGTAGCTCGAGATGCCGATACCGACGAGCCGTCCCTCGGCCTGGGCCGCCTGCTTCTCTTCGAGGAGAGCCGCGTAATCGGCTTGATCGAGCAACAGGTCCATGGCCTTCGCGTAGTCTCCCGTGTCGATGGCCAGACCAGTGTTGTTGGTGGCCGGAAACTGGTCGCTCTGCCAGTAGTTCTTCTTGCGGACCTCGGTCGGGTCCATGCCGATCTCGCGGGCAAATGCATCGATGGTCCGCTCAAGGTAGTACAGGGCTTCCGGCCGGCCGGCGCCCCGATAGGCGTCCGTGGTCGGTTTGTTGGTGACCACGCAGTCGACCTTCCAGTAGGTCGGGATGTCGTACTGCCCGGCGGACACCCACAGACCCAGCAGCGGGATCACTACCGTGAAGTTCTGGGTGTACGCGCCCATGTCGGCCACGCCCTCGAGCTCGTATCCGAGAATCTCACCATCACGGGTACCCACCATCGTCGTCGTGGCCACCCAGCCGCGACCCTGGATCGTGGAGACGGCCGACTCGCGGCGGGTCTCGGTGAATCGCACGGGGCGGCCGAGCTGCTGCGACGCGAAGCACACCAAGACCTCGTCGCAGTACACATTCAGCTTGGCGCCGAAGCCGCCGCCCACCTCCGGGGCGACGACGTGGACGGCGTTGGATGCCAGCCCAAATGTCTTTCCCAAGGCCCCTGCCAACGCGTGGGGAATCTGCGATGACGAGTACACTTCGAAGCGGGCATAGCCGGGGTTCCACGAAGCCACCACCGAGCGAGGCTCGATCGCCACGGGAATGAGCCGCTGATTCTTCATCTCGAGGCTCACCACCACGCTGTCATCGCGCTGCTTGGCCGCCTCGATGCCGGGACGTGGATCAGGCAGATCGATGACACCCCCCCACCAGTCGTGGGCAGCCCACGAGAACACGATGTTCGAGTCCAGATCGTCGTGCACCTTGGTCCGGTCGGAGGCCGCTTCCATCATGTCGACGACGGGTGTCAGAGGCTCGTAGTCGACCAAGATTGCATCAACGGCGTCCTGGGCGATGGCTCGCGTCTCGGCGACGACCATGGCCACCGCTTCACCGACATGATTGACGCGACCATCGGCCAGCAGCGGGCGCAGCTTGCCGACTGGCACCTGGGCCAGAAGATCGCCGAGGTGGCGTACATCGTCGGCGGTGTAGATCGCAACCACGCCGTCCATCGCAGCCGCCTCAGCGGTGTCGATTGAGCTGATGTCCGCCCGAGCGAGCGGACTGCGGACGAACGCCGCCTGCAACTCGCCCGAGAGCTTCAGGTCGTCGACGTACACGCCATGACCCTGAATGAGCGCCGGGTCTTCCTTGCGGCGGACGACGCCGCCGAGTGCACTCGTTGTCGTCGTCATTCCGCCACCTCCCACTCTGGGGCCGGCGGGGTCTCGCCACGCATCTTCGCTGCGGCGTACTCGATCGACTTCACGATGTTGTGATAGCCCGTGCACCGGCACAAGTTGCCCTCGATACCGTGGCGGATCTCATCCTCGGACGGATTGTCGTTCTCCTCGAGCAGACCGGCGGCTTGCATGATCATGCCTGGAGTGCAGTACCCGCACTGCAGGCCATGGCGTTCCCAGAAGCCTTCCTGCACGGGGTGCAGATCACCGTTGGAGGCAAGCCCCTCGATCGTGGTGACGTCGGCGCCGTCTGCCTGGACGGCCAGCACCATGCAGGACTTCGTCGGCACACCGTCGATGTGAACGGTGCATGCGCCGCAGTACCCGGATTCGCAACCAACATGAGTGCCGGTGAGGAGCTGATCCTCCCTCAGGAAGTGGACGAGCAACGTCCGCGGTTCGACACCACCTGAAACTGCTTTCCCGTTGACAGTCATGGATACGTCCATCGCGCTCCTTCTCCCTCGGCGACCTTCCACTCGAAGCTAGCAAGGCGCAACAAGCGATGTCGGCGAAAGTGAGGTCCGGGACACGCCCGATCGGCCCAGACCGGACCTGCGAGCCCGCTCGGCGCTCACCAGGAAAGCTCTGCGCATGCCCGTTGGCGCTCCCCCGCTCGGGCCAAGCCGTGCTGATGGTCCCCGCCCATGCCCTGACGCCCACCTATCCGGCGTCGTTGCCACCGCCGCCGAACAGTCGCTTGAAGAATCCGACGATCGTCGAGATGAGGCTCGAGAAGAAGAGCGACACACCTTGCACGTCGGCGGCTTCCACCTCGGCGGCCTCCTCCTTCGTCTCGGCCGCCAGCTTGGCCTCGACACAGGCGACGAATTCCATGATCAGCCGGCTCGACATCTCCTTGATCAGTCCGGTTCGCCCAAACTGGGCAGCGGCCCCGGACAGAATCACGTCGGCGTCCACGGTGATCTGGGTGCCCCCCTCGACCGATTCCATGGCATAGGTCATCTTCACTTGGCCGACGCTGCCGCCGCGCTTGTCCATGCCCTTGCCGTTTACGCTCCCGGTGCGGGTCCCTTCGTCGGAGGCGACGGTCGCCTCACCTTCGAACGTCGCGGTCATGGGCCCGAGCTTGGCGCCGACGCTGCCCGCATACACTCCGTCACCCTTGTCCTCGGTCAGCTCTGCGCCCGGAAGGCAACGCGCCAGCTCCGGGATGTCTTGGAAGAGCGCCCACACTTGATCGATGTCGCGGCCGACCTCGATGACCTCCGTGATCTTCACATACCCTCCCGGACTGCGGTGTGTGGAGAGACTCTACCGGCAGGCGGCGCAGCACCCCAGAGGCGCTACGGTTGCGCCCGTGAGGAACCTCCCGATGCGGATCGTCGACCGGGTGCGTGCTGCGACCACGCTGGCGGCGCGTCGCGCCACTGCCGGAATGCGTGGTGGCCCGGACTACATCTTGCTCGGCACGCAGCGAGCCGGAACGACGAGCCTCTTCCGCGATCTGCGCCTGCATCCCCAGGTGGCCCCACCCCTGGTGAAGGAAATCCACTTCTTCGACTTCAACCACGCCAAGGGCACGTCGTGGTACCACGCACACTTCCCGACCCAGCGGCAGCTCGACGAGCGAACGGCCCGGGAGGGGATGGCCATCACCGGGGAAGCCACGCCGAACTACCTCCGCCATCCGCACGCCGCACGCTGGGCGGCCGCCGAGCTTCCGGAGAGCACCAAATTCATCGTGACGCTCCGCAATCCGGTCGACCGAGCGTTCAGCCACTGGAAGCTCATGAGCCTCCTCGGTCACGAAACGCTCGATTTTGCCGACGCAATCGCACGGGAAGAGGAACGTATCGGCGCCGATTGGGAGAAGATGCAACGCGACCCGCATCATGAGGCGCGGACCTATTTCCAGTTCTCGTATGTGGCCAGAGGTCGCTACGCAGAACAGCTGGAGGAGTGGATGAAGCGCATCGATCCGTCGCGGATCCTCGTCGTGCGAACCGAAGACCACTACGCAAGACCGGCAGAGATCTACGCGGAGGTCACGGACTTCCTCGGGCTGCGACCGTGGCAACCGGACCATTTCAGCGAGATGCACGCGACCGCAACGAGCGCGCCGCCTCGGGAGGTAGCTGCACAGCTGCAATCGAGCTTTGCGCCCGAGAACGCCCGCCTCGCCGAGCTCGTGGGGAGGGATTTCGGCTGGGAGGCATGACGGACAGGGGCGCGTTGCGGTCCGGTTAGCCTGCCCGCCCCGAGCCGGAGCCGCATGCCCTCCACCACCGATGTCTCGAACTCGCCTCGTTCGGCATTCGACGACGGCGTTCGGTCGGTCGTTCCCCTCCTGGTGGGCGTCGTTCCGTTCGGTTTGATCCTCGGCGTTGCCGCCGGCAACGCCGCCATGGGGGTGGGGCTCGCCTGGTCCACATCGGTGATCATCTTCGGAGGTGCGGCGCAGCTCGTGACCATCGAGCTCTCCAACGGGGGCGCCGCCGCCGCGGTCATCGTGGCGACCGCCCTCGTCGTCAACGCACGGCATCTGATGTACTCGGCCGCATTGGCCGAGCCGTTTCGCGACTTCCCCACGGGGTGGCGCTACGGCCTTCCGTATCTCATGACCGACCAGGCGTTTGCGGTCTCGATCACACGCTATGCCACCACCTCCGACCCCGTCTACCGACGGTGGTTCTACTTCGGCGCTGGGATGGGGCTCTGGATCCCCTGGCAGGTCACCACAGCCACGGGAGCGCTCGCCGGAGCGTTGATTCCAGAGTCCTGGTCGCTCGACTTCGCCATACCACTCGTGTTCATGGTGCTGATCATCCCGGCGCTGGATCGGAAGCCCGGAATTGCGGCCGCCATCGTGGGCGGCGTCGTGGCGGTGACCGCTCGCGATGTGCCGTATCGGCTGGGTTTGATCATCGCCGCACTCGCGGGAATCGCGGCAGGCGTGATCGCAGAGCGGAGGTACGCCCGGTGACGACCGACCTCCTCATCGTGGTGCTGATCGGCGCGGGAACATATCTGACTCGCCTCTCATTCGTCGCCGCTTTTGCGCGCAGTGGCGTACCGGGGTGGATGCAGGCGCCATTGCGGTACGTCGCACCGGCGGTGCTGGCGGCGATTGTCGCTCCCGCGGTCATCGCACCGATCGGCGCCGTCGACGTCACGGCCGCAAACCCGAGGTTCCTCGCCGGCGTCATTGCATTGCTCGTCGCGATCCGCACGAAGTCGGTGTCGTGGACGATCATCACCGGGATGGCGGCACTCTGGCTGCTCCAGGCGCTGTTCTGAGAACGACTGATCCGTCGTCCTGGAAGCGCCGCCGGTGGCCGCCCGGATGACGACCACCGTGGCAGACCGATTCAGAGATCCAGGGCGAAGGCCAGGAACTGCGTGAACCCGAACGGGCTGAAGTTGTTGTCCGAGACGATGACGAGCGGCGTGCGGCCATCCGGCAGCTCAGGTCCGAACGCCAGACCCTCGAGGTTGTCAAGCGTGATGCCCAGCTCGGTCAGGTCGAGCACCAGGTCTTTGCTCACCGGCATGACACCGAGAACCTCGATCGAGAACAGTCGCTTCACATTGTCGGCGTGACGCGTGCTGATGTGATAGAGCCGCACGTTGTTCCCCACACCCACGGAGAACGAGCGCTCGAGGGCCAGGTACGACCCGCGATTGTCGAGCGCCAGGAGTTCGACGAGACCGTTGACCTTGAAGGCATCTGGCGGCACCGGTTCGTCGGTGACCGGCTCGTTCTCGTACACGTACTCCGCCATCGGACGGCCGCTCCGGGCGTTGTAGACGAGGATCCGCGACGGGCTGCCGGTCACGAGATCCGCGGCTGGCCCGTCCTGGAAGAGGGCAGCCTCGGTCGCAGTGGTGAGTTGGACCTGATTGGGTGCCATGGTCAGCGACTCGAAGGCTGCGTTCTGCCGGATTCCGGCGGAGCCGTCGTCGGTCGGCAAGTACCACTCCGGCACGTGCAGCTCATCGAGCAGGTGCCCGTCGGGGAAGTACTCGTTGACGAAGGGCGACTGCAACGCCGCCGTATCTCCCTCGGACGAGACGAAGATCGTGCCGCGGTGGCTCAACGCAATGCCCTCGGGGTCGAGAGCGAGCGGGGCATACGGCGCTCCCGACGCATCCCGCAGCGTCGTCTGCGAGAGGAACACCACATCGCCGTCGTCCAGTGACCCGTCGCTGACGTCGATGCTGATGGTGTAGAAGCGGGCCGGAGCGATTTGGCTCCGGTCGTCGGAAAGCGTGTGGTACACGCCGGCAGACTCCTCCCAAACGATGCCCGACAGACCACCGACCTCGACATCTTCGAACAGGTAGCCGGTGGGGAAGGTCGCCTCCCCGATGAACTCGATGCCCTCGTGGCTGTCGGCGCTCGCCGGCGCAGCCAGCCCCACCACCATGACGAGACCGGCGAACAGACTCGCAATCCGTCGCATCACTCTCTCCCTCGATCGACCGTGCAGTCCCGAACCCACCCCGGCAACCAGCCGGGTGCGCGAACGGCCGGAGGGCGGACGCTACGAGGTGCCGGCTTCCTCGCCACGCTGGGCGTGGATCCTGCCGTCGACGCCGCGGAGCGACAGCCCGGTTCCGGCTCCGTAGCGGGCTTGGACCATCTCGGCGAGGATCGAAACCGCTACCTCGGACGGATGCTCGGCGCCGATGTCGATCCCGATCGGCGCATGGATCCTGGCGATCTCCTCGTCGGACCAACCCGCCTCGCGCAGCCGGTCGGCGCGGGCGCGGGAGGTGCGGCGGCTACCCAGAGCTCCCAGATAGCGGACCGGAGCATGGCGGACCGCCGGAAACACGGGATCCTCGAAGCGTGCGTCATGGCTCAACAGCACCACGTAGGTCCTGGCGTCCGGCTCGATCTCCTCGAACACCTCGTCGGGCCACGAAACAACCAGCCGGTCGACATGGGGGAACCGCTCCGGCGTGGCCCATGTCTTGCGCGCGTCGGCGACGATGACTTGGTACCCGAGCTCGGGCGCCATCGCCGCCAAGGACTGTGCGATGTGGCCGGCACCGAAGATGAGGAGCCTCGGCTGGGGCGCCAGGGTCTCGATGAAGACCTCTCGCTCGCCGTACTGCAGCGTGCGGCTCTGCTCGTGTGCGATCAGCTCGCCGGCGTCTGCCAGCACGTCGGTGGCGATGCCGTCGGGGAGCGATCCGGCGATGTACCCGGCCCCGGATTCGATGACCGCCTTGGCTCCGAGGTCAGGTCCGGCAACGACCGTGGCCACGGCACCGAAACGCTCGCGGCGTTCGAGATCGCGGACGGCTGCGAGGGGTGAGCTCACCATTTCTCGATGAACACCTGGATCGTGCCGCCGCACGTGAGGCCCACCTCGAATGCCTCGTCGTCGGCGATGCCGTAGGTCACGAGCCTGGGAGTGCCGGTCGCGAGGACCTCTTGGGCATGGAGCGCCACGTCGTTCTCGACGCATCCGCCGCTCACGCTGCCTTCCATGTCGCCGGTCGACGAAACCAGGAACTTGGCCCCTTCCGGTCGGGGGGCAGAGCCCTTCACCCGCACCACCGTCGCCACGGCGACGTCCTTGCCCTCGGCGGTCCAGCGTTCGTAGATGTCCAACTCTGCGTTCATGATCGTGCGCCTCTTCGTGAGGGTAAGGACTCTAGAAGCCGCACGACCGAACGCAGGTCGGCGAGGTTTCCTGCGGGCAAGAAGTCGTCGACGTACGGGAGCACCGTGCGCATGCCCCTCGTCTCGGGGGCAAAGCCGCTGCGCCCTGCCAGCGGGTTCAGCCAGACGACGCGGTGAACGGAGCGACTGAGGCGAGCCATCTCCCTGTCGAGCAGGTCAGGATCACCCGTGTCCCATCCGTCGGAGATGATGAGGGCGATCGCACCTCCACGCGTGACCCGCCTGCTCCAGCTCTGGTTGAACTGGGCGAAGGCGTCGCCGATTCGGGTGCCGCTCGACCAATCGTCGACGTGCTGGCCCACGTGGCGGAGCGCATGTGCGGGATTGCGCAGCCGCATCTCCCGGGTGATACGGCTGAGATGCGTGGCGAACACGAACGACTCCACCCGCCCAAGCCGCCCCTGAGCTGCGTGGATGAAGTAGAGGAAGAGCTCCGTGTACCGCTCCATCGAACCGCTGATGTCGGCGATGACGACCAGCGGTCGCTTGCGGAAGCGGCGATCCGACAACGCCAGCGGCATCAGATCGCCCTTCGGACCTGCCACGTGCCGCAGCGTACGTCGCAGGTCCGGCCGAACGCCGGATCGACTCGCCGCCCATCGACGCGAGGGAGCGTCCGCAGGGTGCCATGCCATCCGGTCGATCAGACGCCGTACCCGTTCGAGCTCAGCGGCGCTCAACTCCCCGAAGTCGCGATGGCTGAGACGCTCCGCATGGGAGCCGCCCGCGATTTCGCCCACCTCCTCGACCTCCTGCTCGGCCCCGGCTGCCGAGTTGGGAGCCAGCACGGGCGCTTGGCTGCGGGAGAAGGGCTGGTCCGGCAGCTCGTTGCTCGACCCCAGCGAGACGTCCGGAGGCCGGCCTCGGCCGGAACCGAAGAACAGGTCGAACGCCTCGTCGAAGTCGGCGACTTGGGTGGGTCGGGTGATCACACAGGCGCGCAGGCCGAGGTAGAGATCTGTCCGGTCATCCAGGCCTACGGCATCGATCACTGCGGCCAGGTCCCGCGCCGTACCGGGGCCCACGGGGAGGCCCCGACCCCGCAGGTAGCGGACGAAATGGACCAGGTTCACGGCGAAGGCCCGACCGCTGATGGTCGCGCTCACGTCAGCCCGCCGTCGAGCCGATGAGCCCCTCGACGCCGAGGTCCCGCACCCGTGCGATGTCCTCCTGGTATTTGAGTACCACACCCAGGGTGTCCTCCATGTCCGGTGGGGACAGCTCTTCCTTGCCGAGCACGGTCAGCGCCGCAGCCCAATCGAGGGTCTCGGCGACTCCGGGCGGTTTGAACAAGTCGAGATCACGCAAGCGGGCCATCGTCGTGGCGAGCTGATCGGCGAGTTGGTCTGGAAGCTCGGGGGCTTTCTGCTTGAGGATCGCCACCTCCCGCTCATACGACGGGTAGTCGATCCAGTGATAGATGCAGCGCCGCTTGAGGGCGTCGTGAATCTCGCGGGTGCGGTTCGAGGTGATCACCACGACCGGCGGAACGGTCGCCCGCACGGTCTCGACCTCGGGAATGCTCACCTGGAAGTCGGAGAGCAGCTCGAGCAGGTAGGCCTCGAACTCCTCGTCCGCACGGTCGAGCTCGTCGATCAACAGCACGGAGTGTTCGCCACGAGCACCGCGCTCGATCGCCTGCAGCAGTGGCCGCGCGACGAGGTACTCCCGGGACATGATGTCGTGGACGTCGGGATGAGATCCGTCGCGGCGCGCCTCGATGAGCCGGATCGCCAGCATCTGCCGTGCGTAGTCCCACTCGTAGAGCGCCTGGGCAACGTCGAGCCCCTCGTAGCACTGCAGGCGGATCAAGTCCTCGCCGAGAATCGCAGCCAGCGTCTTCGCGACCTCGGTTTTCCCAACGCCGGCTTCCCCCTCGAGGAACAGCGGCCGCTGCAATTGCAGCGCAAGGTGGATGGCGACGACCAGCGACCGATCGGCAACGTAGCGCTGCTCGTCGAGGGCGGCTGCGACGGCTTCGAGATTGTTCGGGATCACAGGACGAGGGTAGCCCTGTGCGCCGTCGCATCGTCACTCGGTGCCTATCAGGAGGTCGATCACTGCCTCGAGCTCGTCGTCGGTCATCTCGAGCTCGGGCATCACGTTCGGGAACCCGAAGACCAGGACCGCCCCGGGCTCGCGGATGCTGCGGCGTACCGCTTCTCGGTCCGTTCCGAGCGCGCCGAGGTCTGGCCCGACCGTGCCGCCCGAGCCCGACCGGGTGCGTCGTGAGAGGCAACGCATCCCTTGGCGACGAACAGCGTTGCACCGTCCGGGGCCACGGCGGCGGTGCCCGTCATTGCGCCCCACGGCGCCAGCGCGATGACCACTCCGATGATCAGGAGCGTCCCTCCCGCGGCGCCTCTCATGCCGCCAGCGGCTCCGGCCGGGTGCGCCGCCCCAGGAGCAACAGGACGCCCGCGGCTGCAACCGCCACGCTCGCACCGACCCTTGCGGTGCTCCATCGACTGCTCGCAGCTGCGGCCTCGGCATGGGATGGGGCGATGCTCCACGCGACCCGAAACGCGACATCGCGATGGAGCCGGACGAGGCCGCCAAACGCCTCGACGTCGCCGCGGCGGACCCGCTCGATCAGCTCATGCTCGTCCAGCGCGCTCCTGCGATGTCGAGATGAATACGCCGCTCGATGCCGGCTCGTTCCCTCATCGTGGCGCCCTCGTCAGTCGTGGGGCAACGGCAACCGGAGCGCCCGGAGCATGGCGTACGGGCCGACGGCGAGGAAGTTGGAGACGCGCGAGGTGTAGACGTCGGCGTAGCGTTCGACTTGCCTCGCAAACAGGCTCTTGTCGACGCCGGCTCGCATCAGAGGGCCCCACCGCTTGTTGCGGAGCCGGCCAGCCGCACGGGCCAGCGGTGCCAGTTCGTCGTCGACAGCGGCGAGATCGGCGATGAGGTCGTCTTCGGTGGGTGTTGCGGGCGAGTTGCTCGGTGTGGCATAGCCGAGTGAGGTTCGCTGGGCGTCGAGGCGAGCCGACGCCAAGCGCTGCTCGAGCTCCGCCTTCTGCGCCATGAGACGAACCAGCCGGGCTTGATCGTCCGCAAAGCTTCGTTGCGCCGCCACCTCGCTCTCCATCTCCCGCAGGATCAACGCGGTGCGCCATCGCAGCTCCCGCTTCGACACGTGGACGTCGCCGAAGAGATGGTCGCCCACGTAGAGAATCTGATCCCCGGACAACCGGAGGCTGCTCTCGATCTGGTTGGCGCATCCGCCGAAGTACGCCGCACCAGGCTCCAATACCCCGGAATGGGGGCTCAGATGCCCTTCCTTCTCGTCGACGACGCGATACAGGAGCTTGCTGCCGGTGAAGAAGTCGGGCTTGACGGCCGATACGATCACCGCCTCGAACAAGTCTCGCCATGTCATGCCGGCGGGAAGGTCGGGATCGATGGCGTGGTTCATCATGCGCTGGGTGTACGCCCACTCCGAGTTCGTGATCAGCATGAGGCGCTTGCCCGCTTGCAATTGGTCCAACAGGGCCGGCACCACGCCGGGATCGGGCAGCACGAACCGGTCAGGGTCGGCGGCGATCTCCTGTTTCAGCATTCCCATCGAATGGGCTTCATCCAGCGCTCGGAGGACCGTGGCGTACAGACCCCGGTAGCCGTGAGACGCCGGGACCTCACCCGCATCCATCAAGTCGACGAGTTGCCCGAACAACGCCGCTTCGGAGAGCGAGAACAGGGTGTTCAGAAACACGAACCGGGGTTCCGCAAGGTCGACCGTGACGCCGGCGTAGACCCGGCGCACCTCCTTGTAATCCAGCATCCTCGTGCCATGGGCGGCGCGAATGACGTAGCCGAACCGCGTCGCCTTCAGCAGGTTGCCGAGCTCCAGGTCGAGCGCGAGACCGCGTATCACCTCACCGGCGTCGAACACCAGCGCCTCGACGGGCCAGCCGAGCGCGGCGAGGTTCCGCCTGGCATGGTCGTAGGCAAGCCGCTCCCATTCGTCCACCCGGTAGTGGATGAGCGTGTAGTCCATGTCGTAGCCGATGGCGCGGATGGACCGCATGTTGAGGGTGCGGTTGACGAAAATCCGCCGTTCGGGCGCCACGGGACCGTTCGTCATGCCGGCCGGCTCATGCCGCAGGACGATCTCGTTGCGCCCAGCATCGGTGTCAGGTGCGCCTACCCAGCAGCCGCCCAAGCAGCACGACGAGGCCCACACCAGCGCCGATCGCCGCAGCCTGTGCGGGGCCAATCAGCACGCGCGAGTCGTGCAACGAGACCCTGCCTCCGAGTGCGACACCGACAAACCCGTCGGTGACCTCAACGGAACCCGCGCCGACGAGCATCGCACCGCCCTGCTCGATGGTCACGTCGCCGAGCGCAGCGAGCGTCAAGACGCCACCCTGCACGATCTCAGCGTCGCCCCCTGCAACCAAGAGGTTGGTGCCGGCCTGGGCGAGCGAGACGCTGCCACCAGAGAACACGACAGAGCTTCCGGTTTGGGACATGGTCACCTCATCGGCCGCGACAACGGGAAAGAACCCGGTCCGCACAGCCATGTGATCGCTCATTGTGTGCTCCTCTCTGCATCTTCCGGGTCAGCGTCGCTGCGACTCCCAGGTGGCTCGAGCCCGGTCACGATCTCCTCGACTTCGAGCTTCGTCGTCTGGATTCGCGCCCGGCAGAGTCGGATCAACTCAGCAGCGCGCTTCACCCGGACTGAGAGCTGGTCGACGTCGACATCTTCACGCTCGATCTCGCTCAAGATCTCCTCGAGCTCGGCCATCGCCTCGCTGTAGGGAAGTGGCTCCGTCACGTCGTGGAGTCCTCCTGTGTGGTGTCAACGGTGCTCACGATCTCGCCTCCCTGCAGCCTGGTGCGGATCTCGTCGCCGGCGGAAACGGTGGCGAGATCCCGCAGTGGGCGTCCGTCCGCACCGTACGTCACGCTCCACCCCCGCGCCAGCATTCGCTCTGGAGCGTGGGCACGTCGCAAGGCGTCGAGTGCGGCGAGCCTGCGGGCCGCCGCGGCGAGACTGCGCTGCGTCTCGCGCTGGAGACGCCTGCTCCGCTCGTCGACGGCGGCGTGTTCCGACCCGAGATCGGCGCTCGCCACGCCCCTGATCCGGCTCGCCAGCGTGCTCAGCCGGCCGAAAGCCCGGTCGGGCGCGTGGGGGGCTCCGTGGCGCAGCCGACGTTCGAGCCGGATCGCCGCCGCCTCGTGACGGTTGAGATGCAGTCGTGATCCCGACGACGCACGAGCGGCCGCCGCAGCCATACGCCGCTCGCTCCGCAGCAACCCGCCGCCGGCGGCCCGCACGAGCCTGCCCTGGGCATGGTCGAGGTCCCGCACCACGCGGTCGACCATGGCAACGATGTGCTGCGCACACGCGGTTGGCGTCTTGAGGCTGGCGGCCGACACGTGGTCCGCCACGGTGGTATCGATCTCATGGCCAATCCCCGTGATGACTGGAAAGGGCGCATGCGCAATGGCGATCGCCACCGCTTCGGCGTCGAAGGCAGCGAGATCCGTCTGGGCTCCGCCACCGCGGACGAGTGCGACGATGTCGGGGGCGTGGCCCGCCATGGCGCGCAGCGCGGCGACGATCGATTGCTCCGCATCGATGCCCTGCACGCGCGCATCGGCGACAGCAACGGCGAATCCGTAGCCCGATCGCTCCAACTCGGTGACGAAATCAGCGTGCGCTGCGCTGCCAATGCTCGTGATCAGGCCGATGCGCAGGGGGAGCCGGGGCAAGCCGAGGAGTGCGTTGCGCTCGAGATGACCCGCCGCCTCTAGCTTGTGCAGGAGCGCCCGGCGGGCCGCGGCGAGCCGCCCGATGGTGAAGTCGGTATCGATCCACGTCATCCGGAGCTGCACTGTGCCTCGGGGTGCATAGTGGCCGATGCGGCCACGGATCCGAATGTGGACCCCGTCCGTCATCCGCATGGCGCCGCTGCGGACGAGTACGCGGTTGACGGCCGCCTTGTCCGAAGCGAACAGCGACACCGGAAGCACCGGTGGTTGGTCGACGCCATCGTCGGGGTCGATGAGAGTGAAGTAGACATGGCCGTTGCGAGAGCGGGAGAGGTCTCGAATCTCCCCTTCGACCCATACCTCGTCGGGCAACGCCCGCGAAACTGCGCGGGCGATGGCGCGGCTCAGCTCCGCAACGGTGTACGTCGAATCCACCCACGGGACGCTAGCGGCCGGAGCACACACGAAGCGCCGCGATATCCCGTGCGCGCCGGGTATGGTGCTGCGAACGTCGGAACTGGGCCACCGATCTTGCCTTGCCGGACTTGCGTCCGGCTCGCGGGTGACCGTGAGGGGGGAGATCCTAGGTTGGAGGTTGCCGGGGTCTTCCTCCTCCGGTCTTGTCCGAGTCGCTGTGTTGCACGTTGCGACTCAACGCTCTCAGGCCGAGGTATCCGGCCGATTTGGCAGCCGATCGCGGCGACCGCACCACTAGCTTGGCCACACCATGTGGCGAGTCATCCGCCGGACGCTGATCCGGATCGTAGAGTCGCGCGGTGCAGCTGCGTTCATGACGGCATCACTCTTCGTCGGAGTGCTGGTCGGCATCGGCACATCGGTGCTCGTGTGGGCGATCGGAGGGGTGAGTTGGGTCGCCGACTGGGTGGGCGGCGGCTCTGTCTCACGATGGGCGGTGCTCATTCTCATCCCGAGCGGCCTCGTTGCGTCGTGGGCGATCGACAGGCTCTGGGGTCCTGGCGTTTCCTCAGGCGGCGTCAGCGAAACGATGCTCGGGCTGTCGATGCGGGGGGGCTATCTCCCGACGCGGACCATCGGCGCCAAGATCGGCGCCACTGCGGCGACCCTCGGCTCGGGCGGGTCGGCCGGTCGAGAGGGCCCGGTCGTACAGATCGGCGCCACCATCGGCTCGTCGTTTGGCCGCTACACACGATTTGGCGAGGACCAGATCCGCGGGCTCGTTGCTGCGGGCGCGGCGGCGGGTATCGCCGCGTCATTCAATGCCCCCATCGCAGGCATGTTGTTCGCGCTCGAGGTCATCCTCGGCAACTTCGCGATTCGCCATCTCAATGCAGTGGTTGTCGCGTCGGTGGCCGCCGCCGTCACGGCTCGCGAATTGGTCGGCGCCGAGCTGATCCTGTCGGCGCCGACGCACTCACTCGGCCACCCTGCGGAGCTGATTCTCTACGCCATCCTGGCGCTGATCGCGGTGGCGGTCTCGGTCCTCTTTCTGAAGCTGCTTTCGCGGACCGAGGTGATCGCCGAGCGGCGTCAGAATTGGTACCTCCCGGTCCTGTTCGGCCTGGCCACGGCGGCGCTCGTTGTGATGGAGCCGCGGGTCGCCGGCACGGGCCAGGAGTATCTGTCGCGTTTGCTGCGGCTGTCGACGGATTCACCCACCCTGTGGATTTCGCTGGTGCTGATCGCG
The DNA here is from genome assembly GCA_035458525.1 of Acidimicrobiia bacterium. Taxonomy (GTDB): domain Bacteria; phylum Actinomycetota; class Acidimicrobiia; order Spongiisociales; family UBA5794; genus DATHZQ01. Next base: position 29,601 of record DATHZQ010000152.1, read on the forward strand.
CTCCTCAAGACGGCGGCGACGTCGTTCACGCGGGCGGGCGGCGGGTCGGGCGGCACGCTGATGCCCAGCCTGGTGATCGGCGGCAGCCTCGGCGCCGCACTGGTCCTGGTGCTCCAGCCCGTATGGGGCCTCTCCGAGCTGAACATCGGAGCGTTCGCCGTGGTCGGGATGGCCGCCACGTTCGCCGCTGTGGGGAGAGCGCCGCTCACGTCCATCCTGATCGTGTTCGAGATCACCGGGGACTACAACCTCGTGCTTCCACTCATGCTGGCCGCCTCGCTGTCGACCTTCCTGATCCAGCGCTTCTACCCCGACAGCGTCTACACGATCCCGCTGCGCCGCAGGGGCATCTACTTGACCCAGACGGAGGACATCGACCTCCTCGACACCGTGACGGTCGGCCAGGTCATGACCCTCCCGACTGCCGTCCTCGACCCGACCATGACAGTGGAGAGCGCCGAAGCCGTGCTCCGCGAAGGGCGGCACAACGGTCTTCCCGTGGTGGCTCGCGGACGGCTGGTCGGACTCGTCACCGTGACCGACCTGCGCGTGGCCGATCCAGCCGACCGCCTCGCGTCCGTGATGACGGCGAAGCCAATCACCGTTTCGCCCAAGCTCCCGGTGTCCGGAGCCTTGGCGCGCATGGCTTCGCTGGGCATCGGGCGCATGCCTGTGGTCTCGGACGAGTCCCCCGATCACTACCTGGGTATGTTTCGACGCGAGAGCGTGGTCCGGGCGTATCAGCTCGCGTTGGGGGCGACCACCGACCGGAGCGTCCATCGCGAGCGCTTCAGGGCCCGGACCCAACCGGGAGCTTCGTTCTTCGAGATGCCCATCCCGCCCAAGTCAGCAGTCGACGGCAAGCTCGTAAAGGAGATCGCCTGGCCCGAGGGAGCGACGCTCGTCTCCGTGCGTCGCGGCGGATCGGTGCTGATCCCGCACGGGGACACCCGGTTGCTCACGGGAGACACCTTGACCGCATTCGGCTCGCACGATGCTCGCATCGAAGTCGCCTACACGGTGGAACCCTCGGCTACCCAGTCGGATTAGGCGCAACGCGGCCGCAACGCCTCCAGGGCTTCCAGCACTCGATCCACATCGCCCTCGGTGTTGTAGTGGACGAACCCGATGCGCACCAAACCCCCGGAATCGAGCACGCCGAGATGGCGCATCACCTCGAGGGCGTAGTAATGCCCATCCCAGACGTAGATCCCGTCCCGGCCGAGGGCGACGGCGACTTCACGTGGAGTGTGGCCATCGACGGCAATGGCGAAGGTCGGCGTTCGTCCCGAAGCCGCGTCGATGCCGTACAGGCGGACGTGGTCCATGGTGCGGATGCCCTCGAGAAATCGTGCGCTCAACGTCAACTCGTACGCTGCGGTGCGGTGCATCGCCGTCGCCAGCGCGGCTCGCCGGTTCTCACCGTCACCAAGGCTTGCGAGGTAGTCGACCGCGGCGGTCACTCCGGCGACGCTCTCGAAGCTCTGGGTTCCCGACTCCCACTTTCCGGGTGGCTCTGTGGGAGCCGGCCGGATCTTCACCGCGTCCAAGGCGGCTGACTGCTCGAGCCGTGCGTAGAGCACACCGGTGTGGGGTCCGAAGAACTTGTACGCCGACGCTGCCAGGAAGTCGCATCCGATAGCTGCGACGTCGACCGCACCATGCGGTGTGTAGTGAACCGCGTCGACGAAGCTCAACGCACCGGCCTCGCGAGCGATCTGAGCGACGGCAGTGACGTCGACGACCGTGCCGATGGCGTTGGACGCATGAGTGACCGCGATCAGGCGGGTTCGATCGGTGACCGCTTCGGCAACGACGGCGGGATCGAGACGTCCCGAGCCGGCATCGAAATCGACCAGCCGAACGAAGGCCCCCGCTTCCCCGGCCGCCTGCATCCACGACGACACATTGGCATCGTGGTCGAGGCGGGTGCAGATGATCTCGTCCCCCGCCGCCCACGTCCGGGCCAGCGCACGGCCTAGGGCCAGCGTGAGCGAGGTCATGTTCTGCCCGAACGAGATCTCTTCCGGCCTCGCCGCGTTGAGCAGATCCGCAACCGCACGTCGCGCCGAATGCGTGATTCGCACCGCCTCGCGGCTGGCGGCAAATGGACCGCCGAGGTTCGAGACTCCAGCGGCGAGCACCCCGCTCATCGCCTCGATCACGGACTCGGGCACCTGGGTCCCTCCGGGCCCGTCGGCGTACACGACCGGCCGACCGTTCTCGGTTCTCGCCAGGGCCGGGAATCTCTGGCGTATGAAGGCAACGTCGAGCATGGCGGCGAGCGTAGCCGCAGGACGAGGTGCGCCTGCGGTCGGGTACATTGCGGAGCGCATGACACAACATAGGATCATTCCCATCATCCTCTCGGGTGGCTCAGGGACGCGGCTCTGGCCGCTTTCGCGGCCGGACACCCCCAAGCAGCTGCTGCCGATCGCCGGCAGTCGCACCATGCTCACCGACACGCTCGAACGCGTTGCGGGCTTGGAGGGCCGCGACCTCGCTGCCGTCGTCTGCAATGAGGCCCACCTCGCGGACGTGCGCCGCGACCTCGCGGCCGCCGATGCCGTCGACACCCGCGTCATCGTCGAGCCGGTGGGCCGCAACACGGCGCCCGCCATCGCAGTGGCAGCGCTCACGTCCGGCGACGACGATCCGATCCTGCTCGTCATGCCGGCGGATCACATCATCAAAGACGTACCCGCCTTCCACGGCGCCGTCGCCGACGGGGCACGGGCTGCCGCCGAGGGCAAGCTGGTGACCTTCGGAGTACCGATGACGCATGCCGCCACCGGCTACGGCTACATCCGGGCAGGTCGGGAGGGAACGATTCGCCCGGTCGAGGAATTCGTGGAGAAGCCGGACAAGCCGACGGCGGAGCGATACCTCGCCGGGGGCGAGCACCTCTGGAACTCCGGCATCTTCATGTTTCGCGCTTCGCGCTACCGCCGCGAGCTCGATCACCACGCACCCGACGTGCTCGAGGCTGCACTGGAGGCCGTCACCGCGGCGAACGTCGATGACAGCGGCGCACTGCTCCTCGACGAAGCAGCGTTCGCAGCAGCACCGTCGATCTCGATCGACCATGCGGTGATGGAGCACACCGACAATGCGGTCGTCATTTCCCTCGACGCTGGATGGACCGACGTCGGCAGCTGGGGCTCGCTGTACGCGGTCGAAGACAAGGACGCCCACGGCAACGTGATCGTCGGCGATGCGGTGGTCCATGACGTCGAGTGGAGTTACGTGCGCTCGGAAGGGCCGCTCGTGGCCGTCGCAGGGTTGAAGGACGTCGTCGTGGTTGCCACCCAAGATGCTGTGCTCGTGTCGAATCGGCATCACAGCGAGAACGTGAAGCAACTGGTCGGCAAGCTCGAGTCGCTGAATCGTCCCGAAGCGATTCGCGCCGCGGTCCGCACCCATGCCTGGGGATCCGAGCGACTGTTGACCTCCACCGCAGACACGACCGCACAGCAGGTCGAAGTGGGGCCCGGCAACGAGACGGGGATGGATGCAGGGACGTGGATCGTCATGGAGGGCGAAGGCGGATCGGGAGGGTCGCGGCTCACTCCCGGCGATGTCGTCACCGTGCCGCACGGGGAGACCATCCGCGTGACCAACCCGAACGATGCGCCGTTGATCCTGCTGGCGGTGCGCTCAGCTGCGAGCTGACGATGGAGCTCGCGCTTGCGTTCGTGCTCGGCGGGCTGTGTGGTTGGCTGCTCGGTCGCTTCGTCGGGAACGACCGAAGCGACGACCCGCGGACGTTCCGCCCGAACAAGCGGCAGCGCAAGATCCTCGCCACACTCCCCCCTGATCCCGAGCGGCCGAGCATCGAAGCATTGGTGCAGGAGGAAGCCCAAGAGCTCGGCGTCGATCGCATTCCGGGCGGGGAGACCATTCCGCTTGGGATTCGATTGAAGGTGTGGAAACGGGACCACGAATCTGCAGGACCCTGCGACGACCAGAGCTGGCACTTCGTGGTCGAGCCGCCCCCGACGGGAGCGCCAGTCACGGCAGATCAGGTACGGCTGGAATGTCGCCAGGACGATCATCTTCAGCCGTCGAGCGGGAACAGCTGAGGCATCCACGGCGTTGCAGGGGTAGAGAACGGACTTCGGTCCCTCGTCTTCCCCGTCGCTCACCCCTCCAGCCGGAGGGGTGAGCCGCTTCATTAGGGTCGGGACCCATGCCGGCCTCGACCAAGGAGATCGCCGTCTTCGGCTCGTCGGCCACCCGCCCGGGTTCCGCGGAGTGGGAGGACGCCGTGCGCTGTGGCCGGCTCATCGCCGAAGCGGGACTGGCCGTCGTTACCGGCGGATACTGCGGCGTGATGGAGGCGGCATCGCTCGGAGCAGCCGGTGCCGGGGGACACGTGGTCGGCGTCATCTCGGCCAGCGTGTTCCCTTCGCGGCTGGGGCCCAACCCCCACATCGCCGAGCTCGTCGAAGCAGCGTCGCTGACCCAGCGAATCCACTTGTTGCTCGATCGAGCTTCGGCGGTCATTGCACTGCCGGGAAGCCTCGGGACCTTCGCCGAGCTGGTCGCTGCGTGGAATGACGCATACGTTGCACCGCTCAGCGGCCGAAGACCCCAGCCGATCGTCGCCGTCGGCGGCACCTGGCGAAAGGCGGTGGAAGCGGTTGCCGCCCAGCTTGCGGCACCGGCCGAGCTCATCCATTTCGTCGACTCCGTCGACGAGGCCGTGGCGGCCGTGGTGCGCGCCATGCGCCCGTTCGGCGCACCGCCATAGCGCTGGGCTCAGCGGTGCGCGAGGTCGGCGCCCAGGCTTTCGGCAACCCGACCCATGACCTCTTCGACGATCTGCGCCTCGTCCTCTGTCAGGTGGGAAGCAAAGTGCTCCTGGATACCGCGCAGATGGATCGGAGCGGTTCTCCGCAACGTCGCCAGCCCGTCGTCGGTCAGCTCGACGAATGTGCCACGACGATCTTCCTCAGATGAGCGGCGCCGGACGAGACCTGCAGCTTCCATCCGATCCACGAGGCGCGTCGCTGCGGAACGGCTGAGGAGCTGCGACTCGGCCAGCTCGTGCATGCGCAATCCGTCCTGGCTCTCCCGCAGCAGCAGCAACACCTCGTACCAATCGAGCGCAAGATCACCTTCGTAGGCGAGCTCAGCGTCGAGCTGGGCGACGATCTTCGAAAACGCCGTCAGGCTCATGCGCCACGCACGCAGGTGCTGCGAACTGGGTGTAGTTGCCATTCGACGGGAGGTTAGCGGCACAGCGTCATGCGAGAGGGCCGGCACACGCCATTCCCTACACTGCGTCGCAACGAGAGCCAGGAGAATGACCGGTGAGTACGGAGGGTCTCTACCTCGGAGCGACGATCGACGCAGCAACAGGTGATCGCACCGACACGCTCGTCGACTACGACCCGAGCGAGCTCACGACGCACGGCGTCATCGTCGGGATGACCGGATCCGGGAAAACCGGCCTGGGCGTCATCTTCCTCGAGGAGGCACTGCTCAAGGGCATTCCGACCCTCATCCTGGACCCCAAGGGCGACATGACGAACCTGCTGCTCACCTTCCCGGACCTCGCACCGGGCGATTTCGAGCCGTGGGTGGATCCCGGTGAGGCCCGCAAAGAGGGCAAGACGCAGGCCGAGCTCGCTGCGGACAAGGCCGAGCTGTGGAAGAACGGCCTGGCGTCATGGGATCAAGACGGGTCCCGCATCGGAGCATTGCGCAACGGCGCCGGATTCACGATCTACACGCCGGGCTCGAGCGCCGGGGCACCCCTCAACATCATCGGGTCGCTGGCAAACCCGGGCGCGAGTTGGGACACCGACGCCGAGGCGCTTCGGGACGAGATCGAGGGTTTCACGTCCGGCCTGCTCGGGCTGCTCGGCATCGATGCGGACCCGATCTCGTCGAGGGAGCACATCCTGATCGCCAACCTGGTCGAGCACGCCTGGCGACAAGGCAAGGATCTCGACCTGGCCACGCTGCTCGCTCACATCCAGCGGCCGCCGCTGCGCAAGCTCGGCGTTTTCGACCTCGACGCCTTCTTCCCGGAGAAGGACCGCACTGCACTGGCGATGCAGTTGAACGGCCTCCTTGCCTCTCCTGCCTTCGCCGAGTGGGTGAGCGGAGCACCTCTCGATGCCGGCAAGCTGCTGTGGGACGAGAACGGCGCGCCGCAAGCCGCCATCGTCTACTTGGCCCACCTCAGCGAAGAGGAGCGCCAATTCATCGTGACGCTGATTCTGTCGAAAGTCGTCACCTGGATGCGGAGCCAGCCCGGCACCGGTGATTTGAGGGCCATGGTGTACATGGACGAGGTCTTCGGCTTCGTGCCACCGACCGCCGAACCGCCCGCCAAGAAGCCGATCCTGACGATGCTCAAGCAGGCGCGTGCCTTTGGAGTGGGAATGCTGTTGTCGACGCAGAACCCGGTCGACCTGGACTACAAAGCCATGTCGAATGCGGGGACGTGGTGCATCGGCAGGCTGCAAACGGAGCAGGACAAGTCGCGCATCGTCGAGGCACTCCAGTCGGCGCGCGGCGACACCGACGTTGCGGAGCTCGACAGAGCGATCTCCGGACTCGGCAAGCGTCAGTTCCTGCTCCACAACACCCGCGAGCAGGCGCCGGCGTTGTTCACCACCCGTTGGGCCCTGTCCTACCTGGCGGGGCCGTTGACCCGTGAGCAGATCACGCGGCTCCAAGGAGACGTACCGACCGCAGCGGCCGTCGCATCACCGGCAGCGTCACCGCCCGACGCGGCCGCCGGTCCCGCCGAGGCGCTCGCCGCCGACGAAACCCCGGTCATGCCGACGGTGGCAGAGGGCGTGTCGGTGTTTCATGCGCACCCCAGCGCTCCGTGGCTGGCAGATCTCGGTGGTGACGAGGATGGCAAGCGCCACGTCGCCGCGGTGGCTGCTCGGGTGCAGCTCCGATTCGACGATCGTGCCGCCGGCCTCGACCACGCTGAAGAGTGGGAGGCGATTGGGCTGCTCGACCAAGGGCTCGACACGGACGGCCTCGTCAACGTCGACTACGACGACCGCGACTTCACCGAGAGCGCGCCAGACGGAGCGGCGTACGAGATTCCGGCGGCACCGATCGACAAGAAGACGTTCTTCACGAAGGCGGGAACCGCCGTCAAGGAGCACCTCTATCGCAACCGGAAGCTGACGATCCAACGCAACGTGAAGCTGAAGCTGTACTCGCGACCAGGCGAGACCACCGAGGAGTTCGCCACTCGCTGCGACGCTGCGGCGCAAGACACCGCCGACGAAGCCGCCGCCAAGTTACGCGACAAATACGAGACGAAGATCGCAACGGCGCGCAAGCAGTACGAGTCGGCGGAGCGGCGGGTTTCGGAACTCGAAGTTCAGGTGAGCGGATCCCAGCAGAACGAGCTCATGGAGGGCGCCGGAGCGCTCCTCAACATCCTGACCGGGAAACGAAGCACACGCTCGGTCACCGGCTCGGCCCGTCGCAGGCAAGCAACCCGTACCAAGCAGGAGCGCCTGCGCAGTGCCCAAGAAAAGGCCGTCACCGAGTGGGAAGAGATGGCAGCCCTCGAGACCGAGATGATCGAAGAGCTCGAAGAGATCAACGACGAGTGGGAAGCGCTGGCCACCGAGATCGAAGAGGTAGAGGTTCCCCTCGAGAAGACCGACATTCACATCGAAGACCTCGCCCTGGTCTGGATCCCCGTATCGGACTGAGACGACTCCCGTTTCGCACGGCGTCCGGCCCGGCGCCGGCGCAGCCTCAGTCCTGGGCGAGGGCCCACATGAGGTCGCGAATGCCGACGATGCCGAGCAGTTCTCCGTCGCCCATCACGGGTAGGTGGCGATAGCCGGTCTCCATCAGCCAGGCGACGGCTTCGTTGACCGCCATGTCGGGGGGGAACGTGTCGGGCGACTCGGTCATCCACTCGGCAACCGACTCGTCCTCGACATCGGCTCCGCCCGCCACCGCTGCGGTGAGGTCGTGCTGGGTGAACAGCCCAACGACGTTGCGGCCCGAGACGACGACGAGCGCATCGACAGACTGCTCGACCATTCGCTCCGCGGCCTCACCCAGCGAGGCCTCGGAACCGATGACTTCTGCGCTGCCGCTCACCAAAGACGAGAGCCGCATGATGTATCCCCTGGGTCGACCGCGCCGACATTACCTGCCCGGAATGGGCCACGTCTTGGTCCTTAGTACCCCGCGGCGGGTACCGAGTGCCCGATGATCGTCAGAGGAGGTCCTGCTCGCGGATACCGAAGGACGGGTGGCGCAGACGACAGAGAGCCAGCTTCTCGAGCTGACGGATGCGTTCACGCGTGAGGTTGAACTCCTCGCCGATCTCCTCCAGCGTGCGAGGCACACCGTCGTAGAAGCCATAGCGCAGCGCAAGAATGCGTCCCTCCCGCTCCGGCAGCCGCTCGATCGACTTGCGAAGGCTGTTTGCGATGTCGAGCTCTTCCGTCACCCGCACCGGATCGACCGCGTCCTCGTCCTCGATGAAGTCACCCAGTTGGGCCCCATCCTCACCGACCGGCTGCTCCAGGGACACCGTGTCGGCAACGCCGAGCGCCAATTCGACCTTGTCGACGTTGACGCCGGCCTCTTCGGCGATCTCCTCGGGCCTGGGCTCCCGTCCGAGCTCGGCCTTCAGGCTGGCCTGGGCTGCCCGCACAGCCGCAAGGGTGTCGTGAAGATGTACCGGAATGCGTACCGTGCGCGACTTGTCGGCGATGGCACGAGTGATCGCCTGCCGGATCCACCAGGTGGCGTAGGTTGAGAACTTGAAGCCCTTGCGCCAGTCGAACTTCTCGACCGCCCGAATGAGGCCGAGGTTGCCTTCCTGGATGAGATCGAGGAAGTCGATCCCGGATGTGTTGGCGTAGCGACGAGCGTTGGCGACGACAAGCCGCAGGTTGGCCGTGAGAAAGGCATCCTTGGCTTCGCGGCCGTGTCGGATGCGTCGCCGCAGCATCATCTCCTCGGACTTGCCCTTGAACTCGCCGGCTTCCATGCGCTCCAGCGCATCCTGACCGGCCTCGATCTTCTGGGCGTAGTCCACTTCCTTCTCGGCGGTCAGCAGCTCGTACTCACCGATGGCAGTGAGGTATTGACTCACCAGGTCGGTCGTGAGCCGGCCGCGGTCGTCCGTGAGCTTGTTGCGATCACGATCCCGACGCGAACGCGTCAGCGTGTCACGATCGATCCGCTCTTTCGCTTCCTCGCGCTCGCGGATCGCCCGATCGAGGGTTTTGTCACGCGCCTTGCTCGCCGCCATAAATCGAAGTCCTCCAAAGAACCAATCGCAGACCTGGTCTGGCCCGAGTCAGGAGGTCGTGAATGAAGTCACAAGGATCGGGCCTGAATCAATATCACATACATGGTGCGGTTTGTGAAGCCCTTTTCTGGATCAGGCTCCCGACGCAGGAACAACCAGGCCGATCGACCCAGCATTTCCACCGTCAGAGGCTTTCGCCCTTCCCTGTAGCGCAGAGAGGCTCGCTACGGTGAGCCTGTGCCGAACCGCCTCGCCGCCTCATCGAGCCCGTATCTCCTGCAACACCAGGACAATCCGGTCGACTGGTACGAGTGGGGGGAAGAGGCTTTCACCGCGGCGGCGGAACGCCAGGTGCCGGTATTGCTGTCCGTCGGATACGCAACCTGCCACTGGTGCCACGTCATGGCCCACGAGTCGTTCGAGGACGCCGCCACGGCCGACTACATGAACGCACACTTCGTGAACGTCAAGGTGGACCGCGAAGAGCGGCCGGACGTCGACCGCGTCTACATGGATGCGGTGCAGGCAATGACCGGACGCGGCGGTTGGCCGATGACGGTCTTCCTGACCCCGGGCGGCGAGCCCTTCTTCGCCGGCACGTACTTCCCGAAGGCGGCCCAAGGCCACCACCCCTCCTTTCTCCAGGTGATGACGAGCGTCACGGACGCCTGGCGCGACCGGCGCAGCGACCTCCACGAACAGGCTGCGCGCCTCACCGCGGCCGTGACTGCGGGCGTCCCGCCCGGCGACGTCACCCTCACTCCTGCGGTGATCGACCGTGCCCTCGGCGACATGATCGGACGGGTCGATTGGGAATACGGAGGCTTTGGGGGAGCGCCCAAATTCCCCCAAGCTCCCAATCTCGAACTGGCGCTGCGGGCACTGGCCCTCGACGCGGCCGGCCCCCGCAGCGAGCAACTGGCCTCGATGCTCACGACGACGCTCGATCGCATGGCGACCGGAGGAATCTACGACCACCTCGGCGGGGGTTTCAGCCGGTACAGCGTCGATCGCCGCTGGCTGGTCCCCCATTTCGAGAAGATGCTCTACGACAATGCGCTCCTGGCGCGCCTCTACCTACGCGCCGCCCAAGTGACCGGCGAGAGCGCCTATCAGCGCGTGGCCACGGAAACCCTGGACTACCTGTTGCGCGATCTGCTCGATCCGGGCGGCGGCCTCTACTCCGGGGAAGATGCCGACTCAGAGGGCGAGGAGGGCAAGTTCTACGTGTGGTCGTGGGACGAGCTCGAGGACGTGCTGGGACCTGACGTTCACCTTGCGGCAGCCGCCTTTGGCGCAAGTCGCGAGGGCAACTTCGAAGGAATGAATGTCCTGCACCGGCCGATTTCGATTCTGCACCTCGCAGAACGTTTCGACATGCCGGCACGTGACGTCGGCGAGGCGCTGAATCTCAGCTCCGCCAGGCTGCTCGCACGCCGCATCGGGCGGATCCGCCCCTCTGTCGACGACAAGATCGTGACGGCGTGGAACGGTCTCGCGCTGCGCAGCCTCGCCGAAGCCGGGGCGGTACTCGGCGAGTCTCGCTTCCTGGATGCCGCCCGCAGGCTGGCGGACTTCGCCGCCACCCAACTCTTCACCGAGACCGGAAGGCTCGTGCGCACTTGGCGTCAGGGCGTTCAGGGTCCCCCGGCATTCTGCGACGACTATGCGGCCCTCGCCGTCGGGATGTTCACGCTCTACCAAACCACCGGCGAGGTGCGGTGGTGGAATCTGGCTCGCCGGCTGGTCCTCGATGCTCTCGATCTCTTCGCCGCTGCGGACGGCGGCTTCTACGCAACGGGCCACGACGTGCCGCAGCTCATCGCCCGGCCCATGAACCTGATGGACAATCCGACGCCGTCGGACAACGCACTCATGGCCGAAGCGCTCACGATGCTCGCCGCATACACGGGTGAGCCCGCGATGCGCACCGCAATCGATGGCATCTACCGAGCGGCGGGCACCCTGATCGAACAGTATCCGGCAGCCGTGGGGCAAGTGCTTGCGGTGGGGCTGGTGGGTATCGACGGACCGAAAGAAGTCGCCATCGTCGGCGATGAACCTGCGATGACCGGGTTGACCGGCGTGGTCTGGGAACGATTCCGCCCCGACTGTGTGCTCGCCGCCGGCGCAGGCTCCGACTCGATCCCTCTACTGCGGGATCGCAAGGCCCCGCAAGGAGAAGCTCGGGCGTTCGTGTGCCGCGAGTTCGTGTGTGCGGTGCCGGTGTCCAGCGCCGACTCCTTGCGGGCTCAGCTCGACTCCCGGTAGAGCGGGAGAATCGGCAAAAACAGCTGCCTTGATCCGGGTGGGCCGTAAGCTACGCCGCCCATGGATTCCCTCTCGACCCCCTGTATCTTCTGCGGCACCGATCGCCCCATTGCATCCGAGGTCTGCCCTACCTGCGGCCGCGGGTGGATCGACGAGCACCTGCCCCAGCCGGCGCCCCCCGCCGAGCCGACTCCTCCAGCTGCCGCCGCGCCTCCGTCCCCGACCCCCGCTGCGGCGCCGCCGGTTCCACCACCGGCGGTTCCACCACCTGCCGCGTCGCAGACGACTCCGGTGGCGGACGAACCGAGCCCGCACACGTCTGATCAGGCCCCGCAGCCACCGTCCTCCGAGAGCGTGGCGTCGGAAGCGGCACAAGCCGCACCGATCGCGGCTGCCGCAGCCGCCGGTCTGACGTTCTCGGACAGCGACGACACCGGTCATGACGAAGACGCCGTCCCGTCAGGCGAGCCACTGCTGGCGGATGAGCCTGCACCCACCCCTCCCGC
>DATHZQ010000153.1:0-8488 GCA_035458525.1 Acidimicrobiia bacterium
CACCTTGACTGCGGCCCACGACGGGGAGTTCCCACCGGCACCGATACCGAGGGAGCTCTTCCCTGCCTCGCCCGCCCCCGGATCGCCTGAGGAGCTCATGGCGTTCAGCGTGCTGCAACAGCGGCTCGCACCGATGTACAAGCGGGTCTTCTCGGATCCCGGTGAGCCGCGGAGCATCGTCGTCATCCCCAGCCTCACGTTGGACCCCGGCGAGCTCGAGAAGATCGAAGGCGTCGAGCACTACGAAGAGCGGCTGCTGTGCCTCCTGATGCTGCTGCGTATGCCACGAACGCACGTGATCTACGTGACGAGCCGGGCCCTGGCTCCGTCGATCATCGACTACTACCTCCACCTGCTGCCCGGAGTACCTGCGAGCCACGCCCGACGACGGCTGACGCTCCTCGATTGCGACGACGGCTCACTCCGGCCGCTCACTGAGAAGATCCTGTTCCGGCCCCGCCTCCTCGCCAGGTTGCGCTCCTCGGTTCGCCATCCGGAGTCGAGCCACATCACGTGCTTCAACTCCACGGCGCTCGAGCGCACCCTCGCCGTTCGGCTCGGCATACCTCTCTACGCAACGGACCCTGCACTCGCCGACCTCGGCACCAAGAGCGGGAGCCGCCGCGTCTTCCGGGAGGCCGGCATCGCGCTGCCGGATGGTGCCGAAGGCGTCCGCACCGCAGATGAGGTGGCGCACGAGCTTGCCGAGCTGCGCAGCCGACAACCGCAATTGCGGCGTGCCCTCGTCAAGTTGGACGAAGGATTCTCCGGCGAGGGCAACGCAACCTTCGACCTCACCGACGCTCCGGAGAGGGGTTTCACCACGTGGGCGAAACAACAGCTGTCGTCCGATCTCGTGTTCGAAGCAAAAGGCGAAGCGTGGGCCAGCTTCGAGCAGAAGCTGAACCGAATGGGCGGCATCGTCGAGGCGTTCGTCACGGGAGGCGAGGTGACATCGCCATCGGTGCAGTGTCGCATCGACCCGGTCGGCAACATCGAGATCGTGTCAACCCATGACCAGGTCCTGGGTGGTCCCACCGGTCAAATCTTCCTCGGGTGCCGCTTCCCTGCGCACGAGTCGTATCGCACCGAACTCCATGAGGCTGGTGTACGCGTTGGCGAGGTCCTGCGGGACAAAGGCGTCATTGGGCGCTACGGGGTCGACTTCGTGAGTGTGCGCCAAGGGGGCGAACGCACGACGTACGCCATCGAGATCAATCTGCGCAAAGGGGGCACCACACTGCCCTACATGATGCTGCAGTTCCTCACCGGCGGGCAATACCACCCAGAGGCCGGCCGCTACGAGACCGCATTGGGCGAACCCAGGTACTACTACGCCACCGACAACCTCCAGAACGCCGCCTACCGCCGGCTCACCCCGCGGGATCTCATCGATGTGGTCGTCGAGCAAGGTCTCCACTTCGACGGCACGACCCAAGAAGGCGTCGTGTTCCATTTGATCGGCGCCATCGCCCAATGGGGAAAGCTCGGCATGCTTGCGGTCGGCAAGTCGCCGGAACGGGCAGAATCTCGGTACGCCCGCACGGTCGAGGTTCTCGATCGCGAGGCACAAGGCTGAGTTGGTGGCTCCGGGCCGGTTCAGCGGTCCCCGTCCCCGGCGTCGTTCCGCTCCCATGCATATCCGATCACGCTTCCTGCCATCGCCAGCAGGATGACCGCGACCAAACCGCCGGCGCCGATGACTGCCACGGCCAGCACGCCGAGCAGGCCGCCGGCGAGCGCTCCGATGCGCGCACCGTTGAAGACGTCGTACGGCTGCCGGCCCGGTGGCACGGGTTCGCCGGGATCAGAGTCTTGTGACGGAGACATCGCGAAAGTCTCGCAGCACACAGCGGTGGGGGCTACGGCCGATGGGCCCTGCTGGGCCGCTCACGCCGAGAGCATCATGGCTGCGGCTCGCTCGGCGATCATGATGGTCGGCGCATTCGTGTTCCCGGCGACGATCTCCGGCATCACCGACGCATCCGCCACGCGGAGTCCCTCGACGCCGTTGACCCGAAGCTCGGGATCAACAACTGCCGCACCACTCGGCCCCATGGCACACGTCCCAACCGGGTGATAGAGCAACTCTGCAACCTGGCGTACGTACTCCTCGAGCTCGGCGTCGGTGTCGTATCCGGCGCCCGGATAGATCTCGCGCCCTCGATAGGGATCCAGCGGGCCGCTGGTTGTGATGTCGCGGGCGATCCTCACTCCGGCGACCATCGCCTCGATGTCCCGCCGTGTTCCCAGATAGTTCCCCTGGATTTTGGCCTTGGCAAAGGGGTCGACCGAGCTCAACTCGACGGTTCCCCGGCTCTCGACGGACACGAGCGTCGGTCCGATCGAAAAGGCGTGGCCCTCGAAGGTCTCGAATCCATGCTCGACGAAGTAGGCGGGACCGAAATGGAACTGGATGTCGGGTTCGGCCAGGTCAGGGCGACTACGGACGAATCCGCCGCCTTCACCGATGTTCGACGAGAGCAGACCGCGGCGGAATGCGGTGTACTCAAAGAGCGCCTTCGGGGTCTCGGCGTCGGCGAGGCTCACGTCCTGGGTCGACTCGTACACGACCATCACCACCGGGTGGTCCTGCAGGTTCCGGCCCACGGGTAGATCCTCCCGCACTGCGATCCCGTGCTCGGCGAGGTGTCTCGCAGGCCCAATGCCTGACAGCATGAGGAGCTGCGGCGTGTTCAAGGCCCCGGCAGCGAGGACCACCTCTCCGCGACATCGGGCAACCTTGCGCCTGCCGGCGTGTGCGTACGCAACGCCGATGGCCTGCGCCCCGTCGAAGACGAGCTCGGTGGCGTGGGCGCCCGTCTCAATCGTGAGATTTGGCCGCTTTCGAACCGGCGCAAGAAACGCTTTGGCGGTGCTCCAACGCGCCCCATTCCTCTGCGTCACTTGGTACAGCCCGGCACCATCTTGACGTGCGCCGTTGAAGTCGGAGTTGGGCTCCATCCCCCACTTCACACACGCCTTGACGAACGCCTCACTCAGAGGATTCGGACTGACCAGGTCGGTGACGTCGAGCTCGCCGCCGACGCCGTGATATTCGTCCTTGATGCGCCGGTTGTTCTCGGAGCGGCGGAAGAACGGGAGCACCTCGTCGTACGACCACCCGTAACAGCCTGAGGCGGCCCAGCCGTCGTAGTCGCTTCTCCGGCCGCGAATGTAGATCATCGCATTCATCGAGCTGGAGCCACCAACCATCTTGCCCCGCGGAACGAAGACGGATCGGCCCTTGAGCGTCGGCTCCGGCTGTGTCATGTAGTCCCAGTCACGCTTGCTCTTGAACAGCTTCGGGAACGCAGCGGGGATCTCGACGTTCGGGTGCCGCGGCGACCCGCCCGCCTCGAGAAGGAGCACGGTCCTGTCGGGGTCCGAGCTGAGCCGGTTCGCAAGAACGCAACCGGCCGATCCAGCGCCGACGATGATGAAGTCGTACTCCACGGGCCTTCCTTCATGGGCGAATGCTGAGTCAACCATGTTGCACGCGGTTCGAGCAACGAGAAGCGCCGCCCTGAAGGCGGCGCTTCTCACCGAATGGGACGTGGTCAGCTCACGGCTGGGGCCACTGCTGTGGGGTCAGGTCGATGAAGCCCTCAGCCGCCGGGAAGGCGGACGCATCGGGTGCCACACCAGTGTCGACCCAGCCCTGCAAGGCATCGACCGCGGACAGCATCTGTGCCGGAGTGAAATTGCAGTGGCCAACGCCGTCCGTGTAGGCATTGACGACGTAGGACGAACTGCCCGCCGCCGCGACGGTGTCGTTGTACTTCGAGATGTGCGACGGCGGCACCAGCGCATCGACGGCGGTACCCAACGTCAACACAGGCCGCTGCAGCCGGCCCGTGTAGTCGGCGTAGCGCTGCACGTAGGAGCGGGTCGACGGGGCATCCCAACGGCTTCCGTCCATGTGCCCCAGATAGCCGTCGATCGTGGCGTCGTCCATGCCCAGCGCACCGAGATACGCCCGATCATCGGGCGACACCACGTAGGTGTGGTCGGCGTTCTGCGCCACGGCGCCGCCGGCGCGCCGCTCCAGCTCGGCCCAACCCTCGGTGGCGAGGTAGAACGGGCTGAACGGCCACTCGGGTCCCGAGGGCACACCTGTCACGAGCCGTATGAACTCGAACTTTGCGGGCCCGTCCGGAGCCAGCAGCCGCCCGAACAACACCGGCGCCACCTCGGCGTCGAAATCGAGGTCATCGCGCACGTCACCCGGCGTGCCCCAGGCGGCAGGCATGCCGTACACGGCGTCGTAGGCCGCCATCACGGCCAGCGTTCCATCGAACGCACGGGGTGTGCCCGCACCGACGGCACAGGCCGGTATGGCGCCGTCGTACAGCCCATCGTGGATCTCGATGGACTCGAAGGTGACGACGGAGCCCATGGAGAGACCAACGAGCAGCGTCGTTTGGGGAACGCCCACGGCATGGTGGAAGTACCGCACGAGATTTCGGGTGTCGGCGATGCCTTCGCGTACGGCCCAACCGTTGTCCCGGTAGGCAGATCCTGCGACGGCGTATCCGGCGGCCAGCATCACGTCCTCAAAGGGGTCGGCGATGAACGCCTGCGCCGACGTGTCGTCGACCTCGCCCGGTCCATCTGCTTTGTCGCGGTAGCCGTGCGCATACATGACGAGCGTGCCATTCCAATGCTCCGGGACCCGGATCTCGAAGGCCGCTCCGTTGATCTCGCCTTCGAGATCGACGCCGCCGTTCTCCGCCGCAGCAGGTGCGAGGCCAACGAGCCCAAGCATGAGTACGACCGCCAACATCAGGATACGCCGCATGGAATCTCTCTCTCCCTGTTCGAAACCCGGCTCGCCGGCGAGGCTCGCGGCCGCCGACGTGGTTCCGCAGCGGTTCGTCACCAGCGTCAGGTCCAGGGCAGCGCACGGCGTCTCGCCCAATACTCGCCTGGCGGTTCGGCGAGGTCGGGCAAATCGGCGACCCACTCCTGCTCGATGGCAAGGGCGGTGGCGTTGCTGTGGAGTTGGTCGATCGTGGCGGCACCGCTCAGAACGACGTGGCACCATGGCTGCATCAGCGCAGCAGCGATCGCAAGGCTGTCGGGCGCCACGGCGCCGGGCAACAAGCCGCTGACATGTTCGTTGCGGGCGGTGAGGCGACCATTGGCCACCGCTTCCTTGACGATCACGCCCATGCCGGCGTCGGCGGCTTCTCGCAACGCAGGGGCTGCTGAGGTCTCGAGCAGATTCCACGTCGCCTGCACCGCGTCGAAGAGCGGGACCCCGTCCACGACCACGGCGATCGCCTGCCGGATCACCGTGCTCTGGTGTGGGCCGCTCGTGGAGAGGCCAACCGCAATCCCGTCCTCTCGCAGCCGCGAGAGGCGAGACAACACTGCGGCGTCCTCGAGCACGCCCGTCTCGGGTGTCGCGGAGTGGATCTGGTAGAGCCGGAGCGCATCGCCGAGAACGTGCTGCGACTCGACGATCTGACGTTCGAATGCAGCCACACCGTGATCCTTGACTTCATGCTGCTCGGCGTCGACCCGCCACCCTGCCGTGTACGTGTAGCCCCACTTGCTGCCGACGGTGATGTCTGGCTTTGTCGCCTCGAGCCATGTCGCCAGGAACTCCTCCGCTCTCCCATACGACCGGGCGGCGTCGACATACGTGATACCCATGCGATACGCCGCATCCAACATGCGATGGGCGTGAGCCTCCATTGCGCCGACCGACCGATCGACGAGGTCTTCCCCGTGTCCGAGATTGATGTAGCCCGGACGGCCCAATGCCGCCAGGCCCAGACCGAGGCGGCTCGTCGTCAGGCCCGATCGGCCGAGCGCAGCGTGCTCCATCCCGCCATCATGGCAGGGTGACCAACACCGCAGACACTGCCCGCTTCGCCGACCTGGTGGCGGCCTCTGAAGGCGTAGCCGCCACCCGCAGCCGGCTGGCCAAGACCGCAACGCTTGCGGAGTTCTTCGAAAGGGTGTCCGTCGACGAGCTCTCGATCGCGATCGCCTTCCTGAGCGGCAGCCCGCGCCAGGACAAGCTGGGCGTCGGATGGGCAACCGTGCGCGAGATCGACGTCGCGCCGGCCGACCACCCGTCGCTGACCCTCGCGGTGGTCGACGAATGCTTCGATGCGCTGGCATCCGCAGCGGGACCAGGCTCCAAGACGAGGCGGCGTGAGCTTCTCAGGGACCTCTTCGCCGATGCCACCGGTGCCGAGCAGGACCTCCTGTCTCGACTCATCCTGGGCAACCTGCGGCAGGGAGCGACCGAAGGCCTGATGATCGATGCGCTCGCCACCGCTGCTGACGTGTCGCCAGAGCTCATGCGGCGTGCGGCCATGCTCTCGGGGAGTGTCGTCGATGCCGGTGTCGTGGCTCTCACCGACGGCGCAGCCGGGCTCGATGCGATCCGCCTCGAGCTGTTTCGGCCTGTCGCCCCCATGCTGGCGTCGACCGCCGAGGACGTGGCGGCAGGTGTGGCCGCGTTCGGCGAGGCCTCTGTGGAGGCGAAGCTCGATGGAGCCCGCGTCCAAGTGCACCGGCGCGGCGACGAGGTCGTGGTCTATACGCGCAATCTGAACGACATCACGGCTCGGGTGCCCGAGATCGTCGAGGTGGTTCGATCCCTCCCCTTCGCCGCAGCGATTCTCGACGGTGAGGCCGTCTCGTTGCGCCCCGATGGTCAACCACAGCCGTTCCAAGTGACCATGGGTCGCTTCGGCACCGAAGGCGACGAGCCGCTCGAGATGTCCAGACTCGCGCTCGTTCCAGTGTTCTTCGACATACTGTTCGCAGACGGTCGCAGCATGCTCGATGAGCCGCTCGAGACTCGACACGAGACCCTGGATCAGATCCCGCCTGAGTTCCGCGTCCGCCGGATCCGAACCGACGACCCCACGAGGGCCAGGCAGTTCATGGACGAAACGCTCGTTGCGGGACACGAAGGCGTCATGGTCAAGGACCCCGAGTCCGCCTACGCCGCGGGCCGGCGCGGCAAGGCATGGCTCAAAGTCAAGCCGGCCCACACGCTCGATCTGGTCGTGCTGGCGGTGGAATGGGGCTCGGGGCGGCGTGAGGGCTGGCTCTCGAATCTGCATCTGGGAGCTCGCGGCTCCAACGGCGACTTCGTCATGCTGGGCAAGACGTTCAAGGGAATGACGGACGCGATGCTCGCCTGGCAGACGGAGCGCTTCTTGGAGTTGGAGACACACCGGGAAGGCCATGTCGTGTACGTGCGCCCTGAACAGGTCGTGGAGATCGCCTTCGACGGCATCCAATCCAGCAGTCGCTATCCGGGAGGTATGGCGCTGCGCTTCGCCAGGGTCAAGGGGTACAGAGCGGACAAGACCGTCGCCGAGGCGGACACGATCGACACCGTTCGGACCATCTTCGAGCGATCCTCCTCATGACCCTCACATGGCGATGCGCAGCAGCACCAAGGCTCCGGCGACCATGCTCAAGAGTCCCCCAGCCACGAGACCGATCAAGGTGAGCAACAGGTAGCTCGGTGTGAATGCAGCGAACGCAGGCGCTGCATCGCCGAAGAGGCCGCGCATCTCACCGGCGGCTCTGCGCAGCGACCAGACCCCGTGCGCCAGCCGTCCAAGACCACGCTGCTCGGTCAGCGCAGCCTTGGTCGACCCAGCCAGCTCCAAGGCGACATCGAGACTCGTGTCTGCCGCTCCCGCCAGCCGGTCGGGCCACTCGTCGACGATTCGCGCCAGCCGCCCCGCACTCATCGCAAACACGAAGAGGATGATTGCCGGCCCCAAGGTGAGGAGGGCCGGGACCCACCAGCCGGGAAAGGCCCAGCCGAAGCCAAGCCCCGGTTCGAGGCGCAGCACGGCAACCAGCACCAACGCCGCACCCAGAAACGTGATCGCGGCCCATTGTGCCGTCTGCGATGCCGCAGCGGCCAGGTCGGTCACCCGGCGCACGAGTCCTGTGATGCGCTCGTCCATGGAGGCGCATGCTGGCATAGATGACTGAGGATGCGCGTTGGACCGGAAACGCATCGAGAGGAGGTGCCATGACCGCATTCGACGTAGCAATGCTGATCCTGCGAGTCGGCATCGGTCTTGTCATCCTGGCCCACGGAGTGAACCACGCGCGAGGTCGAGACCGCACGACCAAATGGTTCGGCAGCATCGGGTTCCGCAGCCCGGGGATGCAATGGTTCTTCTCCACCGCCACCGAGATCGGCGTCGGCGTCCTCCTGGTCGTTGGGGCGCTGACCTCTCTGGCGGCGGCAGGGCTGGTGGCGGTCATGTTCGTGGCGTTCTGGAGCGTCCACCGCACCAACGGATTCTTCATCTTCCGCCCCGGCGAGGGTTGGGAGTACGTCGCCACGCTTGCGCTCACCGGCCTCGTCATCGCGATCGGCGGACCGGGCACAGTGTCGGTGGACGACGCCGTCGACCTCGCGGTCAAGCTCGACGGATGGGTAGGCGCCGCCATCGTCGCCGCCGGGCTCGCCCAGGCGGCCGTACAGCTG
>DATHZQ010000154.1:0-3040 GCA_035458525.1 Acidimicrobiia bacterium
CATCTCGTCATAGACTCCGGCGTCGTGATGTACGCATGACGAACAGGGATTCCTCTGCAGATCCGCCGCTGGCGATGGAAGCGTTGCAAGCAGCGGTCGATTCGGGCGAGATCGACACCGTCGTTGTCGGATTCCCCGATCACTACGGCCGGCTTATGGGCAAGCGATTCGATGCCCGGTTCTTCGTGACCGAGGTGGCGACGGCGGGCACGCACGGGTGCGACTACCTCCTGACGACCGACATCGAGATGGAACCGGTTCCCGGCTATTCCTTCGCCAACTGGGATCTGGGCTACGGAGACTTCCACATGGTTCCGGACCTGGGGACGATCCGGCGAGCATCGTGGCTCGAGGGCACGGCGATGGTCCTGTGCGACCTCCACACCGACGGGCATCAGCCGGTTGCCGTCGCACCCCGTTCTGTGCTCACGGCGCAAACGGCACGGCTCCGCAAGCTCGGGCTCGTCGCGATGGGGGCGTCAGAACTCGAGTACTACATCTTCGAGGATTCCTACCGGCAGGCGGCAGAGGCGGGATACCGCGATCTCACACCGGTCGGTTGGTACCTGGAGGACTACAACATCCTGCAAGGCACTCGGGAGGAGTTCTACAACCGTGAAGTGCGACGTCACCTTGTTGCGTCGGGCATTCCTGTTGAGAACTCGAAGGGGGAGTGGGGCCGAGGGCAGCACGAGATGAACATCGCCTACGCCGCCGTCGACGCCATGGCCGACCGCCATCTGGTGATGAAGCTAGCGATGAAAGAGATCGCCGATCAGGCCGGCGTGAGCGTCACGTTCATGGCGAAACCGTTCGCCGGACAGGCAGGATCGAGCTGCCACATCCATCTCAGTCTGTGGCGAGACGGCACCAATGCCTTTGCCGATGGCGAGGAGACATCCGCGGAATTCGGCGGGTTCGTCGCCGGACTGCTGCGCCGGCTTCCCGACCTCACCGCCCTTCTGGCGCCCACCGTCAATTCCTACAAGCGCTTCGAGCACGGCTCGTGGGCGCCGACCCGGCTTGCGTGGAGCCGTGACAATCGAACGGCGGCCTTGCGGGTCGTCGGTCACGGTCCCAGCCTGCGCGTCGAGTGCCGGATCCCCGGCGCCGACTGCAATCCCTACCTCGCGTATGCCGGGTTGCTGGCGGCCGGCGTAGAAGGTATCGAGGAAGGGCTCGCGATGCCCGAGGCGTTCGTGGGTGACATGTACCAAGCCGACCATCTGCGCAGCGTGCCGGCCACGCTACGGGAAGCTGCCAACCTCTTCGGTGCCAGCGAGTTCGCCGCGGCCGCACTCGGCGAGGCGGTGCACCAGCACTATCACCACTTCTACACCAGCGAGGCCGATGCCTTCGACGCCGCCGTGACGGACTGGGAACGGGCTCGCTACTTCGAACGGATCTGAGGACGAGCCATGGGAAGACTCGAAGGCAAGGTTGCCGTCATCACCGGTGGCGGCAGTGGCATCGGGAAGGCGTCCGCCCGCCGCTTTGCCGCGGAGGGCGCCTCTGTGGTCGTCGCCGACATCGACGAACCGGCGGCCGCGGCGGTTGCGGACGGCATTTCCGGCGAGGTAGTCGCCGTGGAGGCCGATGTTGCGGATCCCGATGCATGCCGCCGGATGATCGAGGTTGCAGAATCCTCGTTCGGCGGCCTCCACATCCTCTTCAACAATGCCGGGGTCATGCTGGCGTCCGATACGGATGCCGTCGGCACCGATCTGGGGACTTGGGATGCCACGTTCGAGGTGAACGTGAGAGGGGTGTTCCTGGGCTGCAAGTACGGGATCCCCGCCCTGCGGAGAGCCGGCGGCGGCTCGATCATCAACACTGCGTCGTTCGTGGCTCGCATGGGAGCGGCCACCCCACAACTTGCGTACACCGCTTCCAAGGGTGCCGTGCTGTCGATGACGCGGGAGCTGGCAGTCGTCCACGCAAGAGAAGGCATCCGGGTGAATGCCCTGTGCCCAGGCCCGTTGCACACCGAGCTGCTCATGAAGTTCCTGGACACCGAGGAGAAACGGCACCGCCGCCTGGTGCACCTGCCCATGGGCCGCTTCGGGCTCGCGGAGGAGATGGCCGAGGCCGCGCTGTTCCTTGCGTCTGCCGAGTCGTCCTACGTGACCGGCACCGAATTCCTGGTCGACGGTGGCCTCACGGCGGCGTACGTGACGCCGGAATGAGGCGACGATGAAGGACCCGCAAAGCTCCCCGTGGGATGAGGTCGCCGCCGGTGTGTTCCGGCGCCGGTATGCCTCCCTCGACCTCAACATCGGTCTCATCCTGGGCGGCGACGGGGCTCTGGTCATCGACACCCGCGCTTCGCACGGCCAAGCGCGGGAGTTGCGCGACGAGATCGCTCGAATGACGGCGCTCCCCATTCGCTGGGTCGTCAACACCCACTATCACTGGGACCATGTCTTCGGGAACGCGCTCTTCCCCGAAGCGGAGATCTGGGGGCACGTTCATTGTCGCGACTTCCTCCGCGCCCGCGGGGAGGAAGCGAAGCAGGGTGCGCTCGAATGGGTAGGAGAGGCGAACCGTGCGGCGATCGAGGAGGTCGAGATCGTTGCACCGAGCCATACCGTCGATCCTCGTGGAAGCATCGACCTCGCTGGTCGAAGCGTCGCGATCGAGTGGGTCGGCCGCGGCCACACCGACAGCGATGTGGTCGTGACCGTGTCGGATGCTCCGGTGCTCTTCGCCGGTGATCTGCTGGAGAACGGTGCGCCTCCGTACTTCGGCGACGGCTTTCCGCTGGCGTGGCAGGACACCGCGAATGAACTCCGGCTGCGGGCGCCGGCGGTGACGGTGCCTGGGCATGGCGACGTGATGTCTCCGGCCGATGTCGCCGGTCAGGCCGACGAGATCGCCCTGGTTGCCGCAGCCTGCGCCGAGGGCCTGGCGACCGGCATGTTCGATCCCCGGGAGGGCCCCTATCCACCCGAAACGATGCGGTCCGCATGGGAGCGAGCCCAGCGAGAGGCGAGGAGTTGATCCGGCACCCCCTACCCCCGGCTGCGCCGGCGGTACCTTC
>DATHZQ010000155.1:0-11848 GCA_035458525.1 Acidimicrobiia bacterium
GGTCAGTTGTGGGGTGGGATTGGGACTTCGGCGACGGCAACTCGTCGACGAGCCAACACCCATCGCACACCTACGCCGCGGCCGGCACCTACACCGTCACGCTGACGGTAACCGACGACCAGGGAGCCTCCGACACGACCAGCGCCGGCGTCACCGTGACCGATTCCGGCAGCGGTGCGCATGTGGGCGACCTCGACGGTTCGAGCGCAGACGACGGGCGCGGATGGATCGCCACCGTCACAGTCGATGTCCACGACTCGGCAGAGTTACCGGTCGAAGGGGTGACGGTTGAAGGCACATGGAGCAACGGCACCAGCGGAACGGGAACCTGCACCACCGACGCATCCGGTTCCTGTTCGATCACCCGCGATCGCATTCGAGATGCCCAACCGTCGGTCACTTTCACCGTGACGGCGGCCGGAGCCGGCTACGACGCTGCAGCGAATCACGACGCAGACGGGGACAGTGACGGCACCACCATCGTCATTCCACAGGAGCCTGCTACGAACACGCCCCCCAGCGCCGCGTTCGCTTCGACGTGTACGCAGCTCGACTGCACGTTCACCGACACATCGACCGACGGCGATGGTTCAGTGGTCTCATGGAGCTGGGACTTCGGCGACGGCGCCACTTCGACAGAGCCGAACCCGTCCCACAGTTATGCGGCGGCCGGCACCTATTCGGTGAGCCTGACCGCGACGGACGACGCCGGCGGCACCGACACGACCACAAACGCTGTCACCGTGACCGACGACGGCGGCGGCGCAACGATGCACATCGCCGATCTCGACGCCTCATCGATCTCGCAAGGCTCGACGTGGCTGGCGATCGCGACCGTCTCCGTCGTCGACGACACGGGCGCACCGGTCGCCGGCGCAACGGTCTCGGGCACGTTCCGGCGCGGCGAGGTGGGGGAATGTACGACGGATGACGCTGGCGTTTGTGACGTCGAGCTGTCGACCAGCGGCCGTCGTCAGCAATACACCGTCACCGGCATCGGTCATGGGTCGCTCATCTACGACGCCGCTGCAAACACCGATCCGGACGGCGACAGCGACGGCACTGTGATCACCATCAACGCTCCCTGAGCCAAGCAAACCCGTCCGCCGTTGCCCGGGGCGACCGGCGACGGGTGACGCCGCCGTTTCCTGCCGACGACATCGAGGTCGGTGTGCGCCCCGCGATCGTGTCACATCCCGTCCGTAGGATGAGCCGTAGGCAGTAGCCCTATGATTGGCATATGGCAAGGACGCAAACGATGGTGCAACTCACGGACGACCTGATCGAATTGCTGGATGCGGAAGCGGAGCGTCGCGGCGTGTCTCGGTCCGCCGTGATTCGCGAAGCCGTCACGACGCATCTGGCGGCGGCCCGTGAAGCACAGCTCGATGCAGCGATCGTTGCCGGCTATCTGCGCATCCCTCCCGGTACTCCGGATGCGTGGGGCGACCTGAACGCACAAGCCGACCTCGCCACGAACGAGGTGGCGCAGCGGCTCGACACCGAGGCCGCACGAGAGGACGAGTCATGGTGAGCCGAGGTGAGGTCTGGTGGTACGACCACCCGGAGCATCACCGCCGACCCTGGTTGATCCTGTCCCGGTCGGCGGCGATCCCGGTGCTCAACCAAGTCCTCGCCGTGCCGGCAACCCAAACGATCCGCGGCATTCCAACGGAAGTGGAGCTCGGCGAGAGCGACGGGATGCCTGCCGCTTGTGTCCTCTCGCTGGACAACATGACGCTGATTCGTCCCGCACTCTGCACCGAGCGCATCACCACGCTCGACTCACGCCTCATGCGCCGCGTCTGCGAGGCGCTCCTCGTCGCAACGGAGTGCTGAGTGCCGGCGCACCGCTGCCGCAACCAGAGGCGTCCATCCCATGCCTTTCGGTGAGTGAGCGGTGAGGCCGGGTTCGCAGGCTTGCGCACGGCGGATCGAAAGGACGCTCCCTGCGCACTCGGTATCGGTGCGTAGGTTTCAAGAAGACGACCCGGGTTGTCACAGCTATAGCACGGCCATCACGATCTGCGCCCCGTGAGCGCTTCGCCGGGGGCCACGGAACCGCTGTCGCAGTCGGTGCAAGCACCACAGCCAGGAAGGTGGTCCCCGGTCCACGCTCCCGGCATTGCACCGCCAAATGGCCTTCGCCGGTCCTCACGTCTCGAGCATGGTCTGACTGCAGCCGTCCCTGGCCACGACCGCATCGCCGCATTCGGCCCTAGTCATCGCAACATGCTCTGAGATACCGTGGTCACAGGCACCAGTTGAGGGCTGCTGTGGCCGACGTCTTCGTCAGTTATGCGAGCGATGACCGGGAGCGGGTCGCACCCTTGGCGCTGGCGCTCGTCGAGTATGGGTGGTCCGTGTGGTGGGACCGGCAGATCCACCCGGGGGAAACCTTCGACGAGGTGATCGAGCGGGAGCTCGATGCCGCCTTGGCCGTCATCTGCGTATGGACCGTCCGTGGCGTGGCTTCCCGCTGGGTGCGCACCGAAGCGGCCGAAGGTCTTGCAAGGGGACGGTTGGTGCCCGTGATGGTCGAAGAAGTCCGCCCACCGCTGGCGTTCCGCCGCATCCAAGCCGCCGACCTCACCGATTGGGAGCCACACACGGATCACGCCGGATTCGATGAGCTCGTCGCCGCGGTCGACGCTCTCGTCCGTACCGGCGTTGCGCCACAGCCGGCCCCTTCTCCGCCCCGAGACCCCCTGGAGCTTGCGCTCGTTGGCGCCCGGGAGCGCGCCGGCGAGGGCGACTGGACCGGGGTCATCGCCGTGCTCGGTTCCTTGGATGCCTCAACGGCCGGCCGCGCCACCGACCAACCCGAAGTGGACCAGCTCCTGACGCTTGCCCGGCACAAGCGCGACGCTGCGGAGCTCTACGACGAGGCGGAAGTCCTCTACTCGGAGCGACGTTGGCAAGCTGCCGTTGCGAAACTCGATCGAGTGCTCGAACTGGATCCCGATGACACGCTCGCCACCGATCTGATGCGGCGGGCGCAGCAGCACGTCGATGCCGACCGAGCCGAACACATCGCCCACCTCCACGATCGAGCGACCAGCGCCCTAGCGGCGCGGGAGTGGCCGGTGGCGATCGCCCGTTTCCAGGAGCTCCTCGAATACGAGCCGGGTCATGCAGAGGCCGGGGCCGGGCTGGCCCGCGCCGAAGCCAGCGCCGCCACCGAGGTCACCTACCGCGAGCTCCAGGCGCAGTTCGACCGCAAGGAATGGTCGGCGGTCGCCGTCGGCATGGCCGAGCTCGTCGAGAAGAATCGAGACTTCGGCGACCCGGCCGACCTGCTGGCGCGGGCCGAGGCCCGTCTCGCCGAGGACTCCAGGGCCGAAGCCGACGAGGTCATCGTGGAGCCGCCGACGGAAGAGGCGGCGCCCGACGATCGCGACTTCGAGCAACGTCGGGCACCGGCAATCGACTGGATGCGATCCCACGCCCGCTGGCTCATCGCCGGCGGCGCCCTCGTTGTGTTGGCGACGGCAGCTCTGCTCATCATGCTGGACGGCAGCGGCGGGACCCAGATCGGAGAGATTTCCCTTGGCGCGGATGCGACGACCGAGCAGGCCGCGGCACTCGAGCGGAGCTTCGCCGCACTCGACGATCGCAGCATCGCGGTCACGGTGTCGCCGCTCGATGGCGACGCCCGCCGGGAACAGCTTGGCGACCTCCAGGGGTGGGACGTGCTCATTACCACCGACCCTGGCGCGCTCATCGACAGCAATCGAGCGATCGCCCTTCCCGGCGAGATCGCCGCACGAGTGGAGGCCAACTTCGCACCCTGGTCGATTGCGGGAGTCGCACGCAACGGGCAGCTCTACGGAGTCCCGGTGACGGTGCAAGATATCGCTGGGCTCGTCTGGTACAGCCCCAGCCGGTTCCGCGAACATGGCTTCGAAGTCCCTTCCACGTGGACGGAGCTCGAATCCCTCGTATCGCGGATGACCGAGTCTGGCGCACCTCCTTGGGGCCTTGGCTTGCACGAGCCCCATCATCCCGGTGACCCCATCACGGCATGGTTCGAGGCGGTGATGCTGCGGCGGCACGGCCCGGAAATCTACGAGGAGTGGATGATCAACGAGGTCCATTCGGATACGCCCCGGGTCGAGCAAGTGGCGGGGATCATCGAGGAAGTACTTCTCCGCCCGGGCCACAGCCAGCCGGCCCGAATGCCGGCCGTCGATGCATCCTCTTGGGAGGCGGGTTTGTGCGTCACCAGCGGAGACTGCTGGATGTACCTTGAACACCAGCACTACGGCCAGGCGTATCTCGACGTTGGCTTCTCGGTCGGGCCCGACAGAGACGTGGACGTCTTCCTGCTGCCGTCGTTCGTCGGTGAGCGTTTCCTCGGCGCACAGGGCATCTACGCGATTGCGTTGTCCGACCGCCCTGCGGCGCTCGATGTCATGGAGTTCATTGCCTCACCTGACTTCGCCGATGAGACCATCCGAGGGCTCCCCGGGTTCTTCTCACTCAATCTCGACCAGGATCTCGACCTGTACGAGCCGGCCCATCGCAGCGCCGCCGAGATCCTCGTGAGCGCCGACCTCGTCGCAGCGAGGGCGATCCGGCACATGCCCGATGAGGTCTACTCCGAATGGAGAGAAGCGGGCGCGGAGTGGGTGGGGTTGAGCATCACGACCAACGACCTCCTCGAGCGAGTTGAGGCGGCCTGGCCGTGAGCCAGGCCGCGGGCCGAGCGCCAGGTCACGCCGACGTAATCGCTGCGACTTCGAGCTGCCCCGGATCGCCGTCCGAGGTTGGTGTCGCCTCCGGCCGGACGAACCGCAACACGAGCTCAGCTGCGAGCATTGCCAGCAACGCGACCACGGCGAACGTCGCGGTGAGCTCGGAATCGAGATTGCCCGGTCGGGGCTGGGCCATCGCCAGGAACACGTCGAGCGCAGGGACCACGATGGTCGCCACGACCGTCGCCACCACGAACAGTCGTAGCCGCGCCGCTGTGGCGCTGGTGACGGGCCAGGCCAAGAGCGACACTGCCGCGACCAGCGCCGGCCATGTGAAGAGGTAGGCCATACCGGGCATGCCGAGGCTCGCAGCGACGGCCAGCAGCGCCCACAGCACGACCTCGCCCCGGGGCCCGCTGGTGCCGGCGCGGCGTCGCCGCCACCACCACAGGAAGGCGAGCATGGCACCCAGCACCCCAACGGCATAGACATACGCCTCCGCCACTCCCATCTCGGGCCGAACGGCGACGATCACCAGCCACACCAACGTTGCGAGGACCGCCATTCCGATCACTCCGAGGAACGCAACTCCGGCTCGGGCAAACACGGTACGCAGGCGGGCCTCCCGCATCTCCGCGGCCATCGCCGTCAGCAGCGTCAGCAGCGCCAGCGGCACGGCCCATGCTGCGGGGTATCGTACGACCATCCCCGGGGCCATGGTGAAGAACGTCGCCTCGCGCTCCGCCTGCGCTGCAGCGAGATCAATGCCGCCCAGCTCCCGCGTCAATCCCAGTGCATAGGCGCCATGGTGCTGCATGCTGCGCAGACTCACGCGATCGAGGTTGTCGCGTTGCGTGTGATAGATCGACGAGCCTCGCAGGTAGGACACGTGGATGCCCTCCGTCCCTGCCGCCAGGAACGCATCGAAGTCGGTGCCGATCTCGCCGAACAGCGCGACCGTAGCGGTGAGGAACGAGAACGCAGCGGGCCTACTCACCCCCGCGGCAATGCGGTCGATCGTCCACGCCTGCGCCTCGCCGGTCTGGACCAGCACCGACGGCCCCGACTCGCCGGCAGCCTCGAAGTTCATCGCAAAGGCGACCTCGGCCATCCAGGGATGGTCCGCCACGAACGCGCTCGCCCCGTACTGGGGGGCCGGTTCCTCGCCGTCGGTGAACAGCAGGATCACATCGTTGGTCAACGGCTCGCCTGCTAGCAGCGCCCGGCCCGTCTCGAGCAGGGCGGCCACGGCGGTGGCGTTGTCGTTGGCGCCCGGCGTGGCGGGATGGCTGTCGTAGTGCGCCATCAGGAGCACGCTGCCGCTCGAGGCCGACCCGGGGATCCGTGCCATGACGTTGAACGCCTCGATCTGGCCGCCCGTGCCGAAGTAGTCGGTCGCCGGCACGGTTTGCAGTTCGGGGGAGAGGCCGAGCGCCGTGAGCTCTTCGACGAGGTACTCACGGACTGCGGCGTTCTCGACCGATCCGAGGGGGTGCGGCACCTGGGCGACCTCTGCGACATGCCTCATGGCTCGCTCCGCAGAGAATTCGTCAGCCGTTGGATCGCTGGGCATGCCGGGCCGCACCAGCACCAGGGCACCGATGACGAAAGCCGCGGCGATGATCGCGATGGACCAGGCGGATTCCTCGAAGCGGGACATCAGCACCCAGCGTGACGCCTGGGATGGTTGGGCACTAGGGCGCAAGGTCGGTTGGTCGAACGATTTCTGGCACGCCCAGTCGTCATCCTGCTTGCATGCGCAGCGCATGGGCACATGTGCATCACATGCAGTACCGTGAAGGGATGAGCAAGATGATCCAGATCCGCAATGTCCCCGATGACGTCCATCGAGAGCTGAAGATTCGGGCGGCGCGCGCCGGCATGACGCTGTCCGACTTCCTGAACGCCGAGCTGGCTCGCCTGGCCGCAACGAGGCCGTTGGTCGAGCTCGTGGGCGAGATGCCCGGGGAGATGTCGCTGCCGCCCGGCCGTGCCGCGGAAGCGGTCCGATTCGGACGGCGCGAGTGATCGTCATCGATGCGTCGGCGTTCATCGACGCCTTCGCCGGAAACGAGGCCGTACTGCGACGTATTGCCGGAGAGGATCTCCACGCCCCGCACCTCTTGGATGTCGAGGTGGCGAGCGCCCTGCGCCGGCTGGCGCTCGCCGGGGAGATCGAGGTTCGCGATGCGGAGGCTGTCCTCGCTACGCTGACGGAGGTCAACCTCACACGCCATTCTCACGTCCCGTTGCTGGGCCCGATCTGGGCTTTGCGACGTTCGATCGGTGCGTACGACGCGGTGTATGTGGCGCTGGCGGCGGCGCTGCGTGCGCCGTTGCTCACCACGGACCGCAAGCTCGCTGCCGCCCCGGATCTGCTCATCGTTGTGGAGGTTCTGTGATCGCTCGTGGCCCAGGGACAGAAGGAAGGCAACGCCGTCACCCGAACTCGGGACGTATCGACTCCGTCGGCGATCTCATCCACAATCGAAACAAGCCGCACCGGCGTATCACCCGGCCAGGAGGTTGTCTTCGATGTCCGCCAAACGCTGACGCGGCTCGATGCCCGCTTCGCCGAGAGCCTCGCGGAAGTTCTGGCACACGCGCAAAGCCTCCACCCGGCGCTCCTGCATGCTGAGGGCTTCGATCAGGAGATACCAGAGCCGCTCTCGGTAGGGGCTTTCCTCGATAGCCGCCTCGAGGGCACCCACCACCAGATCATGGTGTCCGAGCGCCAGGTCGGACTCGAATCGGAGCTCCATGGTGGAGTGGCGGATCTCGTCCAGTCGAATTGCTTCGAGCCGGAACGGAAAGTCGTCCGCGAGGTCGCCGAACGGGACGCCCCGCCAGAGTGACAGCGCCTGCTGACACAGCACGCGACATTTCTCAGGCTCATGCCGCTGATCGAGTGCTTGTGTCAGGAGCTTCTCGAAGCGCAGCGCATCCACTGACTCGGCATCCACGTTCAGGACGTACGAGTGATCCCGGCGCACGATGCCGTCCTGCCCGATGAGGTTCCTGAGACGCGAGATGTGCGAAAGCAACGTCGTCCTCGCCGACGGTGGCGCCTCCTCGCCCCACACCAAGTCGACGAGATGGTCGGCCGGAACCGTGCGCCCCACCGACAGGACCAATGCAGCAAGCACCGTTCGTTGATGCTTCCCTCCCACATCCCGTGGTCCCTGTGGCGTGAGGATGTCGATTGGCCCCAATACGCGTATGACATGACCCGCTCGCATGTCGCATCCTCGTACCGGTCTCCTCTCACCATGGCCTTCATGGGCGCTGCAAGACAGGTGCATTCGACCCTGCCAGGTCCCGGCACGTGTGGTCCATGAGCGGATGGTGATCGGGTGCAAGCCGCACTTGCACACTGGACGAAAGGAAGAGAGGAGGCCGAAATGCCGACCGTCAAGGACAAGCCTCTCGCACCGAAGGAGCCCGGGACCAGAACCCTGGACCGGCCACCGGCCCCGGCGCGCCCGGTGACGGGAGAGAAGCCGCGCCGGCCTCAGCGATACACCAGGTGGATCGGATGGCTCATCGTGCTCACGATCGCCGTGATCGCCGCCTCGGTGACCACGGTTGTGCTGATGGACGACGAGCCGGCCGCCAACCTCGGCGCCACGCTCGAACAGCGCCTCGCCAAGGACGCCATCGAGGAGCAGCAGCAGGCATTGATCCTGGCGCCGGCCCCAGTGGCCGAGGACCTGGCTGCGATTCGGCTTGACGTGATGATCCACAAGGATGCGATCGAGGAGCTCAGCGCAGATCGCTCCGGTGCGTTTGCTGCTCCAATGCCGAGCTCAGTGGCGCTCCGGCTCGAGCAGCTCCTGCGCAAGGATGCGATCGAGGCAACCAACGCAGCCGCGTTCACCGACCTTGGTGATCAGATGCGTCTTCTCAAGGAGAAGATCGAGGACGGCTTCCGGCTTTGAGGCGTTCCATCAAGCGCGTTGAACCCGAGGTGCGGCAAGGGTGATGCCTTGGGTTCGATGCATCTCGAGGCTCCAGTCGATCAGGCGACATCCAGGGTTCCGACCGTCTTCGCCGCTAGTTTGTGTAGGCGTCGAGGGGAGGAGCCCAACATGCGTCGGCTGGGCACGTTGCTTGCCGCTCTGGCATTCGTCGTCGCTGCCTGTTCCGGTGACTCCATGGCCGAGACCACCACGACCCTTGCGCCCCCTCCCACGGAGCCGCCCCTCCAGCCGCAGGCGTGGGCCGAGGACCACCTCGTCAACGTTCGTTCAGAAGGCGATTTCGCGGGCAGCCCCATCGCCGGCTCCGGAACGGGGCTCGTCGTCGACGCCAACGGGCTCATCGTTGCCCCAGCCACGGCTGTTGTTGGCGCTACCCGGGTCAACGTCGACATCGCAGGCGTCGAGTTCCCGGTGCAGGCCACCGTCGAAGCCGTGGCCGAGTGCCCGAACTTGGCGCTCCTCCAAGTTGACCACACGTTCGCCGCACCGCCGTCGCTCAGCGGATCCGAGCCGACATTCGCTGCATGGGTCGAAGGCGGCGCCTGGCAGATCGCCGATGCCAGCCGCATCCCCACCACGGCAGGCGCCGTCATGGTCGACACCGAGGGCGCCGTCGTCTCGATGGAACTGGCCCGTCCTCGAGCCACGCCTACCGCCGAGGTCGACCAACTCACTGCCGCGATGCGGCGCCGTGAGATCACGTCGCAGCTCGGCTATGCCGTGGTCGACGCCGACGGCGGGGGAGTGCTCGTCACCTCGGTCGCCACCGGCAGCGAGCTGCGGCCACGCGACACGATCAGCGCCGTCAACAACGCTCCCCTCGAAGGTGTCGCCGCACTCTGTGCCGACCCGCCGTCCAATGGCACATCCATCGAGGTCGTACGCGACGGCAGCCGCTGGGAGGGCGTCATCGGGGTCGAAGTACTGCACCCGGCCTCACATCGCTCCACCGAAGAGCTGGCGGAAGCGGTGGTGCGTATCGACGTCGATGTCGACGGAGACGGCGTACCCGACCCCAACGGCACCGGCTTCTTCATCTCCAGCGACGGTTACGTCGTAACCAACCACCACGTCGTCAGCGGCAACACCGACGTGCGCATCACGTGGGACGGCGCCGACCGCTTCGTCGATGGCCGCGTGATCGGCAGATCGTCGTGCGCCGATCTGGCCGTCATCGATGTCGACGGCAACGGGTTTGAGTACCTCGAGTGGTCGCAAACTCCCATCGCACTCGAACAACGGGTGCGCTCCATAGGCTTCCCGGCCGGCACCGATCAGCTCACCATCCAGCCGGGAGCGGTGTCGAAGGACACCGTCGACCCGTTCATCATCTCGCCCATCGTCCCCCTCTTCGAGCACTCCGCCCAGATCATCGGCGGCAACAGCGGCGGGCCGGTGGTGAACGAGGACGGCGAAGTGGTCGGCGTCACCAACATCAGCCGTGAACTCGGCGCCGCCCAGGAGCGGCTCGCCATCGTCGGCGAAGAGGCGGCGCCGGTGGTGCAGCGCCTCCTCGGCGGCGACGTGGATCACCTCGGGGCGCAGCTCTATCCGATCTTCCTCGGTCCGGGCGTCGGCTGGATCGTCGAGTCCGTCGACGTCGACTCGATCGCCGGCGATGTCGACCTGCGCCGCGGCGACTTCATCCAGCGCCTCGGGCCGTACGACTCGACGGGTGAAGACTGGACCGTCGAGGTGATCTGCCGAACCGTGCTCGGCACCTCTGATGCGATCCCCATCGAGATCAGCCGCGGCTTCCCCGAAGAGAGGTGGGATGGCGAGCTGCGAGGTCGGCCGCTGGAGCTGCTGCCCGAGCCCTTCTTCGCCAGTAGTCCAGATGGCGTCGTGGCCACGCTGCTTCCCGGCCGCTGGGTCGGTTACGAGCCCATCGCGCCGGATGAGAACAGCGACTTCCGTGGTTTCCGAGCCGGATTGTCCGGATTCGACTGGGCCAACCAGTTCGGGCGCGAGCCCTACATGCGGGTTCTGGCATCCCTCCAACTCGCCGAGGATCGCACGACCGAGGAGCAGCTCGCCGGCGAAACCTACGACGGCATCTGCGCAACTCGCGAGGTCGAGCCGACGCTCGACGGTGACTTCGTCGGGCACCGCCAGTCCTGGTCGGATTGCTCGCATGGCGTCGACATCATCAGCTATGCCTGGCTCGACACGTCACAGAGCCCCTCGCCGATGGTGCTGCTCCTCGTCGTCGACGAACCCTCCAGCCTCCTCGAGACCGTCGACCAGGCGATCGCCGGCCTCTTCGTCGCACGCTTCCCGCCCCCAGCGCCTCCCGAAGAAGACAGCGGCGGCGGAGGCTGACCCCTTCCATCGAACTGTCGGGTTTCGGACAGATGCGGTTCTCCGCGTTGGTGGTCCGGACATACACACGGCGAGGGAGAGAGGGCGGCGGCGTTCGCTGCCGCCTCGCAAGGAAGGGAGAGTCCGATGCGACCTCGCACTGCAGCCGCCTTCGTGGCGACGCTCTTGGTGATGGCATTGGCGGCGCCCGCGGGCGCCGCCGCACCCGAGCAGGTGGACATCATGAATCAAGGAGGGGTCGGGGTGTACGCGAAAGACGCGGTCTCCGTTGTGCGCCAGCCCAACAGCCTGCAGGTCAAGGCGTCAGTGCCGACACCGCAGCCGGGGACCTACGTGTACGCACCAGGCACGGTTGCCGGTAGCCCGGAAGTGTTCACGCTGTGGGCGTTCGTGTTCAACTATCCGGATCTGTGTGACGGACCGTGTGACGGCAATGATCTCGGTCTCGGGGCTGAGGCGCTCGGGGGCGCCTACAACGTCGGCGGCCACGTTGCCGGCGCCGGCGGGCAACTGACGATCACCGGCCATATCAACGTAGGCGATCCGGCCGGAGCCCCACCGCCGATCTTCGTCGGTGCACCGCTGGAGTCGCCGAGCACGGCAGAAATCCACGTTGCGCTCGCACCGCACGGGGCACTCGATCCATCGACGCTGCCCGGCGAGTTGTCGATGCCGGTCGGCAACCCAGGCTGTGGGTGCTGGTGGGTCGGGGTGCTGATTCCCTGATGTCCTGATAGTGGCGGCTACGCAAGGGTTGGGGCCCCGCATGTCGGGGCCCCAATCTTCCCACGAGCGAATGGCGGCGGGACTGTTGCGCGGGTGGACCCCCTACCCCCGCCTGCGGCGGCG
>DATHZQ010000156.1:0-36807 GCA_035458525.1 Acidimicrobiia bacterium
ATCGTGGACCTCGGGGTCGAGGTCCACTACCACACGAAGCTCGGCAGGGACATCTCGCTGGCCGAGCTGCGACGGCGTCACGATGCCGTGTTCCTGGCCATCGGGGCCACGCTGGGTCGCGGGCTCGACATCGAAGGACACGAGGCCGACGGTGTCCTCAAGGCCATCGAGTTCCTGATCAACGTCAACCAGGGTTTCGAAGTGGACGTTGGGGAACGGGTTGTCGTCATCGGTGGCGGCGACGTTGCAATGGACGCCGCTCGGTCGGCATTGCGGGCGGCGGCGTACGAAGAAGCCCGCCTCGTCTTCGATTACGAGGATGCCGATGCGCGGAGCTCCATGACCGAAGCCCTCGACGTCGCCCGCACCGCACACCGTTCGGGAGCCCAGCAAGTCACGGTGGTCTCGCTCGAATCAGCCGAGGAGATGCCTGCGTCGCCGTTCGAGCTCGAAGAGGCGCAGCACGAGGACATCACCTTCATCCACCGTCGTGGTCCTGCCCGGGTGTTGCACGAGAACGGCAAGGTGACCGGGCTCGAGACGATCCAGGTGCTGTCGGTGTTCGACGAGAACGGCCGCTTCTCTCCGGAGTTCAACGATGCCGACCGGATGGTGCACGACGCCGATACCGTCATTCTCGCCATTGGCCAGGCCATCGACCTCGATGCCCTGGGCGCAGACGGCCCGGACGTTACGCCACGCCGCACGATACAGGTCGATCACGACACGGGAGCGACGTCGCTCGATGGCGTGTGGGCGGGGGGCGACGCCGCCAAGGGACCTCGCACCCTCATCGAAGCGATCGCCGACGGACGGTGCACCGCCGCCGACATTCACCGCGCGTTCGGAGGCGCCGACGAGGAGTATCCCGAAGGACAGATGGTGGAGCTCGCTCAGTTCCACCGCCTCACCGACATCTACGACAGGATTCCGCGGGTCGACGTTCCGACGCTCCCTTCGGAGCGCCGCATCGGACTCGCCGAGGTGGAGACGGGTTTCAGCGAACAACAGGCCCGCTGCGAAGCCCAGCGTTGCCTGCGCTGCTTCGCCAACATCCAGTTGGACGTCGGCAAGTGCGTGCTGTGTGCCCTGTGCGCCGACGTGTGCCCGCTCGACCTCATTGCCCTAGTCCCGTCCGAGGAAGTCGCTCCGGACCAACCCGGGGGCACGGCGCTGACGCTGAACGAGCAGGCTTGTATCCGCTGTGGCCTGTGCATCGAGCGATGCCCGACGAAGGCGCTCTCGATGGGGGTGTGGACGGGTGTCGGGGTTCCGATTCAACTCCGCCAACCAAGCATGGTGACGACGTGAAGGTGACGCATATGAGACGGAGCAGGAGATGAGTGTCATAGATCGCGTCAGGGAATCGACCGTCGGGCGATCGATCTTCCGGATCCCGAATCGGGCTACGGAGCGCGACCGCGCCGCCGG
The DNA here is from genome assembly GCA_035458525.1 of Acidimicrobiia bacterium. Taxonomy (GTDB): domain Bacteria; phylum Actinomycetota; class Acidimicrobiia; order Spongiisociales; family UBA5794; genus DATHZQ01. Next base: position 1,432 of record DATHZQ010000156.1, read on the forward strand.
TCACTGGGCGAACTTCCTCCTTCACATCTATCCGGTCAAAGTGCGGCGCAAGGAGATCACCTTCCGCTACACCTGGTTCCTCGGCGTGGCCTCCCTCGTGCTCTTCGGGTCTCTCGTCGTCTCGGGGATCTACCTCATGTTCTTCTATGTGCCGTCCCCGGCCAACGCCTACGGCAACATTCAGACCATCCAGACCGAGATTGCGTTCGGGCAGTACATACGCAACGTCCATCGTTGGTCGGCACACCTCATGGTCCTGGCCGTTGCCGCCCACATGGCCAAGGTCTTCTATCGGGGCGCGTACAAGGAGCCGAAGGAGTTCAACTGGGTCATCGGCGTCGTCCTGCTGGTGCTGACCTTGCTGCTTTCGTTCACCGGATATCTGCTCCCCTGGGACCAGCTGGCATTCTGGGCAGTCACGGTGGGCACGTCGATGGCAAGCTATGTGCCGCTGATCGGCGACGAGGTCCAGGCGATCCTGCTGGGCGGACCCACCGTCGGCAGTGCCACCCTCGTCCGCTTCTACGTCTTACACGTGGCGGTTCTGCCCCTTGCACTCGTCGTGACGGTGACGTACCACTTGTGGCGATGGCGCAAGGATGCGATGTTGACCCTGGATCGGGAGGACCAAGATGCTTGATCCCAACCCCAGGCTGGTCGACGAGAAGACTCGCGTCCTCGGCGTCGTTCCCGGCAAGCCGGGCGCCGGTGACCGCAAAGTGTTGCCGGACGATGAGCCGGTGATGGTGTGGCCGCACCTCCTCGTGCGGCATGCAGTAGCCGCCCTGGCCATCCTGCTCGTGGTGCTGCTCATCGCCCTGCTGTTCGACGCGCCGCTTCGCGAGATCGCCAACCCGACCGATACGCCCAATCCGGAGAAGGCGCCGTGGTACTTCGCGGCTTTGCAGGAGCTGCTGGCACACTTCCATCCGCTCGTGGCCGGCGTGCTGGTGCCGGGAGCAATAGTGCTCGGCATGGCGGCGTTGCCCTACATCGACCGGAATCCGAGCCTGAACCCCAAGTTCCGGAGGGTCGCCCGCGTCACGTTCTCCATCTTCTTGGGGGTGTGGATCGTGCTCACGCTCGTCGGGTTTGCGTTCCGAGGCCCCAACTGGGGATGGGTGTGGCCCTGGGAAGAATGGCACGGTGAGCTATGACGGATATGGAACGACGCGGCTTCCTCTCGAACGCCTGGAAGATCGGCGCCGGCTTGATCGCTGCTGCCGGTGTGTGGACCAGCTGGGATCTGCTGCAGCCGCAGGCGGCCGCCGGCTTTGGCGGGACCGTGCGGTCGGTGCCGCCCGAGAGCGTGCCGGAAGACGGTGTGATCGAAGTCCCGGCAGCCAGGTCCTATCTGACGAAGATCGATGGCGAGGTCGTCGCCATCTCGGAGACGTGTTCGCATCTGGGTTGCCGGGTGCCGTGGTGTGCTTCCTCAGGCCAGTTCGAGTGCCCCTGCCACGGCTCGATTTTCAACCGGGCGGGCGATTTCATCGCCGGACCGGCGCCACGCGGCATGGACTTCTACCCCACCGAAGTCGTCGACGGTCTGATCGTGATCGACACCTCAGAGGCGATCCCAGGGTTGCCGCCGGGGACGACAACGATCGACGAGCCGGCCAAAGGGCCCGCCTGTGCGGAGAGCAGCCATGGCTGAGCGAACGACCGATCCGGGCTTGGAGGAGTCGACGAACAAGTGGATGACGGCCGGTCTGGTCATCATGGCGCTGATGGTGCTCGTCTTCCCCGTCTACCGGTTCTACGAGCCGTCGAACCGAGAAGCGGCCCGGGAGTCGCACATCGCCTCGCTGGCCGAGCAGGGTGAAGCCATCTACCAACTGAATTGCACGGCCTGTCACGGTGCGAGCGGCGAGGGTGGCGTCGGGCCGGCACTCAACGCAAAGCAGTTCTTGCAGTCGGCAACCGACGAGCAGATCGATGTGTTGATCGCGGTTGGCGTCCCCGGCTCCCAGATGAGCGCCTACTCCATCGATTTCGGTGGTCCCCTGACGTCAGAGCAGGTCAAAGCCGTGACGACGTTCCTGCGCTCTCTCGAGCCGAACGCTCCTGACGTGCCTGACTGGCGCAACCCAGGCGGCGGGGAGTAGTAGCGTCTGATCATGGATGTGAGAGAGCTTGTCGGAGGATCAACCCAGATGTGTGACCCGACGACGTCAATGGCGGCCGCGGCCGCCGTGATGGTCGGCGAGGGTGTCGGTTCCCTCGGGGTGTCGGGCCGGGAGGGCCTCAGTGGGATCGTCACCGAGCGTGACGTCCTTCGGGCGGTCGCCGCAGGCGTCGATCTCGCCTCGGAGCCGGTCACCGCGTGGATGACGCCCAACCCGGACACCGTACCGGCCGACATGACGGTCGATGATGCTGCGGTGTGGATGGTGGCGGCCGGCTACCGCCACCTTCCCGTGATGGACGGGCAGTCGCTGCTGGGCGTCGCCAGCATCAAGGACTTGTTGTGGGCCATCACCGAGCAGCACCTCAACGAGGACGCAAGCAGCGGGAGCTGATGCCGCGCGCGCTCAGCCGCCGAGAATGGTGCTGAGCGGCCCGAATTGGAATTCGACCCGGCGGTTGAGCGCCCTGCCTTGCGCCGTCGCGTTGCTGGCGATGGGTTGCGTTTCGCCGAACCCGACGGGGACGATGCGAGCGCTGTCGATACCGGCCGCGATCAACCAATCCGCAACGGCCTGTGCCCGGTCCTCCCTGAGCCGCTGGTTGAACAGGTCGCTGCCCTGATCGTCCGTATAGCCGGCGATCACGATCCCGAGCGACGGGTCACGGATCATGATGCCCACCGCGATGGGCAGGATCGTCGTCTCCGGGCTCAGCTCGGCGCTGCCGATGGCGAAATTGGCACCGTTGTTGAGCGAGCCGCTGGTCAAGCCGTTCTCGATCGAGATCTCGTAGTCGGGGAATGCGGCGAACAATTGCAGCACGCCGGGCATCGTGTAGCTCCAGAACGGAACGTCGAGCCCTTCGCTCACCGCAATCTCGTCAACGACGGTCTCCGTGCCGTACACGGCTCGTGCGGCCCCGACGATGTTCGTCTGAGCTGCTGGTTGGCGAGCTGCCCGCTGAGGACGAGTTGATCGCCCTGGCGCCGGGCATTGAACGAGGGGAAGCCCAGATTCGTGATCGCCACGCCCGAGAGGTCCGGCGCGGCCCCCAAAGTCTGCTCGACCGCACCGGCAAATGTTGCAGGCGCAGCTTCGCTCGGAGCGCTGCCGTTGACGACAACGCCTGGGTCACGTACCCGCATGGTTCCCTGCCCGATGATCGGGAGCAACGTGACCGCCTGCGGCGTTCCTTGCAGCCATGGCTGGGCCACGGCGCTCGGATCCACGACCAGGTTGTTGACGAACGCAGACCGGTCGACGATGGCCGCTGATTCCGCGATGGCGGCCGCGGTTGCCTCGTTCGGCACCGGACCGCTGACCGAGAACTGCCCGTCGACGAGAGAAGCTTCCACCACGGTGACGCTCTCGGTCGTGGTGGTCTCGCCGACGGCCGCCTCGACAGCATTCTGTTCGTCGGCGTCATCATTGTTCGACGTGAGATCCAACCCGACGATCAGCGCCCCCGGCCAGAGGGCGATGGCGCCGGCGATTCGTGCACCGCGCGACATCAGCGGAATTCCGTAGTGCTCGACCGTGCCCCACCACACAGGACTGGCATTGCCATGGAACGTTCCCCGCTGTACATCGCGGCATAGTCGACGTTGGTTCCTGTCGCCGTGCTGCAGCGCCTGGCTCGGAGATCCTCGACTCCGGGACGCCGAGCCCTCTCAGTCGCTGCGTCGTGACCGGTCGACCGGGATCAGCGCACGCAGTGTGGTGCCCCGTCCTTCGCCCGTGAGAATCTCGAGTTTCCCGCCCGCCTGGACGGCTCGGGCGCGGAGGTTCGTCAAGCCAAGGCCACCGTAGTGGCCGTCCGGATCGAATCCCTTGCCGGCGTCGTTGATGCTCACCGCAATGGATTCGTCGGCTCCGAAGAGCACGACCTCGACCCACTGTGAGCCGCTGTGACGGAGGGCATTCGACGTGGCCTCCTTCACGATGTGCAACACCGACTCGGCAACGGCATTGGGTACGGCCTCGAACACTCCGTCGACGAGCACGCGGGCTTCGACGCCGTGGGCGTCGGACAGTTCATCGACGAGCTCCGTGACTTCCTCGCGGAGCCCGCGGTGCGGTTCCAATTGCCGCAGGTCGAGGATGAGGTGGCGTAGCGACGTGATGCATGCGTCGATCCGCTGCACCTCGGTGCGGAGGGCATTTGCGGTTGGCTCATCGCGGGCTGACTCAGCAAGTGCCTGCAGCGACAAGCCGATCGCAAACAGATCTTGAATCGTGTCATCGTGCACGTCCCGTGCGATGCGGGCCCGGTCTTCCGCTACTGCGGCGCGTCGGAGATGCTGGTGAATGCGTGCGTTGGCGACGGCGAAGCCGCCGACCATGGCGAGCGCCTCGATGGCCCGCTCGTCGAAGTCCGAGAAATCGCCGTCCTTCTCTGTGAGGTAGAGGTTGCCGAAGATCGTGTCGCCGATGTGCACCGGCACTCCGAGAAACGAGCGCATCTCTGGATGACCGTCGGGAAACCCACTCGACTCGGGATGTGCCGAGATGTCATCGAGCCGTACGGTCGTTCCCGTGCGGGTGATCGCTCCCAGCACGCCGATGCCGATCGGGGTGTGGCCGATCCGTTCAACCGCATCATCGTCCATCCCCTCGTGGGTGAACTCGATGAGGTAGCCGTCCCGGCCTACAACGCCCAGTGCGCCGTACCGCGCACCGGTGATGTCCATGGCAGACTTGACGATGGAGCGCAGCACGGAGCGAAGCTCACCCTCTTTCGAGACGCGGACAGCGGCGTCGAAGAGCGTGGTCAGAAGCTCCGTGTCGAGCGTTGGATACGCCATGAGCGAGGTACGTTACCGGCATCGGCGTCGGGGGTCGAAAGGCCCGAATCGAAGGGGCGGCCGACCTTCCGGTCCCGGCCGCATTAGCGAGTAGCTTGCGATGGTGGACAAGGGGATGCGAATCCTGCTCGTCGACGACCACGAGGTCGTACGCGAAGGCCTGCGCAACCTGCTGAGCGCCCATCCGGAGATCGAGGTGGTCGGCGAAGCGGAAGATGGTGCGTCGGCCATTCGGCGCGTCGGCTACGACTCGCCGAACGTCGTGGTGCTCGACATGCGGCTGCCCGACATGTCCGGCGTCGAGGCCTGCAGGTCCATCATCGAGCGATTCCCAGACGTGAGGGTCGTCATGCTCTCGGCCTACGCCGACGACGAAGCGATCACCGAGGCGATTCGGGCGGGAGCGTCGGGGTACCTCGTCAAGCAACTCGACGGAACGCGGCTGGTCGATGCGGTGCTGCGGGTTGGTCGTGGCGAGGCGGTTGTCGATTCGACCGTGACCGAGCGGCTCTTCGATCGGATTCGCGGTGTGCGGCGGCGGTCGCGACTCGACGTGCTCAACGAGCGCGAGCGGCGCATCCTCGACCTCATCGCAGACGGTTTCACCAACCGCGAGATCGCCGACGAGATCTTCCTCGCCGAGAAGACCGTGAAGAACCACGTGTCGCGCATTCTCGGCAAGCTCGGCTTCCGCAACCGCAGCGAAGCCGCCGCCTATATCGCTCGTCTTCGCCGCAACGAGGCCGATGCGCTCCCCCCGGAGGAGTGGAAGGTCTGAGGGTCAGGCGCATTGGGCCGGCTTTCCTGTCGTCGCCCTCCGCAGCGCCGCTGCAACGAATAGTCCCTTGCGGAGTGTGGGGGAGGGTCGGCGGGTTTCGTGCTCTGCGGCGCTGTTGCAACGAATAGTCCCTTGCGGAGGGGGGAAGGTACCGCCGCCGAAGGCGGGGGTAGGGGGCCGGTCGTTTGCGAGCTCTCGGCGAGGAGGGGTGTACCCTCTGGTCGTGGCTCGACGCATCCGCATTCTCGTTGTCGACGACCACAGCGTTGTGCGCGCTGGGATCGTCGCATTCTTGTCGCGACAGCAGGGGTTCTCCGTTGTGGCGGAGGCGGACTCGTGCGCCACGGCGGTCTCCGCCGCTGAGGAGCATCAGCCCGACATCGCCGTGGTTGACGTGCAGCTACCCGACGGATCCGGCGTCGATCTGTGTTCCAAGATCCCCGACGTCTCCAAGGAGACCGGCGTCGTCTTGTTCACCAGTTTCGCCGACGCCGTGTTGCTGGAACGTGCGCTGGACGCCGGAGCCTTGGGTTACGTGCTGAAACGGATGGATTTGGCCGATCTGGCCGACACGGTTCGGGCGGCCGCATCCGGAGAGGTGCGCATCGATCCCGATGCCCAGCAGGCGTTGGACGTCGCCCGGAGCGGTCCCCATCCTGATGGACCGATGTCACGCCTGTCGCAACAGGAGCGTCGGGTACTCGAGCTCATCGCCGAAGGCAACACGAACCGCCAGATCGCAGCCACCCTCGACCTGGCCGAGAAGACCGTCAAGAACTACGTCTCGTCCGTGCTGCGCAAGCTGGGCGTCGCCCGCCGCTCGGAGGCCGCCGCCTTCATGGCGGCCCACGAGCCGCCGCACTGACGGCTCCTGCGTTGCTCGGATCCGCCGCTCTCGGTAACCTCCCCGCCATGAGCACGACACGCACGTGGTGGGCCTGGCGCAGCTGAGGCGGCCGCACGCGTGACTATCGACCCGCCGGAGGCCTCAGCCCCGGCGGTTTTTCTATCTGGCAACGAACACGGCTTGGAGAACGACAGTGGACACGAAGCGCAAGGTCTTTTCCGGGGTCCAGCCCACGGGCAACCTCCACATCGGCAACTACCTCGGAGCGTTTCGCAACTGGGTGAAGCTGCAGGACGAGTACGAGACGATCTACTGCGTCGTCGACCTGCACGCCCTCACGCAGCCGATCGGCCCACAGGAGCTGCACGCCCGCCGCATCGAAGCCGCCAAGATCGTGCTCGCCACCGGCGTCGATCCGTCCAAATCGCTCTTCTACCTCCAGAGTCAGGTGCCCCAGCACGCCGAGTTGTCGTGGATCCTCAGCACGCTGACGCCGACCGGCGTGTTGAACCGAATGACGTCCTACAAGGACAAGGTGGCGCGTGGGTTGCCCGCCAACGCCGGTCTCTACTCGTATCCCGTGTTGATGGCGGCCGACATCCTGTTGCACCACGCAGACCTCGTGCCGGTCGGCGACGATCAGCGGCAGCACCTCGAGATGACCAGAGACCTCGCCGAGCGATTCAACAACCGTTACGGCGACGTGTTTCCGTTGCCGGACGCATTGATTCCGCCGTCGTCGGCGAGGGTGATGTCGCTCGTCGAGCCCACGGCGAAGATGTCGAAATCGGACCCCAATGTGCGGAGCAGGATCGGGATCACGGATACTCCCGACGAGATCCGCAAGAAGGTGAAATCGGCGGTCACCGACTCCGACCCGGACGTCCGCTACGACTGGGATGCCAAGCCGGGCATCTCGAACCTCCTCGAGATCATGGCCGACTGCACGGGCGGGTCGATCGATGGGCTCGTCGCCGAATACGGCACGACGGGTTACGGCCGTTTCAAGGAGGCTGCTGCAGAGGCGATCGTTGCCGAGCTGGCCCCGGTGCGCTCGCGGTTCAACGACCTGGACGATGGCGAGGTGGCTCGTCTGATGCAGAAGGGCGCCCTCGATGCCCGGACGAAGGCGGAGGGCTACCAGCAGCTCGTCCGAAGGGCCGTCGGGCTCGACGCCGTCTAGGTGGTCGCTCGGGCAATCGGTGAGGCTGAATAGTCCCCCGGACGAAGTCCCGGGGAAGGTACCGCCGGCGAAGCCGGGGGTGAGGGGTTCGGTGGGTGTCTACGCTGGCCGCATGGCAGTTGTCCGGTTCGAAGATCCGGAGGGATTCCGGGCCGCCATCGACCCACTGATCCGCGGCAGCGAGGCCCGGCACAATCTCATGCACGGGATCCTCGGGACGCTGATCGACGATCCCTCCGTCTACGAGGAGCATCGCCTGTGGCTCGTCGCACGCAACGGTGCACCGGTCGCCGCCGCTATGCGGACGCCGCCGTGGAAACTGATCCTGGCGGACGGCGCGGATCAACAGGCGGCTGCCGAGCTCGCCGCCGGCATCGCTGCGGACCCCGAAGACCCGCCCGGCGCCATCGGGAACAGGCCGACGGTCGATTGGTTTGTCGAGGCTTGGTCGCAATCCACGGGCGACACCGTGGACCCGCACATGGCTCAAGGGGTATTCGCACTCGAGTCGGTCACACCTCAGCCGCATGCGCGAGGAGCACCCCGGATGGCGACGTCGTCGGATGCGGATCTCATCGTTGACTGGTTCGAGCAGTTCTCGTTCGAAGCAATCCCCGAGGAGCCGGTTGACCGCGACCGGTACGCCTCTGCCGCGGCCAGGCTCATCGAGCGGCGACGCGGCACCGGGGTGTGGTTGTGGGATCGAGACGCGCAGGTGGTATCGCTGAGTGCTCACGGCAACCCGACACCGTCGGGAATGCGAATCGGTCCCGTGTACACGCCGCCCGAGCATCGAGGTCGCGGCTACGCAACGGCGCTCGTGGCCCACCAGTCGGCCCAACTGCTCGCCTCGGGTCGCCGTTTCTGCTTCCTCTTCACCGATCTGGCGAATCCGACTTCGAACGCGATCTACCAGCGCATCGGCTACAAGCAGATCGCTGAGTCGATGGACTACGGCTTTGCGGCCGGAGCCGACCGTGGCTAGCCCTGTTGGACTTGTCGCAGGATCTCTTCGAGGAAGTCCTCACCGGCCGGCGTGTCCGGGGCAAGGTCACGGAGTTGGTCGATCGTGTTGACCCGTTGCTGCAGCTCGGCGCAGCCGATCCGCTCTGCGATCTCGAAGTAGTTGCTCACGGCGATGCCGTCCACGGCATTGCGGACGTCGGTCTCGGGGACTCGCCCATCGGTGCGCTCAGCGAGCCCGTCCAACGTATCGGCGGCGGTCCTCACCACGCCGACGAACACTTCGGACAGCCTGTCGCAGTCACGGAGACCATCGAGCGTGGCATCGATGTCGATGTCGGTGATGCGGTCGCGCAAGCCCGTCACGCTCTCCGTAGCGGTATCACACGACGTCAGCGCCAAAGCGATGGCCACCACCGCAACGATCCGAATCACCATCGCACGCTCCTCGCCCTCGCTGGCGGTCCACCGCCGCCCCTATCGAGGATCAGCGTACCGGCGTGGCGCCATCGGCGCGGCCGATCAATCCGCGAGCCTGGCGTCGTCGACGCTTTCGACGAAGTGCTCCAGCATGCGTGCGATGCCCGAGATCACGTAGTGGGTGCGCAACGAGTCGAGCACGTCGAAGGCATGGTTGGCACCGGCGATCTCGGCGTAGCCAACGGGCGCCTTCGAGACGGCCCGCAGCGCGTCGACGAAGTGGTGCGCTTCCGCCACCGGCACCACCGAGTCGGTGGCGCCGTGGACGACGAGAAACGGTGGCGCTTCCGGATGCACTCGATCGAGCGGCGACGCTTCGCGATAGCGGTCTTCCGCCTCGTGCTTGCTCGCCTTCATCACGGCAACGGGGATGATCGGCCATTCGTCGCGAACGCCGTGCCGGTTGAGGAAGTCGTAGATTCCGTAGACGGGCACTGCTGCCTGTAACGACGTGTCCGCATCTTCGAAGCCGGGCTGGTACTCCGGCCGGTTTGCGGTGAGCGACAGCAGCGCCGCGAGGTGGCCGCCGGCCGAGCCGCCGGTGACGGCGATGAACGATGGATCGATCCCGAAACGCGCTCCCTCGGTGCGCATCCAGGCCAGGGCTTGCTTGAGCGCAATGAGCTGGTCGGGAAAGTCGGCTTCGGGCGCGAGCGGGTACGAGACGGCGACCGAGATCCACCCGCGGCGCGCCAACCGGTGCAGCAAGGGGCGACCCTGCTGGCGCTTGTTGCCACCCCGCCACGATCCACCGTGGATCTGCACGATGGCCGGGTGGGGGCCGGGGGCGTGTCCACGGCCCCGGTAGATGTCGAGATGCAGACCAGGGGCGTATTCGATGTCGTCGATGCGTTCCACGTCGCGAGGCGTGCGGTAGGGATAGGCGCGCAGCACGTCGCGCCACGCCACGTGGGCGAAGCCGTCGCTGCGAATTCCCATCTCGTCGAGCGCAGTCGCCATCGCTCTTTTGGCGTCCGCTGCCCGGTACTGGATCACGCCGTATCCGAGCCAGGTGATCAGGGTGAGGGCCAATCCGACCCGACCGGCGGTGTGATCCAACGCACCAAGGGCGATCAGGCCGATCGTGATGGCGCCGTGGATCGCGAGGCGCAGCGGCACTGCCTCGGCGGTGAGCAACGCCGGAAACCACCACGGCCGCAGGATCGGATGCCGATGTGCGTTGGCGGAACGCAGGGCATTGATCGCCCCGAAGAGGGCGAACAAACTGAGCAGGAAGAGGATGTTGGCGGCGATCATCGTGGTCGTTCGATTCCGGTTGAGCGCAGTCTGGTCGATCGGTGCGGTCTGGCCGTACGAGAGAGTTTCGCGCCCTTCCCGCAGAGACGAGGGAAGGCGCGACGCTGGTGGTACGCTCGCCGCGCGCTGGACAACAACCTCTGAGGGCGGAGGATTCCGTGGATATCGACATTGGCATCGCCAAGTCCGGTCGCCGGGCCTGGGGTTTCGACGACATCGCAATCGTGCCGTCGCGGCGGACCCGCGATCCCGACGACGTCAGCCTCAAATGGGAGATCGACGCCTACACGTTCGACCTGCCGATGATGGGTGCGGCGATGGATTCTGCCGTCAGCCCCTCGACCGCCGTGGAGATCGGCAGGCTGGGCGGCCTCGGCGTCCTCAATCTTGAAGGGCTGTGGACCCGCTACGAGGATCCCGACGCGGTCTACGCCGAGATCGGCGAGCTGCCCGCAGACAAGGCGACCCAGCGGATGCAGGAGATCTATCAGGAACCGATCAAGGAAGAGCTGATCGGCAAGCGGGTCGAAGAGATGGTGGCCGCCGACATCATCACGGCAGCCAGCCTGACGCCGCAGCACGTCGCAAGATGGGCGCACCTCGCCCTCGACGCGGGGCTCCATGTCCTCGTGATCCAAGGAACCGTTGTCTCGGCCGAGCACGTGTCGAGCCGCGAGGAACCGCTGGACCTCAACCGCTTCATCGCCGAGCAGGACGTGCCCGTGATCGTCGGCGGCTGCGCCTCCTACGCCGGGGCGTTGCACCTCATGCGGACCGGTGCGGCCGGAGTGCTGGTCGGTGTCGGTCCCGGCGCTGCGTGCACCTCACGAGGCGTGCTTGGTATCGGCGTCCCCCAGGCGACGGCGATCGCCGACGCCGCAGGCGCCCGAATTCGCTACTTGGAAGAGACGGGCCGGTATGTCCACGTCATCGCCGACGGCGGCATGCGCACCGGCGGCGACGTCGCCAAGGCCATCGCCTGCGGCGCCGACGCCGTGATGATCGGGTCGCCGCTGGCCGCCGCCGCAGAGGCACCGGCCAGCGGACACCACTGGGGCATGGCGACGTTCCACCCAACGTTGCCGCGTGGCGCTCGGGTCGAGACGACGACGCTGGGCACGCTGCAGGAGATCCTCGTTGGGCCGGCGCACGAGAACGACGGTCGTCGCAACCTGTTCGGTGCGCTGCGAGTGTCGATGGCTACGACGGGCTACGCCAACGTGAAGGAGTTCCAGAAGGCCGAGGTGATGGTCGCTCCGGCCCTGCAGACGGAAGGCAAGCAGCTGCAGCGTGCCCAGCACGTGGGAATGGGATGACCACAGGCCATGCGTCGAGCGGGGACTTCGACCGGGTCCTCGTCGTCGATTTCGGTGCGCAGTACGCCCAGCTGATCGCCCGGCGCGTCAGAGAGGCGCACGTCTTCTCGGAGATCGTGTCGCGCGGCATCACGGCTGCAGAGGTGCGGAGCCGGCAGCCGGGCGGGATCATCCTCTCTGGCGGACCTGCCTCGGTGTACGCCGAAGATGCGTACGAGATCGACCCGGAGATCCTGACGCTGGGCATCCCGGTGCTGGGCATCTGTTACGGGCATCAGGTGCTTGCCCACGCTCTCGGCGGCGACGTCGCGCACAACGAGGTTGCCGAATACGGGCGGACGGAGCTCGCCGTGGTCGAGAGTGGCGTGCTGTTCCACGAGTTGCCGGCCGAGCAGACCGTGTGGATGAGCCATCGCGATGCGGTCGCCAGAGCGCCGGAAGGTTTCGCAGTCACCGCCTCGACGAGCGACTCGCCGGTGGCGGCGATGGAGGACCGGCAGCGCGGCCTGTACGGCGTCCAGTTCCATCCCGAGGTCGCTCACACCGAGCGCGGCCAGGAGGTGCTCAAGCACTTCCTCTACAACGCATGCGGGCTGCGCCCGACGTGGACCCACGTTGGCATCATCGAGCAAGCGGTCGATGGGATCCGCACCAGTGTCGGAGACGGCACCGTCATCTGCGGGTTGTCCGGCGGAGTTGACTCCTCGGTTGCAGCGGCCCTCGTGCACAAGGCGGTGGGCGACCAGCTGGTGTGCGTCTTCGTCGACCACGGGCTGCTCCGCAAGGGTGAGGCCGAGCAGGTCGAGGAGACCTTCCTCCGTCACTTCCACGTCAACCTCATCCACGTGAAAGCGCAGGATCGGTTTCTCGACGCGCTCGCCGGCGTCACCGATCCCGAGCGGAAGCGCAAGATCATCGGCGAGACGTTCATCCGGGTGTTCGAAGAGGTCGCCGCCGAGGTCTCTGATGCGAAGTACCTGGTGCAGGGGACGTTGTATCCGGATGTCATCGAGTCGGGCACGAAGGACGCCGCCAAGATCAAGAGCCACCACAACGTCGGCGGCCTTCCCGACGAGATGGATTTCGAACTGGTCGAACCGCTGCGCGACTTGTTCAAGGACGAGGTGCGTGCCGTGGGGGAGGAGCTTGGGCTCCCCGAGGAGATCGTCTGGCGCCAGCCGTTTCCGGGACCGGGTCTGGCGGTACGCATCATCGGCGATATCACGCAGGAGCGTCTCGAGATTCTTCGTGAGGCCGACGCCATCGTCACCGAGGAGATCCGGCGCGCCGGGTTGTACCGGGAGATCTGGCAGAGCTTCGGTGTGCTTCCCGCGATTCGCTCGGTTGGCGTGCAGGGGGACGGCCGCACCTATGCCTATCCGCTGATCATCCGTGCCGTGACCTCGGAGGACGCCATGACCGCCGATTGGGCTCGTATCCCCTATGACGTCCTTGAGCGCATCTCCTCGCGGGTCATCAACGAGGTGCCCGGAATCAATCGAGTTGCGTACGACGTCACGTCAAAGCCCCCCGGTACGATCGAGTGGGAATAGCTGGCGTCCCGGTCCGTCGATACCGAGGTGCCGCCGCAGCAGCGCATCGGTGCAGGAGCGTCTCGAATAGCCAGCATCCGTTGTTGCAGTGTCGACGGTGCTCCCTGCCTGATCGGTGATGTAGAACGTTGCGCTCATCCTGCCCGGCTCAGATTTCTGCCGGTCAGCACGTAATCCCGCTGCTTCATACTGTGCCCGGCGGTCGGTGTCGCTCTCAGCAATCAGGGTCGGCCCCATGCTCGATCTACGCATCTGCCAAGACATCCGTCTGTCGTAGTCCTCTTCGATGGATTCCATGGCAGCGTCGAGCAATGCGGCAGCCGGAGGTCGTACTCCACGGCGAGCACCGTCAGTACCATCGCCGGATGAGCCAGGCTGGCATCGCGATCACGCTGGACGCGGTCATCGTCGCCGTGACGGACGATCAGCCGCGCGTGCTGACGAATCCGGAGCCTCGCGGGCTGGCGCGCATTCCGTCGGGACCGCTCGACCCAGAGGCCGACAAGACCCTTGAGCGGGCCTTGCGCCGCTGGATCGCCGAACTCACCGGGATCGAAATCGGCTACGCAGAGCAGCTCTACACGTTTGGAGATCGCAACAGAGGGAGACGAGGAGCCGATGATCCTCGGCAGCTCTCTGTCGCATACCTGGCACTCGTTCGTGAGGAGGCGCCTTCGCCGCAGGCTGAGTGGATTGATTGGTACGACCTCTTCCCGTGGGAGGACCACCGGGCGGGCCGGCCTGAGGTCGTCGACTCGATCCTGCTCCCTGGATTGGAGTCGTGGGCCCGAGAGGACCGTGGCGGGGCTGCGCGTCGCCGCCGGAGGATCGGCGTCATGTTCGGGGCGGACTCCGGCTGGGATGGAATTCGGGTGCTCGACCGATACGAGCTCCTCTACGAGGCTGGCTTGGTCGCCGAGGCGTATTTCGACACCGGCCGCAGCGCACCGCGGGGCTGCGTGGGTGCGCCGATGGCGCTCGATCATCGCCGGATTGCCGCATCAGCGCTCGGCCGTTTGCGGGGGAAGCTGACGTATCGACCGGTGGTGTTCGAGCTCCTACCCGATCTGTTCACGTTGACGACGCTGCAGCGAACGGTCGAGGCCCTGGCAGGGGTGCCTATGCATACGCAGAACTTCCGGCGGCTCGTGGAACGGAATCGACTCGTCGAGGGTACCGGTGAGCGCACAACCGCCACCGGCGGCCGCCCTGCTGAGCTCTTCAGGTTCCGTTCGGAGGTCGTCGGCGAACGGCCGCGTCCTGGTCTCGGCGTCCCCTACCGGTAGTAGTCCGTCAAATCTCGGTTGGTCGCTACCGGAGATGCGTCGATGGCAGTGTCGTGCACGGTCCTATGGGCCTCTCGACCCAATGATGGATGGGGCCAACGGCCGCTGAGGAACTGCTCTTCGGTGACGGGCCGGCCGACGGACCGGAGCTCGTCGAGCAAGTGCTCACGGCCTACGGCAGGATCGAGGGCTCTCTCCGCCGCATCCTGCTGCTGCTCTCGAACGTGCCGTTTGCGTCGAGAGTGTTGAATCGAGGGGCTTCGGTGCACGGAGTCATCACGGTGTTCTCTCGGTGGGCGATCCGCAACTACTACAGCAGGGCTGGGCTCGAGGACATCGGCCCAACTGTTCCGTCTGGCCTCACCCGGCTTGCGTTCTGCGTCGAGCACGGACTGCTGGGTGGTTTGGTGGCGGGCGGTCCGCACTTCCATCGGGGCGTCCCTCGCGAGGTATCGGCAATGGCTGTGTTCACACCGATGCGGTCGTTCTTGCCACTGGTGCCGACGACACAGCTTTGACGCATGCGCCCTTGGTGGCGCCGACCAGACGAGCGTGGCAACGGGTTCGCAGGCCCTGTTGTGGATCCGTGGATCGAGCAACCTTTTGCTCAGGAATAGCAGAAGTGGTATCGTTGTTCCCATAGTAATGCTCATCAAGAGCAGAACCCACCAGGGTTCTGGGCAGCAAGGAACCGGCCATGACGACACATCTCACGATTCGCCCGGTCAGCGAGCGCCTCGACGGCATCGTGCCCGACATCGAGCGGGTGGTGCTCGAGCCCATCATCGAAGAGATCGAAGCGCTGAAGCGGCAGCGCAATGCTGTCGTCCTGGCACACAACTACATGACACCGGACATCTTCCATGGCGTCGCCGACCTGCAAGGGGACTCGCTGCAGCTGGCCCGGCTCGCCGCCGAAACCGACGCCGATGTCATCGTCATGGCCGGCGTCCATTTCATGGCCGAGACCGCCAAGATCGTCAGCCCGGACAAGACCGTATTGATCCCCGACCTGCGCGCCGGCTGCTCGCTCGCCGAGTCGATCACGGCGGCCGACATCCGGTTGCTCCGCCAGCGCTATCCCGGAGTCCCGGTCGTCACGTACGTCAACACCTCCGCCGAGGTCAAGGCCGAGTCCGACATCACGTGCACCTCCTCGAACGCCGTTGCGGTCGTCGACTCGCTCGGCGTCGATCGGGTCATCTTCTTGCCGGATCAGTACCTGGGTCGCTGGGTCGCCAGTCAGACCGACGTCGACGTGATCCTGTGGCACGGCAGCTGCATGGTGCACGAGCGGTTCACCGGCGCCGAGTTGCGGGACTATCGCCGGTCGTATCCGGACGTGCAGATCATCGCCCACCCGGAGTGCCCGCCCGACGTGCTGGCCGAAGCCGACTTCGTCGGCAGCACCAGCGGAATGATCAACTTCGTCGAGGTCGAGGCGCCACGCCAGGTCGTGATGGTGACCGAGTGCTCGATGGCCGACAACGTGGCGGTGGCCTCGCCGGACACCGAGTTCGTTAGGCCCTGCAATCTGTGCCCGCACATGAAGCGGATCACGATGGAGAACATCAGGGACGCCCTCGCCAACATGGAGCACGAGGTGCACGTCGATCCCGAGGTGGGGGAGCGGGCCAAGGCCGCGGTCGACCGCATGCTCGCCGTCGGAGCCACACGATGACGCCCCCGAAAGCCATCATCGTCGGCAGCGGCGTCGCCGGGCTGACGACGGCGCTGACGCTGGGGGACTGCATCGTCATCACCAAGTCCGAGCTCGGCGAAGGCTCGAGCACGTGGGCCCAGGGCGGTATTGCCGCCGCCGTCGGGCGGGGAGACGACTCTGAGTTGCACGCGGCAGACACCGTGGCCGTTGCGGCTGGTCTCTCCGACCCGGAGGTGGCCAGGGCGGTCACTGCGGCCGCTCCGGAGCGCATCGAGTGGCTGCTCCAGCTCGGCGCCCGCTTCGACCGCAGATCGGACGGTGCCTTGATCCTGGGTCGCGAGGCCGGGCATGGGCAACACCGCATCATCCACGCCAACGGTGACGCCACCGGCGCCGAGTTGATGCGCACGCTGAGGACGGCGGTGCGGCGGCGCCACGACATCGAGGTGCTCGAGCACACGTGGGTGGTCGATCTCGTGCGGCAGGGCGATGCCGTCGCCGGCGTCGCGATCATCGACGCCGAGGGAGCACGCAACGTGCTGCTCGCTCCAGCCGTCGTGCTGGCAACAGGCGGCATCGGCAGGCTCTACTCGGCTACCACGAACCCGGAAGAGGTCACCGGTGACGGTCTCGGCATGGCGATTCGTGCCGGCGCTCGCATCGCCGACCCCGAGTTCGTGCAGTTTCATCCGACGGCGCTGCGTTCCACCCTCGATCCCATGCCGCTCCTCACCGAGGCGCTGCGCGGCGCGGGAGCGCAGCTGGTGGACGACACAGGTCATCGCTACATGGTCGATGAGCACCCGGACGCCGAGCTGGCGCCCCGCGATGTGGTCGCCCGAGCCAACTGGCGGCGTCTGCAGGAGGGACGCGACGTCTATCTCGACGCCACCCACCTTGGCGAATCGTTCCCGGAGCGCTTTCCGACCGTCTTTTCGAGCGCAATCGATGCGGGGATCGACCCGCGCGACGAGTGGCTGCCGGTGTCGCCCGCGGCCCACTATCACATGGGCGGTATCGACGTCGACGATTCCGGTCGGGCTTCGCTCGATGGCCTGTACGTGTGCGGCGAAGCAGCCGCCACGGGCCTGCACGGTGCGAACCGGCTCGCCAGCAACTCACTGCTCGAGGGCCTCGTGTTCGGCGCCAAGGTGGCATCGGCCATTCAGGCCGACGGGCGCACGTTGACCGACGAGCGATTCCGGATGCCGGTGTCCGCCCAGCGGGTGGGTCTCGACGACGATCGGGAGGCGATCGCCGCCATTCGTCGCCTGATGTGGGACCACGTGGGCGTCATGCGAACCGGCGCCGGCTTGCAGCGGGCGCTGGCCGAGCTGGCTGTTCTCGCGGCGCGGGCCGGCCGATCGGCCGCCGGGCGCAACATGGCTGCGGCCGCCGAGCTCGTTGCGACGACGGCGCTCGCTCGCGAGGAGAGCCGCGGCGGTCACTACCGGCTCGACTTCCCGGACACCGATCCGGCGCTCGAGGTCCACACACACGTCACGCCGCGGCCCGAGACCACGGTGGAGCTGCCGGCTCTCGTGCGGGGAGCGGCGTGACTCAGGACATCGCCGCTCCTCCTCACGGAGCCCTCGAGGAGCTGCTGCGCCATGCTCTCGCCGAAGACCTCGGCAGGGCAGGCGATCTGACGAGCAACGCGACGATTCCTGCGGACCATCACAGCACCGGTCGGATCGTGACCCGCCGCGCCGGCCGCATCGCCGGCGTGCAGCAGGCCACCCAAGCGTTCGTGCTGGTCGATGCCGGCACGACGGTAGATGTGCGCATCGCAGACGGTGCGGACGCCGCAGCCGGGGACGTGCTCGCCGTGGTCACCGGCAAGACCCGGTCTCTGCTCACCGCCGAACGCACGTGTTTGAACCTGCTCGGGCACCTGTGTGGCGTGGCAACGGCGACGGCCGAGATGGTCGGGCGAATCGCCGGCACGAACGCTCGAATCGTCGACACCCGCAAGACGCTCCCGGGGTTGC
Source organism: Acidimicrobiia bacterium (assembly GCA_035458525.1). Lineage (GTDB taxonomy): Bacteria > Actinomycetota > Acidimicrobiia > Spongiisociales > UBA5794 > DATHZQ01. The sequence goes on from DATHZQ010000156.1 coordinate 19,682, forward strand.
GGGCGCTGCAGAAATACGCCGTGCGTTGCGGGGGTGGGGTCAACCACCGCTTCGGTCTCGACGACGCCGTGCTCATCAAGGACAACCACATCGCCGCGGTGGGCTCGGTCGCAGGAGCCGTGAAGGTGGCCAAGGCATCGGTCGGCCACATGGTGAAGGTCGAAGTCGAGGTCGACACGCTGGATCAGCTCGGCGAGGCACTTGCGGCCGGTGTCGACGCCGTGCTGCTGGACAACATGTCGCCTGACCAACTCGCCGAAGCGGTCCGGATGGTCGACGGCTGCTGCGTCACCGAGGCCTCTGGCGGAGTGACGGCGGACACCGTTCGAGCCATCGCCGAGAGCGGCGTCGATCTCATCTCCATGGGCTGGCTCACCCACTCCGCCCCCCAACTCGACATCGGCTTCGATCTCTGACGAGACGAGCCACCCCCTACCCCCGCCTGCGGCGGCGGTACCGGGAATAGTCCCCCGCTTGCGGGGGAAGGTGCCGCAGGCGGAGCGAAGCGGAGTCTGGGGTAGGGGGTCGGTCCTCCGACCTACTCAGAGCGTCTCGCGGCAGCGGATCCAGTCGGTGTCGGCAGAGGAATCGGACACCGTCCACACGTCATCCGTCAGCTTGAACTCGTAGGCGCCGTAATCGCGGATCGCCACGAGGTTGCCGTCGACCGAATAGTCATGCGTCGTGTAGGTGACGTCGTCGTGCTCGTCCGAGGTCCACGTGCGTACCGCGGTGCCGTCGCTACGAAACGTGAAGGACTGCGTCGAAGCGTTCTGGACCCAGGTCCACTGCGTCACGATGTCGGTCTCGAGATCTCCCGTTCCCGGTGTGTTCCGGCTGCAGTCGAAGCTCTGCAGGGCGGGCACGTCCTCCGAGCAGCCCGCCATTGCCACCAAGGCGATCGCCACCGCCCACGAGATCCGCCACCGCATCCCGTAAAGGTACTGCAGGGCCTATTGGCTGCCGGGCGACTTCCCGCTCTGTCCGGCGAGCTCCGGGCAGCCGCGCCGCATTGGAGGTGCCTTGTCCATGGTCAGGAACACCGGGTTGTTGGTGACGCCCTCAGTGGGACGCGCCTTGTCGTAAGCGGCCAAGCCGCCGCGGACCAGCGTTTCGAGGATCACGTAGGCGGCAAGGGTGATCAAGACGAACAGCGTTGGTAGGAAGATGAACCACACTCCGGCACCACCGACGAGCCCTAGCCCGATTCGGGGGAACAGGACGATCGACGCGGCGGCAACGATGATGAGGTCGACCCACCAGCTCTGTCCGAAGATCAACCAGGACCACGGCTCCCATTCGCCGAGCTCGGCAAAGCGGCTCTGCCAGAAGGTCGCCGACGCCACGACGACGAAGAAGCCCCAGATGAGGACCCGCAGCTTCCCGGCGAGGTCGTGCTCGAACATGGTCGCAAGGCTCACCGCCGCCCACATGAACCAGCGTCGGATGAGCGGCACCTTGAGCTCACCGAGCGCATCGCGGAAGATGGCGTCGGCCTCTGGCCGATCCACCTTCACCCGCTGGTCGTGGACCAGAGCTGCGAGCGTGTGCGCCCCGTAGCGAGGTACGAACCAGAGCAGAAAGCCCGGGACCGATGCGAGATCGGTTCGCTTGTTCTCGGGCGGGTCGGGGACGACGATCCAGTCTTCTTGCTCGCTACGGCGGTACTTGAACGGTACGCAGATCTCGAAGTCTTTCCGAGTCACCTGCGCCAGCACCGGAACAGGGAAATCCGTCTCGTCGAGCGTCTTGAAGGGCATGACGCCTCCTCTCCTCACCTCTCAACGTACAGCTTGCGACGGCTCGTAGGGAGGGCTCAGCCGGACAGCTGCCAGGCAGTTGCGACGCGGCCGGCACACCGCGGCGCGGCGGTGAGTACGGCCTGCTGAGGTTCGGATGCCGGTCAGCCGACTCTCGTGACCGCAGCAGCGCGGGCCGTCTCGTCGATCTCCTCCAGCTGTCTTCCGGGGGTTCGCGGCAGCCGGCGATGCAGCCATGTGATCACCGGCGCGACCGCCCAACCGAAGAGGGCAAAGCAGAGGAAGAACATCGGAATGTTCACCAGGGGTCCGGCGCCGAGGCCGAAGATCTCGTCCCTCGTACCCTCCGAAGACAGGAACTGCGTGATCCCGAGGACGCCGACAACAACGCCGACGGGCACGACGCGAGGTCGCCACAGTCGCTCGGCGATGGATGCCATGACGCCGAGCCACGCCCCGAGGAAACCGCCGACGAAGAGCACGAACAGGGTTTCGCCGGTGAACTCGGTGCGGCGAATCGGGTCGAGGATGGCGGCAATGCGCATGGCGATGCGGAGCGTCGTGCCGAGGACGACGATGCCGATGACGGTCCCGGCCAGCATGCCGGCTACCCACACCCGGGCGAACCGCCGCACGACGAAGAACGCACCGAGCATCATCAGGGGAGTCAGGATGCCCGCCATGAGCCATAGCTGCGAGGCGATTCCGCCGGCGCCGTCACTCGGGCCCTCGAGTGCCTGCGGCACGATGAAGGCGGTGGATCCGAGCCCGAGTGTGGCCAGCAGCCAGGGGCGTTCGAGTCGGTTGAAGGTCCGCAGCGTCACGGTGGTCTCCTCTCGTTACCCCTACAGACGAGCGAAGTGTTGGTCTGGGTGACCGGGTCAGCCGAAGAAACCTGTGCCGGCGAGGACGAGGCCGACCAAGAGTCCACCGATCTGCCAGACGAGCAGGATGACGGCGACGATCAGCACGACATTCACCGTCCTGTGCGCCCGCCACACCTCAGGTGACCATTGCTGCTTGCCTCCCGGTACCTCGATCCGGTGACGCGTCGACGTGAAGACAAGGCCGATGAACGGCAAGACGGCGATCGTGAGGGCGTGAAGTACGCCCATGAGCAGCAGCAATCCTCCAACCATGAGGACGCCCTGCTGGAGCATCGTTGCCAGCGCATCGGCGCCCATAACCCATGACTGCTCGGGTCGGAACGGAACCCATAGAAGGGCATAGGCTGCGAACACGAGGTAGTACGCGATGTCAAGGAGCGAGAGGAACCTGAGTCCCGTCGCCGGGCTTGTGCGGAAGACGTCCTCGACGTAGCTGCGGCCGAATCGGCGGATCGCCGGGCCCACTCCGACGATGATCGCCGCCATCGTGACCTCGAGCACCACGACGATCGACCACCATGGGAGAGGGTTCCCCTGTGGAGCTGCGTCCCAGAGCAGCGCCAGGAAGGCTCCGGTTGCGACGACGAGACCGCCGATGGCGCCGACCGTGCGGCGAACTCGCGTGCGGCGGGCGTGGTCGTCCTCGATGGACCGCACCACCTTGGCGAAAAGATCGGGGCTGGGTGCATAGGCATCCGCAGCTTGGAGGGCGTCCCTCACGCGGCCTTCGATCGTCATTGTTTCACCTCGAGGTCTCGCCGCAGCGTGGCGATGCCGCGACGGCAATGGGTCTTCACCGAGTTGACCGAGATCGAGAGCGTCTCTGCGATCTCGCGCTCGGTCAACTCGAAGTAGAAGCGAAGCACGAGGCAATCCCGCTGCCTCCCGGGCAGCGTGCGCAAGGCCTCCACGACCTCCGCTTGGTCCTCCGAGACGACAATGCTGTCCGCTGGGGCATCGAGGGCCGACTCCGGCGTGAGCGCTTCTCGATGACGCAGCGACACGAGGCCACGGCGGTTGTGGTCCCGTGCCAGGTTCAGCACGATCGAGCGGAGGTAGGGCGCCGGATTGGTCCGATCGCGGATCTTGTGGGCGTTGCGGTGGAGCCGGATGAATGCCTCCTGCACGAGGTCTTCGGCGGCGTTCCGATCGTCGGTGAAGAACCGGGCCAGCCGTACCAGATTCGCACCTTCGTCCCGATAGAGCCTCGCAACGAGCGTATCCCGATCGGCAACGGTCATGTCCGCGACGACATCAGGGGGTGTCACTCGCACGGCCCGTGCGTGCCAGACGAGAAGCGGCCGAAGGAGGGCCGTCGCGACGGTCACGCCGTCCTGGACTCGATGTCCTCGTCGAGCCGCCGGTTGAGCGATAGCAGGCGGCCGATGACGGGCAACGTGATGACGTTCAGACCATGCAACAAACCCATCAAGAGCATCAAGCCGGCAAGCCGGGCCGTCTCGTGCTTCAGTTGCTCCGCGACTACGTCTTCTCCCCAGTTCGTCGGGGCTTCGAAGGTTGCCGTGAGCAAGATGAATGCCCCGAAGATGAGGTAGTACGCAACGTCCATCAGCACGAGGTAGCTCTTCCCGGTCCGCGGGTTGGCGACGAAGATGTCCGCCGCATAGCTCTTGCCGTACCGTTTGATCAGCGGCCCCAGCAGGAGGACGACGGCGACGAGCACTCCGGTCGCGATCAGTTCAAGCACCCACCAGGGCATACGGGCCTCTCCTTTGCTGCCTCATCCTGACAGACGAGCAAGGCCGGCGTTTGGGTGACAGGGCTTTCGAGGGCAACTCACATTCGTGTAGTTCACCGGCCGGTACGCGGGTAAGATCGGCGCCTCGCATGCCCGAATCGCAGCTCCTCCAAGAACTGAACCCTGCGCAGCGCGAAGCCGTTGCCGCCACGGAAGGTCCCGTCCTCGTCGTCGCCGGCGCGGGCTCCGGCAAAACCCGGGTACTGACACGCCGGATCGCGCACCTGATTCGCGACCTCGACGTGCCCCCGCATGCGATCCTGGCGATCACCTTCACCAACAAGGCCGCCAGCGAGATGAAGGAGCGTGTCGGGCGACTCATCGGCCCGGTGGCGCGCAACATGTGGGTCTCGACGTTCCACTCGGCGTGCAGCCGCATTCTGCGGAGGGAGGCGCACCGGCTGGGGTACCGCTCGGCGTTCTCGATCTACGACGCTGCAGACTCGCTGCGGCTCATCACCCTGTGCGTGAAGGACCTCGACCTCGACCCGAAGCGCTTCCCGCCGCGCAACATCCGGGCCGCCATCTCGAATGCGAAGAACGAGCTCATCGACTACGAGACGTTCGCAGCCAACGACGCAGGCTTCTATCACGAGAAGGTCGCCGATGTCTACCGGCTGTACCAGCAGCGGCTGGTCGAGGCCTCGGCGATGGACTTCGACGATCTGCTGATGATCACCTGCGAGCTCTTCCAGGCGTTCCCCGACGTGCTGCGCAGCTATCAGGAGCGCTTCCGTTACGTGCTGATCGACGAGTACCAGGACACCAACCACGCCCAGTACATCCTCGTGAAGCTGCTGACGGAGCAGTCCCAGAATCTGTGCGTCGTCGGTGATGGCGACCAATGCCTTCCTCCAGGCACGATGATCGCGACGCCGCAGGGCGCTCGACCGATCGAGACGGTCGAAGTCGGCGATGAGATCTCGGGTACTGGCCGGCATGGGACGCCGGTGGTCGGCCGGGTGAGTGCGGTGAAAGAGTCGATTCACGCAGGTCTTCTCTACTCCGTGCAGGCAGATGACGTGCGCTTGTTTGGAACACCGCATCACATCGTGCCGGCACGGCTCGACTTCGCCGACGATGATCAGCTGGTCTACCTCATGTACCGAAAGGACCGGGGGTTCCGGTTGGGCACAACCCGAGCCTTCCGATCGAACAGTCGTGGGAAGCGATCACTCGGGCTGTCAGTCCGATTGAATCAGGAACACGCCGACAAGGTCTGGATCGTCCGCGTGTGTTCCGATCGCACCGAAGCGTCCTTCTGGGAGGCCTACTACTCGGCTCAATACGGGATCCCGACTGCATGCTTCCATGCGAATGGACGAGGTCTGGCCATGGACGATGTCTGGCTCGAGCGGCTGTTTGATGAGCTTGACACCCGCACGGCAGCGAAGTTCCTGATGGAAGAACTCGATCTGTTGTTCGACTACCCGCATTGCCGGCCACAGAGTGGAGCGCGGCGTCAGTCGCTCAACCTGACGATGTTCGCCGACCGTCGCTCAGGGGACTTCGGGTATCACCGCGTTCAATGGTCTTCCAATAGGTCCGATGTAGCTGACCGGCTGCGCGATGCCGGCTTTCGAGTCCGCGCCGGCAAGTTTCCCGGAACGTGGCGCGTCGAGACGAGCCGAAAGAGCTATTCCGACGCGCTCGAACTAGCCAAAGGCATGGCGGACGCCGCCGACCTCGAGATCAATAGGCGGATGGCGATCGGCCGTCGCATCTACGACTACACGCCGCTTGCGCACCTTCGCCGGGGCATGCGCGTGCTGGTCGCCAGAGCCGAGGACTTTGAGGAAGCCACCGTGGACCGTGTGGACTGCGAGGAGTACGCCGGTCCGATCTTCGATCTCGAGGTTTCGCCTACGCACAACTATGTCGCCGACTCGATGCTCGTGCACAACTCGGTGTACGCCTTTCGCGGCGCCGACATCCGCAACATCATGGAGTTCGAGAAGGACTTTCCCGACGCCCGCATCGTGCTGCTGGAGCAGAACTACCGATCAACCGAGATGATCCTCGAGGCCGCGAACGCTGTCATCACCAACAATGTCTCCCGCAAGCCGAAGCGACTGTGGACCGACCTCGGCCGCGGCGAGCCGATCCTCACGTATGAGGCGGAGGACGAGCACGACGAGGCCGCGTTCGTGGCGGAGAAGGTGGGGGAGTTCGAGCACGACAAGCTGCCGCTCAGCGACATCGCCGTCTTCTATCGCACGAACGCACAGTCCCGCGTGATCGAGGAAGTGTTCGTCAAGTTCGGCGTGCCGTACCAGGTCATCGGCGGCGTGAAGTACTACGACCGGCGTGAGGTCAAGGATGCGCTGGCGTATTTGCGGGCCCTCGTGAACCCTGCGGACACGGTGGCGATGAAGCGCATCGTCAACACGCCGAAGCGATCGATCGGTGACACGAGTGTCGCCCATGTCGACCGGTTCGCCGAGCAGGAGGGCATCAACTTCTGGGAGGGGCTGCAGCGGGCCGGCGAGAATCCCCGACTCTCGGCTCGAGCGCAGAAGTCGATGGCCGAGTTCGTGGCGCTCATGGAGCACCTCTCGACCGAGATGGCGAAGGGCCCGAAGGCGGCGCTCGAGGCGATCCTGGCCGACACCGGCTACATGGCTTGGGTTCGCTCGGAGCGGTCGATCGAGGCGATGGGTCGTGAGGAGAATCTTCGCGAGCTCGTCTCGGCGGCCGATGACTTCGAGGAGACGGGCCCCATCACGCTCGGCGACGCCGACTGGGAGGATGCAGGCGGGGTGCGCCGGTGCGAGCTGTTCCTCGAGTCGATCAGCCTGGTCACCGACGTCGACAGCCTCGAATCGACTGACGTCGTCACGCTGATGACGCTGCACAACGCCAAGGGCCTCGAGTTCCCCGTGGTGTTCATGACCGGGATGGAGGACGGGGTCTTTCCGCACATGCGGTCCCTCGGCGATCCCAAGGAGCTCGAAGAGGAACGCCGCCTCGCCTACGTCGGCATCACGCGGGCGATGCGCCGGCTGTTCCTGACCCGGGCGTGGAGCCGCAACCTGTGGGGGACGAACAACTACAACCCGGCCAGTCGGTTCCTCGGTGAGATCCCGGACCACCTCGTCGTTCAAGCGAAACGGGCGCGACGGATCCCGGCGAAGGAGACGGCCGGTCCGGCCCGGTCGCACGTCGAAGCCGTGGACATCGGCACGGGCGACCGGGTTCGCCACTCTCACTGGGGCACCGGAACCGTCCGCGAGGTCATCGGCGCCGGCGACCGCGCCGAAGCCGTCGTCAACTTCGACGCCCAAGGCGTCAAGCGGCTCCTGCTGGCATGGGCCCCGCTCGAGCGGGTAGGCGGATAGTCCCCCACCGAGTGGGGGAAGGTACCGCTGCGGGAGCACGAAGTGCGGAGCTGGGGTAGGGGGCGGCGAACCTATGAGGCTCAGCGGATAGGCGAGCCGTCTTGGCGAGCCAGGAGCTGATGCCGGGGCCCGAGCGGCCCGCCCGGAAGGCAGGAGCGGGAAGCATCTCTTCGTCCGGCGCGACAACCGCAACTGCCTATCGGCGCGGCCTCCAAGACTCGGCCGCACCCGGTGGGTAGGCCGATGCCGAATGTTGGCGGAGGACGCCAGCCCGGGGCGAACCTTGAAAGCCTGCGCGGATAGGTGAAGGGTCCACCGGTTGTTGGATTGCCTCGGGAATGATCTCGAGTGCACGCAATCCAACGAACCGGTGGAGGTCGCATCATGCGCGCGCTTCGATCCGGAAGTTGTAGAGGCAGTATGGGAAGCGGTCGAGGACCTGATCCCCAACCAGTCGATACGCATCCGTTGGGATGTCACCGCCGTCGAGTCTCGAACCGGCTCTGTTTCATGGGTGTCCTCATCGGTCTGGTCACGGGGCGCTCGTGGGAGGACACCGAACGGCTGTTGGGTCACCAGGTCTCGGACACGACCCTGCGGACCCGCCGCGACGAGTGGATCGAAGCCCGGGGTGTTCGACCAGCTCGTCGACGAAGCCCTGGCCGGATACGACAAGATCATTGGACTCGACCTGTCCGAGGTCGCCGTTGACGGCTCCCAACACAAGGCGCCCTCGAGAGGGGAGGGAACTGGCAGAACCCCACCGACCGGCGTAAACAAGGCTGGAAATGGTCCCTGGCCGCTGACCGCAACGGCATCTGTCGAACTACGGGCAGCTCCGACGCAGCACCGACCGGTCCATCCCCCACCGACTCGCCCAACTCGCCCTCGCCATCACCCCGCTCATCACCGCCGAACTCATCGACTGGCGCAACCGCTGGAGGCCCAACACAACCCCTATCCGCTGAGCCTCTGGGGCTCGGCTGTACCGGTGCGGTGCAGTAGCGCCGGATGTTGAACCTTCGGCTGCAGCGAACCCGTCGTCAAGCAGTCGGGATCGAGCTTGCGGTGGGGCAGCTGTTGTTTGGGGCCCCGGGTACCGTTCGTCGGCTACGTCATGACTCGAGCAGACGCCAAGAATCGGGGCGTGGCCACCGCGTTGCTCGACATCGCCGTCGCCGCCGCTTGGGAAGCCGGGCACGACGAGATTCGGGCGTGGATCACGGAAGGGAACATACCGTCCGAGCGCATGTTCACCCGAGCCGGATTCGAGATCGTCGGCTCGATCGAGGTGTGAAGCTGCGGTGCCGGCTGACGAGGTCGGCAAGCCCGCCACTATTCTCGTCCTCATGCCGCCACGGATCCTGATCGCCAAGCCGGGCCTCGACGGCCACGACCGCGGCGCCAAGGTGGTGGCTCGGGCCCTGCGCGACGCCGGGTGCGAGGTCATCTACTCGGGACTGCACCAGACCCCGGCGCAGATCGTGGAGACGGCGATCCAGGAGGACGTCGACGCTATCGGGCTGTCCGTCCTCTCCGGTGCGCACATGACGCTGTTCCCCAAGGTCGTGGAACTGCTGCGGGAGCGGGAGGCGGACGACATTGTTGTGTTCGGCGGCGGCATCATCCCGGACGAGGACATCCCCGTGCTCGAAGAAAAGGGACTCGCCAAGATCTTCACCCCCGGCGCCTCACTCACCGAGATCGCAGACTGGGTGAACGCCAGTCTCTAGCGCTCTGCGAGTCGGCTGCGAGACGCGATCTCGAGGCAGCCCCAACGAACTTGCGTAGCCCACTCCGGGCGGATTGCCGGGGCGATCTACGCAAGAACGAAGAACGCTCGCACAACTTCGACCTCGTGCGTGCGATCTGCCAGCATGCGGGCTGCCGGCGGCGCCTGAGGAGGAAAGCGTTGAAGATTCACGAGTATCAAGCCAAGGAGCTGATGAAGGCTCGTGGCATCGCCGTGCCGCTGGGACGAGCTGCGACAAGCGTCTCGGAGGCGGTCGCTGCGGTCCGGCCGCTCGTCGAAGAGAGCGGCAATCCCGTCGTCGTCGTGAAGTCGCAGATTCATGCCGGTGGGCGGGGCAAGGGCCGCTTCAAAGAACATCCGGACGTCGCCGGCGTCAATGTGGTGACCGCGGGGATCGAAGGCGGAATCGAAGCTGCCGAGGAGGCCGTTCGCCAGCTCGCCGAGAGCATGTTGGGGTCGACCCTCGTCACCATTCAGACGGGCCCCGAGGGCAAGCAGGTCAACCGGCTGTACATCGAGCAAGGCATCGACATCGCCACCGAGCTCTACCTCTCCGTTCTCCTCGACCGGGCCAGCTCCCGCAACATCGTCATGGCCTCCACCGAGGGTGGTACCGAGATCGAGGAAGTGGCGGCCGAGACGCCCGAGAAGATCCTCAAGGAGACGATCGACCCTGCCTACGGGCTTCTCGACTTCCAAGCCGCTCGGGTGGCCGCTGGACTGGGGCTGACCGGGGACGCTGCACGCAACGGCGTCAAGTTCGTCAAGGCGCTGACCGCTGCCGCGGTGGAGCTCGACACCGACATGATCGAGATCAACCCGCTCGTGGTCACCACCGACGGCAAGGTCATGGCGCTCGACGGCAAGATGAGCTTCGAGGCCAACGCGCTGTACCGGCACCCCGACGTCGAGCAGATGCGCGATGTCACGGAAGAGGACCCGGCGGAGTTGGAGGCCGGCGAGCACGATCTCAGCTTCATCAAGCTCGACGGGACCATCGGTTGCATGGTCAACGGCGCCGGGCTCGCCATGGCCACGATGGACATCATCAAGTACGTCGGCGGTGAGCCGGCCAATTTCCTCGACGTCGGTGGTGGCGCCACCGCAGAGAAGGTCACCGCAGCGTTCAAGATCATCACGAAGGACCCCAACGTGAAGGGGATCTTCATCAACATCTTCGGCGGGATCATGCGCTGCGACACCATCGCCACCGGCGTGGTCGAGGCCGTGCAACAGGTGGGCCTCGAGGTGCCGCTCGTCGTTCGCCTGGAAGGCACGAACGTGAAGCTGGGCAAACAGATCCTCGACGAGTCGGGGCTCGACCTCGTCAGCGCAGACGACATGAAGGATGGGGCACAGAAGATCATGGAGCTGACCCGATGAGCGTGCTCGTCAACAAGGACACGAAGGTCATCGTCCAGGGGCTGGGCAAGACCGGCACCTTTCACACCGACAAGGCCATCGCCTATGGCACGAACATGGTCGGCGCCGTACATCCGAGCAAGGCCGGAACGACGGCGGCCTTCGAGGGTGAGACCGACCACTCGGGCGTGCCCGGTCGCGGCAACCGCTACCACGTCGACCTCCCGATCTTCGGCTCGGTCCGCGAGGCCGTTGCCGAGACCGGGGCGGATGCGTCGGTCGTATACGTGCCGCCGCCATTCGCTGCCGACGCCATCATGGAAGCGGCCGACGCGGGGGTGGGCCTCGTCATCTGCATCACCGAGGGCATACCGGTCACGGACATGGTCACGGCAAAGCGCTACGTCGGGGAGACGGGCACCCGCCTGGTCGGCCCGAACTGTCCAGGGGTGATCACACCGGCCGAGTGCAAGATCGGCATCATGCCCGGCTACATCCACACGCCTGGGCGCATCGGCGTCGTCAGCCGCTCGGGGACGCTCACCTACGAAGCGGTGTTCCAGCTCACCAACAACGGGCTCGGCCAGACCACGGCCATCGGGATCGGCGGCGACCCGGTGAACGGCACCAACTTCGTCGACTGCCTGTCGTTGTTCAACGACGATCCGGCAACGATGGGCATCATCATGATCGGCGAGATCGGCGGCACCGCCGAGGAAGAGGCGGCGGCCTGGATCAAAGCCAACATGACCAAGCCCGTGGCCGGCTTCATCGCCGGAACCACGGCGCCTCCGGGGAAGCGGATGGGTCACGCCGGCGCGATCATCTCCGGTGGCCAGGGCACTGCGGCAAGCAAGATCGAAGCCCTCGAGGCGGCCGGTGTCACCATGGCGCCCACGCCAACCGACATGGGCTCAGCCATGCTCCAAGCGATGGGGGAGTAGCGCCCCCGCCGGTCGATCGCACCCGCGGTCCTCCCCCCAGCTGCGCAGGGAGAGGACCGCACTGCGTGGGCCCGGTCCCTCCACGATCCCCGCGCTCGAGCAGGCCAGCAGCGGATTCGTGTCGAGCGCGACACGCGACGAAACGCGTCGTCAGGGAGGGCTGCCACGCGATTGGGGTGGCGGCGAGGTTCCTCGGTTGCGCCGTGGCACGGGTAGCTTGCTGGCTCGCGATCTACTGAGCGCATGACCCGAGCCCTCATTCCACTCGTCCTTATCCTGGTGATCGCCGCTTGTGGCGGTGCATCTGCGACCACCACCGCGATCGTCACGGAGTCGCCCCCGACCACCGTCGCGCCATCGACCGAGCCTGCGTCGACCACGACGACAGCGTCGACGACGCTGCCACCGGAGACGACGACTACGACAACGACGGCGGAACCCGACCTCGGGTATCCCGAGCCATCTGCAGGGATTGTCGACCGCTGGGTGCCGGAGGTCCGCGCTACCTATGCCCACGATTCGTCGGCGTTCACCCAGGGCCTGCTGATTGCCGCCGGTGTGTTCTACGAAAGCACCGGTCTCTACGGTGACTCGAGCCTCCGTCGCGTCGACGTGACCACGGGCGAGGTGATCGACGAGGTTCCGCTCGGCGACGACTACTTCGGCGAAGGAATGGCCCTGGTGGGTGGCGACCTCTTCCAGCTCACCTGGCAGGAAGGAACGGCCTTCACGTGGGATGCCGCAACGTTCGAACCGGGGCCCACGTTCACCTATGAAGGCGAGGGCTGGGGGTTGTGCGACGAAGGCAACCGCCTCGTGATGACCGACGGGTCGGCGTCACTCGAGTTTCGCGATCCGGTGACGTTCGAGCCGATCGGCGAGATCGCCGTGACGCTCGAGGGGGCACCGGTCGTTCGGCTGAACGAGCTCGAGTGCGTCGGTGGGTTGGTGTTCGCCAACGTCTGGCAAACCACCGACATCGTCGTGGTCGATCCGGCCACCGGCGAGGTCACCGCGGTGATCGATGCGGCGGCCCTCGACGAGTGGAGCCAAGGCAACGTCAACGCCGTGCTCAACGGGATCGCCTACGACGCGGCGCAGGGGGTCTTCTACCTCACCGGCAAGCTGTGGCCGACGATGTACGAAGTGGTGTTCGTTGCGGAGTGAGGCCCGCCGCCGGGCCATCGCCTGGATTGCACTCGCCGCGGCGCTCGTATCGTGCTCGGGCGAATCGGTCGTGACCACCTCGGAGCCGTCGCCCGCAGCGACGACCGAGGCCACCACGCTCGCTCCGTCTTCGGTGTCTGAGTCAGTTCCCACCACATCGATGCTGCCTGCAACACCCAGCGGATCGATAGAGAGCGTACGTCTCGAAGCTGCCGGATTCGAGCGCATCTATCGCCTGTATGTGCCGCCGCAGCACGACGCCGCCGAGCCGGCGGCGCTCGTCGTCGATCTCCACGGCTTCGGTTCGAACCCCGAGGACCAGGACAGATCGAGTGAGATGCGCCGGCTCGCCGATGTTGCCGGCTTCGTCGTGGCACAACCGGCGGCGAGGGGCGCCATCCCCACGTGGAACCCGCAACCCGGTGAGGACGGGGCGGCTGCCGACGTCCGGTTCATCCGGGCCCTCGTGGCCGACGTCGGGGAGCGAGTGGCGATCGACGCCGGGAAGGTCTTTGCGGCGGGGTTCTCCAACGGCGGCGGCATGGTGCACCGCCTGGCATGCGACGCGGCCGACGTATTCGCCGCCGTCGGGACGGTCGCCGGGCAGTACCCGCTGGTGGAGGAATGCGATCCCGTGCAGCCGATCGCACTCATGTCGTTCCACGGGACCAACGATCTGGTCGTGCCGATCGCCGGCGTGAGCCGGGTCTTTCCAGACGTCAACGCCTGGGTTGACCGGTGGGCCCGTCGCAACGGATGTGCACCGGTGCCCGCCCGCCGCAGCATCGGGGACGATGTGCTGGTCGACACGTGGGCGGCGTGCGACGCCGGCGTCGAAGTCGTGTTCCACACCATCGAAGACGGCGGCCACGCGTGGCCGGGCACTTCGGGTGGCAGCTTCTTTGCTACGACGAGTGAGGTCAGCGCCAGTCAGGAGATGTGGGCGTTCTTCATGAAGCACGCCCGCTCATGAGCTTGCTTGAGATCCAAGCGATGGATGCGACGAGTCGGGCTGCGTAGCTCGAGACTGCTCCCACTGACGCCGTAGGCTGAAATCCGCGGGGCGGTGGAATCTTCTCTCCGTCGTCCGCACCGAATCCAGGGTCGCGACGTCGATCACCCGCCGCTGGCCGCCGAGATCCGCCACGAGGTACCAGGTTCCTGCGTTGTCGACGAGGCCGAGCGGGTAGGCGGCCGAGCCGTTTGCGCCGATCACAACGACGCGTTGCGCTTCGATCGCCCTCGCGAGAACTTCTACCTTGCGGGACGCCGCCACCGCAGCGGCCAGTAACTGGATGCCGCTCGGCAATGCCGACGAGCAGAAGCCCTCAGCCGACGGCACCGTCGAGGCGTGGGGCCGCTCGCCGGACAATCCGGTCGGCGGCTTCTACGGCCTCAAGAAGGGGCTTCGCGCCAGGTTCGCCAACCATGTGCCACCAGTCCTCGAGGTGCTCGACCTCGCCGAGGTCGAACACAACGCCCGCAACAACCGGATGAGGGCGATCCAGTCGAAAGTCGGGTGTCGCCGGGCTGCAACGAGGCCGTTCGCCACTGGGTGAGGCATTGAGCGGGAATCGACGATGAGCGCAAAGCCGGTGGGCCGAATATGTGCGTGCAAGCGTCCAGGCACCGGCAGTCGGACGCCCGGCGGCGTTGCGAAAGGACCTCGCGGCGACGGTGGACCACATCGAGGAGATCTTCGCCTTCGGCCCACGGCCGGAGGTGTAGGCGGTCGCCCCCGTTGCGAGCGGGTTCGCAACCGAGGCTCAATGACACGGACCTAGGCTCTACCGGACATGCCGACGCGCTTGCCCATCGCCGTGCTCGTGTCCGGGAGCGGCTCCAATCTCCAGGCCATCCTCGATGCCTCCGCAAGCGATGCGTTCGCTGCGGAGGTCTGCGTCGTCATCTCGGATCGTCCGGCAGTACGTGCGCTCGAGCGGGCGGTCGAGGCGGGTGTGCCTGCCGAGGTGGTTGCGTGGGCGGAGCATGGCGATCGGGACCTGTTCACTGCGGCAGTCTGCCGCGTTGCCGAACGACACGGCGCAGCAGCGCTCGTGCTCGCCGGGTTCATGCGGATCCTCGGCACCGAAGCGATCGGCCGTTTTCCGACGGGCATCCTGAACATCCACCCGTCGTTGCTGCCCGCATTCCCCGGAACGATGCACGCCGTGCGAGATGCATTGGCGCACGGTGTCAAGATCACCGGCGTCACAGTCCACTACGTCACGGCTGAAGTGGACGGCGGGCCGATCATCGCCCAAGAAGCAGTGCCGGTGCTTCCGGATGACGACGAGGCTTCTCTCCATGCCAGGGTCCAGCAGGTGGAGCACCGGCTCTATCCCGATGTCGTCGACGCCCTCGCTCGTGGAGCTCTCATGATCGACGGGCGGCGGGTGACCTGGAAGGAGCATTCGTGAGTCGTGTACCCGTAGAGCGTGCGTTGCTGTCCGTCTGGGACAAGACCGGGATCGCCGAGTTCGCCCGCAGACTGCACGAGGCGGGAGTCGAGCTGGTGTCTTCCGGCGGTACCGCCGCTGCGCTCGAGAAGGCGGGCTTGCCGGTGGTCGAGGTCGCTGAGGTCACCGGAGCTGCCGAGATGCTGGGCGGCCGGGTGAAGACGCTGCACCCCAAGATCCACGGCGGGATCCTTGCCGACCTCGGGCGGCAAGAGCACCGCGGTGATCTCCAGGCGAGAGGGATCGCTCCGTTTCAGCTCGTGGTGGTGAACCTCTATCCCTTCGAAGCCACCGTGGCAGACCCCGACACGTCACCAGCAGCAGCGATCGAGAAGATCGACGTCGGTGGTCCCACCATGGTTCGGGCGGCGGCAAAGAACCACGGGTGGGTAGCAGTGGTGACCTCGCCGGATCAATACGGCCCAGTCGCCGATGCCGTGGAGCTTGGCGGGCTCGACGAAGCGCATCGCCGTGAGCTCGCTGCCGCCGCGTTCTTCCGCACCGCGGCCTACGACGCAGCCATCGTCGGCTGGTTCGAGCGATCCGAACAGCTCCCGGCTCGCCTCGTCATGCCGCTGGAGCGGGTAGCACAGCTGCGGTACGGCGAGAATCCCCATCAAGAGGCGGCGCTCTACGGCGAGGTGGCCACGACTGGGTGGTGGCGCACGGCAACGCAGCTACAGGGCAAGGAGATGTCCTTCAACAACTACGTCGACACCGAGGCGGCGTGGCGGCTCGTCGCCGACCTGACCGATCCCTCTGCCGTGATCGTCAAACACACCAACGCGTGTGGTGCCGCTTCGTGTGACTCCGTCGAGTCGGCGTTTGGGAAAGCGTGGGATTGTGATCCGCTGTCGGCATTCGGCAGCGTCGTTGCCCTGAATCGCATTGTGGACGCGGCCACGGCAGAGCTCATCGCAACGCACTTCGTCGAAGTCGTGATCGCCCCCGACATCGATGCCGATGCCGCCGGCGTGCTCGCTGCCAAGAAGAACCTCCGCCTGCTGACTGCCTCGCCTCCGGACGGAATCGACATCGACCTGCGGCGAATCGAGCACGGCGTGCTCCTCCAGCGACGCGATCGCATCTCGCTGGGCGGCGGCCCGTTGCCCGAAGGCTGGGACACGGTCGCGGGCGGTCCGTTGCGGGCCGGTCTGGCGGCCGAGCTCGAGTTCGCGTGGACCGTCGCCGCCCACACGAAGTCCAACGCGATCGTGATCGCCAAGGACCGCGCCGCCGTTGGCGTCGGAGCCGGCGATCAGAGCAGGGTTGGTGCTGCAGAACGGGCGCTTGCCCGGGCGGGGCCGCGCAGCCGAGGTAGCGTGGCCGCCAGCGATGCTTTTCTCCCTTTCAGGGACAGCCTCGACGCGCTCGCCGACGCGGGCGTGGTGGCGCTGGTGGAGCCGGGTGGCTCGGTCCGGGATGACGAAGTGATCGCCGCTGCTGAAGAACGAGGAATGACGCTGGTGTTCACCGGCAGGAGGCATTTCAGACATTGAGCGCACAGATTCTGTCCGGCAAGGAGGTTGCTGCCGCGGTGCGGGCCGAGGTCAAACAACGGGTGGCCGCGTTGGCGGACCAGGGAAAGACCGTTGGTCTCGCCACGGTGCTCGTAGGTGAAGATCCGGCTTCGCAGGTCTACGTCAGGAACAAGCACAAGGCGGCGGTGGCTGCAGGCATGCTGTCGTTCGATCGCC
>DATHZQ010000157.1:0-7154 GCA_035458525.1 Acidimicrobiia bacterium
CTCAAGGACGTCCAGGTGGACGACCGCGATCTGAACCGGGTGGAAGCGATCATCCGATCGATGACGCCGGCCGAGCGGCGCAATCCCAAGATCATCAACGGGAGCCGCAAGCGCCGCATCGCAGCCGGCTCGGGAACCCGGCCCCAGGACGTCAACGGCGTCCTGAAGCAGTTTTCCGAGGCGCAGAAGATGATGAAAGCCATCGCCGGTGGCACGAGCCCGATCCCGGGCTTGGCCCTCCCCGGCATGGGCCGCAGGAAGAAGAGGTAGAGCACAGACATGGCAGTGAAGATCCGCCTGACGCGGATGGGCAAGAAGAAGCAGCCGACGTACCGCGTCGTCGTCGTCGACTCGCGGAAGCCGCGCGATGGTGCCTTCATCGAGCAGATCGGACGGTACGACCCACGGCAGGAGCCTTCGCTCGTCGAAATCGACAACGAACGAGCCCTCGTCTGGCTGCGCAATGGCGCTCAGCCGACCGACCGGGCCAAGAAGTTGCTCGAGATTTCGGGTGCGTGGACACGATTTCGCGTTGACAAGGGCGACATTCACACCATCGACGCGGCTCCGGCGACAGTCGAGGCCGAGGTTGTCGAGCAGCCGGAAGCGGCGACGGAAGACGTAGTCGCCGAGGCCTCGGACACGGTCACCGAGGTTGCCACAGAGGTGGCCGACGAAGCGGCGACGGATGAAGCGGCGACGGATGAAGCGGCCGCCGGCGACGCCGAGGAGGCATCGGCATGAGCAAGGGTGAAATCGTCGGGCGAGTCGTCGACTACGTCGTCAAGCAGATCGTGGACGAAGCGGACGACGTCGAGGTCGAGGTGGTTGACGACGGCGAGAACGCTGTTGTCGCAGAGGTTCGTACGGCCAAGTCCGACATGGGGCGTGTCATCGGCCGTCGCGGTCGAGTGGCCCGTGCGATTCGCAACCTCGCAGGTGCGGCCGGAGACGAAGAAGGCATCGACGTCCAGGTCGAGTTCCTCGACTGAATTCCATGGATGCCGAGCGCATCCCCGTTGGGTACATCAAACGCCCCCACGGCGTACGCGGTGACGTCCTCGTCGTCCCGCTGACCGACAACCCCGATCGGTTTGTTCCCGGTGCGAACATGTGGATCGAAGGTGCAGCTGACCCGGTGACGATTGTGACGGTGCGTACCCACAACGAGGGCCTCATCCTGTCGCTCGCCGAGCTCGTCGATCGCAACGCGGCCGACGAGGTGGTGAAACGCCGCATGATGATCCCTTCCGCCGAGCGGCGCACCCTCGGCGAGGGCGAGCACTGGCCGGACGAGCTCGTGGGGCTCACGGCGGTGACCGAAGCCGGAGCGGTCCTGGGCACCGTGACGGACGTCGTGTTGGGCGCCGCCCAAGATCGTCTCGTCGTCACTGATTCGAACGGCGTCGTGGCTGAAGTCCCGTTCGTCGCCGACCTCGTCGAGGAACCGGCCGAAGGGCTGATCGTGATGCGCCCGCCAGAAGGATTGTTCCCCGAGCCTTCATCCGGCTGAGCTCTGATCGCCGGTCCGGGCGGCGGCCTGGCAACACCGCAGTGGTCCGAAGCGCGACCGGATGTATGCGCGGACGTCGTCGACGGTTGGAGAAGTCCCAGTCGCCTTCGCCCAGCCCCGAATCAAATGCATGAGATTTCTCGACAAGTCGGAAATAATCGACCATAATGCCGACCGGGAGGATGCGGATGGTCGACGTCGACACCACCAGGAGCATGCGGACGTTCTTCGTCGTCTGGGGTGGCCAGCTCGTCTCGTTGATCGGAACCAACCTCACGGGTTTCGCCTTGGCGATCTTCGTATACCTCGAGACAGGATCGGTCACGCAGCTGTCGTTCATCTTGTTGGCCTCGCAGGTGCCGCAGCTGCTGATGACTCCGTTCGCCGGCACCCTGGTCGACCGGTGGGACCGTCGGTGGGCGATGATGCTCTCCGACGGGGGAGCCGGCGCCACGACGCTGGTGATCGCGGCGCTGCTCGTCACCGACCAACTCGAGACGTGGCATCTGTATCCGCTGCTGGGCATCGCTTCGCTCTTCCAGGCGTTCCAATGGCCGGCGTATTCGGCGGCAACCACGCTGCTCGTGCCCAAGGAGCAGTACGGAAGGGCTGCGGGACTCGTGCAACTCGCAGAAGCCGTCGGCCAGGTGATCGCCCCGGCCATCGCCGGCTCGGTGCTGGCGCTCGCCGGGCTCACGGCCGTGATCATGATCGACGTCGTGACGTTCCTCGTCGCCGTTGCGACCTTGATGGCGGTTCGTTTCCCCGCCCCCGAGGAGTCTGCCGCCGGAGCCGAGGGCAAGGGATCCATACTCCACGAGACCAAGTTTGGATTCCGCTACATCCGGGAGCGCTCGGGATTGCTCGTGATGCTCTTCTATTTCGCAGGTGTGAATCTCACGCTTGGCGCAACCGGTGTCGCCTTCTTCCCGCTGATCCTCGGCTTCGCCTCCGAGGCGGCGGCCGGAACGGTCGTCTCGATTGCTTCGGTGGGCATGGTGATCGGCAGCCTGGTCATGAGCGCTTGGGGCGGGCCTCAGCCGCGCATTCACGGCGTGTTCCTCGGGGCGGCGGGTCTCGGGCTGGCGCTCGCCGTCGTCGGTTTGCGCCCCTCCCTCGGGCTGATCGCCGCGGCGGGATTCATCGGCTTCCTCGTGATCCCGATGGCGAATGCATCGAGCCAGGCCATATGGCAGGCCAAAGTCGACCCGGATGTCCAGGGCCGCGTCTTTGCGGTACGGCGCCTGTTCGCACAGATCACCGGCCCCGTGGCGATCCTGGCCGTGGGTCCTCTCATCGATCGGCTCTTGGAGCCGGCGATGGCGGATGGTGGAGCGCTGGCCGGTTCGGTCGGTGTGGTCATCGGCACCGGCGACGGTCGGGGAGCTGGGCTCATGATGGTCGCGATCGGCATTGGAACGCTGCTCGTGACCCTCGTCGGCTACCTCTATCGGCCGCTCAGAGAGGTCGAGCAGGATCTGCCGGATTGGGACGAGCATCTCGCCGCGACGCCGCGGCACGAGGCTGATAGGGCCGGCCACGTCGCCGCCGATGCTGTCCCGGAGGTGATTCCCGAGCTGGGGTAGGGTTCCCAGATGTGGAAACGGGCCTGGGTTCTGATCGTGATGGTTGCACTGGTGGGAGCCGCGTGCAGCAGCGACTCGGAGTCGTCGGCCACGAGCACCACGGCTCCGGCAACGTCGAGTACGGAAGCAACGACCTCGACGACCGTTCCACCTCCCGCCGACTCGACGACGACGACGGAGTCGGCCGCAGCATCCGCCGATGCGATCGTGATCACGTGCTCGCCGGGGAGCGGACCAGACTTCTCCGGCGGGGAGCAGCCGAACCTCGACTTCGAGGGTCAGAGCGTGCGTTGTGCAGCCTTTGACGGCGCGCAACTCATTTCGCCCTCGTTCCAAGACGCCGACGCCACCGGTTCCACTTTCACCGGCACGACGATCTCGGATGCGCGCATGGACGGGGCGACTCTCGTGGGTGCCGACTTCACCGGTGCGACCCTGTCACGTGTCCGGCTCACCGGTGCCGACTTGCGCGGTGCCATCTTCGAGGGTGCCGAGCTGAGCAACATTCGTTGGGACGGCGTGACGTGCCCGAACGGTCTGCGGAGTGAGGCCTCCGGTGGAGCGTGCGACCTGACGCAGCCGCCGCTGCTGGTGACCGTCGAGGCGACCGACACCGTCGCCGTGGCGCCACTCGAGTTCAAGCCCTTGTGCGCTCCCGACTCCGGAGAGGATTTGTCCGGGAGTGAGCTGAGCGGCGAGGATTACCGGCGCGCCGATCTGCGCTGCGCATCGTTTGCCGGGTCGACCATTGCCAGGGCCGATTTCACCGACGCCGATGCGTCGGCCGCCGACTTCAGCGGTGCGGTTGTGAGTGAGACGACCTTCGAAGACACGTCGCTCTTCGGCGCCAGCTTCTTCGGCGTCGACGTGTCGCAGAGCCAGTTCCGCAACGCCAACCTGATCGGAGCCGATCTCACCGGAGCGACCTTCGCCAACGTGCGCTGGGTCAACACCGTCTGTCCCAACGGCGTCAACAGTGACGTCGCCGGCGGCACGTGCGCCGGGAGTCGCACCGCCCTCGACCTCCCCGAAGTGGCTTTCGACGAGATCGACGACGGGGATATCACGGTGCGGCAAGGCGACGGGCTGACCACCTACACGATCACCAACGACGTGCTCTTCGAGTTCGATGCAGACACGCTCACTCCTGAGGCGGAAGCCAAGATCCTGCTGGTCGTCGCGTCGATTGCGGAACGATTCGGGCCGGATGTCGAGATTCAGGTGTGGGGTCACGCCGACGCCATCGGCGATCCGGCATACAACCTCGAGCTCTCGCAGCGCCGCGCCGAGAACGTCGCCGCTCTGTTGGAGGCGCAAGCGGACCTCGCCGGCTACCGGATCGTTGCGGTCGGCTTGGGTGAGGCCCAGCCGCTGGTGCCCAACACGAACGCCGATGGAAGCGACAACCCCGAGAATCGGGCCAAGAACCGCCGGGTCGAGATCGTCGTGCGCGGCGGTTGATCGCAGTCCGACCATTGCAGCGACGGAGCAAGTGCACGGACGGGGGTGGCACTAGCCTCAGCCGACGCTGGTCGGAAGGTCCGATGTCGCCGTTGCCACCCGAATTGCTGCCGGATACTGCTGCCGTCTCAGCGGCCGGTCACCTCGTGATTGGTGGTTGTGACACGTTGGGGCTCGCGGCGCAGTTCGGTACGCCGCTCTTCGCCTACGACGTCGCCCATCTGCGGTCTCGGTGTCGGGAAGCGCGCCAGGCGTTTGGCGACGGCGCGGTCTACGCCGCCAAGGCGTTCCTGTGCAAAGCCATGGCGCAGCTCGTCGACGAGGAGGGGCTGCGCATCGACGTCGCCACCGGCGGTGAGCTTCACACCGCGCTTGCGGCCGGCGTCGAACCGACTCGTCTCGTCATGCACGGCAACAACAAGTCGCTCGCAGAACTGCGGGCGGCCGTCGATGCTGGAGTGGGTCGCATCGTCGTCGACAGTTTCGACGAGCTCGATCGCCTCGAGGGCATCGTGGCTGGACGGGACCAGGCGGTGTCCGTGCTCCTGCGCATCACCCCCGGAGTGGAGGCTCATACGCATGAGTTCACCGCCACGGGCCACGACGACACGAAATTCGGATTCACGGTGTCATCCGGACTCGCCGCAGAAGCTGTCGCGCGGGCTCGCAGCATCGCCGGTCTGGAGGTCCGAGGTCTCCACGCCCACATTGGATCGCAAGTCTTTCGTGTCGATTCGTTCGCAGAAGCGTTGGGCGTCGTTGCGGACTTCGCCGCACCGTATGGCTTCGACGAAATGGTGACCGGTGGCGGGCTGGGTGTCGCCTACGTGGCGGGGGAGCGTGCCCCGACGCTGACGGAATGGGCCGAAGTCCTCCGAGAGGCGCAGCGTCGCAGTGGCGTGACCGCCCGACTCTCGGTTGAGCCTGGTCGGGCGATCGTGGCCGCAGCGGCCGTCACGCTCTACACGGTCGGCACGATCAAGGAGCTCCCCGGAATCAGGACATATGTCGCGGTCGACGGCGGCATGAGCGACAACCCGCGGCCGGTGCTCTACGACAGCGGATACGAAACATTCCTCCCGCGAGCCGTCGAATCGGAGCGAGGCAAGTCCATCCGTCTCGTCGGAAAGCACTGTGAGTCCGGCGACGTGCTCGTTCGCAGCGGGCGCGTGCCCGCCGACCTCCGCGTCGGTGACATCATTGCGACGCCCGTGACCGGGGCCTACGGCCATTCGATGGGCTCCAACTACAACAAGGTGCCCCGCCCGGCCGTCGTCTTCGTCGAGAACGGTGAGGCTCGGCTCGTTGTCCGCCGGGAGACGTACGACGACCTCCTGGCAACCGACCTGGGGTGACTGACGCTGCGTCGTCACGACGCGCGACAGCGTCTTCCAAGCCCCCGTCGACTGATATCGTTCCCGCCATGTCGTTCCCTGCGCCGGATCCGGATCTGGCTGTCGAGCTGATCACGGGGAGGCGCGATCCGGCGCCGCTCTTCGCCGAGGCTGCCCGCTTGCGCGACGAAGGCAAGGGGCGCACCGTCACGTATTCCCGCAAGGTGTTCATCCCGCTGACGACGCTGTGCCGTGACACGTGTACCTACTGCACGTTCGCCAAGCCGCCTGGGGCTGGCGGTGAGTACTTGCAGCCGGACGACGTCATGGCGATCGCCCGTGCCGGAGAAACGTACAGGTGCACCGAGGCGCTCTTCACATTGGGCGATGCCCCGGAGCTCCGCTGGCCGCAGGCTCGGGAATTCCTGGCAGGCCAGGGTGTGGCGTCGACGCTCGACTACGTGCGGGTCATGAGCGAGAGGGTGGCCGCAGAAACCACGGTGTTCCCGCATGCGAATCCCGGGGTCATGGACGAAGACAGCATTGCTGCGCTGCGGCCGTCCAACGTCTCGATGGGCTTGATGCTGGAGAACATCTCCCCCCGGCTGCTCGAGCCCGGCATGCCGCACCACAACTGTCCGGACAAAGACCCGGAGGTGAGGGTGGCGACGATCGAGGCCGCCGGACGGCAGCGGGTTCCCTTCACCTCGGGTGTGCTCGTGGGCATCGGTGAGACGCCGTCCGAGATCGTCGATTCGCTGTTTGCGCTGGCGCGCCTCCAGGAGATGCACGGGCACCTGCAAGAGATCATCGTGCAGAACTTCCGAGCCAAGGCGGACACGCGCAAGCGCCGCGATTCGGAGCCGACCGTGCAGTTCTTCTCCCGAGTCGTGGCTGCGGCGCGGTGGATTCTGGGGCCCGAGATGAATCTGCAGGTGCCGCCGAATCTCACCGACGACTTCGGGGTCTATCTCGACGCCGGGATCAACGATTGGGGCGGCGTCTCGCCCCTCACGATCGATTGGGTGAATCCGGAAGCGCCCTGGCCCCATCTCGACAAGCTGCGGAGTGTCACCGAGGCCGCGGGATTCACGCTGAAGCCACGGCTGCCGGTGTACCCCGAGTTCATCAGCGACACGTGGATTGCACCCGAGCTCTTGCCGAAAGTACACGCGGCGATCGACGACGAGGGATACGCCCTTGCCCCACGGTTGGAGGATGTTCCCGGATGAACGCTGTCACCTTCCTTCGCCTCCGGCC
>DATHZQ010000158.1:0-6884 GCA_035458525.1 Acidimicrobiia bacterium
GGAACGGTCACCTCGAGGATGCCGTCCCTCGACGATGCCGTGATCGCCTCGGGGTCGACGCCCTCCGGGAGCATGACCGTTCGCTTGAATTGTCCCTCGAAGATCTCTTTGCGGTGGAAGCCGGCGTCCTCGGATTCGGTCTCGAATGACCGGGATCCGCTGATGGTCAACGTTCCGCCCTCGACCGTGACGTCGAGGCTCTCCGCATCGATGCCGGGCAGCTCGGCGCGGACGATGAGGTTGGTCTCACGTTCGAAGACGTCGACGCGCGGCATCCATGCGCCCTTGCGCGGGGACGGGGCATCGAACAGACGGTCAAAATCGCGTACGAGCTCGAAGGGGTCGAATCGCACCAGGCTCATGCTCTTATCCTCCTGAGTAGGGATTTTCCAAGTATTTCAACAAAGAAAATCTAAGTCTATTCCGCTTAGATTGTCAAGCCCGGCGATCTTTCTCATCCGGAACGGCCAGTGCTGCCGTACTGGGGGGTACTTCCACAACACGAGGAGAAGACCGATGAGGAAGATGTTCACGCTCATGGCGGTGATCGCCCTGCTGTTGGTGCCGAACGCCGCACTTGCGCAGGAGAACGGTGACGTCACGGTTGTGCACGGTGTGCCGGACCTGGACGTCGACGTGTGGGTCAACGGTGAAGCCACCCTGCCGGGTTTCCAGTTCGGTGACGTTGCCGGGCCGCTGACCCTGCCCGCCGGTGACTATGCCATCGAGATCTACCCCGCCGGCACCGATCCGGAGGGCAATGATCCGGCGCTCGCGGACACGGTGACGTTGCCGGGCGGCGCCAACGCCTCGATCGTCGCACACTTGGACGAGGCGGGCGTGCCAACGCTCAGCGTCTTCGTCAACGACACGTCCGCAATCGATGCGGGCAACGGTCGTGTGACGGCTCGTCATGTCGCCGCTGCTCCCGCGGTCGATGTTCTTGCCAACGACGGAGCGGTCTTTACTGGTGTGTCGAACCCGCAGGAAGGCGTTGCCGACGTCCCGGCCGACACGTACAACGTGAAGATCGTGCCGGCGGGCGCAACAGAGCCCGTCGTGTTCGAAGGCGACCTTCCGATCGCCGAGGGAACCAACGTCATCGCCTACGCCATCGGCTCGCTCGAGGGCGGATCTTTCGCAGTCGTGACGCAGTCGATCAGCGGTCTCGGCAGCGCTCCCAGTGGTGTGCCGACCGGCAGTGGTGGGCTTGCGAGCGGTTCCCCGTTCTTCATGTTCGCAGCGCTCGTCGCCGGCGCAGCTGCGTTGCTCGGCGGTGGGTTCCTGGTGCGGCGCTCGAACTGATCTGACATCACTGGTACCGGCCGGAGGAAATCCTTCCCGCCTCCGGCCGGTACCGTTGCACCCATGGACCGCAAACTCGGAATCGCACTGCTCGGCGTCGGCGCGTTGCTGTTCACGGCAGCTGCCCTCGCCGCTGTTGCGTCCACGAGCGATACCTCCGGGGAACCTGCGCTGGTCGAGGCCCAGGTTCGAAACGGCCTCGCTGCGGCTCCCGTCGAGACGTCGAAGTCTGCTGGCGAGATCCCCATCGACGGAACGAGGGCGCCGGCGCAGGCGACCACCTCTCCTGAGGCTCCACCTGCAGAGGCCGGAGACGCCGAGGCCCCCACCGCGCACGTTCCCGTGCCGGTTGGCCTTCGCATCGGCTCGATCGCGGTCGACGCTCCGGTCGATCCGTATGGAGTCGATCAGCGAACTCGCCAGATGGCGGTGCCGGACAACGTCACCGATGTGGCGTGGTACAAGTTCGGTCCATCCCCAGGCGAACCAGGCTCCGCTGTGCTCGCAGCGCACGTCGACCTGTTCGGGCAGGGTCCTGGAGTGTTCTTCGATCTCCGCAGTCTCGAAGTCGACGATCTCGTCCACGTCGAGCTCTCGGACGGAAGCGAGCATGCGTTTCGCATCGTTGCGCGGACCGTGTACGAGAAGGAAGACCTACCAACCGACGTGATCTTCGCCAAGCAGGGCCCCGCCGTCTTGACGTTGATCACCTGCGGTGGCGGCTTCAGCGAGTCGGATCGCAGCTACGACAGCAACGTAGTGGTGTACGCAGTACCGCTCGTCGACGGTGCTTCTGCGAGCGGTATCCCAGGCTGAACCACGCCCCAGGGACGCCGCGAGGCCGCTCTCCCGAAGTCGCTCAGGCCATTTGGACATAACTCCATGGAAGAAGGGCCCGTGACAGCGCGAAAACTCTTGGTGTGGTCATGCCGGTAAATGGTGGCGAGCACAGGGGGGTGCACGCGTGGCAGGCCCAACGCAACGAGTCCAGCGAGTTCCGCTGCGATCGGTGTGGCCGCTCGAGCAGCAAGACTTCCGGCAGTGGTTGATCGAGAACATCGACTTCCGGAACGGCAAGCTGCCATCGTCAGCACGAAAGCGAGTGGTGGTCCGTCGTGCTTCCGGCGGTTGCAGCGGAGTGCGCCGATCATGCCGTGTGGCAGGGCCGGAGCCCGGTGCGCAGCGTGTCCATGTGGGAGGAGGTTCCCCGCAGTCCGGGCCGCATCCGGTGGGAGACCTGGATAACCGCACACAGCTCTTGGATCGGGTTGCGCATCGACGGAGAGGCGCCGGGCGAGGCGGAGCACTACTACCAGGGCCTGCTCGATCAGCGATCTGAGATCGGGGAAGCCTTCGGAGCGGAGCTCCAGTGGAAGCGTCTCGACAAGGCCGAGGCATCGCTGTTGCGATGGGACAACTCGGTGTCGGGCGGCCATCGAGACTCTGCGATCGGCTGGCGCGACGCGGCCGAGTCGCTCGCCGAGCACATGCGGCGGCTCGTGGAGGCGACCAAGTCCCGGGTCCAGGAACTCGACCCGTACGGCACCGGCGATGGAGTGGCGGTGGCGGAGGTCGAGCTGTACACGGACGGCGCCGGCGATATCGCCAATGTGATACATCCGTAGTCGGCGGTGCGACGAAACGAGCCGTCGGTCAGATGAGCCCGGCGTCTCGCAGGGTGGCAAGGTCGTCGAGGTCTTTCTGTTGCGGTGTGTAGCCGGAGTGGAAGGTCTCTTGGAGCGCCGCCGTGATACACGGCACTTCGCGGCCTGCGATGAGGCCGGTCGTGAATCCGTTGGCCGGGTAGACGAACTCGACGCCGTCGTGCGTGGTCTGCACGGCCGATCCGTCTGCCTGGAAGACGATCGGGTGGACGTCGACCTCCGACCCGTCGAGCCGGCGTAGCGCTACTCGACCCGGCCACCAGTCCGTCGCCACCTCGAACCCGGCCTCGCCGAGCACAGCCAGGGCCTTGCGCCCATCCACCACCGCAACGTCGAGGTCGGCATGATCCCGAGTTTGGCGACCGACGAGGGCGTCGACTCCCCAACCGCCGGCCACCCACGCGGTGACGCCGGCTGATGCGAGCAGGCCGAGGATCTCGTGGACGGCCGCGGCCGACGTGATCATTGGAGCCGTCGGCGGAGCAAACCGAGCGCCTCGGCATACATGCGCTGCTTGATGGCGCCCATCGTCGGGCTCGCCTTTGGCGCCAGATCGGCTGCGATCGCCATTGCGTGTGGCAGCACTTCATCCAGAGGAAGGGCGGCGGAAACGATCCCTTTGGCCGCCGCCTCCTCGCCACCGAAGCGCTTCCCCGTCACGAGGACGTCGTGGGCCGTGACGGTTGGCAGCCTGCTCATCATGAGGGCGTTCATGCCGGGCGTCAGGGGGATCTTGAGGTCGACCTCCGGCAGGCAGAAGAAGCCGCGGTCGATTCGCATGACCCGGAAGTCGTGAGCCATCGCGAGCATCGCCCCGGCCGCGAAGGTGTGGCCGTTACAGGCCGCCACCGTGGGATAGGGCGCCGAGAGGATTCTGGCGAAGATCAGCTCGACCTCGGCCGCAAACCCGGCGAGGTCCTCGACGCCGGTTCCGAGCCATTCGAGATCGAGGCCGTTCGAGTAGAACTTGCCGGAGCCTGTCGTCACCAGAGCCCTTGGGTCTGGTGTGGCGTCGAGCTCGTCGAGGGCGCCGTTGACGGCGTCGACCCATGCACGATTCATGCGGTTCTCGCCGTCGTCCATGCGAAGCAGCAAGACAGCTTCCCGACGTTCGAGTGTGATCACGATGCGCTCCCAGGCGGGCACGCCACGCTAGCCGTCGGTCGCCGGCACGAAGTGGACGAGAGCGTCTTTTGGGTCTAGGCATCTGCCGGGTTGCGTCGTACGTTCCGCGTATGAGACTCCACGTGCTTCTGGTGGGCTTTGTCGCCCTCGCTCTGGTCGTTTCCGCATGCGGCGACGACGACGACCCTGCCACGCCGCCGGCAACCGAGCTGACGACTCTGGCGCCGATCACGACGACCGAGTTGCCCACGACGACGGCGGGCGATTCGATCACAACGACCTCGGGTTCCGCCACGACGGTCATCGACACCAACGTCCTCGCCGCCGGGTCCGGATGCATGCCGAGCGGGGATGACCTACCCGACGGTGAGTGGTTTGGCTACGTTGCATCGGCAGCAGCGTCCGCGGTCGAGTTCGATCTGGCCTGTTGGTTCACCGGCGACGCAGCCGTCGCGGCCGCAGCAGAGGACGGCGAGGAATCCCCGCCACCGAACGACTACTACGTCCGGAACGGCAATCCGCTGCTCCGGACGGTGGCCGTTGCGGAGATCCCGGAGGTGAAGTGGCTCCCCAACGTCGGTGATCCGGCAACGGAGGAGTCGATCGCCTACGCCGACTGGCTCGTTCAGCGCGAGGAGCGCGGACTCGAGCTGCAGCCGGGCGTCTGGCTGATCGTCGAGAACGGTGAGATCACCGCCCTGCGCGAGCAGTACGTGCCCTGACGACTCAGGGTGCGGCTTCAGCCTCGACCTGATCGAGGAGGGCCAGGGTGGCTGCGACGATCTCGGCTTGAGCGTCTGCGCGCGACAGGGTAGGAGTGCCGTCGCCGGCCTGGTCGCCGTAGTCGCCAAAGTGCGAGTGGACTGCGCCGGTGATCTCGGCGAATTCCGTCGCGGCCGGCAAGTCGGATCGCGATTCGGTCACCTGTGCCGGTGTTGTAAGTCCGTCCTCAGATCCGAAGACGGACAGCGTGGCGAGGTTTGGCCGGCCGGCGATGTTGTCGGCGGGGAACGAAGCCCACAGCACCAGCCCGACGAGGTCCGCATCGTCGGCGGCGGCATCAGCGGCAACGACGCCGCCGAGGGAATGCCCGGCGACCACGTCCCCGGGCGAGGCGATGGATCCAGCGGTACCCGCCGCAAAGACGGCGAGACCCAACGGTGGCTTGACGATCGTGATCGGATATCCGGCAGCGGCCAGCGGCCGGAGGATGTTGGCGTAGGCCCGAGGCTCCACCAGGCCCCCCGGATAGAAGATGAGACCCGTGGTGCGTTGCTCGCCAACGGGGCGCATCAGGATGGTGGTTGCCGATTGGGTCACCGCAACGTCGGGGCCATCCGCCATTGCCGCAATCGCAACCTCGGTGGCTGCTGCCGGGCGGAGGATCCATGCGATTCCGCTCAACGCCAGCGCCAGTACGACGAGGACCGCGCGTCCCAAGATGCGGGCTCGATCGCTCCGGCGTAGGCTGCCGCGGGTCCCGAGCCACATGAGCAGCGCACCAGCGCTCGCCGTGAGTCCGAGCACCATGGCGTATGCAGGATGTGAGAACCGGACCGCATCCCAACTGGTGATCGCGACGAGTGCAGGCGTGAGGAGGAGTACGAGGCCCGGTCCGAGCCGCCACCAGTCAGCCCGTTCGGCCAGCGTCGGCGTCGCTTCTAGGTCCATTTCGGGCAGGGTATCGGCATCACGAATGCTCGTAACCGGATCGGCAGCGGTCTATGATCGAACACATGTTCGCTCCCGACATCGAGACGCCGGCGTGGTTGCATGACCTCAATCCCGACCAGGCCCGAGCCGTCACCCACGGCGGGGGACCGCTGCTCGTCATCGCCGGAGCAGGGAGCGGGAAGACCCGCACGCTGGCGAGCCGGGTGGCGTGGCTGATCGAGCAGGGAACGGCTGCGGACCGCATTCTCCTGCTGACGTTCACCAGACGTGCGTCGGCAGAGATGGTGCGCCGGGCCGGGGCACTCATCAGGGACCGCTCGACGGGCCGGGTGTGGGGCGGCACCTTTCACTCCATCGCCAACCGGCTGCTCCGGCGGCACGCCGGAGCCGTCGGCCTGGACGGCAACTACACCGTCCTCGATCAGGCCGACGCCGAGTCCCTCTTCGGTGTCTTGCGGACCGAGACCGGTGCCGCCGAGGGCAAAGTGCGCTTCCCGCGGAAGGAGACGATCGCCGCCATCTACTCGCGGACCGTCAACGAGCAGGCAAGGCTCGACGAGATGCTGCAGCAGCGCTTCCCGTGGTGTCAGGACCACGACGAAGAGCTTCGTGAGATCTTCAAGGCGTATCGCGCACGCAAGCGTGAGCACAACGTGCTCGACTACGACGACCTGTTGCTCTACTGGAGGGCCCTCGTCGAGAGTCCCGCTGCGAACGCCGTCCGGGGGCTGTTCGATCACGTCCTCGTCGACGAGTTCCAGGACACGAACCGCATCCAGGGGGACATTCTGCGCAGGCTCTGCGGGGCGGACGGCAACCTCACGGTCGTCGGTGACGACGCCCAAGCGATCTACGCCTTCCGCGCCGCGTCGATCGAGAACATTCGGCGCTTCCCCGACGAGTACGAAAGCGTCGACGTCGTGGCGCTGGAGCAGAACTATCGCAGCACCCCGCAGATCCTCACCGCCGCAAACGCAGTGATCGCCCAATCGGACGAGCTCTATCCGAAGCAGCTGCGTTCCGACCGGCCCGACGGACCGATCCCGGATCTCGTCACCTGTTTTGACGAGGCCGCCCAGGCGGACTTCGTCTGCGATCAGGTGCTTGCGCATCGCG
>DATHZQ010000159.1:0-12128 GCA_035458525.1 Acidimicrobiia bacterium
CCCCGGAACAGCGTCGCGGTGCCGAGGTCGAACGCCACGAGCCACAGCCCGAACCCGGCGACGTACACGACGGCGACGACGAGGAGCACGGCAACGACGCCAAATCGAGCAAACAAGCGGTTTGCGACCAGCAGCGACACCAGGAAGGTCACGGCGGTCGCGACCGACGAGAACAGTCCGAGGAAGGCGGCCAGCGACTGTTCGGTGTCGAAGGATGCCGTTGCCACCTCGCTGAATGGGAAGAACACCAGGAAGAAGAGA
The DNA here is from genome assembly GCA_035458525.1 of Acidimicrobiia bacterium. Taxonomy (GTDB): domain Bacteria; phylum Actinomycetota; class Acidimicrobiia; order Spongiisociales; family UBA5794; genus DATHZQ01. Next base: position 262 of record DATHZQ010000159.1, read on the forward strand.
ACGGAGAGCGCCGCGCCGACGCCGGCGACGAGGCGAAACAGCGGAACATCCACGGTCGTGCGGAAACCGGATGCCAGTTCCCGAATGACGCGACCGGCCTGGCCGGTTCTCCCGTTCACGAACTGGTGCGTCGTCGCTCTAGCAATGACTCCGGCGAGCGCCAGCCCCACGCCGGCGACGACCAGCAGGTTCTCGGTGCCGAACAGCGACGCCAGTGGCCCGGTGAGCGCGTTCCCGGTCACGGCGCCCGCGATGCCGGCGGACATGAACAACGGGAACAAACGCTTTGCCGCCCGAGTGTCTGCGAGCTCTCCGGCGACGTCCCACAGCAACGTGAAACCCAGGTAGATGACGACCTGACCCGTCAGCCAGATGACCGGATAGATGCCTGGAAGGTCGACGGTGATGGCGACTCGTTCGGCGACCAGGCTCGTGGCGAGGGCCAAGGTCACCGTCCACGACCACGTGCGCGCCCCGAACGAAGAGTGTCCGGCCGCGTACGCGATCGTCACGACCATCACGACGCCACCGGACAGCATGATCATCGCGGGGAGGGAGTCGACGCCGAACCGGAGGAAGAACAGCGCATCGGCCACGTTCAGTCCGATGCTTGCGCTTGCGAGCACGACGAAGAAGAGTGCGCCGGTCCACGCCACCTTGGCCCGTTCGTCGGGAAAGACGCTCAGCGCATGCCACACGCCGCGCGACGCGCTCGACGCGCCGACAGTCCCATCGCGTGCCACGGCCGCTCCCTTCTGACACGGGGCAGCGTATCGAGAACGAGCAGGTCGTGTCGGAACGGCCCGCCGGTGGCGTGTAGGTTGGGGAAGCCGTGGAGATCGTCAGCTCGCTCGATATCGCCGATCGTGTGCTTGCCCTGCAAGCCGTCCCGATGTTTGCGTCGGTCGACGTCGTCGACCTCGAGCAGATTGCCGAATGCGTCGTGGAGCGCCGCTACGACGCGGGGGAGACGGTTTTCCGGCGGGGGGACTGGGAGGACGACATGATCATGATCGTCAGCGGTGAGGTGCGGCTGGAGGGCGACTTGCCGATCGCTCCCCGCGGTGCTGGGGAGCACATCGGCGAGCTGGCCATGCTGCGGCACCAGCCGCGTTCGCTCACTGCAACCGCCGGCCCCGATGGCCTCCACGGCCTGGCGATGGACTGTCGCCAGCTCGAGACGCTCGTGCAGCAGCGTCCACAGATCGCAGTGGCAATGCTGGCGACGCTGGCCGACATGCTTGCGGCGGCGAACTGATCACACGCCGGGACAGGTTGTGTCCTCCGCGGTGCGGTCCGTCAGTACGAACGCAGCGGCTCGGGCAGCAGGTCGCCAAGCCAGAGCGGCTGGTCACCGCCGAAGGACACCGAGACGGGCACGATTCGTTCCCTGGATGCCAGCTCGACCGCACCGGCGTCGAGCGTCTCCGGTTCGGCGAAGACGTACCACTGCGAGATCCCCGGGAACCGACCCGCATCCCGGACCGTGGCCTTCAGCGGCTGTTCTCCGGGTTCGAGCCATGCCGACGTTGCCAGTTCACCGTTCAGCGAATGGATGACAGGGCTGGCAGACAGCATGCGCCGAACGGCCGGATTCCGAAGGTCCAAGAACATGTGGAGGTCCCGTGTGACGGGCCCTCGCGTCAGGATCCCTCCCCACTTCGCTTTGAACCACACCGGGCCTTTGCCGAGGAACGGCAGCGATCGACCAAGCGATGCGTGGGGTTTACCGAGTTCGACGGCTCGCTCGAGGCTCCGGACGATCAGTGCTGCGACCACGCGCTTCTGGCGCACGGCGTTGTCCGCATCGCGAATGCCGAGACTCTTCAAGGCATAGCTCGACTGTTCACGAACGTTGAAGATGCCTGCCACCCACTCGCCGTCGAGGTCGGCGCACACCAGTTCGCCGCCGCGGTCCAGGTCGCTGAGCATCTTCTCGAGCGTCCTCACGGACCCGTCGTCGGGGTAGCGGGTCGTCAGCAGAGGCGTGTAGTGCCTGGCGTGGAATTCACGAACCGCATCACGGTCGGTGGTCACGCGATAGGTGAAGTTCGCCTTGCGGATGCGGCGGAAGTCCTCACGAGTAGTCGACGTGCGGAGCTGGGTCCGCAGGGCGTCCACGTCGGGAGGCAATTCTGTGTGGATGTCGACGAGCGCCGGCACGGTGATCGCACGCTGTAGGAGACCCGCGAGCTCAGGGCTCGCCTCGTGAAGCCGCAGGATCGGTAGCCCACCCGTCGCGGCGACCTCGGCGATGCGGTCGGGCACGCGCCGTCGCAACACGCGGCCCCGAGGGCCAGGTCGGGTGTCGTCGCCACAGAAGAACTCGGCGATGCTCGGGGCCCGCTGTTCGGACCCGGCGAACCACGCGGTCCCGCCGCTTCCTTCGTACACCGCACTGCGGAGGATGTGACGACGCAATGCCGACCGGGCAACGGTCGATATCCGGCTCATCGGCGAGCCCTTCGGCGCCCGGGCCCGTGTTGTGGAGGATTCCAGCGAACCGTGGCGTCTCGCCCGGGCCCCTCAGAAATCTCGCGGTCTTCAGTCATACCTTCGAATCGTGCCAAAGCTGGTCCCCATGATCTCGCAACGCTTGACGCTAGCGCCGATCCCGTCCAACTCAGACGCTCTGCGTTGTCCGGGAACCCGCGTCACATGGTGAGCACGGCGGCGCCATCGACCTTGCCCTGCTTGAGACGATCGAGGGCGATGTTGGCGTCGGCCAGCGGATACGGATCGACGACGGTTTGGATCGGGACTTCGGCGGCCAGGGCGAGGAACGCCTCGGCGTCGCGTCGCGTGAAGTTGGCGACGCTGCGCAGGCCGCGCTCGCGCCACAGCCACTCGTAGGGAAACTCGGGGATCGTGTCGAGGTGGATGGCATTGATCGCCACGGTGCCGCCCGGTCGCAGCGCCTTCAGCGCCTCGACCACGACGTATCCCACTGGAGCAAAGGTCACTGCGGCGTCGAGCGGCCGTGGCGGCTGGTCGTGGTACGAGCCGGCCCACGCAGCTCCCATGGCGAGAGCGCGCTGCTGCTCCGCTCGTGACCGCGTCGCCACGTAGACCTCGCATCCCCAATGCTGCGCCACCTGGAGCGAGATCAGCGCCGATGCACCAAACCCGTACAAGCCAAGGCGTGCACCCGGTTGAATCCCAGATGTGCGAAGCGCTCGAAAGCCGATCACCCCGCCACAGAGCAACGGCGCCGCCTCGAGGTCGGAGAACTCAGACGGAACCCGGAAGGCGAAGTCGGCCCGAACGCTCATCGAGTCGGCAAACCCGCCGTCGCGATCCCATCCTGTGAACTGGGCCGCTTCACACAGGTTCTCGTCGCCCCGCCGGCAGTGGTCGCAGCGACCGCACGTTCCGCCGAGCCACGCAACGCCGACCCGGTCACCGCGCTGCCATCCCACGACGTCGTCTGCAACGGCTGCGACACGACCTACCGCTTGATGGCCCGGGATGATCGGCAGACGGTGTGGCGCGAGATCGCCTTCGACGATCTGGAGGTCCGTGCGGCACACCCCGCAGGCCGTCACTTCGATGACCAGCTCACCGCCGGCGGGCTCGAGGGCCGGCCGCTCGACCATCCGCAGCGGACGCGCATTCGATGGTCGCGGCGCCGGCAGCTCCTGGGCCTTCATCCTCACCTCCCTCTCGAGCACACCGCTCGTTCCAGCATGCCGCGCCGGTGCGACGAAATCCATCGGCGAGGTACCCGTCGTCAGGAGGCTTTTCCGGCGAACCACTCCGTCAAACGACGGAATCCCTCGTCGAGCCCGATGCGGGGTCTCCATTGCAACGCATCCCGCGTCTGCCGCTGATCGAACCAGTGAGCCGTCGAGAGCTGCTCGGCGAGGAATCTCGTCATTGGAGGATCGTCCCCCCGGCCTTGCCGTTCCCAGACCATTTCCACAACACGCCCACCCGAAGTTGCGATTGCCGCCGGCACGCGAAGGGTGGGGGAGGGGAGTCCGGCAGCAGCAACGATCCGGCTCAGCAGCTCTTTGACGGTGCGGGGCTGACCATTGGACACGACAAACGCACGGCCGCCGAGGTACGGCGCCCGGTCGACCGCGGCGACCAGTGCCTCGACGGCATTGTCCACGTACGTGGTGTCGATCAACGCCGCGCCCGAGCCGACGATGGCGAGCCGGCCCTGGCGGGCGCGCTCGACGATACGTCCGACGAGCTGTGTATCTCCCGGCCCCCACACCAGATGCGGGCGGATCGCCACCACCGCGAATCCGTGCCGGTTGGCATCGAGGGCTGCGACCTCGCCCAGCGCCTTGCTTCGTGCGTAGCGACCGGACGTGGCCTCGGGGTCGGCCGGCGTCGCGCCGGCCCCCACGAGTGGTTCCCCGCCGTGAGCGACCGATGGTGACGAGACCTGGACGAATCGCCTGACACCGGCGGCCGCTGCCGCCGAGACGACCGTCTGCGTGCCGGCGACATTGGTGGCTTCGAATGACGCCCAATCACCCGTGGCGGCGACGCGGGCGGCGAGATGCACCACCGCATCCATTCCCTCGACCGCAGCCGCGACCTCCCGTGGTTCCGTCACGCTGCCTCTTCGCTCGTTCAGGCCGAGACCGCTGGCGCCACGCTGGAATACGGTGACCTCGTCGCCGCGGGCGTGGAGTGCCCTGGCGACCCCGCCGCCGAGCAGGCTCGTTCCGCCGGTGACGAGGACCTTCACAGCCGGCGCATCCGGCCACCCGCCAAGATCGCCTCGGCCCAACGTGCGATGCGGCCTCGATCGATCTTGGAGTTGTGCCGTTGATCCACCGGCAGCTCGGGCACCTCCAACACGGCGGCAACGTCGACGTCGACCATGCCGCGAACGCGGTCGCTCTCCTCGAGTGGGGCCAGCGCCGGCTTGCTGACGTCGGGCCGAGCCACGACCACCACCACCTGCTGTGTCCCCGCCGGGCCGACGCCGACGGCAGCCGCCAGCGTCACATCGTCCAGCTCCAGAACAGCATGTTCGATCGGCACCGGCGTGACCGGCCCTGCGGCGGTCGTGATCACATGGACAAGGCGGCCTTCGATCCAGAGGCGACCGGCGCTGTCGAAGTGACCGACGTCGCCGGACCGGTGCCATCCGGCCGGTTGTGAAGCGCGGTGCTGGGTGTGCCAGCGCCGGTCGTACCCGTCCCGCACGTGGGCCGCGCGGATGCAGACCTCACCGGTGAGCTCGGGCGCCCCATACAGCTTGCCGGACGGCCGTCCCGCACCGTCGAGTGGATCGATCATGACCTCGACGCCGTCGAGGGGAGGGCCGACACACACACCGTGGCCCGTGCCTGCGGCGTCGATTTCGGGAAGGCTGATGTCGGCGACCGGCAAGACCTCTGTCATTCCGTACGGCGTGTGCGGGACCGCATTCGGCATCAACGATCCCGCAGCTCGCAACACCGACGGCGCCACGGGAGCGCCGGCGGACAGCATCAGGCGGACTCCTTCCAGGGCCTGGCGGTGGTGTGCGCCGAGCGCGGCGGCGGTCGCGGCGACGTTGGTGAGGGCGGCCGGGGAGGCGAAGACCAGTGTTGCCTCGATGGCGGCAACGGCATCTCCGAGCGCAGCGGCGGTCAACGTACTCGGAGCGGTGACGTCCATCTGCGGGACGACGGACGGGATTCCCATCGCAGGCCCGTACAACGCAAATGGGGCAAACGCGGCAACGAGGCGATCTTCGGAGTCGATCCCGTACAACCGCATCAGCGCGTCGCGCTGTGCCTGCGCCTGGTGGTGCCGGTAGCGCACGCCCTTGGCGGGTCCGGTTGCACCCGAGGTGAAGACGATCGCGGCGAGGTCGCGGGCCCCAGGGGGAGGGGGGAGCGACCGGTCCCGACCGTCATGGCGGACCGATTCCAGCGTCGCTACCGCGCCAAGCCCTCTCAGCGCGGCGGGCGTGAGCGACGCTGCGGCTATCCGCGTGCCCGGCCACCGCAGCGTGCGCGCCGCCGCCAGCGCAGGGGTGACGCCAATCAACCAGTCCGGTGCCGCGCTGGCCAGCGCCCTTCCGATGCCCCGCAATCCGAGGCCGGCGTCCGCCACCACCGCAACGGCGCCGATGCGCCAGCACGCGTAGATGGTGGCGGTGAGGTCCACACCGGGTCGCACGAGCAGCGCGACGCGGTCGCCCCTTGTGACGCCGAGGGCATCCAGCCCGGCGCCGATGCGAGCGACGTCGGTCGCCAGCTCGGCAAACGTCATCGTCCGCTCCGGTCCTGTTGCGCCCATCTCGACGAGCGCAACCGCATCGTCACCGGAGCGGTCCTCGAGGCCGGCCCACAGCGGGGCGCTCAGACGGCCCAAAGACGACGTCGGTGCCGCGTCGAGGTCTCCCAGCCAATCGTGTACCACCGTCGCCACATCCACGTCTTCTGTGATGAGGTGTCCGGCGTCTGCATACCGATGCACCTGGGCGTGAGGCAGGCGGCGTTCGAGGTCGAACAGAAAGCGGTCGGCGAAGATGGGATCGGCGGCGCCCCACAGCAGCAGCGCCGGCACCTCGCCCAGGTCGGCGAGCCCGGCCGCGACGTCGGCGAGAGGCGCTCTGGTCGGGTGGGCCGCCTCCAGCGGGATGTCGGAGACGAAGTCTCCAATCGCCCGGCGCCGCGCAGACGTCCGGTAAGGCGCCAAGAAGGCCTCGCGCACATCGGCGGGAGGCTGGGATCCGGACAGTCGGAGCGCACCTTGGATGAATGCAGTGGTCTTGACGGTGGCCCGCGCCAGGACCTCGGGGCTTCGCGCAAAGCGAATGAGCCCCGGCGCCTTGACTCCGGGCGGCTGATGCACCGCTGTGTTCATCAGGACGATGCCGGCCAATTGGTCGCGATGTCGCGCAGCCCAGCCGAGCGAGATCGGGCCTCCCCAGTCGTGAGCCACGGTCACCACAGGTCCCGTGATGCGGAGGTGAGCCATCAACGCGTCGAGGTCGTCGATTCGCTGGCCGAGCCGGCGAAAGCTATCGGTGCGTTCCGAGAAGCCCATGTCGAGGTGGTCGGGCGCCACGACCCGCACCTCTGGCCCCGCTCGGGCGAGGATGGCACGCCACAGGTATGACCACGTGGGGTTGCCGTGCACGCACAGCACCGTGAGCTCCGCATCGGCGTTGCCGGTGTCGAGCACGTGGAACGTGCGGCCGTGGTCGTCGATCTCCGGCACGGTGACGAGCGTCGACCACGCCGCGTCGAGTCCTCGAAGACCGGCGGGGGGAAGCGAAGCGGGGAGGGTCACCCCCGCGGTCACCACAGAATCTCGGTCGCCATGGCGTTGATGCCCGAGCCGATGCCGAGCAGCAACACTCGGTCGCCGGGCTCGAGTGAATCCTGCTCCTCGGCCAGCGTGATCGGCACCGCGGCGGGGCCTACGTTCCCGAGCGTCGGAAACGTGAGCGGGGCCTTGGCCGGATCGATGCCGAGGACGTCGCACATCATCGAGGTATGGACGGCGGAAACCTGGTGGATGATGTACCGGTCCATGTTCAGCCAATCCTCATCCGCCTCGATCCATGCGGTCTTCGCCAGTTGAAGCCCGGCATCGAGCAGGGCGCGGGTATCGGTGCGCATCTGGTCCAGGGTGCCGACGCAGATTTTGTAGTGGCTCGTATCGGCCTGGCTGATTCCACCGACCACACGGTGGCTGCCTGGGTTCTCCGAGTGGCGTCCCAGCACCATGGCGGCACCCCCTGAGCCGAGGGTGAGCGAAGCGAATTCGGCGAACAGGTCGGCCATCGTGGCGTCCTCGGACGCAAGGCGATCGAGGGTCACCTCCTGGGTGTGGCGGCTCCCCTCGCCGTCGACGACGAGTGCGTAGTCGATCTGGCCATTGTCGATCATCGTTCCGGCGAGCTGCATGCCGTTCATGAAGCCGAGGCATGCGTTGGCGAGATCGAAGTTGAGGCAGTTGCTCGGCAGTCCCAGCAAGCTGTGCACCGCTACTGCGGCGGAGGGTTCGAGGTGATCGCGACAGACCGAGGTGTCGATGAGCAAACCGATCTGGCTCGGATCGATACCGGCTTGGTCGATCGCCTTCTGACCCGCCTTGGCCGCGACCTCCGCAAACGTCGTCCCCTTCGGCCACCAGCGCCGTTCCCGGATTCCGGCAAGGCTCTCGAGGAGACCCGGCTGGGCGCCGAGGCGCTCGTACGTTGCGGCGAGGTGTTCGTCGAACGACGCCGAGGTCGCCACCTCCGGCGCATGAACGGCTGCCACCGAGACGATTGCAGTGTCGGAATGGGTATGGGTCGCGTTGCCGTGCATGCTGGGGGTACTTCCTTCGGGAGCTGTGATTCTCCCACGGCGCCGCGTGCTCGAAGTCGATCCGGTCCCGAGATCAGCCGTCCTGGTCGAGCGCGTCCTCTTCGGCCTGACGGTCGGCGACTTTCGAGATCAGCCCTTCGTGGATGCGGTCGCCTTCCATGCCAACCTTTCTCGTGCCGAGGTCGTCGAGCACGTCGGTGTATCCGTAGACGATCAAGGTGTCGTGCTCGTGGATCCGCGTGTGGCCGCGTGGCGCGCCGAGAAACGTGCCGTCGGCTCTCCGGATGCCGAGCGCCAGCACGCCCTCGTCCGGGAGGCGCAGGTCGGCGAGGCGGTGCTCGGCGACCCAGCTGTCGGCCTCCACGCCGATCTCGGCTACGGCGTAGTTGCTGGCGAGATCGAGCAGCTGGACATAGTCCCGCACGTCGAGGTCGGTGAAGCGACGCAGGGCTGCAGCGATGACCCGGGTGAGAAGCCGATCGATCGTCTTGCTGCGTGCGGCGAGCAGGATCACCAACAGCCCCGCCGCCAGCGTCAGCACCCGGCCAAGCACGGCACTCGTGGCGCCGGTGCCGGCGAAACCGACGACCATCGTTGCGATGATCGTCACCATGCCGGCGTTGCCGATCAGCATCAAACCGAGGACGATGCGGCGCCGCACCGGGTGGTTGACCACGAGATCCGACTCGACGGTCGTGAACCCGACACCGGTCAAAGCCGAGCGGGCTTGGAAGTGGGCAACTTCGCTGGAAAGGCCCGTGGCCGTGAGAGCGATCATGCCGACGCGGTTGACGATCAACGTGATGGTCACGATCACGAGCAAGGTGGCAACGGCAATCATGTGTGGTAGCTCCAGCCGCGGAGTGACTGCGTCAAGAGTAGATCGGGAGGGCGTTCGCACAACACATCCGCCCACCCGACCGAACCCGGAGGGCGCAACGGCCCTAGCGTACGATTGGGACCGTTGGGATGGTTGCAGCGAGCATCGATTGGGAGGTCGTCGTGAACCTGGCCGAGCAGTTCTCCGAGCACTCTGTGACGTCGCTCGACCTCAATCGCTACGTGCTCGTGGACGCGGGCGCCAGCGTCCGAGACGTCGTAGGTGCGATGAACGATGCGGGGCACACATGTGCGATTGTCTCCCGCGGAGAAGGACCCATCGGCATCGTGACCGACCGTGACGTACTGACCCGTGTGGTCGGCTACCCGACGACGTGGGACATGCCCGTTGAGACCGTCATGACTCCGGACCCCGAGGCGGTGCCTGCCGATGGTTCGGTGGCCGACGCGTTGGAGATGATGAACCTGTTCCGCTTCCGGAACGTCCCGGTGGTCGATGGCGCCGGTGTGCTCGTCGGCAATCTAGATCGGTTCGCATTCCTGGCGTTCGCTGCGGACCTGCTGTTCAGCGACGCATCGATCGAGACCCACCAGTTGGCGGCGCAGCATGCGCTGCTGTTCGTCGATTTCACCGGCCTCAATCTGCCGGCCCCCGTCACCGTCACACCGGACACCGACCTCAAGCGGGTTGTGCACACGATGCGGGGCCGGGGCATCGGCTCGGTCCTGGTAGCCGACGAGCGTGGGCAGAACCTGGGCATCTTCACCGACCACGACGCCCAGACGAAGGTTGCCTGTCGAATCGACAATCTGGGATCGGTCGAGATCGCCGGGGTCATGACCGAGTCGCCGCTGACGCTGGAGGTGCGCCAGCCCATCGCCGATGGTCTCCGGTTGATGTACCAGGAACGCATCAGTCACATTCCGCTCATGGGGTCCGGGGCGGGCCCGGTCGCAGTGATTTCGTTTCGCGACCTGGCCGACTACCTCGAGTCGACGTTCGTGTCGATGGCGTGACGCAGCTCAGCTGTACGTCGGTGCGGTCGGCCGCGCCGCCTCCATCGTGAGTTCGACGACCTTCTCGACGAGGGTCGGCAGATCGCGTCGACGGGCCGAACGGAGTGCGGCGAGCGCCCGCTGCGGCTTGTTGTTTCGGGCCGTGATTCCCATGATGCCCTCGAAATCGGGGTTGAACTCCACGTACCGGTCGCGGCCCGCAGCGACGCGCAGCCGCCGATTCAACTCGATCAGCTCGGGGAGCGGCTTGTCGCTGCCGCGGACGTCGCTGTCGAAGACCGCAACGTAGGGAATGTGGGCCCGCTTGCAGATCTCGATGAAGAGCGGCAGGTTGGTCTTGCCGCCGCAGTTGATGATCGAGATCGCATCCTTGTCGATGTCATAGCCCAAGGCACGGAATGCGTGGGGCAAGCCGACTTTCTCAGTGAGGCCCTCGACCAGCACCGCAGCTCGAGAGAAGAACAGCTCCGATCGCTCCGCATCGAACTCGCAGAGGGCACGGAACTCGTCGTCGGCTTCCAACGGCTCGAGGTTGTCGATTGTCGTGATGCCGCCGGCGTCCCGCCTCACGAGGTGGATCTCCTCGAGTCGGGAAACGTTCAGCAGTCCAGGCGCGTGGGTCGTGAAGAGCACTTGGTTGCCGTTGGCCGCAAGCCGGCGGAAGAGGCGATAGAGATAACGGTGACCCTGCGGCGCCAGGAACAGTTCGGGTTCTTCGATGAGGAACACGGCACCGCTCACGTGCTCGGCGCAGGCCTCGATGCCGCGAACGAGCGCAATCCGCGGTGCGGGAGCGCTTTCGAGAGCGTTGCGGAAGATGGCTTCGGTCGCCTTGGTTGCGGTGTCGTCGCGACCGGGCAGGAGCAAGTCACCGGCGCGCAGCTCGGCGGGGGCGACGACGAGGGCAGGGAGCCCGTTGTGGTAGCCCGGTCCGATGACGGTGCCGTCGGTCATCGTGGCTTCGAGCGTCGCCGAGCCCGCACCCCGCCGAACGTCCCCTGGCCCGAGCGGCTGATCGGGGTTGAGGAGTGCGGCGATCGCCGACAGCATGTTGGACTTGCCTGCACCCGGCTCTCCGATGAACGCTCCGACTCGACCGAGTTGCAGTTCGACATCCCGCGCCGTGCGGAAGTTGATCGCCCTGACGCGTCGCAGCACGAGGGGCTACCCGCTCTGGCGCAGGTCGCGTCGCTGGAACAGCACGGCGGCGGCGGCCATCAAGACGACCGTGAGTGTTGCGAGCACGGCGCCGTGGCCCCAGTCCAGTCCGTTGACCAGCGGATCGCTCGTGAGGTAGTAGTAGTTGGGCGTCCACCTCGCCAGCCCTGCGACGCTGTCGTCCAAGGGTAGGAAGGCGTTGGCGATGTAGAACGTCAGGGCCAATCCAACCGACCCATACACCGCGGTCCTGACCCGCCCGGTCATCGCCCCGAGCAGCAACGCCAGGGCACCGATGACGAGACCGAGCAACGTCACGAGCAACGACGCCGCTCCGAGGTTGGCGAGGTTCATGCCCAGGCCACCGGCAATCGATCCCAGGGCGGCGCCCGCGAAGATCCCGGCGCCCACCAAGAACGCCAGCACCACCATCGCCACGCACTTCTCCCAGACAATCGAGGAGCGGGTGATCGGGTTGGCGAGCAGCAGACCCATCGTGTTGTTGGCCTCCTCGCCGGCCAGCGCCCGTGAGCCGACGACGACCGTGACGATCATCACCGCAAGCGGCGCCATGAG
>DATHZQ010000160.1:0-14064 GCA_035458525.1 Acidimicrobiia bacterium
GTCGGCGGTGTCCGCAGAGCCCTCTGAGGCGGTCAAGCCAGAGGTTGAGCGCTCGGGCGAGCGGATATGAGCGAGGTAACGAGCTCCGCCGCCGGGAGCGACGCACCAGAGCTGCGGCAACGCCGCTCACTCCGACGGTCCCTCACCTACACGCTGACGGCGGTCGCGCTCCTCTCGGTCCTTCTCCTGGGTGCCCTGAACTACTGGCAGGCTCGGGATCTGATCACCTCGACGGTGAAGGCCGCTCTGGTGGATCAACAGATCACGAGATCCCAAGCCGTTGAATCGGGCCTCGACCGATTGCGCAACGAAGTCTCGCTCCGGGCGGCGGCGCCCGCCATGGTCGACGGCATCGAGGAGTTTGGAGAAGCACTCCAAGGGTTGGGCGCCGGCTCCGCGGTGCTCACAGAGGAGCAGGAAGCCGAGGTCGTCGACGCGTACGCCCAGGTGGACTCCGCCATCGAAGAGGCAGGCCTGGATGCGCCTGACTTGGTTCCAGCGTCCGCCGCCGCACGCTACCTGCAGTACCACTACATCCTCCAAAATCCCAACCCACCCGACGAACGCGATGCACTCGTCGTGTCCGAAACGGATGGCTCGGCATATGCAGAGGTCCATGCTGCCTTGCACCCGCAGCTGGTACGGCTCGCCGCCTCGCCGGCGATAGCGAACTTGCTTCTCGTCGACCGCAGCGGGACGATCGTCTACTCCACGGACAAACGTATCGATCTCGGTACCAACCTGGTCACAGGACCGTACCGAGATTCGGCGCTGGCCAACGCCGTCGTCCGCCAGGTGCCGGCGGCTCCAGTTGGCGAGGCCGTGTACGCCGACTACGAACGCTACCTGCCCGCCGCAGCCGAGCCGGCGCTGTTCGTCGCAGCAGCCGTCAGGTCCGAGGCCACCACTATCGGAGCCGTCGTCGTGCAGATCACCCTCGAGGGGCTCGATGCGATCACCACCTCGAACCGTGAGTGGGAAGCGACGGGGCTGGGGGAGACCGGCGAAGCGTACGTCGTTGGCTCCGACTCACTCATGCGGTCGACGTCGCGGTTGTGGCTGGAGGACCCGCAGGCGTATCTCGCTGACCTTGCCGAGACTGATGTAGATCCGGAGGTCGCTCGCCTGATCGAGCTGTTCGACTCGACGGTGTTGGTCCAGCCGGCCGACACCCCTGCCGTCGCAGCTGCGCTCGACGGTGACCTCTTCGTCGGACGAAGCGAGAACTACCTCGGGCACAACACCCTCACTGTTGCGTCGCGAGTGAATGACCGGCAACTCGACTGGGTCCTCGTGGCTTCCCTCGACGTCGGCGAAGCTACGGGGCCACTTCGCTCCTACACGTTGCGCCTGCTGCTTGTTGCTGCGGTCTTGATCCCGGTTGTTGCCATCCTTGCGGCGATTCTGTCCGCCAGGATGACGCGCCCCGTAGCGCCAATCGTCGCGGCGGCCGCCGACGTTGCCGGTGGCGAGCTCACCGTGGAGCTGCCAGATCTCGGGCGGAACGAGTTCGGCGACGTTGCTCGCCGTCTCAACACGTTGACCAGCGATCTCCGGGAACGGGAAGCGGCGCTCGAGGCCGAAGAACGCGGAATCACGACGTTGCTGCTGTCGGCCCTCCCGCCGCGCCTCGTCCAGCGCTTGCGAGGGGAGACAGGGCAAGTGGGCGAACTCCTGGACACGGCAACCATCGTCGCGATCAGCGTCGAAGGTCTCGTGAACGAGACGGGAATTGACGCAGACTCCGCGCTCGAGTTCGGCGTGCGCCTGTCAAGAGAGCTGGAGCTGGTCGCCGACGATCTTGGAATCGAACGGGTGCGGTCGTCGTCCGGGGAGCACGTATTCGCCGCCGGGCTGGCGACGCCCGACCCGGCTTCGTCGATGGCCGCCGAGTTTGCGGTTCGGGTTGCGGGCCGCATCGAGAGCTACGGCGAGCAAATCGGACTCGAGTTGACCTATCAGATGGGCATGTGTGGCGGCGAGGTGGTCGCAGCAGTGCTCGAAGCAGACCAGCTGACCTACGGCGTGATCGGTGATGCGATGCGGAATGCGGTGGCGTTGCAGTCGGTGGCGCGCCCCGGTCAGATCCTCGTATGTGAGGAGACCGCAGTCGCGCTGGAGCGGGACTGGACCCTGTCCTCGGTGTCCGGCCTCGTCGATCTGCGCGGCGAGCCGGTGAACGCCCGAGCACTCGCCGGCCAGCCCGGCCAACCTGCGACGGCGACCGTGTACGAAGCCGGCGCCGCCAAGGAGTAGTCCCCGACGCTCTTGGAGGCGTCCGACGTCGCTAGAACTCGGTGGCGAGTTTGCCGACCTTCCGGATCTGGAAGGCTCGTATGACCTCGAAGATGCCTTTGCTCATGGCCCATATGCCGGCGAAGACGAGCAGCGTATACGCCTTGTCGAAGAAGAACGTGCCGGCTGCCCAGAACCCGAGGACCACCATGAGGATGCCCGACACGAGTCCGAACCACCACAGCGGGTTGCCCTCCTGAGTGGCGAACGCCTCGATGATCCAGATGAACCCGACGAATGCGAAGAGGAATCCGAGCATGTCGGCCACATTGACGAAAGCTCGGGCCGGATTGGCGATTGCAGCGATCCCGGCCAGCATCAGAATGCCGCCGAAGATGTACCACAGCCACTTCCAACCCTCGGCGAGCGTGCCGATGACGACATATTGAATCCCGGCTGCCAGCAGCATCACGCCGACGATGACCCCGACGGTGCGGGCTGAGGCAGTGTCGAACTGCAGAATGATGAGCGAGATGCCGATCCATACGAATCCCGCGACCAGCCACATCCACCACCAGCGGCCGATCTCGGCTACGGCTGCGCGGACTTCGCTCTGCGTCGCTGCTGTCATGTCTGCTCCCGATTGGCTTGGTGATCGTGCCACAGGGTAGTGAATCGGGATGACGCCTACACCTCCTCCGTGGGCAAGGCCCGGCCGGGTCACATAGGGAAGCGTGCGCCGCCGGTACGATCCGTGCCATGACTGACGGCAAGACGGTGCGCGAGGGTGCGCGATACGCGACAGACCGATTTGGGCTGCTCTTCGGGCTCCTACTCGTCTTGTTCGCGCTGACCGCCGTTGCTGAGAGCTCTCGTCTCGTGCGCGTGCTGTTGACCCTGCTGGTGCTGGCGATCATCACGACCACACTCCGCGTCACGGGTACCACGCCCCGCCGCATGCGTCTCATCCAGATCATCGCAACCGTCGGGGCATTGGCGACGCTCACCGGCGGATTCACCGACGACACGTTGGTGAGTCCGGCGTTGGCGATTGTGAATGGCCTGCTGTTGGCCCTGGGGCCGTTCTTGCTGGTCCGGCGCATCTTCGAGCACGACGAGGTCAGGGTGCAGCTCGTCATTGCGGCGCTGGCTGCCTACCTCGAGATCGCGCTCGTCTTTGCGTTCCTGTACGCCGGCGTGATCGAAACCACCTCCGAGCCATTCTTTGCGCAGGGTGACGAAGGTACTGGCAGCGTGCTCTATTTCTCCGTGGTCACGATGACCACGCTCGGGTACGGCGACCTCTCGCCGGCCACGGATCTCGGTCAGTCCCTCGTCATGATCCAGACGCTGTTCGGTCAGATCTTCCTCGTAGTGCTGGTGGCATATCTGGTGGGGTCCTTGGGCAAACGGCGTCCCCACGTGCGCGACGGGAGTTAGAAGGCGTCCCAGGTCGCGCGGCCAGATCAACCGGCGGCGGGCTCGGAGCCGATCTGCTGGTCGGCGTCGTCGGCGGCTGGCAGCACCTCCACCCCTCTTCGCTGCAGCCAACGCGTCATGGGTGCGGGGAGGCTCGCCGGCCGATCGCCCCAGTCGTAGACGACGGCCGTCTTGGCGATGACGTCGTGGAGTGCCCGGCGCTCCCGGCCCACCAAGATGCCGATGAGGCCCAGGCCTAGTGGAAGGAAGCTCAACGGAAAGACGATCACGCGGCCGGCGGCGCGACTTGCGGTGAGGGGAGCCCCCTCTCGGGTGACGACCCTGAGTCCGACGAGCGCCTTGCCGATCGTCTTGCCGGTGATCGTCAACGAGACGGCCAGATAGAAGAAGGCGAAGACGAGGAATCCGGCGAGCCACACCAAGCTTCCCTCGCTGTAGCTGATCTCTTGATTCAGGAACGTCCCGGCGAGGAACTGCAGCGCACCGAGAATCAGCCCGTACACCGCCAGCATGAAGAACCAGTCGATGATGAATGCGCCGCTCCGGGTGACGCCCCCGGCGTAGTGGCCGGAGACCTGTCCGATCTCATTCTTCGCCATCGCCATCGTCTTCCCGGTCGACGAGCAAGGGCGGTCCGACCGGCATGGTCTCGGGGTCCCGTCCCAGCAGGCGATCCACCGTTCTCGTCAGCACGGCTTCGACCCCGACGGCTTGGCGCCGGCCGACGTCGAGCGCCGAGCCGGCGACAGAGCTGGTGCTCTCCGCCACCAGCTCTCCGATGTCGGCGCGCTTGGCCAGTGCTGCGACATCCACCCCATTGAGGAGGGCATCGATGTCGACCTTCGCCATGAGCGCATCCACGTCGACTCGCGAGATCAGTGCATCCACGTCGACCCGAGCCATGAGTCCGTCCACATCGACTCGGGCCATCAGCCCATTCACGTCGACGCGCTCCATGAGGTCGTCGACGTCGACTCGGTCGAGCAGGGCGTTCACGTCGACCTGCTCCAGGAGCGCATCGACGTCGACCGCAGCAAGAATTGCGTTGATGTCGATGTATTCGACGAGCTCGTCGATGTCGAGTGACCGCACGACGACGGGCGCTGCGATTGCGATGACCTGACCGATGCGCTGCTCCGTCGCCTGCTCGACCCGTCCCCACTGCGGCGCCAGCTCTCTCGAGGCAGTGGTCACTGCGCCATGCAACGCCTCGCCGGCGAACTGACCGAGTCGGCTCTCCGCTGCGCTGCGGACGACGGTGCGCGTCATCTCGAACCCGGCTCGCATCGAGGCGAGCCACAATGATGTGGCGAGCTCGCCAACGGACCTCGCAATGGATGCGGGAGCGGCCGGTTCGGCAACGAGCCGCCCCTTGTGCTCGCGCACCTCGAGGTCGATGACGTCGGGCAAGTCGGACCGGTCGCCGCTCGGGGTGGGTGGCGACCGGTCGGGTTCAGCCTCCACGGCGGTTGGTCCTTCCTCGCAGCGCCGCCCCCTGTTGCGGAGTGGTCGCCCACGAATAGTAACGAGAGCGCATCGTTGGCGTGGTGGTCTCACCCCAGGCGTGTGGGGGAGCGGTTCGCCCGGAGGGCGAGTCGAGGGGTGCGTCCGCCCACGAAACAGGGGGTCCCGGGCTGGGACCCCCTGCATCGAACGATTGGATTCCGTTCGATCAGCCTTCCTCGGCCACCTCTGCGCCGAGGGCGATGAGGGCCATCGGATTCAGGAAGTCCTGCGTGATGAGGATGCCGGCGGATGCCCGGACGGCGTCGCGCAACGGGATCGCCCAGGTGTGCTCGATCACGAGCATCATTGCGGCTCCCCCGGCAGGGATGTCGTCGGCGATGGTGGCGAGTGCCTCGTCGTCGAGACCGTATTCGTACTCGTCTGCGGCGCTCATGGCTCCGACGAGCGCTCCCATTTCGGCACCCTCCGAACCGCCAATACCAAGACCGATCAACGCCCCGACCCACGCGCCGTACGTCATGGCCTCGTCTTCGGTCAGCTCCGAGACCTCGGCGGCGAGCACGTTGCCCTCTTCGTCCTTGTAGACGCCCAGCAGGTCCACGACGCGAATGACGCCGGCTTCGCTGGCATCGGCGAGCGAGTTGATGATGCTGCCGTCGAGCTGGGGGTCGGCAAAGCCGACGACGAGTAGTTGCAGTGGGCCGATCTCCATTGCCCTCTCCTTCGGTTGGGGGAACGACCTGCGGAGCCTACTGCCGTCGAATCTCCTGAGGATCGGCGTGCAGAAGGCATCACTGGTACGCCGCCGGCCGGTTGGCTTGTGGTTACGGCGCTCACTACTCTCACCGACTCCCCGTCAAAGAAGGAGAAAAGACATGCCGATTCTCGACGTGTTCTGGTCGATGCTCTGGTTCTTCCTGTTCATTGCCTGGATTTGGGTGCTCATTGCCGTTATCGCCGACATATTCCGTAGCGACGACCTCGGCGGACTGTCCAAGGCACTGTGGACCATCTTCATCATCATCGTGCCGTGGCTCGGTGTGTTGATCTACTTGATCGCCCGCGGCGACAAGATGGCGGACCGTCAGGTGCAGGCGGCGGCAGCACAGGAGCGCGCGGCCCGCGCCTACATCCAGGACGCTGCCGGCGCATCGTCCACCGCAGACGAGCTCGCCAAGCTCACAGAACTCAAGAATGCCGGTGCACTGACCGACGCCGAGTTCCAGGCTCAGAAGGCCAAGCTCCTCGCCTAGGTCAAACCGATTCGATGAATGGACGGGTGCGCCTTCGCGGCGCACCCGTCCTTGTTCCCCGATGGCGTGACGGAGCCTCATCCGGATCACGCCAGGCGTGATCCGGAGCTCAGGAATCGGAGGCGACCCTCTTCTGCCATGGCCAGCGGTCTTCCACCTCGAGAATCAGCGTCCAGCTGAGGAACGTGCGGATGAGCACGAGAATGGCCAGCACTGTGGCGTTCTCGAGGTTGGCTTCCAGCGTCACCGTCTTGATGATGTCGGCCGCAATCAGGAGGTCGAGTCCAACGAGCAGTCCCCGCGCCATCGTCCGCTTGAAGGATTGCAGTGCGTCGTCGACATTCGAGCTGATACGCACGACGACCGTCCTGGCCAAGGCAATCACGATTGCGATGGAGATGACGACGATGGCGAGCACCTCGATCCATTCCGCCATGGTTTGCGCAAACTCGAGCTCGCCGATCGTGGGGCCTTCTGCGGTGGCGACGATGTAGTGCATTCGAGCGAGGCTACGCCAGCGTCATCGCCGGGCCGAGGATTTCCGACCGCACGGATCCACGAAAGGCAGGTCTCGACGGACCATCATCCGCACCTGCAGCGCTGCGTACGATCACCGAGGTCGTGTGGCGCCGAGTAGCCGCCGGCTACTGGCGCGCCATCAACCTTCGCAGGGTCGCCTCGTCGTCCTCGATGAGCTCACCGGACACGTCGATCGTGACGGAGTGGATTTCGCCACCAAAGCGGAACGGGCGCTCGATCTCAGGACATACGGGAGCGCCGCTCGCTTCGCCAACACCGAGACCAGCGGTGAGCCCGATGGCGAGTGGTGTGGTGACCGGCACCTCTGAGGCGCCCACGAGGCGTCCGTCGATGTAGAGCTGGCCGACGCCGCCCGCCCCGCGTCCGTTGGCGATGTCCGGCGGTGTCGTCACCTCGAACTCGAACCGGAGGGAATGGCGGCCTTCGGGTACCTCCTCGTCGGCAACCACGTACAGGTACTCGCGGGCCACGTAGTTGTGCACCCACGTCAGCTTGCCATCCTTGACATACAGGGCGTAGCCACCGTCGGTGCCCCCTTGCGACACGAGTACACCGTCGGCGCCTCCGGACGGAACCTCGACGTCCGCGGTGATCGAGTGCGGACGGTTCAGCACTATGGCGGCGGCGTTCGTCGGCACCTTCTGTGTGCCTCGGTAGTACGTGTAGCTGGTGCGGCCCACCGCGATTTGCGGCCGTTCCTCGGCGAACCGAGCAGTACCACGGCCATCCACGGGTAGGACGTTGTACTTGCCGGCTTCCACGTACCACGTGCCGATCATCGAGATCAGACGATCGCGGTTGTCGGCGGCCACGTCGTGATTCTCGGCGAAGTCCGCGTCGACGTGATAGAGCTCCCAGTGGTCCGCATCGAGCTCGGTGAGCTTCTCCTTCGAGATCGGGTCGCCGAAGAACCCGCCCGACTCGGCGAAGGAGGGGCCTGGCCAGGGATTCACAGCACGCCATCCGTCGTGATAGAGCGAACGGTGTCCCATCATCTCGAAGTACTGCGTGTTGCGGGCGGCCGGAGCGTCGGCCGCATCGAAGGTGTGAGCAAAGCTCAGGCCTTCGATCGGCGACTGGGTGACACCCTTGATGCTGGCCGGCGCCTCCACTCCCAGCGCCTCGAGCACCGTGGGGACCATGTCGATGGCGTGGGCGTATTGCGTCCGAACTTGGCCGCTGGCGCCGATTCCCGCCGGCCAGTGGACGATGAAGGGGTCGGAGATGCCCCCGCGATAGGTCTCCCGCTTCCAGCGCCGAAACGGCGTGTTGCCGGCCCATGTCCAGCCCCATGCGTAGTGATTGAACGTCGTTGGCCCGCCCAGCTCGTCGAGCGCTGCCAGATTCTCTTCCAGCGACTCCGGCACGTTGTTGAAGAAGAGGTTCTCGTTGACCGAGCCCTGCGGTCCTCCTTCGGAGCTCGCCCCGTTGTCGGAGATGACCATCACGAGGGTGTTGTCCAGCTCGCCGAGCGCTTGCAGGAACTCGAGCAGCCTCCCGATGTGGTGGTCCGTGTGGCTGAGGAAGCCGGCGAATACCTCCATCATGCGGGAGTAGAGCTTGCGTTCCTCGTCCGACAGCGAATCCCAGGCGGGCACGTCCGGGTCGTGGCGCGACAACTCGGCGTCTTCAGGAACGATGCCGAGCTCCTTTTGGCGCGCAAACGCACGCTCGCGGTATACCTCCCAGCCTTCGTCGAAGGCACCCCGGTACTGATCCGACCACTCCTTGCGGACGTGGTGTGGGGCGTGCATCGCCCCGGTGCAGAAGTACATGAAGAAGGGCTTGTTCGGGGCTACCTGCTTGGAGTCGGCGATGAACGAGATGGCCTTGTCGACCAGATCCTCGGTCACGTGGTAGCCCTCTTCGGGCGTGTGCGGCGGTTCCACCTGGTGGTTGTCGTACACGAGCTCCGGGTAGTACTGGTGGGCCTCGCCGCCAAGGAAGCCGTAGTAGCGCTCGAATCCGCGGCCGAGTGGCCAGCGGTCGTACGGACCGGCTGCGGAGATCTGATCGGCCGGAGTGAGGTGCCACTTGCCGATCGCATAGGTGTTGTAGCCCTCGTTGAGCAGCATCTCCGAGAGGAAGCCGTTCTCGAATGGGATGTTCCCGTTCGACCCGGGATACCCGGTCGATGCCTCGGTGATGCAGGCCATGGCGTTCGAGTGATGGTTGCGGCCGGTCAAGATCGAAGACCGCGTTGGAGAGCACAACGCTGTGGTGTGCATGTTGTTGTAGACCAGGCCGTGCTGGGCGAGCCGATCGATATTGGGGGTGGCGATGGGCGAGCCGTACGCACCGAGCTGGGCGAATCCCGTGTCGTCGAGCACGATGAAGAGGACGTTGGGTGCGCCGTCTCGAGCTCGGTTCGGCTCGGGCCACGCCGGAGCGGATTCCTCGACGGTGCGTCCGACGACGCCGGTGAACGCTGATCCCGGTCGGTACTCTTTCACGGTCAATGGTTCCTTTCTTGCGACCCGGCCCGAGGTCGAACGGTGGCCTGCACCCTAGGTCGAGAACGGTGCAGGCGTGTCTCTTGATGGTTGTTGTGTGGCGTCGCTGCCGGCGCACCGCACCGACCTGCGGCGGCACATGGAGAGCGTCACGACTGCTGGAGCTTTGATCGCCGTTGTTGCACGATGATGGTGACGCTGCTGACGAAGACCCAGATCGGCAAGCCGATCCCCAGGGGCTCGGTCACGAACGGGACGAGGAGCAGGATCGCCCCCATCAGATAGCCCCAGTAGGCAAGCCACCGCGGCAGCGCACCGGTGCGCATGATGAGTGTCGAGGTGGTGAAGACGAAGACCGCTTGGATGCGCGGCCCCACGACGAGCGTCAACACGCTTGCCGTACCGAATGCCAGTGCGGCGCTCGTTCCCTCGATGTTGGCCGAGTCGCGAAGATTGATCACCACGGCCGGCGCTGCCAGCAGGGCTGCCGACGCCAGCCAGAGACTCACGTAGACGATGGCTGAACCGAAGAAGACCGTCGAGAAGAATTGGTCCTCGCGGTCGCCGATCTGCCGCCGGATGACCGCCACGAACCACAGGAATGCAATCGAAGAGATGGCGGCGAGGTTCAGGCCGGTCAGCAGGTCGGCCAGGTGCTCCGGCTCTCCAAACCATGCGGTCAGCTCTTCGTCGGGGAGTGCCAGCTGGGGGTAGTGCGTGAGCAGCCGGAGGGCCAAGACGGCCAGCACGGCGTACACGACGCCCGCGATGGCCGCAGAGGCAATGGACCGTACATGTATGAACGCCTTGCTCGCTCCGCGGGGTGTATCGCTCGGTTCCGGCGTCATGCGATGGACACGGTGTTCACGCCGACGGAAGCGTCACGCCGGTCGGCGAGGCGGGTCCGACGGAGCCGCCCATCTTCAGGCTGCGGCCTTGTTCCGGTCCCGCTGGTGGGCAAGGAACGCAAAGAAGCCGATGATCACTTGGGGGAAGAACGTCGCGGCGCGCCAAATGAGGGTGGCCGCAAGCGCGTCGTTGTTGGCGAGACCCAACTCGGTGAGTACTCCCGTGATGATGGCGTCCGTAGTTCCCAGCCCACCCGGCGGTACGGGGATGAAGGTGGCCAATCGTCCGAAGGAGAATGCAGCCAGCGCTTCTCCCAGGCTGATGGGACCGTCGAGCCCTCCCTGCAAGATCACAACAGCCAGGTAGAGGATGGAGAACTGGGCGAGCTGTTGAAACAGGTTGGCGAGCGTGATCAGGATCCAGCGTTCCTGGACGACGCCGATGATGGAGGCGCGGAAGCTCACGAGAGCGCCGGAGGCGTCGAAGCTCACGTCCTTGTTGATGAGACCGGCCGCCCACTGGATGAGCCCGTTGACCCAGCTTCCGACCCTGCGTGCCGTCGACTCCCTGCGGAGAACCAAGGCCAAGACCACGATGAGGGTCACGATTGCGAGCGTTGCGATGACGGTGAGAGAGATCGCGGTCGGATCGCCCTCGCCGACGAGAAGCAACGCGATGAGGCCGATCACGGGCAACGCCAGTGTCGTCAGGGTGTTCCACAAGCTCGTGATGCCGATCGCCGCGGTCGACGGCGCCGCACCGAAGCCGTACCCCTGCAGCATCCCGTACTGAACGGCGAGGCCGAAGGCGCCGCCGGCCGGGATCACGTTGCTGATCATGAAGGAGGTCTGGCGAACCAGAAAGCCCTCGCGAAACTTCAGCCCGGGCAGTGCCGCCTGGAACGGAAACACGTAGAACACGATCATGACGATCGTTGCTCCGACGAGGATCCCGAGTTGCCAGGACTCCATGTCCTGGATGGCGTCCCATGCCGCGCCGTAGTCGCCGAGCTGCGGAAGCACCACGGCGAACACGAGCACCAGGATGACGAGGGTGATGATCCCGGCGATGATCTGCGGTTTGCCGAAGCGTGGTGCGTCCTCGGGAGCGTCGGGTGGTTCTGCCGGGTTCGGCTGCGAGTCGGGTGCGTCCGTCACGAATCGTGTCTTCCTGCGCCGGGGATCGTCGACGGAGCGCAACTTAGCCGGGATTTCGCAGCTGTGGGGCTCGTATGGTCTCAGCGCGCACGGCGGGGCGAGTGACTCGGCCGTCAGGCCGAGACGAGGCGGGCCTCTGAGCCGCAACGGGTTGCGGCAGGAGCCTCCTTCTGAACCCGAGCCGGCCTGGCGCAGGTTTGCGTGCAGCGAACGTCAACCTGATCTCATCAGGCGCCCACAGCAGGCCGGGGCAGGTCCGGCACCGGATCGATGAGCCGGCTCTGAGCAGCGAGGCCCGAGCGCCGCACAGAATGCCGAATCGTGGCACCATCTCGTGCCGGAATCGCATTGCAGTCGAGGAGAGTGCCGTGGCGCAGAGTGCGGAGTTGCAGGAGGCTCACCTCTGGCAACGTGAATGGTGGCGCACCACCCCGGCCGATCGACCGGATCGGACGCCGTGGCCCGAGCTGGCCGTGCTTGCCGTGCTCATCATCTGGAATCTCACGGCGAATCTCCTTGTGCAGGACGCGCTGGAGGTGCCGACCAACGTTCTGGGTGCAGGGCTGCTCGTCGTCATCGCCCGTAGCGCCTCGTTCAGTTGGGAGCAGCTCGGACTCGACCGCCGCCGGCTTGCGACCGCGGCTCGGGTCGGGGCTGTCGCCGCCGGCCTCATCGTGGCTGCAGTGGCGCTGCTGGCGCTTGTCCCGGCGGCTCGGGAAGGACTCGCCGACGAACGATTCGTCGGAGTCGATGGCGCCGAGGTGGCGTACGACGTGCTGATCCGCATCCCCATCGCAACGGCGCTCGGCGAGGAGATCGCCTTTCGTGGTGTCGTGCTCGGCATGCTGCTGGCGTGGACATCGCCGTTCCGGGCGACACTGCTGACATCGCTGCTGTTCGGTCTCTGGCATATCGCTCCCGGGCTCGCCGCGCTCGACACCACTGCCGTCGATGTCGGCGATGGTTCGGTCGTCGAGGCAGGCGCCGTCGCCGGTCAGGTGCTCCTCACCGGGCTCGCCGGCGTCATCTTCTGCTGGTTGCGCCTCCGGGGGCGCCACGTCCTGGCCCCCTCCCTGGCCCATTGGGCCCTGAACGGTGCCGCGCTGCTCGCCGGATGGCTCATCGTGCAGAACGGATGGGTCTGATTCGATGAGCGAGCAGCCGCCTGAGAACGTCGAGGCCAAAACCGGCTTGACGGTGCGCGACGTCGCGATCCGCCTCGGCGGCCTCGTCGTGATCGGCGTGGTGCTGTGGCTGCTCTTCACGCGTCTCGTTTCCTGGAACGAAGTCGTCTCGGCCGTGCGCGGGCTGACGCTGCAGGACTGGGCACTGCTGGCGCTCGTGTCTGCGGTGCGACTGGCTGTCGAACCGCTGTTGCTGATGGCCGTCACCCCGAAACTGCGATGGTCCCAGGGGGTACCCAGCTTCCTCGCCCCGGCGGCAACGGCCAGCGTCATCCCCGGACCGTCGGACGTTGCCGCCCGCTATGCCATGTTCCGCAGCTGGGGCTACAGCGCCTCGCAAACGAGCGCCTCGGTACTGCTGGTGTTCTTGTACGGGACGTTCGCCAAGGTGGCGTTGCCGATAGTCGCCGCAGGCCTGTTCCTGCTCTTCGGCAGGTCGAACGCGGAGCTGGAGACGGTGGCGTTCATCGCCGTCGGCGTTTTGGCTGCGGGTGTGATCCTGTTTGCTCTCCTGCTGCGGTCAGAGGCGACGGCTAGGCGCATCGGACATGCGGTGGGGACGGCGGCGCGTCGGGTCGCCTCGTGGTTCAAGATCACCACGCCGGACACGCTCGCCGCGGATTTCGCAGATCGGGTCGCCCACTTCCGCGACCGGACCGGCGCGGTGGTCAAGACGCGCACCCATTGGGCCTTCGCTGCTGCGGGGCTCGGTCAGGCAGGGCTCTTCCTGATCTTGCTCGTCTCGGTGCGGGCGGTCGGCATCGAGTCGTCGCAGCTCGATTGGGTCGAGATCTTCGCCGCCTTTGCCCTCGTGCAGATCCTCACGTCGGTGCCGATCACCCCGTCGGGGCTCGGCGTCGCCGAGGCGGCTTACGTCACGATTCTCACCGCAGAGAGCTCTGTGGCCCTCGCAGACCAGATCGCCGCTGCAGCGATCATCTACCGCCTCTTCAGCTGGGTGATCATCGTGCCGCTCGGCGGCATCTCGTGGTTGGCGTGGAGTCGAGGGCGTAGGCAACCCGCCGGGGACGCTCGGTGATCGGCGGGTAGTCGACTGAGCGACAATCCCGGCATCGCCTCGGTGTGGCGAGATTCGCTGCGTGCGCAGCGGAGTTCCCTGCAACCGTGGTGAAACTGAATAGCCGGTGCTGGAAGTCTGCAATAGACTCACCGCAGCATCGACCTCGATGTCCGCGTCGTTGAACGACCATCACAGTGGAGTATTGAACCAAGTGGAGCAACGAGCCATTGTCCGCATGATCCTGGTGTGTGCCGCGCTCCTCGTGGCGCTGAGCGCCTGCGGAGAAGAGGGTGAAGGCGTGGTCAGTTCGCTCTTGGAAGAGGGCGGGATCCCAACCTCGGAGGGCTCCGGCACGGAAGCGCCGCCCGAGACTGCGCCGCCCGAGACTGCGCCGCCCGAGACTGCGCCGCCCGAGACTGCGCCGCCCGAGACTGCGCCGCCCGACGCTGCGCCGGCCGACGATGC
>DATHZQ010000161.1:0-3468 GCA_035458525.1 Acidimicrobiia bacterium
GGGCTGGTGGTTCAGCTCGTCACGTGCTTCTGGGTAGACGCGCTGGCGTTCGTGGTGTTCCTTGCGGTCGGAGGCGTGTTCACCGGCGCAGGGGTGCTGGTGTTTCTCTTCTGGCTCGCCACGGGGGACGCAGCGGCACGCGTCGTTGGCCGGAAGCACCCGGTGTGACCGGTGGAGGAGAGTATATGCGCCAAGCGGCGTGCGTAGTGGTGGTCGGCCTGGTGCTTGGGGGGAGTGTTCCCGCGTTGGGGCAGAACAGCTGCGCGTCATGTCACATCGAGCAGGCCGGACCGGCGTCGTCGCGGGAATACGACCGTGTCCGTCCCTTCAGTTCGGCCACGATCGCGCATTTCGATGACTGGACCCGCTCGGCCCACCGACGGGCGGGTGTTGGC
The DNA here is from genome assembly GCA_035458525.1 of Acidimicrobiia bacterium. Taxonomy (GTDB): domain Bacteria; phylum Actinomycetota; class Acidimicrobiia; order Spongiisociales; family UBA5794; genus DATHZQ01. The sequence goes on from DATHZQ010000161.1 coordinate 396, forward strand.
TGTGACGCCTGTCACGGTGGACAGGTTGGGACGTACGAAACGTTCGAGGCACATCAGGGGATCTTGAACAGCGGCAACCCGGCCAGCCAGGTCCATCGAGCCAACCTCCCGGAAACGTGTGGGCGCTGTCACACGGGCCAGTACACGGCCTTCCAGCAGAGTCAGCACTTCCAGCTCTTGCGCGAGGGCGATCGGCGTGGTCCAACCTGCTCGACCTGCCATGGGCAGGTGGTCGCCACTCTCTTGTCACCCGAACGGTTGGAGCGCCAGTGTGCGCAGTGCCACGGCCCGGACGGGGTTGCCCCGCGGCCCGGCCGGCCGGAAGACGTGCGGCTCCTCCTCGAGGGGGTGTCGGACGCTCGCGCGTCGCTCGACGCCGCGCGGCGCTTGCTTCGTGACGTCCGTGACGAATCGCGGCGGCGTGATCTCGAAGACGCCTATGAGCAGGCTGAGGTGCCGCTGATTCAGGCGATCCGCGCTGGTCATCAGTTTGTGTTCGACGGCCTCCGGGAGCGTCTCGCCACGGCGCGCGAACGCGTCGCTGCCCTGCTCGAACGATTGGTGAATCCGCCCCAGCCGTAATCCCAGGCTGCATGTCGCTCGTCACTTCGAAAGGCTCAGATGCTGGAACTCGTCGACATCGGCTCGCGATCGCTTGCGTCGTATGAAGGTGTCGCTCCGCCTGACCAGCTCGAGGCGTTGCGTCGAGCGGCGGACGCACTTCGCGGGGCACGGGTGCTCCATGTGAACGCGACACCGTATGGCGGTGGGGTGTCGGAGCTGTTGCGGTCCGTCGTTCCGCTGATGACCGACCTTGGCCTGGTGGCCGACTGGGCGATTATCAGCGGTGACGAGCGGTTTTTCGACGTCACCAAGGCGATCCACAACGGTCTGCAAGGAGCGGCACGTGAGCTAACGGCCGAAGACGAAGCCACGTACCTCGAGAACGCCCACACGAACGCCAAAGCGTTCGAAGAAGAGTATGACTTCGTCTTCATGCATGACCCGCAGCCCGCGGCGATTCTCCCGCTCCGTGGGAAGACCCAGGCCCATTGGATCTGGCGGTGCCACATTGACACCGCCTCACCGAATGCGCAGGTGTGGTCGTTCTTGCGCTCCTATCTCGCCGAGTATGACGCTGCTGTGTTCACGATGTCAGAGTTCGTCCCCGCGGATCTTCCGATCCGTCGCGTGGAAATCGTTCCACCAGCGATCGACCCGCTCAGCCCAAAGAATCTTTCGCTGCCACGTGAGAAAGCGCGTCATGTCGTCGAGTGGCTCGGCGTGCGGACAGACCGACCCCTGCTCGTGCAGATCTCGCGCTTCGATCCCTGGAAGGATCCGCTCGGCGTGATCGAAGCCTATCGACACGTGCGGCAACAGGTCAGAGACGCGCAGCTCGTCCTCGCCGGCTCGCTGGCGCTTGACGACCCCGAGGGGTAAAAGCTCTATCACAGGATCCGCGATGCGGTAGGTGCGGACCCCTTGATCCACGTGTTCACCAACCTGGTCGGCGTGAGCAATATTGAGGTCAACGCCTTTCAGCGTCTCGCCGACGTGGTCATCCAGAAATCGATCCGCGAGGGCTTCGGCCTTGTGGTCTCGGAGTCCCTCTGGAAGGGGACACCTGTCGTGGCCAGGAATGCCGGGGGGATCCCACTGCAGATGGCCGACGGCACGGGCGGGATCCTTGTGAGCGGCACGACCGAGTGCGCCGAGGCTACGCTGTCACTGCTGCGTGACCGAGAGCGAGCGCGTGCCCTCGGCGTGAGTGGCCGAGAACGGGTGCGTCAACACGTTCTCACACCAAGGCTCGTCTTGGATCACCTGAGGTTGATGGCGGATGTGGCCGTTGCACACCCTATCGCGCGACCTAATGACTGGTCACGCCACCGTGATCCGGTCTGCGGCATGACGATCGGGGCTGGCGCCGTCACGGCGGAATATTATGATATTGAATACGGCTTCTGTTAGGACCGGTGCCGGTCGCGTTTTCGAGATGATCCAGAGCGTTACAGAGATGTGGCAACTGACCTTACGTGATGCGGACGGCGATGTGTTAGCGGCAGGGCAGCAGGCGATTGCAACCGGGGTCTGCGTCACAATCGTGCTCACCCTGCTGTCCGGGCCGCGGGTTCTTCTTGCGCAATCGCCGGAGGAGCGCGGCCTGGCCATTGCGACGGAAGCCGATCGGCGGGCCAGCGGGTGGGGCGACACGGCGGCTGAGATTGAGATGGTGCTGGTCGACCGGCGCGGGAACGAACGCGTTCGACGACTTCGGGCCCGATCCATTGAGGTCGAGGGGGACGGCGACAAGAGTCTCGTCGTCTTCGACAACCCTCGGGACATTGCGGGAACGGCAGTACTCACGTTCGCGCACACGACCGACGCGGACGACCAATGGCTGTATTTGCCGGCTCTCAAACGGGTGAAGCGGATTGCGGCCGCCAACCAATCCGGGTCGTTCATGGGCAGTGAGTTCGCCTACGAGGACCTCGTCAGCGAGGAGCTCGGCAAATACACATACCGATGGATCAACGATGAGCCGTGCCCGGTTCCTGCAGCTGGTGACCTCGCCTGTTTCGTGGTTGAGCGCCGCCCAATCGCCGCCGAGTCCGGATACAGCCGTCAGGTGGTCTGGCTCGATCAGACTGAGTACCGAGCCTGGAAGATCGACTACTACGATCGCAGGCAAGAGCTCCTCAAGACGTTAACGTATGGCGCGTACGAGCAGCACCTCGAGCGGTTTTGGCGAGCTCACGAGATGCTGATGATCAACCATCAGACGGGCCGGGAAACCCGTCTTGTCTGGAACGACATTCGCTTCCAGACAGGACTCGATGACGCTGACTTCACGACGGCCAGTCTCAGACGCGTGCGGTGAGGTGACGAGGTGCGACCGCTCCACATCGTCTCCTTCGTGGCGCGACAAACCCGGTTCGAACTGCTGCGTACCGTGGTGCGGATCCTGGCCATCGCCGCGGTCATTGCCAACATCCTGATTCTCGAAGGCTTTCTGGCCGGTCTCTATGACCAACTCCACCGTGCGGTGCTGCGGCGTGGCGGCGACCTC
>DATHZQ010000162.1:0-2173 GCA_035458525.1 Acidimicrobiia bacterium
TGAGCGTGATCCGGTAGCCCTCGACGATCGGCACCTCGCCGTCGACACTCGAGCCGGAGGCAAGAACCCACGCGCCGTCGAACCTGCCGGCTTCGTCCTCGCCGTCGCCGCCACACCCGACGGCCAGCAGGACGACGAAGCCCACCACGAATGCGACCGTGCGCATCAGCGCCCCGCTCCGGACAAGGTGGGAACGGCCTCCTCGAGTACCGAGGTCACGCGTAGTGCGGCCCGCGCGTCGACCGCGCACGTAACCGCCGTGCGCGCGCGTCATCACCACCGGGTGCTCGTTCAGCGCCCCGATGACGCCTTCTGCTGAGGGTGGTCTGAAGCGGGCTACTGGCATGCCACCATCAGGTCGTCCACGACTAGCGTCGTCGTCCCCTCCTCGACCGCGACCGTTGCGCCGCCGAGCCAGACGCAGAGCGGGTCTGTGGTCGGCGCAGTGACGAATACCTCGTAGCTCCCTTCACCGGGGAGCTCGAGCGTAGCCTCTCCCGCTTTGTCCGAAACACCGAGGAACGCATCGTCGCTGTCGTCGGGTCCAGTGACCTCGATCTCAGCATCCGGAATGGGATCGCCCGGCTCCACGCCGAAGCCAGTCGCAGCTGCGGCATCCGCACGCACCTCAATCTCGAGCTGGTATTGGTCATCAGCGCAGGCAGCGAGCGCGAGCAGGGCGACTACGAGCAGCAGCGTAGCGGCGTTGCGTCCAGGCGGCATGAGCAGGTCCCCTCTCCGGAAAGCAAGTCGAGAAGATCGAGGTCGTCGTCAAGGCAGCGGAGCAGGACTCGACGCGCCCGTCCAGTCGCAGAGCCCCAGCTCGCTGCAGACCCGCTGAACCTCGCTTCGCGATACGTACTCAGGCAGTTGCACGTCGATCCTCCCCGGGCTGAACTGCGGACAGGCTCTCGTGATCGCGGGCGCGGCGCCACTCTAGCCGCCCGTGTTGAGGCGATACGAGTACGCAAGCGCCTCGAGCTTCCCATGGCGGTCGATGACCCATGGGTCGATTACCCGCGGCACGCCTCCCTCCCCAAACGGCTGGCCATCATCGTCGTAGCGGAGGGTGATACCGGACATGATGAAGAGCGCCGTTGGCGACTCGCGGGCGTGCTTCACCTCGTTGCGGGTCAGCGCCACCTCTGAGCCGTCGCCGGTGCTTCCCTTCACCTCGACGCAGAGTTCGTCTCCGCCCTTCGTGCAGCGCAGGTCGAACGACTCCTTCGCTGAGACGTCCTCCACCCGACTGTGTGGCGGAATGGACGATCGACGGTCACATGGTCATCGGGGGCTTCGTCGGCGGCAAGGGTGAGTCGGATGTGGGCAAGACGGTGGCAGCGACGGCGCGCGGCGACACGGCCTATAGCAGGTCGCTTGGCCTGCCCATTCTGCTGATAGGTATGGGGCTTCCGTTCCTGCTGCTCCCGGCTGCTCAGATCAAGCGGCGCATCTCCGAACATCGAAGAGCCTGACTAGCCGGAGCCGCCCAACGCCTTCAGCGATGCGTGGCACCTCGAAACTCGCTCCCGGTCCGCCTGCCCGGATCCTGGCTTGCGCGCGAACGCGACGAGATCAAGTAGCATCGGTGCGGCGTGACGTCCTATTCGGCCTATTACGCAGTCAATGACCGCCCCGTGAAGTTTGTGCAGCTCGCGGATGGCGGGGTCGACTGCCTGGTGCTCGACATGCAGTCGGGGCGGTTCGTTCCCGACCGCAGCTACTTCGCGGCGGTCGCGCCCGGCTCGGGGAAGGATGTCGATCAGCTGAGCCCCCAGGACTTCGACGCGTTGGTCATGTTGCAGCGTGCCCGTCTGCTGCGCACGTGGTGCGAACGCCTGAGCGCGGCCGTGACGACCGAAGAGCAGTACCTTGTCGCCGCGCTCGGCGTAACGCTCGAGCCGCGGCCGCTGGAGGCCGAGCAGATCTACGTGAGCGGCGGCGGAGCGGCGCCGAACATCGAGCTGTGGTTGCAGCCGAACACGCTGACACGCGAAGCGCTCGATCTCGCGCTCGGCACCGCTCGGGCCGTGCCCACCATTCCGAGCGGAGATTTTCGCTCCGTCGTGTACACGGTCACAGTTCCGTCGGGGTTCTACAAGGTGTCGGCATTCGCGGATTTCGAGGGATCGGTGCAACCGAGAGCGACGGTGCGCAAGGTCATCCTTCGTTT
>DATHZQ010000163.1:0-17464 GCA_035458525.1 Acidimicrobiia bacterium
GCGCTGAGCGATCAGATGGTGGCCAACGGGCAGACGCCGTGGTGCCACTGGATGTTCTCGGGTGGAGCCACCGGCTGGCTCGGCACCGACTGGATCGAGGATCTGCTGCTGAGCGCCGAAGGCCCGGCGGTGTATGACGCATGGGTGGCCCACGACGTTGTGTTCCAGGATCCCCGGGTGGAGCAAGCCTTCACGCAGTTCATGTTCATGGTGAATACCGACGGATACACCTTCCTGCGCGATTTCGTGACGGGGATCTTTTTCGGCTTCAACGCGTATCCACTGGCAGATGAGGAGTGCTTGATGCATCGTCAAGCCTCGTTCTTCGCCTCGTTCATCACCGGCGAGGGCTTCGACGTCGCCGACTTCGACACCTTTGGGTTCCCCCCGGTCGACCCTGCTCATGACGATGCGGTCATGGGCGGCGGTGACTACGTGGCGGCACTCGATCAGTCGAATGACGTGAAGCGAGTCGTTCAGTTCCTGACGAGTGCGCAGTTCGGCCGTTCGGTGATCGCACCGCAGGGGGCCGATCTGGGATGGATCCTGCCGCACGCCCGCTTCAACCTGGTTTCGTACGGCAGCGAGCTCTCGCGCTCGTGGGCGGAGCTCGCCAAGGCTGCGATCCTCGCCGACCAGTTCCGCTTCGACGGGTCGGATCTCATGCCGCCGGTAGTGGGCTCGTGGGCCGACGAGGGCGTGCCCGGAGCCTTCTGGACCGGCATCGTGGATCTGCTCGACGGGATCCGGACGCTCCCGGAGGTGCTGGCGGACATCGATGCCGCCTGGCCGACCCCGTAGACGCACAGCCAAAGATCAACGAAGAGCGGCGCCCCGTGAGGCGCCGCTCTCAGTCTTCGGGGGCGAATCCTCGCCCTGGTGGATCAGCCGAGCTTCGACTCCACCAGTTTGGTGATGCTCTCGAGGGTCTCGAAGTTGTCGAGGTTCACCTCTTCGGCGTCGATGGAGACGCTGAACTTGTTCTCGATGAACGACACGAGCGTGAAGATGCCGAGCGAATCGACGACCTCTTCCTCGAGCAGGTTCGTGTTGTCCTCGACGTCGATGTCCCCGTCGGGTACGAACTCCTCGAGGATGTAGTCCTTGATGCTGGCCTTGATGTCCGCCATGCGGCGCTCCTTGTGTGTCTCGTCGTCTCGTGAACTCGTCAGTCGATCGGGATGTTGGTGAGGTGTGGCTTCCACAGATGACCCGGTGTGTTCTCGACGGTGTGGATGATGTCCCGCATCGCATCGAGCACAGGTGCCTTCTCGCGGTCGTAGACCTCGCCCTGGAGCAGCTGCAGGATCTGCAGGCGGTGCTCCTTCGACTGGATGAAGTAGGTGAACAGGTGCATCAGCTTGTAGTAGAGCTTGATGAACTCGTACCAGATGCTCACGCCTGTCTTGATCTTCGTCTCGTACGGCTTCAGCGCCGCGGTGCTGCGGTCGCCGGACTCGATCGATTCTTGGATCTGCAGCGCCGCATATTTGGCGGACTCTGCGGCGATCGAGATGCCCGAGGAGAAGATCGGATCCACGAAGCGGGCCGAGTCGCCGACGAGCAGCCAGCCATTGCCGACGAACTCACGCATCGCATAGCTGTAGTCGGCTTCGGTGTTGAATTCGTCGACCTGCTTGGCGTTCTCCATCGCCTTTGCCAGGTCGGGTGTGGTGGCGATGTGCTCGTAGAACCACTCCTCCTTGCGCTGGCGTGACTCCTGGAACACCGACTTCTCGGTCACGACACCGATCGACGTGGTCTTCTCGTCGATCGGGATCTGCCAGGCCCAGCCGCGCTCGACTGGCAGGAAGTAGATGTGGATGTAGTCGGCAGTCTTCGGGTCGTGGCTCCGCACGACGTTCTCGAAGTGAGCCGTGACGGCGAACTGGTTGAACAGGGGGTCCTTCTCCCTCAGGCGCCGTTGATTCCCCAAGACGGTGCCCCGGCCGGAGCAGTCCGCGACGTACTTCGCATCGAGCTCGGCGGTCACGCCGTCGATGTCGACGACGACGCCCCGTGCGAAGTCGTCCTTGTCGAAGAGGACTTCCTTCACCCCGACGCCTTGGATGACCTTGGAGCCGAGCTTGCGAGCGTGCTGGAGCAAGAGGTGGTCGAACGTGGCACGGTCGACGTGGTAGGTGTAGTCCTGGTTCACGCCCTCCTGCGGGAACTCGGCGAATTCGATGTAGAACTCACCGCGGCCCTGCGTCGGGTGCCAAGCTGCGCCGTACTTGCGGACGAAGTCCTGCTCCTCCATGATCGGCAGGAAGTCGAGCTCGTCGAAGATCCGGACCGTCGAAGAGACGAGTGACTCGCCGATGTGAGGGCGGGGGTGCATGACCTTCTCGATGATGGTGTTGCTGATCCCCATCTTGGACAGGTAGCAGCCGAGCACTGAGCCCGCTGGTCCCCCACCGATGATGATGACGTCTGTCACGTGGAAATTCCCCCTGTCAGGTGTTTGCTGCCCACCCGCTGTTTCGCGCCTTGAGGGCGGCTGTTGCTTGGTTCATGAACTACAAATCCCAGCCTCGAACAACGTAGGACAGCCTGTCACGCTACGTCAACAGCCAGCGGTAGGGCGGCAGACTCAAAATCCTCAGCGCCATCTGCGGCCGATTGCGTCACTCGGCTGGCGGCTCTCCGCCCGATTCGGCTCGTGTGCGACGCATGCGCAGGAGGGCTGCACCGGCTCCAACCACGATCAACGCTGCGCCGGCTCCGATCAGCGCCCAGGTGAGTGGCGGGATCTCGTTGCGATCGTTGCGGTCGGGTGGACGGGCGGCGACGGCGTCGGTCGTCGACGTGGTCGATTGCTCGTCGGAAGGGTCGTCGGCTCGAGGCGCTTCCTGGGCGATCGTCGTCGTGGTGTCCCTGTTGCGCTCTCGGCCGCCACGTCGCTCCTCGCGTCGCCGTTCCTCCTCTGAGGGCGGCTCGGTGGTCGCCGTCGACGGATCGTCTTGACCGGGGATCGTGGACGTGGGGGGTGCCACCGCGTCCTCGGGCGTTGCCGGGAGTTCTCGATCCGCGAAGGCCCAAGCCGCCGTGGGCTCGGCTTGGAGGAAGTCCATGAGCAGTGAGGCGACCTTCTGGTTGCCGCCGCCGTCGAGATGGGCGCCGTCACTGGCGCGGAACTCGTTGCACTCCCAGGTGAGACCGTCGCTGCGGGGGTTCACTCCGTCGGCCCAGAGGTACGGGCCCCAGGCGAGCCACGGTGCGACGACGTCGCCTGCCGCGGGGTCGGCGTTGAGCAGAGGGTTGCCCGCCATCTGCTCCTCGATCAGCCACTTGATCCCGAACGCTTGCTCGTAGGCGTCGGGTTCGGGTGAAGGGGACGAAACGTTGTTCCATCCGCCGTAGACGCGGGACGAGAGGTAGATGACCTGCAGGTTCGGGAAGCGCTCTTGAAGCAGCGTGACGACCTCGACCAGTTTGTCCCTGAAGAAGACCGCATTCTGTGGGAAGGGCATGTCCGGCACGGTGCCGTCCCTGATGACCTGCTTCATCCACACCGCCTGCACCTGCTGGTCGGTCACGCCGGCGCGATCCAAGAAGATCGGTACGTTCTCCCACGGTCGACCCGTCGGGCTCGCCCAGGTGAGAACGTGCTGACCGCCCTGGGCGAGATTCAACGCCTGGAACTCGGGCACGAAGTTGGGGGTCTGGGCGACCATCGGCTCGAACTCCTGGAACTCGCGCTGCGGGTTCGAGAATCCGATCGACGCAAACACGATTGCACCGTTCGGATCCGGCTCGCCGGCCTCGTTGAGCGGCTGGATTTGCGCGGCCCGGGCGAGGCCGACGGCGAGGTGCGAATCGGGGATCGTATTCGAACCGCCCGGGTACAGACCGCCTTGCGCCCCCTGATACGAGTCGGCGCCGAGATCGATCAATGCAGTCTTGCCGGTGGGCGGCAGCGAGCAATCGATGTCGAGCTCGCGCTGCAAGCCCATTGCTGGGCCCGCACCGACAAGGGTGACGAGCAGGGTCACGACCAGCCCGAGCGCCCCCCTACGCAACATCCCGGCGTGGTCGCTCACGCCGCGCATCATAGGAGCGATCCGCAGCTGTGCGGCAAGTCAGCGCTCGACGGTCGTTGGTTCCGACACCGGGGCAGGGGCGGCGCCAACCACCATGCCGACGGCGAGGAACGGAGCTGCGATCACCGCTGCCAGGGCGGCACTCTGTTGAAGGCCGGCGACGCGCGAGGCGCCGAACACCATCACGCCGTGGATCGCCACGACGATGAGCGCACGTCCCGGCCCGCTCGATGCGACTCGGGCCAGCGCCGGCGTTGCGACTCTGGTGATGCGCATCCCGAGAGGGGCGGCGAGCATCAAGCCGAGCGCCGCAAGCGAGCCAACGGTTGCTCCGGGGCGCGCCGCCCCCGCAATGCCTCCGACCCACCCGATCAGGGCAACGGCAGCTCCCGCACCGGCTCCCAGCGACACGAAGCGACCCGGCCAACCCAGCAGGATCATCGGCAGTGCAACCCCGAACAGGGCCATGGCTCGCTCGGTATCGGGCACCGTGAGGAGCACGCCGAACGTCGACGCAGCGAGGAGCGGGAGTCCGATTGCAGAGCGCCGGTACGGCTGGTCGAACGCCACGACGAGGGCGGCGCACACGGCGACTGAGACGACGAGCACGACGGCGCCGGCGCCGTCGGCGACATCCCCGCCGATCACGAGCAGTCCTGCACCGAACAGGCTGCCGAGCGCCCGGTCCCAGATGTCGTCACCGAGCTGGCAGGCCGCCGCGACGAGCGCGGCACCGGCGGGGACAGCCCACGGCACGTCGAAGGTCAGACCGAGCGTGGCGATGGCCGCAGCCGAATAGAGGTAGCCCCCGATGTTCGGTGGGGCGCCTCGGCGGACGAGCCCAGCGACGAGGATCCCGACGACGAGGGCCGCGGCACCGAGGACGAGGCCCAAGGTGAAGGCATCCGAGTTGGTCAGATCCGACCAGAATCTCGACATGGCTGCGCCCCCCGGCGGTCGAACATCGGCGAGACCCTAATGCAAGGACCCGCGGTCAGAGCCCGAACACCTCGCGAGCCCGGTGCAGACCGTAGACGAGACGGTCGATGTCGTCCTCGATGGTGTAGACGTAGAAGGATGCTCGCGCCGTCGAGTTGACTGCCATCTCCCGCATCAGCGGCTTCGCACAATGGTGGCCGGCCCGGATGGCGACGCCGGCCTCCTCGTCGAGAATCGTGGCGAGGTCGTGGGCGTGGATGTCGCCCAGCGTGAAGCTGACCGCACCGCCCCGTTTGGCCAGATCCGACGGACCGTGCACGGTGAGTCCCGGAATCTCCGACAGCCGCTCCAAGGCGTAGCCGGTGATCTCGAGCTCGTGCTTCCGCACGTCTTGCATGCCGAGCTTGCCGAGGTAGTCGACGGCGGCGCCGAAGCCGACGGCCTGGGCGATCGGCGGCGTACCCGCCTCGAACTTGTGCGGCACCGGGGCCCAGCGGGACTCGTAGAGCTGGACGTCCGAGATCATCTCGCCGCCGCCGTCCGCCGGCTCCATCTCCTCGAGCAGCTCCGTCTTGCCCCACAGTACGCCGATGCCGGTGGGGCCCAGCATCTTGTGGGCGCTGAAGGCGAGGAAGTCGGCGCCGAGGGTGGCGACGTCGACAGGCATGTGCGGGACGGCTTGCGCACCATCCACGACCACGATGGCGCCAACTCGGTGGGCGGCTGCGATGAGCTCAGCCAGCGGCGGAATCGCTCCGGTGACGTTGGACATGCCGCTGATACCCAGGACCTTGGTGCGGTCGTCGAACACGGCGTCGAGATCAGAAATGTCGAGCTGGTAGTCCTCGTCGAGGTGCAGGTAGGCGAGCTCGGCACCGGTGTGCTTGGCGACGAGCTGCCACGGGACGATGTTGGAGTGGTGCTCCATCACCGTGAGCACGATGCGGTCTCCGTGCGTCAGCCGGTTGAGCCCCCAGCCGTAGGCAACGGTGTTGATGGATGACGTGGTGCCGCGCGTGAAGACGACCTCGGAAGCCCGGGCGGCACCGATGAAGTTGGCGACCTTGGTCCGGGCGTTCTCATAGAGCGTGGTCGCCTCGTCCGACAGCGTGTACGCGCCTCGGTGCACGTTGGCGTTCGAGTTGCGGTAGTACTCGGCGACGGTGTCGATCACTACCTGCGGCTTCTGGCTCGTCGCGGCGGAATCGAGGTACACGAGCGGGTGATCGCCGATGCGACGCCCCAGGATGGGGAAGTCGTCACGGACGTGCGTCAGCGTCGACATCAGCCGGTCGCTCCCACAGGCCGGAACTCGTCGTAACCACTCGACTCGACCCGCTCCGCCAGCTCGGGTCCGCCGGTCTCCACGATCGCGCCATCGACGAAGACATGGACGTGAGTCGGCTCGATGTAGTCGAGCATTCGCTGGTAGTGGGTGATGATCAGGAAGCCGCGTTGGTCACTGGCGACCTTCTTGACGCCCTCGGCCACGGTCCGAAGCGCATCGATGTCGAGACCCGAATCGGTTTCGTCGAGCACTGCCAGGTCCGGCTCCAGCACCGCCATCTGCAGCACCTCGTTGCGTTTGCGCTCGCCGCCCGAGAAGCCTTCGTTCAGATAGCGGTCTGCGAACGAGGCTTCCATCTCGAGTCCCTTCATGACCTCCATGACCTTCAAACGCAACTCGAGCACGGTGTAATCCGTACCGGTGCGGTTGGAGAGGGCGGTGCGCAGGAAGTTCACGACGGACACGCCAGGGATCTCTTCGGGGTATTGAAATCCCAGGAACATGCCGGCGCGGCCCCGCTCGTCCGGTGTCCACTCGGCGATGTCCTCGCCCTTGTACAGGACCCGGCCCGCGGTGATCTTGAAGCTGGGATGGCCCATCAGCACCGAAGCAAGCGTGCTCTTACCCGAGCCGTTGGGGCCCATCAGCGCGTGGATCTCGCCGTAGCCGACCGTGAGATCGAGGCCCTTGAGGATTTCCACGTCCCCGGCGGACGCGTGCAGATCTTCGATGGAGAGGAGGGGTGCGGATGCCATGGCTCGAAGTGTAGTGAGGGCGGTGTCGTTGACTGATCGGCGACGAGCCGGTCCGCCCGACGGGTCGGATCATCGTGATAGGTCGGCTCGTCGCACGATCAACGTCGAGATGACCGCCGTGCTCGACTTCACCAGCAGGCGCAACGGCCAGGCCTGGTTGCAGCGCTACCACCACGGCCTGCCGCAAGGGCCTGCAACACGGGCGGGTCGCGCTGATACGAACGGAACCGTCATCGAATTCGTCACGGAGGCCCCGATCGACGTCGCAGATGGTCGCCGTGTCTACGCCGCGCCCAGGGCCTTCACCAGCATGCCCCAGCAGTCGGTGTCGACGTCGCTCAGCGCGGAGAAGTCCTGCAGGTAGAACCGGTCGACGCCCCACCCGGCGATCTCGTGCAGTCGCTGCGCCACCGCATCAGCGGTGCCGTGCGGGATGCCGCGGCCATCCAGCACATCGACGTACTCAGCCGTGTCCATGCCGCGGCCTTCGGCGCGCCGCGCCAAATCCCCCTCGTAGTCGGCCTGATCGGCGCCCACCACCGGAGACACCGCCATCGAGACCTTGATTGCGTCGGCATTGCGTCCGGCCGCACCGGCCGCCTCGCGCATGACGGCGAGGCGAGCGTCCAGGGTCGCTTTGTCGGTGACGAACATGTTGTACTCGTCCGCATAGCGGCCGGCCAGCGACGGCGTCCGCTTCATGCCCGAGCCGCCGATGACGATCGGGGTGTGCTCGGCCACTCGTGGCAAGACCTCGAAGTCGGCGAGTTCGAAGTGTTCGCCAGAGAAGCCGCCCTGGTTGCGTCCGAATGCAGTCCACAGATAGCCGAGCGCCTCCTCGAAGCGGTCGAACCGCTGTCCGAGTGGTCCCAACTCCATCCCGAACTGCTCGTGCTCCGGCTCCATCCACCCCGTGCCGATACCCAGTTCGAAGCGCCCCGCCGACATCTCCATCAAAGTGGCGGCAGTCTTGGCGATCACTGCCGGGTGACGGAACGTGAGTGGCGTCACCAGCACCGTGAGCGTGATGGCCGAGGTCTCACGAGCCAACCCCCCGTACGACGTCAAGGCATCGGTGGCGTGTGCCGATTTCGCCATGTTCGTGTAGTGATCCGAGCGGGCGAACGCATCCAAGCCGGTTTCCTCGGCCCAGCGAGCCAGTGCCAGCAGTTCGGAGTACGTGCCACCGACCTGCGGCTCGACCATCAAACCGATCTCCATGTGTCCTCCGTCTCTCGGTGCGGTGTCACCAACCGCGATCGACCCAATCCGGCAGCGCCGGACGTTCCGTGCCGATCGTGGTGTCGAGCCCGTGACCGGGCATCACGATGGTGTCGTCGGCCAGCACCATCAGGTTGTCCTCGATGCTCGAGATGATCTGCTCGAAGCTCGAACCAGGGCTCACCGTGGCGCCGGGACCGCCCGGGAAGAGTGTGTCGCCGGTGAGGGCGACGCCCGGCAGCAAGAAGCAGGTCGATCCCAGCGTGTGGCCCGGGGTTGGGACTGCCGTGATCGTGACGTCGCCGACACCGATGGGGCCCTCACCGACGGGGCCGTCGGCCCGCATCTGGGCCAGCGCCTCGTCGGCGGGATGGAGCAGGAAGGGGACTCCCAACGTCTCCGAAACTTGCTGCGCCGCCCCCACGTGGTCGAAATGCCCGTGCGTTGTGAGGATCGCCTGCGGCGCCAGCCCAACGGTGGCAGCCATGATCGTTTCTGGTTCGGCTGCGGCATCAACGATCACCGCGGCTCCGGTCTGGCGGCAGGCCACGACGTATGCGTTGTTCTCGTACGCACCAACACAGAGTTTGCGAATGCGATACGCATCCGTCTCGAAGTGCCACAACGTCGACATGAAGCAAGAGGCTAGTGGTCCCGCGCACGATCGCAGCTCCCGGTCCCAGGGGCCTCGAGGGTGGCTTCGGCCGGCGCCGTCCGTGGCACAATGCCGGTCATGTCGCCGTCCCGAGGGAGCTCATGAACTTCGCCTTCACGCCGGAACAGGAGATGCTGCGGGACTCCGTGCGGAGCTTCCTCGGAGACAAGGCTCCGTCGACCCGCGTGCGCGACCTCATGGAAACGGAGACCGGGTACGACCCGGAGCTGTGGGCGGAGATGGCATCCATGGGGCTCCCCGCGATGCACATTCCCGAGGCCTACGGCGGCGCCGGCTTCAACTCTTTCGAGCTGGGCATCGTTCTGGAGGAGACCGGGCGGGCCCTCACTCCGTCGCCGCTCTTCGGTTCGGTCGTGCTCGCCGCCAACCTTCTCCTCATCGCCGGGAGCGAAGAGCAGAAGGCGGCTCATCTGCCGGGCATCGCGGCAGGAGATACGACGGCGACGGTTGCGATCGCCGAACAGTCGGGCGAATGGGATGTCGCCGGCATCACCGCCACTGCGGTGCCGGACGGCGATGAGGTCGTGCTCAACGGGGTCAAGTCGTTCGTCGTCGACGGCCACACTGCCCACACCGTGTTCGTCGCAGCGAAGGATCCGGGCGGCATGCTCGGTTTCTACGCGGTCGACGGTCACGCATCGGGTGTCGTCCGAAGGCGCCTCGAAACCATGGACATGACCCGCAAGCAGGCGGAGATCAGCCTCAGCGATGTACGGGTTGCGGCAACGTCGCGGCTGGCCGCCGGCGACGGAGCGACGCTCTCCCGCTTGTACGACCGCGCCGTGACCGGGCTTGCTTTCGAGCAGGTCGGCGGGGCCCAGATGTGCATGGAGATGTCGGTGGCATACGCCAAGGACCGCATGCAATTCGGGCGGCCGATCGGTTCATTCCAGGCGATCAAGCACAAGTGTGCCGACATGCTCGTGGTCATCGAGTCGGCCAAGTCAGCCGCCTATCACGCCGGCTGGGCGGCCGACAACGACGCCGAGGAGTTCCGGGTCGCGGCGCCGCTGGCGAAGGCCTACTGCTCGGACGCGTACTTCAACGTGGCAGGCGACACGATCCAGGTGCACGGCGGCATCGGCTTCACCTGGGAGCACGACGCCCACCTCTACTTCAAGCGGGCGAAGTCGAGCCAGCTCATGTTCGGCGACTCCGCAGAGTGGCGGGCCGTTCTCGCTGAGCGGCTCAGCATCTAGGGCCCCGTCGCACAACGTTCGCCGCGCTCAGTCCAGACAGGGCCGTCGCCGGCTGCGTCCCCGCCAACCGGCGTTCGCCGGTTGGCCGGCAGTCTCCAGAGGAAACTGCATCCGTGCCGCTTCCGTCACTCCTCGCCCCGGACATCGCCAGCGTCGCCTGGCAGGCATCAGTACCGCCTGGGATCAGGCGTTCGCCGCCTCCGTCATGAAGGCCTCGAGCGTCGGGATGTCGAGCTGGCCTGCAGAACGACGAGTAACACTGCCGTCGGCAGCGACGAAGACCCAGTAGGGGAATCCACCCGCACCGTAGGAGCTCAGAGCGGTGGAGTCACTGTCGTCCCGGATCACCGGTGACGTCCAGTTCTCCCGGTCGAGCCATTCACTTGGCGGGTAGTTCGGCTGAGCGGAGTTCATCGAGGTCGTGACCGATACGATCTCCACTCCCTCGACGCCGCCGCCTTCGTCGAGCCACGCCTGCACCCTCGGGACCTCGGCCTGGCAGTGCGGGCACCAGTGAGCGAGGAACACGACAGCCTTGGCGGTGCCGTCATTCTCGATCACGACGGTGTTTCCGTCGAAGTCTTCGCCCTCGACCTCGGGCGCCGGCATGCCAATAGCGCTGTCGGTTGCCGGATCGACGAAGGGCGGGAGGGCGCCGTCGACCGTCACCTCGCCAAACTCGCTGCCGATGGCTTCGTCGCTGCTGAACACGATGGCCCCGACCAGCGCCAGGGCAATGGCGCCAAAAGCGATACCGAGCCACGGGATCTTTCGCGGCTGGGACTGCTGCTGGTCGGCCTTCCCGCCGGTCCGGGCCGGCGGTTTGGCCGTCTTCTTCTTTGACGTAGTCACGTCGTCCCCTCTGATCCGGGCAGTGGTGTGTTCTCGTTGTGATCGTTGCTGCGCGCAACGTGCATGAAGAGGATGATAAGGGCGAACGCGCTCAAAGCCATCCAGGGGATCGATACGAATCCGAATTCCCAGATGTAGGCCGCGGTGCACGGGACGGTGACAGAGCACTCGCCGGCGCTCAGCGTCGGGAACTGCTGGATGAGGTAGTGGTAGGCCGCGATGCTGGCACCGACCACGGCCAGGGTGGTGGCGTAGATCCGGATGTTGCGGTCCTTGCGCCACGCCGCGATGCCGAGGATCACGGCGAGCGGGTACATCGCGATGCGCTGGAACCAGCAGAACTTGCACGGCTCCAAGTGGGCGATCTCCGACAGGTAGAGGCTGCCGAGCGTTGCGGTCGCGGCGATGATGAACGCAAGGGTCAGCTCCCGCCCGTAGAGCGATGCTTCGATACGCCGCCGCGTCGAGGCGATACCCGAGGCAAACCGGCTCCCGACCAGCAGTGCGACCCCGGCCACGACGGCGAGGTCCACGAGGATGGCGAGCAGCGAAAAGAAGCTGCGCATGGCTTCGAACGACATGGATGCTCCGTTGAGGGATGTTCGGCCAGCGAATGTACCATTTCTCGATGGGCCCCTTGCTCCTTGCGTTCGTACTCCTGGCTCTGCTGATCGCCGTGGCCGTCGCCTTCAGCTGGCAGGAGCGGCGCAGCCACCGAGAGCAACTCGTCGTGTACAGCGTCGAAGACGCTTTGCAGTACGTGATGGCGCAACTGAGCCCAGCCGCTCGCCAGCAGGTGAACCGGCACGACGTGCGCCGGATCCTGGAATGGGAGCTGCGCTACCTGCAGGACCCGACGCTGCGGTCCTCCGACGTCGCCGTCGTGGGAGGGCTCGATGCGGCGCAGTATGCTCAAGAGCAGGCGCTTGCTGCCGGTTACGCCTATGACGGCGCAGTGATCATCGAGGTGCTCGACCATCAGGCGGCCTACCTGGCCGAACTCGGCGCGGTAGGCGACCCCGTCGACGAAGTCGAGATGCGATCCGTGATTGAGCTACCGGAAGACGACATCTAGCTCGCACACTCCCGCACCGCTCCTACACTTCCCGTCGCCGCAATTGCCTTCACCCGGGAAGCCACCCCATGTTCAAAACCAGGTCAGCAGGCCGTCGCGCCGTTCTCGCCGTCGTCGCCGCTGCGCTCGTCATCTCAGCCTGTTCCGCAGATGACGACGCGGCCACGACCTCGGTCGTCGCCGACGACGACGTCGTCTTCGGGTCGGGATCGCTCCCCGACACCCTCCCAAGTGACTTCCCGGTCCCCGACGAGGCCGTCATCGGTAGCACGCTGGTTGTCCGCAGCACAGGAACGACCGAGGTGATCATGCGTGTTCCGGTCGAGCTCGCCGTTGCCGTGACGTACTTCGAGCAGAACCTGCCTGCCCGCGACTTCACGATTCTGACCAGCGAGGCCAATTCGGATGCGGCGTGGGCGATGGAGATCGAGCGTGATGATCTGAGCGGGACGATCGACTTCAAGACCGGGGCTCCCCGAGTGACCGAGATCGTGATGGCGTTCACGAGCGTGTGACCTCGCGCGTCCTCGCTACGATGCGCGCACCATCAACGGAGGGCGAATGAGCCGCTTGCGACGCTTCGAGGAACATCGCTACGTGGGGGCGCGAGACACGATGATCGTGTACGACTGCGATGCGCCGGACCAGCTCGCAGAGCTCGAGGCACGGATCGGGCGCGACGGCCTCTACCGGGAGAACCTGCTGCAGGCGTTTGCTCCCGACGAGCTGCCCGAGGCTCGCAATCGGGGTTTCACTCCGACGCGGTGAGACCGTCGGCGACCGCCGCCGCGACCCGCTCCTCTCGGAAGTAGAAGAAGTGATCGGAGCCGCTCAGCACTTCGAGGTGGGCTCCGATTCGTCCGGCGTACTCGGACAGCTCGTCAACCGTCACGAACTGATCGCGGTCGCCGAGAACGAACGTGCGATGCGCCGGCGCCAGCTCGTGTCGCAACGGGAGCTGCGGCGAGCGGTTCGACGAAACGGGTGGTGCTACCCCCACATAGGAAGCCGTCGACTGCTCCCTCGCCTGATAGCGGAGGGCGGTGGCGGCGCCGAAAGACCATCCGGCGATGCTCAGCGGTAGCCCCGGGTATGTAGCTGCTGCTTCGCCGACCGCGGCGTGGACGTCATCCACCTCGCCGACGCCGAAGTCGTGCGTACCGGTCGAATCGCCTGCGCCGCGGAAGTTGAACCGAAGCACGGCGAAGCCTCGCATGCACAGCGAGCGGGTGACTCCCTCCATGAGGGGTGCCGACATGGTGCCGCGCTGCAGCGGGTGGGGGTGACAGAAGACGACGACGTTGGTCGGTGCGTCGGGAGCGTCCCAGCGCGCCGCGAGGCTCACATCCCCGACCTTCAGGCGGAGGCTCATTCCCGCAACGCACCCTCGACCGAGCGCTGTCTCGCATGGAACGCTTCGTCTGAGAGCACGGGTCCTTCCGTACCGAAGACCCGCAGCACGACGAGGTCCCCTTCCCCCAGTTCGGATCGGATGTGGCGGGCTGCACCCGCCACCGGATCGAGAATCGCCGCGGGATCCACCGACACCACGACTGCGGTGTAGCCGTCGAGGGCTGCGGTCGAACCCCAGCGCCGGTAGGCCGCCTTGAGCGAGTCGAGCGGAATCGACCGCGTCCCGAGCAGCTCGACCTCGTCGCCTTCGGTGAGGGTGCCGCGGGGAACGAAAGCGATGACGACCGCTCCGGTTGCCAGCGCCATGAGTTCCGCGTTGCTGACGTGCAGCATGCAGGAGAGGTTAGAGCTCCCGCGGTCGGTCGCGGGGACGGCTCACGACGCCCGAAGTCGGTCGGGGGCGAGGGCCGCCGGGTCAACGCCCGCTTCCTGGAGCGTTTGCGGAAGCGGTGTGCCGAGGGCCAGGGCCGCGGTCAACTCGCCGGCCGCAGGAGCTGTCTGGATACCCGTGCCGCCCTGGCCGACGAGCCAGATGAACGAGGGTTCGGCGGGATCTGGCCCGATCGCCATCGTCTTGTCGGCGACGAAGGTGCGCAGCCCGGCCCATTGTGAGCGGACACTGCGGATGCCGAGATCAGTGACGCCGTTGATCCGGTCGATCGCCAGGGCCACATCCATCTCCTCGGGCCGAGCATCGCATGGGGGCGACGGGGTCTCGTCTGCGAGGCTGCACAGCAGCTGCGGGCCGTCTGGCTTGAAGTAGAAGCTCTGGTCGACGTCCACCACGAGGGGCCATTGCTCCGATCCAGGGCGACCGGCGACCATGAAGGCGGTGCGCCGTTTGGGTTGAAGTCCCAGGGGCGCAACACCGCACGCCTCCGCCACTGCGTCTCCCCAAGCGCCGGCGGCGTCGACGACGAGATCGCCCTCCCACGACTCGTCGCCGAGGACGACCGTCCACCCGTTGGCGGTGCGTGCGGCGGATGTCAGCGGGCGGTCGGTGCGGATCGCACCGCCGCTTTGGCGCAACCCGCGCACGAACGCTTGGTGGATGGCGGCGACGTCCATGTCGGCCGCGTCCGGTTCCCAGAGGCCTGCGACGGCAGCCTCCGGCAACACCGCGTCGCACACCTCGCGGACGCCCGCCGTGTCGATCCACTCCAAGCGCGTTCCGGCTGCTTCGCCTTGTGCGAGTGCAGCCTCGAGCGCCGCAACCTGGTCGGCGTTGGCGATCGTGAGCGCACCTCGTGGGCGCAAGAGAGGATGATCCACCAGGCCGGCCGGTGGGGCATCGAAGAAGCGCCGGCTGGCCCGCGACAGGGGCCGGATCGGCAGCGCTCCGTAGTTCTCGAAGTACAACGCGGCCGACCTGCCGGTGGTGTGATACGCCAGCGTCGACTCCATGTCCACGAGCGTCACATCGGCGTGCCTCGCCAGGAAGTGGCCGGCGCTCACTCCGGCGATGCCGCCACCGACCACCAGCACTCGTGGCCGGCTGCTCACAGGAGGGCAAACCAGAGCGCGGCCGCAGCGATGATGGCGATCCCGGTGATCAATGCCGCCAAGATCAGGTAGCGGGTCTGCATTGCGGCATCGTACCGACCGCCGGCGGGGCCGGATTCGCAGAAGGGCGCGAATTCACAGATAACGGGGTGGCGACAATTCTCCCCTGTTCAGGTCGGAGTGGTCGGCTAATCTCGGGCTAGGCCAGAACTTTTCATGCGGGAGGACCATGTACGACGTAGCGATCATTGGCGGTGGCCCGGGGGGTTACGCAGCAGCGCTGTATGCCCACAACTTCGGGCTCTCCGTGGCGTTGATCGAAAAGGAACGCGTCGGCGGAACCTGCCTCTTGCGCGGCTGTATCCCCGCAAAGACGTGGCTGCAGACAGCCGACGTCTACACGACCGTCAAGCGCGCCGCCGAGTTCGGCGTGATTGCGGACCCGCCCGGCCTCGATTGGAAAGCGGCGCTGGAGCGCAAGAACGGCGTTGTCGACGGCTTGGTGCGGGGGCTCAGCGGGTTGCTGAAGGCCCGCAACGTAGACGTGATGAACGGCTTCGGCCGCCTCGGACCGGAAGGCGGTGTCGAGGTGGTCGACGACGACGGCATCCGGCACGTCGAAGCCCGGAATGTCGTGCTGGCGACCGGCTCGATCCCTCGGTCGATCCCCGGATGGGGTTTCGACGGGGTACGCATCGTGTCCTCGGACGAGGCGCTGGATTGGGCCGAGCGACCCGAGCGTGTCGCCATCATCGGTGGCGGTGTCATCGGATGCGAGTTTGCCTCGCTGCTGGGCGAGACCGGGTCGGAAGTCCACGTCTTCGAGGCGCTCGACCAGCTGCTTCCGGGCACCGATCCGGCTGCAGTGAAGGTGTTGGGCCGGC
This sequence comes from Acidimicrobiia bacterium, assembly GCA_035458525.1. Lineage (GTDB taxonomy): Bacteria > Actinomycetota > Acidimicrobiia > Spongiisociales > UBA5794 > DATHZQ01. The sequence goes on from DATHZQ010000163.1 coordinate 15,849, forward strand.
ATTTCCGCAAACTCGGCATCAAGATCAACACCGGCGTAGCCGTAGGGCCGCCTGAGTTCTTCGACCATGGTGTGCGAGTGGCGGCAGGGGAGACCTCGGTGGACGTGGACGTTGTTCTCGTCGCCGTTGGGCGAGCCCCAGTGACCGACGGCATTGGGCTCGAGAACACGGGCATCGAGGTCGATCGCGGCTTCGTCAAGGTCGACCTGGCGACGATGCAGACCGCCAAGCCAAACGTATACGCCGTCGGTGACATCGTTGCGGGTACGCCTCAGCTCGCACATGCCGGATTCGCCGAGGGCATCTCGGCAATCACCCACATCGCCACGGGCGAGTCCGCTCCGGTGGACTACCGAGCGATTCCGCTCGTCACGTACACGCACCCGGAGATCGCTTCGGTCGGGATGACCGAGGCCGAGGCCACGGCCGCGGGCTACGAGGTCGAGGCGACCGATCACGGTATGCGCGGCGTTGGTCGCGCCATCATCCAGGGCGATACCGGCGGGACCGTCAAGATCGTGGCGCAGAAAGACGGTCCGATTCTGGGCGCCACAGTTGCCGGCCCCGGAGCCGGCGAGCTCATCCACGAGTTGATGTACGTCGTCGCCTGGGAAGCCCTCCCGAGCGAAGCAGCGGCGTTCATTCACGCCCACCCCACCATTTCCGAAGCTATCGGTGAGACGCTGCTCGCAGCCGCGGGCCGCCCACTGCACTGAGGCATACGGCGAATGCTCCCCAACGATCAGCGGACACACATCACGAAGGAGACCACAAAGACATGGCGATAACGGTGACGATGCCGCAGCTCGGTGAGACAGTCACCGAGGGCACCATCCTGTCGTGGGCCAAGGCGCCGGGTGACACCATCGCCGAGGACGAAGTCCTGCTCGAGATATCGACCGACAAGGTCGATACCGAGGTTCCGTCTCCGGCTGGTGGGGTGATTCAAGAGATTCTCGTGGCAGAGGGGGAGACGGTCTCCGTCGGTACCCCGCTCGCCGTCATCGGCGAGCCCGGCGAGGCGGTTGCCGAAGCGCCCTCCGCTGCGCCTGAGCCAGGCGAGCCGGCCGAAACCGTCGCAGTTGCCGAGGCGACCGACGCCATGCCGGGGGCGGCTCCCGGAGCACCAGAACCGTATGCACCGGCGGCCGCAGCGCCGGAGGTCGTCGAGTCGGCCGTCGAGGCTGCGCCGGAACCAGAAGCACCCGCACCGGTTGCGGCGGCGGCGCCCGCGTCGATGGCCGCTCCGATGCCGACCGACGACGCGCCACGTCGCGGCGTGCTGTCTCCGGTGGTGCGCAAGCTCGCTGCGGAGCACGGGATCGATCTCAACCACGTGGTCGGGACCGGCGACGGCGGGCGCATCACCAGGAGCGACGTCATGGCATACATCGACGCCGGCGGCGCCAAGGTGGCCGTCGAGCCGCAGGCTCCGCCCGTATCGCCCGAGTCCGCCGCACCGGTGGCCGAGGAGGTAACGGCAGACGAAGCGCTTGCAGAGACTGTTCCCGAAGAGGCGGCGCCGGAAGTGGCTGCCTCGCTCGAGGCTCCCGAACCCGTCGCGCCGGCTGCCTCCACCGAAGCTGAAGCCGGGGATGTGACCGCAGCCGAGGTAC
>DATHZQ010000164.1:0-4926 GCA_035458525.1 Acidimicrobiia bacterium
CTGCACGGACACAAGAACATCGACGGTGCCATCGCTCACCGTGTAGGTGAAGCTGTCGGTCCCAAAGAAGTTGGGCGGCGGTGTGTAGACGAGACTGCCTTCGGCGAGCGAGCCGCCTGCGGCACTGGTTGTATCGAAGGATGTCATCGTGAGTACGTCGCCGTCGACATCGGAGGCACCGTCGAGCGGGTCGAACGAGATTGTGATGTCTTCGGCGGTGACAACCGAACCCGGCCCAGGCACGACAGGATTGTCGTTGATCGGTGTCACCGCGAGGCTGACCGTTGCGGCCGCGGACCGCCCCAGCGTGTCCGCAACCGAATAGGAGATCTGATCGGCTCCAACGAAGTTGGCGGCGGGGGTATAGAGGATTGCGCCGTCTGCGTTCGTAGCCGCCGAGCCGTTCGTCGGGCCCGACACCACACGCAGCGATGCGGCATCGATAGGACCGACGTCGTTGGCCAGCACATTGATGGCGATCGTGGTGTCCTCAGCGAGCGTCCCAGTGTCGTTGGCCACGTCGAAATCAGGTGGCGGCGGTGGAGGCGGCAGGGTCGTTGGGGTCGGCGGCGGAGGAGGCGGTTCCCCGACCGGTGCGACCGTCGTGGTCGGCGGCGGCGTGGCCGTGATTGTGGTCGTCGGCGGCGGCGTGGCCGGAGTCACCGGCTCGACGATCACGGTTGTGGTCGTCGTCGTCGGGAACGGCGCCGCAGCCGGCGGCGGATCATCGGTCCTATTGAACAGCGCAAACGCTCCCGCGGCAACGGCCACGGTCAACGCCACGGCGGCGACCGCGGCAGCGATCGTTCCCGCCTGGGCGCCCGCTGCGACACCACCCGCTGCGGCACCTGCGCCCGAGGTCCCGGCGCCCCCGCCGGCTGCAGCGCCGGCACCGCTGCCCGAAGCGACCACAGTGCCCACTCCGGCGGCGCCGGCGGCACTGGCAGCGACGGATCCCCAGATGGCTGCCTTCAGCCCGGCCGGAACCGGCACCAGCATGAGGGCGGCGAACATCTTGAGCGGCTCCATGTAGAACAGCCGGTTGTCGCTGCACACATCACAGCGGTTGACGTGCCGATCGGCACGCTTGCGGAGGTCTGGTGTCATCTGCTCGGTGTCCGGGCCGATGACCGATGCGAGCGTTGAGCAGTCTGCCCGTCCCTTGCGGACGAGGAGATACGTCGACAACGTCTTGGAGAAGCTCTGCTTCATGCGCGACACCATGGTGTAGGCGTTGCCCTTGGAAACGCCCATGACCTCGGCGATCTCCGCGGAGTCGAGACCGTGCCGCACGTGGAGATCCATGACGGCATACGTGCGGGCGTCGAGACCTGCCGCGGCCTCCCAGATGATGTCGGCAGCTTCTTGGATCGCCGCCATCTGCTCGGGGTCGACACTCGGATCGGCGTCGGCAACGGCCATGGTTGCCCGCTCGTCGTCGTCCACAGATCCGCCGACGGTGGCGGTCCGCTTCGAGCTTCGAATGCGGTTCAATCCGGTGCGGTGGGCGATCGTGAAGATCCAGCTCTTGAATCGATCTGGATTCTTCAGCGTCGGCAGCTGCTCCATGGCCTTGATGAAGGCGTCCTGGGCTACGTCGGCGGCCTCCTCGCGGTTGCGAAGCAGCCGGGTGACGAAATCGAAGACGCTCGGGAAATACCGTTCGTAGAGCGCGGAAAAGGCGTCCTGCCTGCCCTCGAGGGCCAGGCGAACCAGGTCGCCGTCAGATTCAGGAAGTGGTGCTGCCATTCCTCCGCTTACCTCTCTGGCCACGAGTTGGGGGTCGTTGCGGGGGGAACGAAGACAGAATAGGACAAAACGAACGCGTTGGCGGGAGGCCGTGTGTGTGCGGCCCCCCGCCGAGTACGCAGCCCCCCCACCGGGGAGAGAGTGAGTCCCCCTGCTGCGACCTTGACGATTGCGTTGCGTTCCATGTGGTTTCGGCCGCTCTCGCTATGAAACTTCGTACGTACACAGGTTGGACACAGCTCACGTCGAGTCCTTACAGCCTCTCGACGAAATGAGCCGCTCGACCCAGCGCCTCACTGCGATGTTCAGCGTGGGCTGAGACTGGGCGGCGAGCGGCGAGCTGATCGACGACGCAGCCTCGTCGACGATCAGGGTCGGCTGCCGGAGCACCGGCTCTAGCGGCAGACGCGAATCAGGGCCTCGAGAGAGAAAGGCCCTGACTCTTGGTGATGGCGGTAAGGAGCGAGAAGGGATATTCCGCCATCTTGTTTCAGTTGTGGGAGGGGCGCTTAGCGTGCCCGCTCTGAGAGTGACTCAACGTTGCTCTCGTATATGAGACACACCACCACCTGATTTCTTACACGCTTTCTCGATCAGAATCCGAGACGGTCGAGAAGCTGCTCGCGACGCTGCCAGTCGGGCTCGACCTTGACCCGCAGGTCGAGGAACACCGGAGCAGCGAACAGCGTCTCGAGTTCGCTGCGAGCCAGCCCACCAACCTGGCGCAGCAGTGCGCCCCCGCGGCCAATCACGATGCCCTTCTGAGACGAGCGTTCGACATACACGGTTGCGGCCACATAGACCTTGCCGTTGCTCCGTGTCGTGATCTCATCCACCACCACCGCAAGCGAGTGAGGCAGCTCGTCGCGCAACTCCGCAAGGTACTTCTCCCGGACGAGCTCGGCGGCCAGGAGCGTCTCCGGCTGATCGGTGTGCATGTCCGGGGGGAAGAAGGCGGGGCCTTCCGGAAGCAACGGGATCAGCTCGTCGTACAGACGATCGATGCCGTCGGATTCGAGCGCCGACACCGGGACGTACGCCGCAAAGTCCCACTCGGCAGCCTCAGCGAGCTGCGCCGCGATCTCATCCGGCCTCGCCGCGTCGACCTTGTTGACGCCAACCACGACCGGCGAACCGGTTTCGCCGACCCGCTCCGCGATCAGGCGGTCACCCGGGCCGATCTTCTGGGTCGCATCGAGGAGAAACAAGATCGCATCGGTGTCTTCGAGGGATCCGTACACCAGACGGTTGAGACGCTCCCCCAAAGCCGTGCGGGGGCGATGCAACCCTGGAGTGTCGACGAGAACGAGCTGGGCTTGGCGTTCCTCGAGCGTCACGACTCCCCTGATCGTGTTTCGCGTCGTCTGCGGACGCGGCGAGGTGATCGCGACCTTCTGCCCGACCATTGCGTTGACGAGCGTCGACTTGCCGACGTTGGGCCGACCGACGATCGAAACGAAACCGGAGGAGCGGAGCATCAGCGCGCCGCAACTCGGACGCGAGAGATCCGGCGTCCTTGGACCTGGTCGGCGACGAACACGTGGTCGGCCAAGTCGAACGTTTCGCCCTCCCGAGGCACACGCCCTGCCAGGCCGAGGACCAGACCACCGACGGTGTCCCATTCCTCTGCAGGCACCTTTTGGCCGATCAGCTCTTCCAGCTGATCGATGCTCATCCGTGCGTCGAGGAGGTACTCACCCGAATCGAGCAGCGTGAACATGGGCGCCTCGTCGTCGTACTCGTCGACGATCTCGCCAACGATCTCCTCGAGGAGGTCTTCGATGGTCACCAAGCCTGCGGTGCCGCCGTATTCGTCCACCACGATGGCGAGATGCACTTGATTCACCTGCATCTCGCGCAGCAACTCGGGCACCGGCTTCGTCTCCGGAACGAAGTAGGGAGCGCGCGCGAACTGCCGGCTCGGCATTGGCTCGGCGTCTTCGTCGTAGAGCTTGAGGAGGTCGCGGGCGTACAGCACGCCTACGACGTCGTCGATGCCTTCGCCGAGCACGGGGATCCGCGACCGGCCGGCTTCGATCACGACATCGAGCGCCTTGTCGGTCGACTCATCGCCGACCACCGTCACCATGTCCGGCCTCGGCACCATGACTTCGCGAACGATGGCATCGCTGAACTCCAGCACCGAGCTGATCAGCTCGCGCTCGGCGGCCTCGTCCTCTTCGCCATCCTCCATCGGAGCATCCTCGTCGACGTCTGAGACCAGGTCGGCGGCGGCCCTGCCCAGATCCACAACGGGGCCCAGCAACCACGACCATCGGTAGGCCAGGGTCATGGGTCGGCTCCGTCCGAAGCTGCGCGGCAAGAGGTCTCCCACCAGCACCAGAACCAGGCCCAGCAGAATCAGCGAACCTGCCAGCGCCACACCGTCCAGCATTCGCGAGAGCGCCCAGGTTGCCGGGATGGCGGCGAGCGCCAGCAAGCTGGTGTGGAAGACGCCGAGCGCAGGCTGGAGCTGGGGTCGGTCATCGAGCAATCGGGCGACGACCAGGGCACGAGTGTCGCCGTCGGCTCCATCCTGGATCGCGTCGGCGCGTGGTGTGCGCACCAGCGACGCCCCTGCGGCGCGGATGAGTCCCGTCACCAGCAGCAGCAAGCCGGAAACCGCAAGTGCGAGCGTCGTCACGGGCGCTGCCGTCCCACCTGTGCGAGGTACCGGCGCTCCTGCGCTTCCATCAGCACCGCGTCCGAATCCTTCACGTGGTCGTATCCCAGCAGGTGGAGCAGCCCGTGTACCACCATGAGCGCCATCTCATCGTCGAAGGCTACTCCTGCGGCGCGCGCCCGTTTGCGCACGTAGGCCGGGCAGATGAACACGTCGCCGATCGCCGGCGGCGGACCGCCCGGGACGGACGGCTCGAGCCCATGGCCGGGTCTGAGATCCTCGAGCGGAAAGGACAGCACGTCGGTCGGGCCCTGCTTGCCGAGGTGAGATTCGTTGAGCTCCTGGATGCGCGGCTCGTCGATGAGGGAAATGGCGACCTCGGTCGCCTCGGGGAGACCCTCACCGGCCAGGACGACGCCGGCAAGCTCGAAGAGTTGATCGGTGGAGGGCAGCGGGTCGTCTTGCTCGTCCAACACGACGACGGTCACGTTGCCTCCACGCGGGCAAGACCCTGGGTTTTTTGCTGGAAAGGTTGACCGGGCAGGCCCTATCGG
>DATHZQ010000165.1:0-22668 GCA_035458525.1 Acidimicrobiia bacterium
ATCCATGATCGTCCTCCCCGAGAAGGAAACTGTGCCTGCTCCACCTCACCAGGCGAACCGCCTTGCGACCAGGGCCGTTGCGCCGTTCTTCGGGATCGCCCGGCGACCCTCCGAGCGCGCGGTACGTTCTCGGATGCGACGGAATCGCATGGCAGACAAGGACCTCGGCTCTTCGGAATTCAGGCAACATCCGCACCGATCATTGCCGTTGTCCGGCGTGGACCGAGCAAGTGGTGCCACCTCGGTCGCTGAGATCTCACGAAGCGTGTGTACGAGCCGGGAAGCTGGACAAAGGAACGATCTATCCACAGAAATGCGACGTCTCGCCGGACGGCCGGTGGTTCGCCGCGTCCATTCTCAAGGCGAACGCTGATTGGCCGGCCGGCGACATCTACGAGCAGGTCTCCCGGTTGCCCTGACTGATGGCCCTGGCCGCATGGGAGGCAGGGACCACGTATACGCGGGGCTTCCACTTCACGGAGTCGTTGGGCGAGTCGATACTGGGAGAGCCCGATGTCGGTGACGACGCACCCATCCTTCGCCGCTACGGCCTCGGCCTCTACCGACTGCAGCAGTTCGCCGCGGAGCGCCGGCGCGGCTGGGTCGAGTCCGCCGACACCCCGCCGCGTCCCGAGGGCGGCCACTGGGACGAGGGACGGGACGTGACCATGGAAGAGCCCCAGCCCGGTGCCAGCGCAAGCACCAAGCTGACGGTCCGCGGTGGGTACGCCGCCTTCCGCACGATGCCCGGCTGGAACGACCCGGCCGAGTCCGCCATCGAGCACGCCGGAGACCTGATCGTGCTCGACGACGCACAGTGGGCAGATTGGGACCGGAACGGTCGTCTGCTGGTCGCAACACTGGACGGTCGCGTCCAAATTCGAACGTTCGACGGCGGGCAGGGGGTCGTGTGGGAAGAGGACCTGTCGGTGCTTCAGCCCGACCCGCAACCGGCCCCGGACTGGGCGAGCGAACCCTGACCCGTCGCTTCCCATCACGGTCCGTTGCGACGTGGATGATGGTTGCCGCGCTCGTTGGGCCGGCCGCTTGTGCCGGCCGCTTGCGCCGGCTCATCGGACGACGACGCGCTGACCGGTGAATCACTTCTCTCGGTGGACATCCCCGGAACGTCCGGTGGAGAGACGAGCGTTGCGCCCGATGGGGCGGTGACAAAGCTGTTCGACGTCGCAGGAGACTGGTCGGTCCTCGGTGTCGAGCTCGCCCGCATCGTCCAGGCGGAAGGCTCGACCATCACGGCGCTGAACTGTGTCGGAACCGGCAACGACATCATCGCCAACAAGCGCGTGGACGACGAGTGGCTGTTGCTGGAGTCGGGGGCCGGAGGCAGAGGCGCTGGAATCATCGTGAGCCGGGACCTCTCGCAGCAACCGCCCGGTCCGCTCATCGTCACGGGACGCTGCCCACGCGGGTTGGTCGATGCGGCCGGGTGACGGCGCCAGTCCCCCAGTTGGTGAGGACCCTTCCGGCGGGACCCGATAGCGACGGTTGGCCACTGGTCCGACCCCGGAGAGCGGCAGATCCTGCGATACGGGGACAAAGGAGTGGACATGCAAACCGACCGCTCATCGAAACCATCGCCGCGCATCGGTCTCGTGCTTGCGGGCGCCGTAGCCCGCGGAGCCTACGAAGCGGGGGCGCTCTCAGTGATGCTTCCAGCATTGGAGGCGCGCGGCGAGCGCCCCAAGACCCTCGTGGGGACCAGCTCGGGCGCCCTCAACGCCGCGTTCCTCGCCGCCAAAGCCCACGTCCCGGCTGCGGAGGCGACTGAGCAGCTCGTGAGCCTCTGGTCGAACATGGAGTCCGGCCAGGTGTTCCGCCTCCCCGTCACGCTGCCGCTGCGGCTGGCGAGCCGGCTGGACCGAGGGCTCCTCGACACCTCACCGCTCGAGAAGACGATTCGCGACGCACTCGGCGAGCCGCGTCGCATCGCCCTCAACCTCCGCAACGGCGACCTCGACGCGCTCGCTGTCGTCGCCACCCATGCGGCGACAGGCCGAACGACCGTGTTCGCGGAACTCGGCGACCGGGTCGCCCTCCCCGCCAACGACGATCGCAAGGGCATCGACTACGTGGCCGCCGATGGCGGCATCGGCCCGCGGCACCTGATGGCGTCAGCGGCGGTTCCCGCGGCCTTCCCGCCGATCGAGATCGGCGGCGAGTGGTATGTCGACGGTGGGCTACGGCTCAACACGCCGATCAAGCCGGCACTCAGCCTCCGCGTCGATCGCGTGGCGGTAGTGGCGACCGATCCTGCACTCCACCGCACGAGCCCGCAGCCAGAGCCAGGCAGTCGCCGCCGCCCCGACTTGGACGATGCGTTTCTGCTCTTCATGCAGGCGGCACTTTCCGATCCTCTCATCGAGGACATGCACCGGCTGGCGCGGACCAACACGTTGATCGAGGAAGCCACCTCCGGGGCGGGAGACGAGATCGAGAGCGTCGACTCCAACGGCAGCGAGCGCAAGATGCGGACCATCCCCTATCTCTTCGCGGGCCCCGAGGAACGGGGTGTGCTCGGCCGCAAAGCTGCCGAGGTCGCCGAGCGGCTCGGCATCTCGGAGTCGAGGATCCTCAGTTGGGTGGCCGGCCAACAGGGTTCACAGCAGAAGGAGCTGCTGAGCTACGTGCTGTTCGAACCGGAGTTCGCACGCGAAGCCATCGAACTGGGACGCGCCGATGCCGAGCGGGAGTTCAAGACGCTGGCCGACCTCGGCACGGATTGGCGTATCGAGCCCCTCGCGTAGGCGGCGTCGAGCTCGATCGCCGCGTCAGCGCCCGTCGATCTCCCGCTCGTCTCGCAGCCGGCGCGTCATGAGCTCGGTGGCGACCGCCTCCGGCTCCTTGGCCTCGTACAGCACCGCATACACCTGGTCGGCGATCGGCATCTCGACTCCGAGCTGTTGGGCGAGTGCGTGCACCGCCTGGGTCGTCTTCACGCCTTCGGCGACCATGTTCATCTCGCCGACGATCTCGTCGAGCTTCTTCCCGCGCCCGAGTTGCACGCCAACGGTCCGGTTGCGTGACAGGGCTCCGGTGCACGTGAGCACGAGATCGCCCATCCCCGACAGCCCGGCGAACGTCAGCGGGTTACCACCGCGGGCGACGCCCAGCCGGGTGATCTCGGCCAGGCCTCGCGTGATGAGCGCCGCCATCGTGTTGCTGCCGTACCGCAGGCCCTCGACGATGCCCGCGGCGATGGCGATGACGTTCTTGAGCGCTCCGCCGAGCTCGACGCTGAGGACATCGTCGGAGGAGTAGACACGGAATCTCGGCGTTGCACAGAGATCGCGCACCAGACGCGAGTTGTCCGCGGAGCGGCTGGCAGCCACGACGGCCGTCGGGTGCTCGACAGCGACCTCGCGGGCGAACGACGGCCCCGACAGCGCTGTGATGGCGGCCGCCGCATCCGGTACGACTTCGGCGAAGATCTCGCTGGGGGTCAGCAGCGTGCCGACCTCGATGCCTTTCGATACGGTCACGAGCAGCTGGGACGCGACCCTTTCCCTGAGTGGCTCATATGTCGTGCGGATGAACTGGGTTGGCACGGCGTTCACGATCACGGGGAACTCGCTGATCGCAAGCGACAGGTCGGCCACGGCACGCAGGCTCTCGTGGAGCCGGATGCCCGGAAGGAACATGGAGTTCTCGCGTCTCGTGTTGATGCTCGCAACCACGTCGGGCTCCCGAGCCCAGATCGTCGTCGCAACCCCTTTTGCCGCCAGCAGGTTTGCGAGGGCTGTCCCCCACGAGCCTGCTCCGACGACCAACACATGCGTGAAGACTGGAATGTCCGCTCCTCCTTCCCGTCAGCAAGGACGCCAGGTGCCCCGGGCCATCACAACAGATCGCTTCCCGTTGACCCCCGCACGTCTGTCGCGTGATTTTCCCCGCCGGGTGACACGACCCAGCGTTCGCCGTCGCCCCTCCGGAAACCGCTATTCGTTCTCGTTGAGACCGAGCAGGTTGCCGGCCGGGTCGGCAAACATCGCAAAGGTCACGGTATCTGGGATCACCGTACTCGGCACGATGGTGCGCCCGCCCGCTGCCTCGATCTGAGCCAGCTGGTCATCGATGCTGTCGACATCGAAGTACATGGTCAGATAGCTCACCATGTCTTCCATGCCTTTGCCGACCGCTCCTCCGCTCCCTCCGGCTTCGTCTCCGGAGACGGTGAAATCGGAATCGAGTCCCGGCACCGCGGCGAGATTCCAGCCGAAGACTCCCGCATAGAAGTCTCCCAATCCATCGCCGTCTTCGCCCATGATCTCCCAGTGGGTGACTGGACTGCCCATGTGTGCACGTCCGTCCTCATTGAAGACGGACGCTAGCCCGCGTCGCCTCAGGTTGCGGGCCGCGACGCGCCTCGAATCACGCCAACCTGGGGCAGCGATAGACTCGCCGGGTGCCACGCCGCCTGTCCGCATTGATCCCGGCACTGGCGCTCGTCGCCGCCGGATGCGCCACTTCCCCGTCGAACATCGATGACATTGCCGAGCTGCCGGCGGTCACCACGGGCGAGGTGGCGGCATTGGTGGCGGAATCTGGGCGACCGGTCGTGCTCAACGTGTGGGCCTCTTGGTGCATCCCGTGCCGGTCGGAAGCCCCGCTGCTCGACCGCGCCGCCGCCGAGTTCGCCGGCACGGTCGAGTTCGTGGGCCTGAACGTCCGCGACAGCCAGACTGGTGCCCGCGGCTTCATCGCCGAATTCCTTCCCGACGCCGAGTTCACTCACCTGTTCGATGGAGCAGGGAACATACCGGTGGATCTCGGCGGGTCACGTGCGGTGCCACTGACGTTCTTCTATGCGGCGGGTGGTGAGCTGATGGAGCTCCACACCGGAGTGCTCGACGAGCGTACGCTCGCTCTCCAGATCGACGAGCTGCTGGCCCGCGGCTGATGGAGTTCACGCTGCTCGGGTCGGTAGCCGTCGCCGTGGCCGGCGTCTACGGAATGATCTGGTGGGAGGCGCGGCGCGGCAACGCCGCCAACTGCACCAAGAACCTCTGGGACATCGCCATGGCGGCCATCGTCGCCGGCGTGTTCGTCGGGCGCATTGCCGCCATGGTGGCCGACGGCGTCAACCCGCTGGTGAACCCCGGGGACATCCTCATCGTGCGCGCCGGGGTGGCGACGGGATGGGCAACCGTGGCGGCGATCGCCACCGCGGCGTGGCTCGGGAGAGACGAGCTGTGGCCGGTTCTCGACGGCTTGGCAGCTGCATCGCTGGCAGGACTCGCCGGCTGGCATGCGGGTTGCCTGACCCGCGACGCTTGCCTTGGCGCACCGACCGACCTGCCGTGGGCCATGACGCAACCCGGCTCGCCGGTCGGCCGGCATCCCGTGGAGCTCTATGCGGCCCTGGTGCTCGCCGCCGCCTCGATCGCACTCGCTTGGTGGAGGAGGAGCAAGCCACCGGCACCGGGCACCGCCGCGGCTACGGCGCTGCTGGTTGCGTCACTCAGCCGCCTCGCGACCGAACCGCTGCGGCCCACGCTCAGCGGAGGCCCGGTGGGCTGGTACCTCGCGGGCGTCGTCGTAGGAACGCTCGGGATCATGTGGTCGACACGGCGGCACCGAGCCGCGGCTGCAGCAGGCGGTTAGCCGGACAGAGCGACGAGGTTGTCGATGCGGCTGCGGATGTCACTCTCATCGAGGAGGCCAGGCCAACCGTCGACGATCGTGTCACCACCCGTGATCAGGAAAGTGACGGGCTGATACGGGACGCCGTAGAGATCCCAGACCGAGTCGTCCAGACCCCACAGCAGCGCGTCTCCGAACAGCTCGTCGGCACGGGAGGCCGTGGAGCCGAGGTCAGAGCGGCCTGCAACGGCGACAAACTCAACCGTGTCGGTGTAGTCCTGAGAGATGTTGGCGACGACGGGCAACTCCCGCCGACACGACGGTCACCACTCCGCCCAGAAGACCAGGTAGACCGGCTTCTCCTCTGCGCTGAGCGAGAACTCGCCGCCGTCACCGAGCGCAAGCGTGAAATCAGGCGCAGGATCGCCTTCGGGTTCCGCCTTCGGCTCGCCGCTCGTCGTGGTCTCGGCCACGTCGTCGGAGTGGTCGTCGTCGCCCATGGCCTCGGTCGAAGTCGTCGCCGGTGCTTCGGTGTCGTCGGCGACCGTGGACTCGGAGGCAGCAGGCGCTCCTGTCGAGCCGTCCGCAGCATCGTCGCCGGCGCCACCGCATGCGGCGGCGACCAGGGCAAGCACGATCAACAAGAAGGACCAGCGTTTCATCGTGGGCAACATTAGACCGGACGATTCCGTACTCGAGCTCGCTGGCACCGAGTTCACCGATTGTTCAGGCTTGGACCACCTGCGGCGTCACGCAGAGCCCGAGAACGCGACGGCACGTTCGAGCACCGCAAGGGCATCGCCGGCGTCGAGCGCCTGTATCGCCAAGTCCATGCCCTCGGTGAATCCGTCGGCGAGCCCGGCGGCAACGATCGCAGGCGCTGCGTTGATGAGGGCGATGTCACGTTTGGGGCCCGGCGTGCCTTCGAGGATGCCGAGCGTGATGGCCTTGTTCTCATCGACGTCGCCGCCCAGCAGTTCGCCGTGAACGGCGCGGGGGATGCCGAAATCCTCGGGAGTGAACTCTGCATGGGTGATCTCCCCGTCGATCAGCCGGTAGATGATCGACGGGGCGGTGGTAGTGAGCTCATCGAGACCATCCTCGCCGTGAAACACGAAGGCGGTCTCCGCTCCGGTGTTCCGCAGCACCTCGATCATCTTGCCGGCGAGTTGCGGGTCGGCGACGCCCATGGCGTACCGCTTGGCCCGCGCCGGGTTGCACAACGGACCGAGGATGTTGAACACCGTGCGAAACCCGATCTCCCGGCGCACCGGACCGGCGTGCCGCATCGCCGGGTGGTAGCGGGGGGCGAAGAAGAAGCCGAACCCCACGGTTCGGATCATCTCGACGGTCGCCTCCGGGGACAGCTCGATGTCGATGCCGAGGGCCTCGAGGATGTCGGCCGAGCCAGTCTTCGACGACGCAGCTCGGTTGCCGTGCTTTGCCACCTTGGCGCCGGCCCCTGCGGCGATGAAAGCCGCGGTCGTCGAGATGTTGAACGTTCCCGACTTGTCGCCGCCGGTGCCCACGATGTCCACCACGTCGTCTCCTGCGTCCACGGTCACCGCAGCATCGAGCATGGCCTCGACCATGCCCGTGATCTCGTCGCTCGTCTCGCCTTTGGCGCGGAGTCCGGTCACGAGGGAAGCGATCTGCGCCGGGGTGGCGTCACCTGCCATCACGCGGGCCATCGCGGCGTTCGCCGTCTCACGGGAAAGCGACTCGCCGGCGGCCAGCGCACCCAGGGTGCGGGCCCAGTCGAAGGATCTATCGGTCACGGCCGCGAGGCTACATCCCTGAACTCCCGGCGCGCCAGATGGCGAGCGGACGCCCGCTTCCCCAACGTCGAAGATGGGAGGGCACGGTCGAGACTACGCGGAGCGGCGGAGCGCCAGCTTTCTTTGTTTCTCCGTGAGCCCGCCCCAGACACCGAAGGTCTCGCGAGCGTCCATCGAGTAGTCCTGACACTCGTTGATCACCGGGCACATCGCACAAAGCGCGAGGGCTTCTCTCTCTTCGGATTTGTTGGAGGGGAAGAACACGTCGGGGTCGGCGTCGCGGCAAGCTGCGAAGACCACCCAAGGCCGCTCCTCGGTGATGGGGGCGTGCAGGAAGTCCTCGAGCGTCATGGTTGGATTGTCGACGAGTGTGTCGTTCATGCTGGTTGGCACTCCTCCTCAAGGGTGCTCGTAACCATCTGACGATCACCAGCGCCACGAAGTTCCCACGAAATGCGCGATGACGTGCGGCAACTACACTCCGTCGACCGAACACGACATCCGACGACACTCGACGTGAGGGAGGCCGTTCTGCTCTACTTCGCCTACACCGCGCGGATCGCTCCCGAGCGCATGTCGGAAGTGGCACCTGGCGCCGAGTTCCAATTCATCGCACACCTCCCCCAGACCGGGCTCGAGTGGGCGATAGAGAACAGAACGTGGGGCGGCGGCTTGCCGACCGTCAAGCCGGACGAAACCAGCACGGTATGGGGCGCAGTGTTTGCGGTGCCAGACGACCAGTTCGCCGAACTCGACACGATCGAGTCAGAGGAGGGCCGCACGGCGACGACCATCGAGGCGATGGATCGCACCGGGAAGCGACACGAAGTCACCGTGCACCTGCACGAAGGAAACGGTGCGTCGCATACTCCGTCGCGAGACTACGTATCGGTGATGCTGCGCGGCTCGCGGCACTGGAGCCTTCCGGCGGGGTGGATCGCCGGCCTCGAGGAGCACCTCGACGGCGCGTTCTAGGAGTGGGCGCCTCCACGTCTTGGGGGGCGATTGCGCTCGGCGCCATGGCCGGGCTCGGTATGGCACTTGGGGTGTTTCTCGTGCTCGGAGCAATCGGCGTCGTCGACGGAGCCGGTGAGCAGGCGATTCTCATCTTCGTCCAGTTCGGGGCGTTGTTTGCAGCGGGCTACGTAGCAGGACGGCTCGGAACTGCGCCGGTGCTCGACGGCGGCCTCGCCGGGATGCTGGTTTACGTGATCACCGTGGCGATCAGCGTGGCGGGAGGCGCCTCGCTGGGCGTCGGCGCCCTCCTCTTTCTTGGGGTCACCGCCGCCGTCCTCGGATCGGCCGGTGGCATCCTGGCCCAGTTCATCGGGGAACGATGACGCTCACAGCGACGCGAGATATTCCCGCCGCCACCGCTCGGTTGTTTCAACCTGGTTGAACGTGTAGATGTGCACGTTGATGATGTTGGCGCGCTCGTCGAGCAGCGTGTCCGCAAGATCTTCGAGCAGCTCATCCGGGCTGAAGCCGCCGGGTTCGACGAATGACCGGAGCATGCCGCGGTGGCGTGTCAGGAATTTCAGCGAACGTCCGACGCCGATGCGTGCCGAGATTCGCATGAGCTTGAGCCGGTCTGCGACGCCGGGGACGCCGATGACCACCGGAAGCGTGATGCCATCGGTCCGCATGTGCCCGATCCACGAAGTGATCGCATCGGCGTCGAAGCACATCTGGGTGGCCATATACGACGCATACGGTTGTTTGTCGTGCAGGGCGCGGCGCGCAGTGTCGTCGTCGAAGATGTGGTGGCCCTCCGGGTAGGACCCGATTCCGATGCGCTCGAACTCGGCGCCCATGTCGTCCAGCGCTCGCAGCACCGAGCCGGCGTCGAAGAACTCCCCCGGGTCGGATGCGTCACCGCCGACAACGAACAGCTTGCGAATCCCCAGCTCGTGCAGCCGGGCCGCCATCTTCTCCAGATGCGTGCGATCTTCGGTCATGCGTGCCGACAGGTGCGGAATCACATCGAACCCGCGGCGGTGCAGCTCGGCGGCGAGGTCGATCGTCTCTTCGAGCGGTTTCACCGGCGATGCGGTGACCGAGACCATGGCACCCTCCGGCAGATAGGCCGCTTGCTCGAGCGCATTCTTCATCGGAATCATCTCGAACTGCGGGTTCTCCAGCACGCGGCGGATCGCGGCGCGCTGGTCCGCGGTGAGGTCGGTGGCCATGGTGGGGGGATCTCCTATACGTCTGAATCGGGGAACGAATCTTTGCGCTGCCGGATCCAGTCCTGCAGCTCGGCGTCCACCGCCTCGTCGATGGGCGGAGGTTCATACGACGCCAGCATCTGCTTCCACTTCTGATTGGCTCGAACCACGACGTCACGCGAACCCTCGAGCTCCCATTGCTCGAAGCTGTTGTTGTCGGCGAGATCGGAACGCCAGAATGCCGTTTCGAAGTTGGCGAACGTGTGATCGGTACCGAGGTAATGCTGTCCGGGACCGGTCTGGAGCATCGCATCGAGCGCCATCGCGTTCTCGTCGACGGCGACGCCGCCGACCCACCGCTCCATCATCGAGGCTTGTACTGCGTCGATCACGAACTTCTCGTAGCCCACCGTGAGCCCACCCTCGAGCCAGCCTGCCGTATGCAGAACGAAGTTCACCCCAGCCTGGACGGTTGGGAGGAAGGTCAATGCGCTCTCATAGGCGGCCTGCGCATCGGCGACCTTCGAGGCGGTGAAGTTGCCACCGGACCTGAACGGCACGCCGAGCCTCCTGGCGAGCTGTGCGACCGCATACAGCATGAGGGCCGGTTCGGGCGTGCCGAACGTCGGGGCCCCCGACTGCATCGACATGGAGCTCGCAAACGAGCCGAAGACCACCGGCGCGCCGGGACGCACGATTTGGACGAACGCCATGCCGGCCAGCGCCTCGGCCAGCGTCTGCGTCGCCGCACCGGCGACGGTACTGGGCGCCATCGCACCGGCCAGGATGAACGGCGTGATGAGCACGGCCTGGTTGTTCTCGGCGTACACCTTGGCCGACCCCAGCATGGCGTAGTCCCAGGACATCGGAGAATTGGCGTTGGCCAGCGACAGAATGAACGTCTTCTCCTGCAGGGTCGTCTCGCCGAACAGGACCTTGGCCATGTCCACCGTGTCCTGCGCACGGTCCGGGTTCGTCACCGAACCCATGAACGGCTTGTCGCTGTATTTCATGTGTGTGTAGACCATGTCGAAATGCCGCTTGTTGACCGGCAGGTCGACCGGCTCACACAGGGTGCCGCCGGCGTGGTGCAATGACGGCGTCATGTAGGTGAGCTTGGCGAGGTTGCGGAAGTCCTCGATCGTGGCATACCGGCGGCCGCCTTCGAGATCCCGCACGAACGGCGGCCCGTACACGGGTGCGAACACGAGGTGCGGGTCACCGATGACGACGGACCGATCCGGATTTCGAGCATGCTGGACGAACGTCCTGGGAGCCGTCGCCTGGATCAGCTCGCGACACATGCCGCGCGGAAAGCGCACTCTGGTGCCATCGACATCGGCACCTGCGTCGGCGTAGATCTGCAAAGCGTCGTCGTAGCCGACAATCTCGATGCCCACCCGCTCGAGCAGCGTGTCGGCGTTCTCCTCGATGAGGCTCAATGACTCCTCGGAGAGCACCTCGACCGGAGCGAGCGCCCTCGTCAGGAATCGCTGCTGCTGAATCGCATTCGTGACGCGGGCGGCTTGGCGAGCCGCTCGCCCACCACCGCGCCTGCGGCGTTCCTCGCTCATCGTTCCTCCTTGCGGGCGCCGCGCCTGCGGCGTCTTCCTCCAGCCGGAGGCACGGACGCCACCAACCGCTCCGGGAGCTGCACCAACTCGGCGAGATGCGGCGTGGGCTCCGTCTCGTGCGGGAACGCCATCGCGGCAACGAACAGCTCCTGGAACCTCGGTTCCGTAGCCGTTTCGATCTTCTCAACTCGTGCGGTCACCTCGACCATCTCCCGCCGCTGCGTCTTGGACAGCAAGGCGCGCACGGCGCCCATTCCCGAGGCGTTGCCTGCCGCCCTGGCGTGTTCGAGCGGTGCATCCGGAATGAGTCCAAGCACCATTGCGTAGAGCGGGTCGATGTGCGACCCAAAGGCGCCGGCGAGCCGGATCGAGTCCACTTCGAGCAGCCCCGAACGTTCTCTCAGCAGGTCGATCCCGGCCCGAAGGGCAGCCTTGGCGAGCTGAATCGCCCTGACGTCGTTCTGCGTGATCCGTAGCTCCGGAGGACCGCGATGCACCACGTAGGCGAAGGTGCGGCCGTCGGCGACGATGCGGTCGGTGCGTGAGGAGAGGCTGCCGTCGATTCGGCCCTGGGCATCGATGATTCCGGCGAGGAACATCTCGCCCACTACTTCGACGATGCCCGATCCGCAGACGCCGGCGATCGTCACGTTTGCCGCCGACTCGTCCCAGCCGGGGTCGTTGGACCACCCATCCACGCCGATCACGGACAGGTTCGGCTCGAACGTCGTGCGGTCGATGCGCACGCGCTCGACGGCTCCGAACGTGGCGCGCACGCCACAGCTGATCTCGCCGCCCTCGAGCGCCGGACCTGTTGGGCTCGATGCCGCAAACAATCCCTGGTCGGTCCCCAGCACGATCTCTGCGTTGGTCCCCACGTCCACCAGGAGTTGCACGTCACTCGAGCGGTGCGGGCCCTCCGCCAGAATCGCCCCGGCCGTATCGGCGCCAACGTGGCCCGCAATGCACGGCCCGAACGTCACCTCGGCATTGCCAAACGAGAGCCCGACGCCGCTCGCCATGGTCGTCACGGGTTCGCGGGTGGCCAGCGTGAACGGAGCGGTGCCGAGCGGCGTGGGGTCGAAGCCGAGGAAGAAGTGGTGCATGATCGGGTTGCCGACGAGGAAGATGTCGAGCAACCGGTCTGACTCCAGCCCTGCGCTCGCCAGCAACTCGGTGAGCACGTCGTCGACGGCACGCCGCAACGTCGCGGTGAGCTCGCGGCGGCCATCGGGTTGCATCATCACGTATGACACCCGGCTCATGAGATCCTCGCCGAACCGGATCTGCGGGTTCATCGCACCCGAGGTCGCCAGCAGCGCACCCGAGTCGAGGTCGCAGAGGTAGGCGGCAAGCGTCGTCGACCCGATGTCGACGGCGGCGCCGGCGATGCGATCGACGTATCCGGGCCACACTGCGGCGATCTCCGAACCGTTGCGGACCGCGACAGTGACCCCCCGCTCTCCGTCGACAAGAGCGCCGTGTAGGCGGAGGAGCACGGAGTGCCCGACGTGCACCCCCTCGATCGCCCACTCGTCGCGCAGGGCAGCGGCGAGCGCCTCTCCGTCGCTCACTTCGTCGCCGAGCAGCGGAGCCGGAACCTCCACATAGCGAAGATCGACGATCGGATCGACGCGCAACCCCCTGAACTCGAGCTCCTTGCGCACGATCTGCTTGTGGACCTGGCTTTCGGGCGGCACGTCGACCACGAGGTCCCCGAGCACCGCCGCACCGCAGCTGAGCCGCCGTCCGGGCTCGAGACCGCGCTTCTCGTCGAACTTGCGCTCGTTGTCGGACCACGGGCCGAGGGCGTCCTCCCCGACGGACATGCCCCACTTGGCGAACTCGCCGAGCGACGGCTCGACCTGGCAGCGGCCGCAGATGCCTCGCCCACCGCACACGGAATCGACGTCGGCACCGGCGAGGCGGGCGGCGTCGAGCACGACGGTGCCGTCCGGAACCCGTGCTTCGAGCCCCGAGGGCGTGAACACGACGCGGTGCGTGGCGGTCAAAGCGGCGACGTCACTCGGCGCCGCGGCGCCGGTTGGTCCTGCGGCGCCCCCGGCGCTCGCCCCCCTCGTCAGGCGTGCGGTAGTGGCCGATCCACGCTGCGCAGTCCTGGTCCACGCCGCGCAACACGTCGGTCGCTCGAATGGACTGCATGATCTCGTGCTCCAGCGGATTGGTGATCGCGGAGGTCATGCCGGCCCCGATCGCCATGGCAAGAAAGGCGGCGTTGATGCCGGCGCGGTTGGGCAACCCGAAGCTGACGTTCGAAGCGCCACAGGTCGTGTTCACCTTCAACTCGTTGCGAAGACGCGAGACGAGGTGCATCACCTGGCGGCCGGCGGTCGACATCGCGCCGATGGGCATCACCAGCGGATCGACCACGATGTCCTCGTGGCCGATGCCGTAATCGGCGGCACGGCCGACGATCTTGCGGGCGACCTCATACCGGACGTCGGGATCCTCCGAGATTCCGGTTTCGTCGTTCGTGATCGCAACGACGGCCGCGCCGTGCTTGGCAACAAGGGGCAGCACGCGGTCGAGCGACTCGTCCTCACCCGTGACGGAGTTGACGAGAGCCTTCCCTTCGTAAACGGACAGCCCCGCTTCGAGGGCGTCGATGATCGAGGAGTCGATCGAAAGCGGCACCTCGGTGAGACGCTGCACGAGCTGGACCGACTCCGCGAGGACCGCAGGCTCGTCGGCGAGGGGGATCCCCGCGTTGACGTCGAGCATCTGCGCGCCTGCGGCGACCTGTGCGATGGCATCGCGCTCGACGCGGCTGTAGTCCCCGTTGCGCATCTCCTCGGCGAGGAGCTTGCGGCCGGTGGGGTTGATCCGCTCACCGATGACGACAAAGGGGCGCTCGAAACCGATCACCACCTCCTTCGATGCCGATGCGATCACGGTATCGGTCATGGCTCATCTCCCTGCGATTGATCGATGCCGCCGGCGTCGACCAGCCGCTTCAGAACGTCCTTCGTGTACGTGGATTCCAACTCGGCAACCGCGGCATCGACTTCACTCTGCAGGTCGTCGCCGCACGGCCTGCTCTCCCGGCGCCACTCGGCGAGGTATTCGTTCGTTGTCTTCTTGTTCGCCTTCACCGCGGCCCGATCCACAGCGATCTGGAACCGTTCATGAAGCTGGATGCTGGCTTTGCGTCGCCCGGCCCGGGCGGTGACCTGGGCCGGGATGTCGCGCCAGTAGATGGTGATCAGCTCCGCACGAGCGGAGGCGTTCCGGCCGTTCTGGCGATTGCCCCGCATATCAGGACCGCACCGCCAGCTCGATCGCCTGCTCCCCGCGTGCGGCGGAATCGACCAGGGCGGACTCGAGACCTCCGTAGCCGACGTGCCGCTGCTCGAACCGAAGACCAAGGCGAGCGGCCGCCGCTTCCGCCTTGGCGACGAGCGCATCCGTCGGTCGCTGCGACAGATACAGCAGCCGGGTGTAGTTCCCGAAATAGGCGTCGCGTAATTCGGGGTGCCGGTCGAGGCCCAGGCCGGCCCAGATGATCCGGTCGAAATGTTTGGCGAGGTAGTCGGTCAAGTAGAACGTGCCGATCTCAGCCTCGGCGAGGGCCCCGAACACGGCTGTAGTCGCATAGAACTCGTAGCAATGATCGCCGGGCAACCGAACCGCGCCGTACTCCTCGACCACCCGGTCGAGCAATCCGCCGGTGCCGCAGTCGGCGTAGCCGACCAGCACCCGGTCGTAGCGGCCCTGCGCAGATTGGAGCCGCTCATGCACGGCAGCCGGAATGCGCTCAGGACGGTTGTGCAGCGATGCGGGGAGACACTCGAGCACGAGGTTGTCGAGGCCGCTCGCTCGCATCACGTCGATGATCTCACGGGCCAGCGCACCACACGCCAGCACCAGAACGCGAGGCGGAACCGTCTCAGGCATCCTCGGAGGCCAGCAGCCGGCGCTTGGTCACGAGTTCCTTGGCGGTCTCGGCGGCGACGGCGGCGTCGCGGCAATAGGCATCGGCTCCGACCGCCATGCCGAACTCCTCATTGAGCGGCGCGCCGCCGACGAGTACGACGTAGTTGTCGCGGATGCCGCGATCCTTCATCGTGTCGATGACGACTTTCATGTAGGGCATCGTCGTGGTCAGCAGTGCCGACATGCCCAGGATGTCTGGTTGGTGCTCCTCGAGCGCCCCGAGGAACTCGTCGACGTCGGTGTTGATCCCGAGATCGATCACGTCGAATCCTGCGCCTTCGAGCATCATCGCCACGAGGTTCTTGCCGATGTCGTGGATGTCGCCCTTGACGGTGCCGATCACGACTTTGCCGATGGTCATCGCACCGGTCTCGGCGAGCAGCGGTCGCAGGATCTCCATCCCGGCCTTCATCGCATTGGCGGCGAGCAGCACCTCGGGCACGAACAGGATGCCGTCGCGAAAGTCGATGCCGACGATGCGCATGCCTTCGACGAGCGCACCGTTCAGCACATCGCTGGCGGTCCAACCCCGCCCCAACAAGATCTCCGTGCCCTCGACGATCTCGGCGGCGAGTCCGTCGTAGAGGTCATCGTGCATTTGCTCGACGAGCTCTTCGTCGTTCAGCGAGGAAAGGTCTAGGTCTTGGTCGTCGTCGGTCATCGTCGTCCTGCCGGCAGTTCGTCACGGGCGACCGGAGCTCGGTTCGCCGCGGCCCGAAGCTGTTCCATGATACGGAACAGTCCTACATGGTGGAACACTACTGCAATGCCGCATTGCACGCTACCGATTCAGCATCACTACTGGCTTTGCGCCACACTGGAGACCATGGATGCGGCCCCGCCCTCGGGCAGTTAGTGTTCCACCATGCAGCAACGTGCCACATCGTGGCACCGTCTGCCCACAAAGCCACCTCGTGAAGGAGCAGTCGACGTGAGCGATGTACCCACCAAGGCAACGGTCGTGGTGATCGGCGCCGGGATCGTCGGAAACTCGGTCGTCATGCACCTTGCGGAACTCGGCTGGCGAGACATCGTTCAGCTCGACAAGGGCCCGCTCCCCAACCCCGGCGGCTCGACGGGCCACGCCTCCAACTTCATCTTCCCGGTCGATCACAACAAGGAGATGGCGCACCTCACCCTCGACAGCCAGAGGCAGTACGAGGAGATGGGTGTCAGCACCACCTGCGGCGGCATCGAGGTCGCACGAACGCAAGCGCGGATGGAGGAGCTCAAACGCCGGATGACCTCGGCCAAGGCATGGGGCATCGACTCCCGGCTCCTGACGCCTGCCGAGGTGAAGGAGATGGTGCCGTTCCTCGACGACAGCGTGATCCTGGGCGGCTGGTTCACGCCGTCGGTGTCCGTTGTCGACTCGCTGCGGGCGGGAACGATCATGCGAGAGCGTGCGATGGCGCTCGAAGCCCTCGCCGTTGCTCCGAACACCGAGGTGACCGACATCACCGTCGCCGACGGCAAGGTGACCGGCGTCACGACGGACAAGGGCCATATCGAGTGCGAATACGTTGTCATCGCTTGTGGCGTGTGGAGCCCGCGCATCGCGGCGATGGCCGGAGCGACGATCCCCCTGACGCCCGCCGTGCATCAGATGATCGACGTCGGCCCCCTCGAGCCGCTGCAGGCCACCAACAACGAGATCGGTTATCCGATCGTCCGCGACATGGACACGTTCTGTTACGAACGGCAGACCGCCGGTTCGATGGAGGTCGGTTCCTACGCCCACCGGCCGATCTTCCACCACCCCAACACGATCCCTTCGATCGAAGAGTCGCGCCTCTCCCCCACCGAGCTCCCCCTGACGATGGACGATTTCGACCCTCAGCTCGAGCAGGCGATGGAGCTGATGCCGTTTCTCGGTGACGCCGAGATCAAGTACGGCATCAACGGGTTGCTCTCCCTGACCCCCGACGCCATGCCGCTGGTCGGCGAAACGGTCGAGGTCAAGAATCTCTGGTCCTGCGCCGCCATCTGGATCAAGGAGGGGCCCGGCACGGGCCGCGCCATCGCCGAGTGGATGACCCACGGCTACCCGGAGATCGATCCCCACGCCTCCGACATCGCCAGGTTCTACGACTACCAGCGCACCGAGCACCACATCCTGGAGCGCTGCGCCGAGCACTTCAACAAGACCTACGGCATCGTCCACCCCCGCGAGCAGTGGGACTCCGAGCGGTTGAGCCGCATCGCACCGTTCCACGTGCGCACCCAGGAACTCGGCGCCGTCTACTTCGAGGCCGGCGGCTGGGAACGCCCCCACTGGTACGAATCGAACGCCCCGCTCGTGGAGAAGTACGCCGACCGGATCCCGGAGCGCCCCCACGAGTGGGATGCGCGGTGGTGGTCGCCGATCCAGAACGCCGAGCACCTTGCACTCCGCGACAGCGTCGGAATGGTGGACGTGACGGCGTTCGCCATCTTGGACTTCACCGGCCCCGGCGTCGTCGACTACATCGAGCGCATGGCCGTCAACAAGTGCGATCGCCCGGTCGGCTCGGCGATCTACACGCCACTGCTCAACGAACAGGGCGGCTTCCGCTCCGACCTCACGATCATGCGACTCGGCGAGCAGCACTTCCGGGTCGTGACCGGCGGCTTCGACGGCGGGCGCGACAAGTACTGGTTCCGCAAGTGGCTGCCCGAAGACGGGTCGGTCGTGATGGAAGACAAGACCTCGTCGATCTGCACCGTCGGCGTGTGGGGCCCCAACGCCCGCAACCTCGTCAGCAAGCTCACCGGCGACGATCTCAGCAACGAGGGGTTCCGGTACGGCTCGGTCAAGCAGGTCACGCTCGGCTCGATCCCGTGCACGATGTTCCGCATCTCGTATGTCGGAGACCTCGGCTGGGAGATCTACACCAACATGGAGCACGGCCTCAAGCTGTGGGACATGCTCTGGGAGGCCGGGCAGGAGTTCGGCGTCGTCCCGGTCGGCGCCGGCGTGTACGGCACGACCGGACGCCTGGAGAAGGGGTACCGGCTCATGGGTGCGGAGCTGGAATCCGAGTACACCCCCGTGGAGGCCGGCTTGGCCCGGCCGAAGGTCAAGGCCGCCGACTTCATCGGCAAGGACGCCTACCTGATGGCCCGCGAAGAGGAGCCGGCGGCGATCTGCTGCACGCTGACCATGGAATCGCACGTGTCCGACTCGGGCATCGCCCGTTTCCCGATGGGCGGTAACGAGCCAATCCTGACGATGGGCGGCGAGCGCATCGTGGATAGTAAAGGCCGGGTCTCACGGGTGACCAGCGCCGGCGCCGGGCCCTCGGTGGGCAAGTTCCTGCTCCTCGGCTACCTGCCGCCTGCGTACGCCGTCGAGGGCACCGACCTGCAGATCATGTATCAGAACGAGCTCTTCCCAGTGAAAGTGGCCCGGGCCGGCAGCCTGCCACTCTTCGACTCCGAAGACGCCCGGATGAAGGCCTGACGATGCGCGTACTCGTCTGCGTCAAGCGGGTGCCGGCGCCGGGGGCTCGCATCGTCGTCACCGATGACGGCCAGTCCGTCGACACGAATCTCCTCGGGTTCACGGTCAGTCCCCACGAGGAATGTGCGGTCGAGGAGGCGGTCCGGATCGTCGAGGCCCACGGCGGCTCTGCAACGGTGCTGACGCTGGGTCCTGCCGAGGCGGAGGAACAGGTCCGCACGGCGTTCTCGGTGGGAGCCACCGACGGCGTGTTGCTCGAGACCACCGTTGCGGACTGGGATCCGGTGGCGACCGCCAAAGCGATTACCGAGTCGATCCGGTCGCTCGAAGAATCCGGCGGCGCCTTCGACCTCATCCTGTTCGGCAACGAGTCGGCGGATTCGGGCGGCTTCCAGGTCGGGATCCGGGTCGCCCGCGCCCTGGGCCGACCGATCGTCTCAGGGATCAAGGGCATCGACGTCGGCGACGGCTCGATCACGGCCCGGCGCGAGACGCCCCACGGATCTGAGGTCTACGAGCTGCCGCTGCCTGCCGCCGTTGCCGTCAAAGAGGGCATCAACCTCCCCCGCTACCCCACGTTGAAGACGCGGATGTCGGCGAAGAAGCTGCCGGTCGAGAAGATCGCGGTGGAGCCGGAGCCGGGAGCGCAGTCAAAAGTCAGGCTGGAGACGCCACCGACCAAGGCCTCGTCGGTCGAGGTGCTTGGCCATGGCCCCGACGCCGCCGGTGCGGTGGTCGACGTACTCGAAGAGCTCGGGATTCTCGGATGAGCTACCTCTATCTGGTCGAGCACGACCGCGGCGAGCTGAACGAAGCGTCGCTCGGCGGGCTCACGGCAACCGTCGACCTGGCCGAACGACTCGGCGCCGCGGTGCACGTCGCCCTGCTGGGCGACGCGGCAGACGACCTCGTCGCTGAAGTGTCCGAACATGGCCCGGCGGTTGTGCATCGGGTGCACCACGAGCTCCTGGCCGACTACGGACCGGACGCATGGGCGGCCGCCCTCCATCAGCTCGGAGAGGAGCTCGGTGCGAGTGCGTACTTGGCGACCGGAACCGACCGCGGCAACGAGGTGCTGGCCCACGTGGCGGCGAAAGCGGATCTCGCCATGGTCGCCAACTGCATCGAGATCACCGAGACCGCCGATGCGTGGGAGATGAAGCGGCTGCGCTGGGGCGGCAGCCTGCACGAGATCGCCCGGCTCGAAGCTCCCGTGAAGATCGCCACGTTTGCGGCGCATACGACGGAACCGACGCCACGGCCGGGAATCGTTGGACAGATCGCGCAGCCGTTCGTTCCTGAGTTGGGTGACGCCGAGGCAGTGACCCTGGTCCGGGACCGCGTTGTCACCGCCGAAGGAGTGACGCTGGCGACCGCTCCGGTCGTCGTGAGCGGCGGCCGAGGCGTCGGAAGCGCCGAGGCGTTTGCGGCGCTCGAAGAGCTGGCGGAGTTGCTCAACGGCGTGGTCGGGTGCAGCCGCGTCGTCACCAACAACGGCTGGCGTCCCCACAGCGACCAGGTCGGCCAGACCGGGACGGTCGTCGCCCCCGACCTCTACATCGCTTGCGGGATCTCCGGCGCGGTGCAGCACTGGGTCGGCATGATGAACGCCAAGCACGTGCTTGCGATCAACACCGACGCCGAAGCACCGATGGTGACGAAAGCCAATTGGGCCGTGGTAGCCGATCTGCATGCCGTGTTGCCCGCCGTTTCCGAGGAGATCAAGCGCCGGCACGGGTAGTCCATCGTTCTTGCGTATCTGGCGCCGACCTGTGGCAGCCAGCTACGCAAGAACCCGCATTCTCTCGACATCCAAGGCGCCCGCACCATTGCGAATACGGTTGTCCGTGCTACATTCGCGGCAACGAAAGCGCCAGATTTGACTCGTCAGCTTGCGGGCGCTCTAGAAGTACAGCTAAAGCGACACGGCACGAGCCGCTTGCTTTGGCAGCGGCTCTTCTCTTTGGCCGCTGCTTCGGTCCCGCATCCTGGGTGAGTCAACGCCGGGGAATGGAGAGAACATGACGCAGCGGCCGACCACCTTCGATCAACTGCTGGCCAACGGCAAGGTCCTGGTCGCCGACGGCGGCATGGGGACGTCGCTGTTCGGTTTGGGTCTCGCCAACGGCGAGTCGCCTGAACTGCTCAACGTGATCGACCCGGACATGGTCGTCAAAGCCCACCGTGGCTTCGTCGAAGCCGGGTCCGACATCATTCTCACGAACACCTTCGGGGGCACCCGGCGCCGTTTGGCGCTACACCAACTGCAAGACCGCGTCGGGGAGCTGAACAGCGCCGCGGTGGCGGTTGCCCGCGAGGCAGCAGCGTTCGGTGAACGACCCGTCGCCATCGCGGGAAGCATCGGGCCGACGGGTGACCTCATCCAACCCCTCGGCGAACTGTCGTTCGACGACGCCGTCGCGGCGTTCAAGGAGCAGGCAGAGGCGCTCGATGCGGCCGGTGTCGACGTTCTGTGGATCGAGACGATGTCCAGCATCGAGGAACTGTCGGCTGCCCTCGCAGCAACGGACGGGATCGACCTGCCCGTCGTCACCACCATGAGCTTCGACACCAACGGGTGCACGATGATGGGGATCGCACCGAGCCGGCTCGCCACATGGTCACACGACCGGGCAAGACCTCCGGCCGCCGTCGGCGCCAATTGCGGCATCGGCCCCGGCGATGTCCTCGCAGCAGTCCATGACATCATCGCGGCGTCCCCCGAGACCGTCGTGATCGCAAAGGCCAACGCCGGCATCCCGGCCTACACGAAGGCGGGTGGGCTGACGTACCCGACGGCCGCGGTCGACATGGTCGACTACGCAAAGCTCGCCGTCGGACTCGGGGCGCGCATCATCGGAGCGTGTTGTGGCTCGACGCCCGACCACATCGCCTCGATCCGCAAGGTCGTCGACGAACTCGAACCCGGTCGAACCGTAACGGCACTCGCCGACGTGGAAGCCCGGTTCGGGACGAGTGCACCCGCCAAGGCACCGACCAGGGAGCGGCGTGCTCGTCGTCGCTCGGCCAACCGCACCGCCTGAGGGTTCGCTCCGGCCGGCTGCGCATCGCCACCGCCTCGACATCGGACGCGGTAGTCTCGGCTGCCTCGATCGATGAGAGGAGGTGAGATGAAGACATACGCACGCCTCGCACAACCTCTCGTTCGCCGCAACGGAGACCTCGTTCCGGCAAGTTGGGACGAGGCCCTCGACGCCGCCGCAGCGGGTCTCGACCGCAACCGCGGTTCTGCTGTCGGGATGTTCTCGTGCTCGAAGGCAACCAACGAGATGAACTTCGTGGCGCAGAAGTTCGCACGCATCGTCCTCGGCAGCAACAACATCGACAGTTGCAACCGGACTTGACACGCCCCTTCGGTCGCCGGTCTGGCGGCAGTGCTCGGAGCAGGGGGCGGCACCTCCTCATACGAAGAGATCGAAAACACCGATCTCATCATCCTGTGGGGCTCCAACGCGCGCGAAGCGCATCCGATCTTCTTCCACCACCTCATCAAAGGTGTGCGTTCCGGGGCGACGATGTTCGCCGTGGATCCACGCCGCACCTCTTCGACAGAGTGGGCCGATACCTGGCTCGGCATCGATGTCGGCTCCGACATAGCGCTTGCCAATGCCATCGGACGAGAGATCATCT
This sequence comes from Acidimicrobiia bacterium, assembly GCA_035458525.1. Classification (GTDB taxonomy): domain Bacteria; phylum Actinomycetota; class Acidimicrobiia; order Spongiisociales; family UBA5794; genus DATHZQ01. Next base: position 22,169 of record DATHZQ010000165.1, read on the forward strand.
CTGCGGGTCTGGTGAACGACGAATTCGTGGCTCGCGCAACCTCCGGCTTCGACGCATACGCCGCTGCGGTGCAGGAGTGGACGCTCGACCGGGCGGAGCAGGTCACCGGAGTTCCAGCAGCGGCGATCAGAAAGCTTGCCCATGCGTACGCGACCGCGCCAACGGCGCAGCTCTGTTGGACGCTCGGCATCACCGAGCATCACAACGCAACGGACAACGTGCTTGCGCTCATCAACCTGGCGCTGTTGACCGGTCACGTGGGGAGATACGGTTCCGGTCTGGTGCCGCTGCGCGGGCAGAACAACGTACAGGGCGGCGGCGACATGGGGGCACTACCCGACAAGCTCCCGGGCTTCCAGAATGTCGAAGACGGCGTGGCGCGCGGCAAGTTCGAAGCGCTGTGGGGTGCTGAGGTTCCCGCAAAGGCCGGGTGGCACCTCTCCCTGATGTTCGAAGCAATGGAACGGGGCGATCTGCGTGCCCTCTACGTGATCGGAGAG